>CAZQIZ010000009.1:0-94073 GCA_964593585.1 uncultured Ignavibacteria bacterium
ACTCGTGACACCCAAACCATAAACAACTGTCAGATTAAATTGTAGCTACTTCACCTTATCCAACCAACTGCCCGTAGCCAAGACGAGCCGGACGCGCCAACGGGCGGGACACAAGGTGTCCCGCCCGCTTTATTTTTCTCTATCGCATTGTCTTGTAATGTGTTATGGCGGCGCCGCGACGTAAAGTGAATTAATTCCGTCTGAAAAATTCTTGACAAGATTATTAATGTGTGGTTTTGTGGCTCCGGTGGGTCGAACTGTACTTCACGGCCCATTGCATTGTGCACGAAGTGTTCTGAGGCAACTGAAGAGTCCTGCACCCTGGCCCAGGAGGTGGGTCGTGAAGTGTATCTGTACCAGCGGTCGAACTACCAAGGCGCGATGTCGTGGCCTGCTGGTAGTCTCGACCCTGCTCGTCGCGTTCGCGCTGGTCTCCAACGCGTTCTCCGCTTCAGATCCGGAACCATCCCCGCTCTTCCAGCACAGTCTCAAAACCTCGATCGAAAAATTTGAGGAGCCGAATGCCGCCGCCAAGCCCGCCTACCCGGCGAAGCAGGCCAGGCCGCATCCGGAGCAGGCCCCCAATCCCGGCGCCGCCGGTGCCAAGATGGCGACACTCGACGGTACCTACACCTGCACTGGGACTCCCACATGTGACGGGACGGCCACCTGCACCGGCGAGATGACCTGCAACGGCGCGCCCGACTGTCTGCCGCCGACCATGCCGGGATTCCCGACCTGCATCGGCACCCAGAGTTGCGAGGGGACGACCACCTGTCCCGGCACCGCCTCGTGCGCCGGCACCGCGTCGTGCGATGGCTCGACCACCTGCTCCGGCCAGCAGACCTGCCCCGGCACCACCACCTGCGAGGGCACGCTGACCTGTCCGGGCTCGACCACCTGCAGTGACCAGCCGACGTGCGGCGACCAGCCGACCTGTCTGCATTTCCCGACCTGCAACATGCAGCCGACCTGCGATGGCAAGCCGACCTGTTACAACACGGCCAGTTGCCATGGCTCGATCACCTGCGATGCCGCCACGCCGACCTGCGATCAATCGCCGACCTGCGGCGGCACCGCCACCTGTACCGCGGGCGCGACCTGCGATGGCACCGCCACCTGCGGCGGCGTCTCCTGCGCGGCTGGCGGAGCGACCTGTCCCGGCTACGTCACCTGCTCCGGGTCGAATACATGCGATCCAACCGGCCCGACCTGCGATGGTTCGCCCTCGTGTGATGCCACCGGCGCCACCTGTGCCGGCCATCCCACCTGTCCGGGCAGCACCACCTGCAGCACCGAGCCATCCTGCGACGGCACCGCATCGTGCGCGGCCACGGTCGCGACATGCCAGGGCACAGCCAGTTGTCCCGGCTGGGCCACCTGCCAGGGGAGTGTGACCTGCCTGGGGTCGACCGGCGCCACCTGCGACGGCAACCCGACATGCAAGGGCTACGCGACCTGTAACAACGCGACCACTTGCGTCGGCTATCCGTCTTGTCCGGGCACCTACACCTGCGAAGGATATCACACCTGCGCGGGCGCGGCGACTTGCGCCAGCAATCAGACCTGTCCGGGCACGCCAACCTGCGATGGCACCACCACTTGCGGAGCCGGTCTGCCCACTTGCGGGACTGCGGCCACATGCAGTGGCCAGAACACGTGCAACGCCAGTCTGACTTGTCCGGGCTCCAATACCTGCACCGGCACCCAGACTTGCGACGCACAAGCCAGTTGCCCCGGCAGCGCCACCTGCGCCGGACAACAGACCTGCGCCGGCACCGTGACCTGTCAGACCGCGGCGACATGCAATGTCACCTGCAACACCACGGCAACATGCACCGGTTACAACACCTGCTCGTGGTCGAACACCTGCCCCGGCACACCGACCTGCTCGGATCTGCAGACCTGCGCCAATCAGCCCACCTGTCCGGGCGGAGCGGCCACCTGCCAGGGCACCACGACCTGCCACAACATCACCTGTTCCGATGTGCCGACTTGTCCGGGTTATCAGACCTGCGAGGGCTCCTACACGTGCGTGGGCTCGCCGACCTGTCCGAATCAAGCGACCTGCACCGGCTTCCAGACCTGCGCCGGCACCCCGACCTGCGCGCCGCTGCACACGTGCGGCGGAGCGGCCACCTGCGCCGGCACCGCGACCTGTTCGCCCACATTGCTGACCTGCGCCGGCCAGTTCACCTGTGCTGGCTCGATCACCTGCGCCGATGTGGTGACTTGTCCGGGCACACAGACCTGTCTGGGGTCGATCTCGTGCGGCCATACGATCACCTGCGCAGCGCTGTCGACCTGCCCCGGTTCGCCGACCTGCAAGGGCGCGACAACCTGTAAGGGCCAGGTGACCTGCAAAGGCGCGGCCACCTGTATCGGCATGCCAAGTTGCCCGCAGTCGGTCAGTTGCGCGGTGGTGACCTGCTCGCCCAGCCCGACCTGTGGCCAGCATTTCTCCTGCTGGGGACAGGCGACCTGCGCCGGTCAAAACACCTGCGCCGGCAATCCGTCATGTTTGGGTGCGGTCTCGTGCATCAACGCCAAGACTTGCGCCGGCGTGGCGACCTGCCATGGCGCACTGACCTGCCCGGGCACTCAGACCTGCAATGGCACCACCTGTCCGGGTTCGGCGACCTGTCCGGATTCATATTCGTGCAGCGGCTTCAATACCTGCTCCGGCAGTTCCACCTGCCCGGGCAGCCCAACTTGCTGCACGCCGACATCGCCGGGATGGCCGACCTGTGAAGGCACCACCACCTGCTCCGGCTTCATGCCGACCTGCGGCGCGTGGGGACCGACCTGCACCAACTGGCAGACCTGCACCGGCATGCCGACCTGCGGCAAGACACCGACCTGCAGCGCGACCGGCGTGACCTGCACTTCGCAGCCGACCTGCTGCTGGACCGGCACCTGCCAGGGCTCGCCGACCTGCGTCAATCAACCGACCTGCGACTTCGCCACCTGCGAAGGCAGCGTGACCTGCTTCGGCGCCTACACCTGTCAGGGCAACGTCACCTGCGAAGGCGGCGCGACTTGTCACTACTCGACCACCTGTGAGGGCTACCACACCTGCCCGAACAGCCCGACCTGCGACCATCAGGCGACCTGCGCCGGATTCACGACCTGCGTCGGCACCACGACCTGCGATGGGCCGACCTGCAACGGCACGATCTCCTGCGCCGGCACGCCGACCTGTCCCGGTCAGGCCACCTGCGCGCACACCGCGACCTGCTGGGATACGCACTCCTGCCAGGGCAACGTGACCTGTCCGGGCACAAGCACCTGCCAGGCGGCCACCTGCGCCGGCACCGCGACCTGCGGCGGCTACTTCACCTGCGGCCAGGCGGCCTGTGTGGCGACCTGCGTGTGCACCTGCCACGGCGACGCCAACTGCGACGGCGTCAAGGTGGATGTGCGCGACGTGGTCATTGCCATCAACATCGCCTTCCGCGGTACGCCTTCAACCTGTGATCCAGGTTGCCCGGCCGAACGCACCGACGTCAACTGCGATGGCGTGAGCAACGTCGTCGACGTCGTCAAGATGGCCACCGTCGCCTTCCGCGGCGGCGACCCGGCCGTCGAGTTCTGCAACCCGTGCGACACCGCGCCGCCAGGCGGCTCGACCTGCAATTAGTTCGCTTTGACATGCTCGTCCCGAGCGGGGAGTCGCACGACTCCCCGCTCGTTTTTTTTTGCGCCGTCGCCGCGCCCGAGTTTTTCTCTTGTTGATCCCCGACGCGCGCCGCTCCTTGATGCGACGGCGGAGGAGACCCGGCCGCATCGAGGAACAAACATGACCAATCGCAGCGAACCGGAAGATCACTGGTGGGAACGCTCCCGCTCCTACATCCGCGCCTACGAGGACCTCGAATTCCTCCGCCAGGATGAACTGCGCCCCGTGCGGCTGCAACTCGAACTGCTCAAGCCGGAGCTGACCCTCCAGAAGCACCGCATTCGCTCCACCATCGTGGTCTTCGGCGGCACGCGCATTTGGGAGAAACCGGATGCCGAACGGCGTCTGTCGGAGCTGGACGCGCAATTGAAGGAGCATCCGAAGGACCCGCGGTTGCGCACGCTCCGCAAGGCGGCGGAACGGCTGCTGTCGCTGTCGCGCTTCTACGACGAGGCGCGCAAGTTCGGACGGATCGTCTCCGAGGCCAACCGCAGCGATGGCTCCGTCGACTATGTGATCGTCACCGGCGGCGGCCCCGGCATCATGGAGGCGGCCAACCGCGGCGCCTATGACGTCGGCGCCGAGTCGATCGGCTTCAACATCACGCTCCCCCACGAGCAGCGGCCCAATCACTACATCACGCCCGACCTCTGCTTCCAGTTCCGCTACTTCGCCATCCGCAAGATGCACTTCCTCCTGCGCGCCAAGGCGCTGGTGGCCTTCCCCGGCGGCTATGGCACCATGGACGAGCTCTTCGAGGCGCTCACGTTGGTGCAGACCCAGAAGGTTCCGCCCTTGCCGGTGGTGCTGATGGGACGCGAGTTTTGGAAGGATGTCCTCGACTTCGACGCGCTGGTCGAAAACGGCGTCATCGACCCTGAGGACAAGGACCTCTTCATCTACGCCGAAACCGCCGAAGAGGCCTGGGACTACATCCGCGAATTCCGCGCCAATCAGACGTAGTAGTCATTATCATCCGCGACCTCGTATTTGCGCCACGCATCTGTCATTTCAGACCGTTCGCGGCGCCCCGTGCCGCGAACGGTTTGCTGGCTTTGCCTTTCAGGAGGACAGACATTCTTGTCTGTCCATCGCCGCGTGATGCGGGTCCGTTTTTATGACCCGCCGAACGAGGCGATACGCACGGCAGGGATGCCCGTCCGCGCCATGCCGTTCCCGATCGCGCGGCAAAAAAGCGCCCCGCAATCGGGAACGGCAGGTCAGACAAGAATGTCCGACCTCCTCATCAAGGGCCAATGTCGCCTTCGCTCCGCCATCTCGCCGCCAGCTTGACAAACAGGAGCGGGTGTCATACTCTTTCATTGTAAGCGGCCCGCCATTTGTCCTCGGAGGAAACATGTCGTTCTTCAGGACCCTCTTCGCGTCCGCGATTCTCGTCGCCATGGTGGTTCATCCCGCGTTCGCCGACAATTCCATCGTCGTCGAGTCCCGTACCTTCGCGCCTGGACAGACCGTCTGCACCGTCGGCGTCTTCGTTTCCAATGAGGTCCCGATTGTCGGCATGGTCTTCCAACTCGAGGCTCGCGCGGTCTCCGGAGGCGCCTACTTCGTCGGCCCGGTAGGTTCATCATTCTTCCAAGTGCGGGCCGGCGCACGCGTGGATGCGTCTCCGCTGGGTTCGGCCGACCCGTTGGGGCGTTGGCCGGAAGCATTGTGCACACGCCGCCGTTTCGCCACGCCGGCCGCGACCAACAGTTGCAGCGGCCCGGTGTCGAGCACATGGGCAACCCCGACCGCCTCGGTCGACGGCATCAGCCCGGACCCCGTCGAGTACGCACCGTCAGCGTTGCCGATCCGCAGGCGGATGAGGAGTATGCCCTGGCGGCCGGAGCCGATCCCGCCACCCGCGACAGCGCGTCCTTCTTCTTTGTTTTCGATGTGAACACGAACATCGGTTGCTTCGAGATCGACTCCTGCTGCACCACGCCGGCCAATCACATCGCCTTCGTCGATGAATTCACCAATGCCATCGTGCCGTCTTTCACCAAGGGCACGATCTGCATTTCCGGCTGCTTCTGCGAGTGCCATGGCAATCCCGCCGTGGCAAGCAATCCGAACATCGATGTTCTCGATGTCGTTTACACCCTCTACGTCGCCTTTCGAGGGCAATCGAGTATCCCGGATACCAGCCCCGTGTGCCCGGTGAATGCCACCGACGTGGACTGCAATGGCCACAGCGATGTCATTGATGTCATCAAGATGATTGACGTGGCCTTCCGCTCCGCCGACCCGGCCTCGGTCTTCTGCGACCCCTGCCCTTGACCGGTGACGCGAATAATCGTTGCGGCAGGGATGCCCGTCCGCGTAATGCCGTTCCCGATCGCGGGGCAAAAAAGCGCCCCGCAATCGGGAACGGCAGGTCAGACAGGAATGTCTGATCTCCTATGAGAAACTTCTTTTCAATTGGGTCGCGGCGTCTTGTGCCGCGACCGGCTTGGAATCTTTGTTCCCCCGACCGCTTGCCAAATCCGCAAAATCCCGTACCTTGCGGAGTGATTTGCTCGTTTTACTTCACACAGACGGACTGCGAATGACAATCAAACGTGTATTGCTGACCGCCGGCGCGCTGCTCGGCGTGGCCATCGTGTACCTGTCCCTGACCCAGCGCGAGCGCACTTCGCCCTCGCGCGCCTACTTCACCATGGTGCATGACTTTGTCGCCCAACGCGGCAAGGTTCCCAAGGCCAAGGCCCGTCCCAACGACTGGTTCTACCTCCAACGCGCCTGGCCGGGAGACGATGTCCCCGTCGAGGCGCGCATGAAGGCGAAGAACAAGGCGCTCGACCTCCAGCGCGCGTCCGCCGCCAAGGACGCCCAAACCGCGCCGGTCTGGTCCGATGCCGGACCGACCAACATCCCCGGACGGGTCGTCGACCTTGCCATCAATCCCTACAACTCCAGCATCGTCTTCGCCGCCTCGGCCGCCGGCGGTGTGTTCAAGTCAATCGATGGCGGCAACAATTGGACGCCGATCTTCGATGACCCCGGGCCGCAGCCGATGGGCGCGATCGCGATCCACCCGATCAACGACAACATCCTCTATGCCGGCACCGGCGAAGCCAACGCCGCCACCGACAACTACGAGGGCACCGGCATCTACAAGACCATCGACGGCGGCGCATCCTGGACCCTGGTGGGCCTGCCCAACAGCTACAGCATCGGCCGCATCGTCATCGATCCCCTCCGCCCCGAAACCGTCTATGTCGCCGTCGCCGGACGCATGTTCGGCACCAATCCCGAACGCGGCCTCTACCGCTCGCAAAACGGCGGCGCCAGTTGGGAGCAATTGCTCTACATCAACGACACCACCGGCTGCATCGATGTCGCCTTCCATGCCTCCACCGGCACCATTCTCGCCGGCATGTGGCAGCGCTGGCGCAATCCAATGCAACGGCAGGCGGGGGGATGGTCGACCGCGATCTGGCGCTCGACCGACTTCGGCGCAAACTGGACGAAGCTCAATGGCGGTGTGACCCCCGGATTCGGATTGCCGGCGCCGTCGGCGATCCTCGGACGCATCGGCCTGGCACTGACGCAAAACTCCGAGACCGTCTACGCGATGTTCGATGAGCATCCCGGCAACTTCGCCGGCATCTACCGCAGCGATGACCTCGGCGGTTTCTGGTCGCGTGTCAACGATGCCGCCTTGAGCGGCTTTACCGGCGGATTCGGGTGGTATTTTGGCCAGATCCGCTGCCACCCCGGCGATCCCGAGGTGGTCTTCGCGCTCGGTGTGCCGCTCTACAAATCCGTCGACGGCGGCGCCTCCTGGAGTGAGATGGCCGGCAACATCCACGTCGATTTCCACGCGCTCGCTTTCAGCCCCACCAACAGCAACCAGATCTACCTCGGGGGCGACGGCGGCGTGGCCTACAGCGCCGACGGCGGCAACAACTTCACGCCGCGCGCCAACATGGGCAATTCGCAGTTCTATGCCATGACCATCGACAAACTCAATCCCGAACGTCTCTACGGCGGCACGCAGGACAACGGCACCCTGCGCACGCTCACCGGCGCGCTCAACGATTGGGATCACATCCTCGGCGGAGATGGTTTCTACACCGTGGTCGATTTCACCAATTCCAACGTCATCTACGCCGAATTCCAGAACGGCTACCTGCTGAAATCCCCCGACCTCGGCGCGAATTTCTACTACGCCATGAACGGCATCGACTATAACAATGACCGACACAACTGGTCGACGCCCTTTGAGATGGCGCCCTACAACAACAATGTTCTCTACTACGGTTCCCATCGGCTGTATAAGACCAGCGATGGCGCCGCCAATTGGGCGCCGATCTCCGGCGATCTGACCGATGGCGATGATCCCGGCAACCTCGCCTTCGGCACCATCACCACCATTGGCGTGTCGCCCAACACGCCGGGCGTCGTCTACGTTGGCACTGACGACGCCAATATCTGGGTGACGCAGAATGACGGCGGCAACTGGACGAATATCACAGCCGGACTGCCCAACCGCTGGGTCACGCGCCTGACCGTCCACCCGACCAATCCCGCCATCGCCTATGTGACCCTCTCCGGTTACAAACTCGCCGACCATGAGGCGCACATTTACCGGACCAGCAACTATGGCGCGGCCTGGACACCGATCGCCGGCAACCTCTTCGATGCGCCGATCAACGATGTTGTCATCGATCCCGACTATCCCGATTCAGCGCTCTACATCGGCACCGACTATGGCGTCTACATGACTCATGACGGCGGCCAGAACTGGATCCCGCTCGATCAGGGGATGCCGCTTTTGACCCCCGTCCACGACATCGATTTCCATCAGGGCACGCGCAAGCTCGTCGCCGGCACCCATGGCCGCTCGATGTTCAAGACCACCGTTGCCTGCCCCGACGTAGTCGATGCCGACGGCGACAATGTCATGGATTTCTGCGACAATTGCCCGGCCGCGAGCAATCCCGGTCAGGAGGATGCGGACGCCGATGGCATCGGCGACGCCTGCGAGGCCTGCGCCTGCGCCTGCCATGCCGATCCGCTCTGCGATGGCATCCGCAACAACGTGCAGGATGTCGTGCTCAGTGTCAGTGTCGCGTTCCGCGGCGCGGCCATCGCTCCCGATCCCAGCCCGACCTGTCCGCGCGAACCCACCGACGTGAACTGCGACGGCGTCACCGGGGTGGTCGATGTCGTCAAGATCGTCAATGTGGCGTTCCGTGGGGCCAACCCGCTCACGGAATACTGCAACCCGTGCCCGCCGACTTCCTGATGAGTCGCTGGACAATGTGGCAGGCGCACGATGCCGGCTCATCCCGCCCGGGATGGGCCGGCTCGTTTTTGGCTGTTTACTATCTGCCCTCCGCGCTATCTTGCGGCGGTAATCGAATCGACATCTGCACTTCCGCGCATCGGAAGCTTGTGCGCCGTTTCGCAAATAGGCTGGAGAGAGACCATGGCCACAATCCACAACGCGGTTGTCACGATCAGTCTCGGACTCGGAATCGCGCTGCTCGCGCCGCGCGGCGCCGCGGCGCAGGCGCCGCCGATTCTTCAGCCCTGCCCCTGCCTGCTGGCCCAGGGGCCGGGCGGCCTCCCTGCCGAATCGCTCGCCCTACGTCTCGATACGCTACCCGGCTATGTCTCCCCAGACAAGGCGTTCAATTACTCACTGTTGGGGACCGTACTCCCCGTGGCGACGCTGGTCGCGGCCTACCCCGGCTTCCTGTTTGGACCATCGCTCGGCTACTTCCATGCCGGTCAGCCGGGACGCGCCTGGACCGGCATCGGCATTCGCGCGCTGGCCACCGGCGGGATGGTCTCCGCCTTTGTGATCTGCGGCTGGGACTGCGGGGAGGGAGACTCGGCCTACAACATTGCGTGGGTCGTCTTTCTGGCCTCCGGCGGTACATTCATCGGCTCAGCGATCTATGACATCGCCACCGTCAAGGGCGCGGTCCGCCGGCAGAACGAACGCCTCAAAGTCGCCTGGTCGATTTCACCGCGCTACGCGGCCAGCAGGGGAGAAGTGGGCCTGCAATTGCGACTGACGTTTTAGTGAGACTTCGTCAGTACACCACTCCCACATTGTCACCCCGAGCGCAGCGAGGGGTCTGCTCTTTGCTCTCCCATTATCACCCGCTCGTCAAAGCTCAGGGCACAGCCGTTTCACTCGACCCGCCCAGCGAATACAGGATGTCTGCATAGAATGCAAATGGCCGCAACCGGTCTCCGCTGCCGCGATACTCAATGGCGCGCAGGCAGACCTTGACCCTCATGCGCCCCTGCTCCGCGGTGACCGTCATCTTCTCCGCGTCGATTCGGCCTCCACTGAAGTCATCGAAATGGCTCAGTAGCGTGTCTGCCAATGGCCCGAGCGGGATGGAAAGCGAGTCGGCGTGTGTGTCACCATCATAGGCCGCGATGGTCATGACGCTGGTCGCGCTGTCGACCCGGCAGCGCACTTCGCCGGTGGTGTCGGCAGGGGTTGGAATCGCGGGATTGAAGCGACGCCCCATGAGCATGCGCTCATAGCCGGCCACTGTCACGCTGGACTGCGGATCGGCGGACAACTCCAGGAAGGTCCGGCCGTCCAACCCCATCGCGCGCCGGTATTCGATGCCCAAAAGCCGGGTCACGTCGGCGGGGTTCTTCGGAATGCTGTCGCCGCGCGATGTCCTGCTGGCCAGCGATTCGCCGAACCAACCTTGGATCGCGTCATAACCGTGAACCTCACGCAAATAACCGATGATGGCACTGATCTGAATCGCGTCGTCGGTCTCCACCGGCGACTGCGCCTTCTGAATCTTCGCGTCCGTCAGGATTTGATGTTTCTCCAAAAGCCCCCGCAGACGGTTCACCTGGCTTCGCTCCGACACCTGAAATGCTCCCCACGGGCCAAATGAAATCAGCAGGGCGATCAGTGCCAGCGACGCCGGGATGACTTTAATGCTCTTGGCGCGGCTGGCGATGAAATAGATCGCCATCGCCGCCAGCCAGGCACCGAGCACATAGCCGATGAACCGTCCCTCCGTCAGACCGTAATCCGTGACCCGTCGCCTGATTGCCAGCATCAGCATCACAATCGGCGGAATCATGATGACCCAGAACCACCGCGCCGCCGCACGGATCCATCGGTTCTCCGTCCTTTCACGGATGGGATGCAAAAGCACCAGCGTCGCGATGCCCCCCGCGGCGAAAAACAGCGTCAGACGGCTCCCCCACCCGTGCGGCCAGTTCCACTGGACGACGATCTTTCCCAGATACGCATAGAGGATGATCAGGTAGACAAACATCAGCGGCAGGAGAATGTACTGCGCGAAGACCTTCAGCCCCCTCGGGTAGTCGGCGACTTCGTCGAGCGCATCCAGCTTCTCTGGAATGCCCGCGAGGAAAAACCAAACGGCAAAGATGCCCACAATCAGAATCCAGAGTTCGCCGTAACGCCGTTCCGGCACGTCGATCCCGAACAGATTGTCCAGCGCCGCCAGCGCGATCGCCAGCCCCGCAAACAGCGTTGCGGAGAAGAGTCCGGCCACCAGTAGGCGGAAAAGCAGGGTCTTCCCATACTGCCAGAATCCGTTAATCTGTCCGGGTCGCAAGTATGGTCCCACGATCAGGAACTCGCCGAGAGCGACCAGCAGCAGCGCCAAACGTTGCGCGTGATACACCGGCGCATCCGACATGTCCATCGGCACCGTGAGACCGTAGCCGGTCAGCAGGAGCACACCGAGCAACTGCATGGCCAGCGTCAGGTTCTTCGACCATTCCCGCCGCTCGGCCACCAGCACCGTCCCGGCCAAGAGCGGTAGGCCGAGAATCGCGCCGAAGAGCACCGGGTAGAAAATGCTCGGCCCTCCGGTCTCCTCGTTCTCCACCAATACCAGCGCTGCCAGCGTGCCAATCGCGGCGCAAACGATGACCAGCGGAAACCGCCGGAGTGTCCGCTGTGCCCCTTCAATGACTTGCTGGATGGACGGCAGTCTCATGGCGCACCTCGTGTCGGGATCCTGCGCTCGCGGCTCACGGCATTACTCTCATGCGGAGGGAGCTCGCCGCGTGGAGTCAAGGAATCAACCCGGAAATTCTCCACAAGGGGAAAGTTCGCGGCCAATTCAATCATGGGTGGCCCGGCGCCTGTGCGACGCGGGATTGATGGATGAGCAATGGCGAGGCAGCAAGACGGCCCGCAAAAAAGCGGGCCGCGACCGAATACCCCCGGCACGACCCGCAGACCATCCGTGGTCGATCCCGGAGAAGGGTGTTCCTGACGGTTATACGCTCGCATCGTCTTGCGCGTTACGATCGGACCACTGTGGTCATATTATGGCCGGATGATGATCGCCATACCATCCCGAACGAAGTCCCAGATCTCCTCTCCCGGGGGCTCTTGATCACCTCGACACTGTCAGCAGTGATGCGCGACGAATCGGCGGAGGGCTCCATGGCCGCCGCCGTCGTCGTCGACGCCAGCGCGTAACCGGACACCAAGGCCAGCCGTCGCCATGCCATGCCCCTTTCGCACCCGAGCGCGCAATAGCGTCCGTACTAATGTGCATAGGATTCATCTGGCATGACCAAGCCGGTCTCACAATCAGGGGAGACCAGAATTTGTCATGGGCGGAGCGCGCGCACGGAGTAAGTCGAGATGAACCTGCGCCGGAATGGCGTAATTACTCTGTCGGACCCTTGTGCTCTCGTACCGTTTTTCCGACAGTTCACAACCGCAGACTGACATCGCTCCCGGGAGGTATTCCATGCACAACGTGTGCCGATTCTCATCGCTGACCGCGGCGGTCGCTTTATCACTCCTGGCCATTGGCCCGGCCACGGCGGGCGCGCAAGGAATCACCAGCTTCACCGCATCCCCGTGCGTGCTCAGCGTGCAATGGCAGGCCGACGGCGATGCGGCGGGCGACTTCTTCGGCTTCTCTGTCGACGGTAACGCCGATTTCAACGGCGATGGCAAACCCGACATTCTGGTCGGCGCGATGCTGGGCGACATCGTGTATGGCTACTACATCAGTCCCATGGGTGTCTTCGAGCGCGGGGTCTGGTGGAACGGCGTCAGCGGATCGGATTTCGGCCGCTCGGTTCGCTTCCTCGGCGTGCCGGACAATGACCTGCACGGCACCGCTTCGGCTCTCATCGGCGCCCCGGGACACTCGGGCGCCGGGTTCGACAGTTGCGGCTTTGTCCACGAGCGCGGGCGCAGTAACCTCTTCGGCTGGATCGGGGAAGCGACGGGGGAGAAGCTGGGCTATTCGGTCGGCAACGTCGGCGATCTCGACGGTGATGGCTTCGATGAGATCATCGCCGGCGCTCCTGAGGCCGCGGGTGCGCTCGGTCCCCGCGCCGGCTACGTGCTCCTGCTGTCGCAGAATCCCGGCAGCGGCTACCTGATCCGTCGATATGATCGCGGCGTGCCGAATGAATTGTTCGGACGCGCCGTGGCCGGCGCCGGGGATGTCGACGCCGATGGTGTCAACGATGTCCTCATCGGCGCGCCGTACACATCCCGGATCGGTCCCGTGCTGCTGCCCGTCGGCGCCGCGTATGTCTATCGCACCGACGGCACCGTCATCTGGACGTTTTACGGCGAAACCGCGGGTGACTACTTCGGCAACAGCGTCGCCACCGCCGGCGACGTCAACGCCGACGGCCATCCCGACATCCTCGTCGGCGCCTGGCTCGCCGACGTCAACAGCATGCATGATGCCGGTGCCGCCTACGTCTATTCCGGCGCCGACGGTTCATTGCTCTACAGATTCGTGGGCGAGGGGCCGTCGCACTGCTTCGGCTACTCGGTGCGCGGTCTCGGCGACATCGATGCCGACGGCTATGATGACTTCATCATCGGCGCCCACCGCGCCGATCTCAACGGCACCACCGACGGCGGCGCAGTCTATGTCTACTCCGGCCGATTGGGCAATTACCTCTGGATCATTACCGGTCTGCACTCTGACGACATCTTCGGCGTCTCCGCCGCGGCCGCCGGCGACATGACCCTCGATGGCCACCCCGATTTCATCGTCGGCGCCTTCGGCACCGACCCCGACGGCCGCGTCGACGCCGGCTCCGCCTTTCTCTTCGGCTGCGCATGCGATTGCGCCTACAACGGCGACCCCGCCCATGACGGCATCACCGATGTCCGCGATGTCGTGATCACCGTCGGCGTCGCCTTCCGCGGCACGGCCTCCGAGCAGGGCGTCAGTTGCCGCTACCAGGATCCGGACGTCAACTGCTCCGGTGCCTGCGACGTCGTCGATGTCGTCAAGATGGTCAACGTCGCCTTCCGCGGCGGCAACCCGGCCACGGAATTCTGCGATCCCTGCCCGTAGGGCGCACGGCGTCAACTGGCAACGTGACCGGAAGGGGGAAGGCGCGCCGGAGGAATCTCGCGCGTTCACTCCAGTATGACCGAAACGGTCTTGTTTCGATTTCGACAGTGTCAAAACCGACGACCGACGCCGCACGGGCGCGCCGTTTTGACTTCGCCGTGCCAGTCCGGAGCGTAACTGCCATTGATGATGGCATCGGTATGGACATTACCGACGCCATTCCGAGCACGTGACGTCGATTTCGCCGCAATGCCAGTTGTCGCCGAAGACGAGCGATACTCAGGGCGGGAGCCATGAGACACATCCTGCAGTGGGCCTTTGCCCTCACCGTGCTTGGGTCCACCTTGACGCTGGCGGCCGTCCCCACCACGCTCAATGACTTCTTACTCCCGGGCTCACAGCCGACCCAATCCGGCCAACTCGAAACACCGGACAAATGCGACAACTGCCACGGCGGCTATGATCCCGCCGTCGAGATGGCGTTCAATTGGCGCGGCAGCATGATGGCCCAGGCCGCCCGCGACCCTCTCTACTTCGCCTGCCTGGCCATCGCCAACCAGGATGCGCCGGAAAGCGGCGATCTGTGCATCCGCTGCCACTCACCGGCCGGCTGGCTGGAGGGCCGCTCGATCCCCACCGACGGTTCGGCGCTCAACCTCAATGACCGCCAGGGCGTCCAGTGCGACTTCTGCCACAAGTTCGTCAAGCCGACTCCGATTGGAACCAACCCGTATCCCGCTGACGCGTCTTACACTGCTGGCACCTACCCGCGTGATCAGATCTATCTGGGGAACATCGACCCAATCCCCACGCACTCGGCCAACGGCATGTATGTGGTGGACAGCGACAATTCCAAGCGCGGACCCTACACCGACCCAAACGCGAAACACCAGTTCTTCTATTCGCCGTTTCATCGCGCTGCCGCCCTCTGTGGCACCTGCCATGATGTGTCCAACCCCGTCTACATGAAGGTGGCCGATCGCGACTACGTGCCTAACACCTTCGACCAGCCATCCCCCAGCTTCGATCCCTACACCATGTTTCCGATCGAGCGCACCTTCAGCGAATGGCTGATGAGTGATTACAACACCCCGGCCGGTGTCTACGCGCCGCAGTTCGGCGGCAACAAGCCCCACGTATCCACCTGCCAGGACTGCCACATGAAGGATGTCACCGGCGTCGGCTGCAACAAGGCCGGCACCCCGACCCGTACCGACCTGCCGTTCCATGACATGACCGGCGGCAACACCTTCATGCCCGACATCGTCGCGGCGGTCTTTCCGGCCGAGGTCAATACAGCGGCGCTGGATGCCGGCGAGGCGCGCGCGCGCGGCATGCTGCAGAAAGCCGCTTCCATGGCGCTCTCTGCCACTTCTGGCGCTGGAATCCATGACCTGCGGGTCCGCATCACCAACGAAACCGGCCACAAGTTGCCGTCGGGCTATCCCGAAGGGCGACGCATCTGGATCAACGTGCGCGCCTTCGACATCACCGGGCTGCTGGTCTATGAATCCGGCGCCTACGATCCGGCCAGCGCGGTACTGTCTCATGACGCGCACGCCAAGATCTACGAGATCCATCCCGGCATTTCGTACAGCGCCAGTCCCATTCTCGGTCTGCCGCCGGGCAAGTCCTTCCACTTCGTCGTCAACGACACAATCTGGTCCGACAACCGCATCCCGCCGCGCGGTTTCACCAACGCCGACTTCGAGATGATCCAGTCGCCGGTGGTTGGATATGCCTATCCCGACGGTCAGTACTGGGACGACACGCACTACCCGGTTCCCGGGATTGCGCGCACAATTATCGCCACGCTGTATTACCAGACCACATCGAAAGAGTACGTTGAGTTTCTCCGCGACGAGAATCGCTCGAACGACTGGGGCGACTCGCTCTACAACCTATGGGCCGCGCACGGGAAATCCGCGCCGGTTTTGATGGTCTCCGACACTCTGCTGGTTGTGCCCACTGCCGGCGACACCGATGGCGACGGCATCCCCGATGTGACCGATAACTGCCCGACGGTGCCCAACCCCGCACAACTCAACGCCGATGGCGACGCCTATGGCGCGGCGTGCGACTGCGACGACGCCAGCGCGCAGGTCTATCCCGGCGCGTCCGAGCTGTGCAACGGGATCGATGACAATTGCGACGGCCTTATCGACAGCAACGCGGTCAATGCGCCGACTTGGTATGCCGACGCCGACAACGACACCTGCGGCAACCTGGCGATCACGAAGCTTCAATGCACTCAGCCGACCGGCTATGTCGCCAACAGCTCCGACTGCAATGATGGCAACGCGCAGGTCCATCCCGGCGCCCCCGAACTGTGCAACGGCATCGATGACAACTGCAACGATGTGACCGACGAAAGCTGCGAGTGCGTGTGCGCCTGCCACGCCGATCCCGTCTGCGACACGATCATCGTCAATGTTCTTGATGTCGTCAGCGTGGTCAACGAGGCCTTCCGCGGGGCAGTGGCGATCACCGACCCGACGCCATGCGCCTACAGCCCGTCCGATGTCGATTGCAGCGGCCTGATTAGCGTGCTCGATGTCGTGCGTATTGTAAACGTCGCCTTCCGTGGGAACAACCCCGCCACGGAGTTCTGTTCACCGTGCCCGCCGGCGACCGAGACCCGCGCCGGGTCGGGCTTAACGGACTAAGGGCAACAGGAGCTGTCCGATGCGACACCATTTCCGATTGATTGTTCCCGTTCTGGGGCTGTTCCTAGGATTTGCAGCGCCGACAGCCTTTAGCGATACCCTGCCGATCGAATTATTCCGCGGCGCCGATGGTCAGATCGATGTCGCGGCGGTCCGCGACTCAAGTCTGAATCATGCGATCGACCTGACGGCGCTTTCCATCAGTGATCCACCGGCTGCCTCGAGGCTGGCGCCCTGCGCCTGGAGCGCCACGCCGACCGGCGTCAGCAATTGGGTCTACGCGCTGGCCACCCACAACAACGATCTCTATGCCGGAGGATTATTCACCACGGCCGGTGGCGCGACCGTCAATCGCATCGCGCGCTGGGACGGCGTCGCCTGGAATCCACTGGGCGGCGGCATGAACAGCGGCGTGCTCGCGTTGGCTTCCTTCGGCGACCTGCTGATCGCCGGCGGATCGTTCGCCGTTGTCGATGGCGACTCGATTCCGCGCATCGCGGCATGGGATGGCAGCGACTGGATTCCGCTGGGCTCCGGCATGAATGACCGTGTGTATGCGCTGACCGTCTACAACGGCCGGCTGATTGTCGGGGGGGACTTTACGCTCGCCGGCGGTGTCGCCGCCAGCCATGTCGCCGCGTGGGATGGGGTCGCGTGGAGTCCGCTCGCGGCCGGAATCAACGGCCGCGTCTACGCCTTTACCGCCTACGAGGGCCGTCTTATTGCCACCGGCGAGTTCAGCGAGGCCGGCGGTGCGCCCGCATCGAGCATCGCCGCCTGGGATGGCGTCTCATGGTCCGCCCTCGGCGATGGCATCCATCGCGTGGGCTATGCGCTGGCCGTCTACGGGTCCGAGCTCATTGTGGGCGGACAATTCACCGCCTCCGGCAATCAGCCCGGCCCCAATCTCGCGTCCTGGGATGGCACGACCTGGTCCACACTCGGCGGCGGTGTTGCCACCGCGGTCAACGCCCTCCTGGTCGACTCCGGTTCACTCTATGTGGGCGGCTGGTTTACCAGCGCCGGCGGCGCCCCGGCCCTGCGGGTTGCGCGCTGGGATGGCGCCGCCTGGAATGCCCTCGGCGGCGGGATGGGAAGCCCGGTCAATGCGCTTTCGCTCTATCAGGGCAATCTCATTGCCGGCGGGATGTTCACGACCGCCGATGGTCTTTCCGTTGGATACATCGCGGGATGGAGCATGGATCGCGACGGCGACGGCGTCTGCGCCGGCGACAACTGTCCCGACGTCTTCAACCCCGATCAGGCCGACAGCGACGGCAACGGCGTCGGCGATGCTTGCGAATCGTGTGCCTGCGACTGCCATGCCAATCCCGTCTGCGATCTGCCCGAGCCCGATGCGCGCTCGGTGATCGCGATCATGAACGTGGCCTTCCGCGCCTACCCCGACATCATCGATCCGTCGCCCACCTGTCCATTTACCACGACCGATGTGGATTGCGATGGCGTCACCACGATTCTCGATGTTCAGCGCATGATCAACGTCGTCTTCCGCGCCGGCGATCCGGCGACGGAGTTCTGCCTTCCCTGCGACTGATCCGTGTCTGGGCGCGGGACTGTTCCGCGTCCGGGAGCCACGCAGCGATTCTCGCTGTCTGACGATCGCCTACCGGACCGGCGGCAGCACGTGCATCCTCACGCCCATCCCGAATCGGCGGAAGACATCCAGCGGCGGCTCGGTGCCCTCCGTTTCGATCACGGGGCAGATGTCCTGACAGTTCTGGCCGCAAGTGCTGGTGGCATAGTACACACTGCCCTGCGCCTCGGGATGGAAGCGCATGGTAAAGGCCAGCACCGAATCGGCGGTGATCACCGGCAGGGGAAAGCGGAACTGCGCCGCACGGTTGTCATCGCTCAGTCCGCTTAGTTCGATCACACAACGACTCTGCCCGATCAATGCCCCGTCATACCGATCGGCGCGGCAATCCATCAGGATCGTGTACACTCCCGCCGCGCTCGATGACAGATTGAGCACAACCTCCGCCAAACGCCCCAGCGGAACCTGGGTGACATAAAAGCCACGGCGCACGTGATCGCCGCCGGTGCTGAACGGGCACTCGAAAGCGGTCGCCATCGCGAATTGATCGTAGGGCGTTGCCATCGCCGCGTTCGAGAGCTCCGACCAGTTGTCGTCCTCGTCCACCGCGCGCAGGACAAAACCGTAGACCGTGCCCCAGCCCAACCCCTCGACCTCAAAGGTGTCGACATCCCCGGCGCGCTTCGGCGCCCACTGGTGGACCACCGCCGTCATGCCGCTCCAGTCCATCGAGTCCAGATCCACCCGCCAGTATCGCAGATCGTACCCCGACGCCTTGCCGGCGCTGCTGTCGTCGCCGGGCGAGGTCCAGGCCAACGTCACGCTTGATCCCGACGAGTCGATCACGCGCAAATCGGTGATCGCCGCCGGTGCCACGATGTCATCCTCGCCCTCCTCATCGCCGCATCCGCCCAGCCACAAACCCGCGACCAAGAGCATGGCCGCCGCCGCTGCCCACCTCCCTGCCTTCATGTCAACCTCCGGGGAAGTGAAGGTATTGTGATTACTGCCACTATCTACCGGCAATCCACCGACGCGCGCGGTGCCATGCCATCGCAGACAGCAGGGGAGAGTCGCCTCGACAACGGACCCAACAAATGACCGCATTCACTTTGTAGGCGAGAGATTTCGGGCAATCGTATGGGGTGCGACAACCTGGACAAACGGGAGTTATACTGTCCTGTACGCTTGATCGGGCGACCGACCTTGTACCGCTGACGCCGTCGCGCCGTCCTGATAACGGGCCCCCGGCACATCGGGGGCGAGGCGGCATTCGCGCCAGACCCATTACATCCACACTCCGCATCTGAAGGAGACAGACATGCGCACAATCCTCGCCCTTCTGGCCGCGACGCTGGTCGCCGCGTCCGTCCGCGCCGAGGTCCCGACCGGAATCACCATCCAGGGCCGACTCACCGACGCCGCCGGCGTGCCGCTTCCCGCCGGCAACAAGGACTTCACGTTCAAAATCTTCGATGCCGCCGTCGGGGGCACCGAAGTCTGGCCCGGCGGGGCAGGGGAGGATCAGGTCATCGCCAGCGACGCCGACGGACTCTGGTCGGCCACCCTCGGCGCAATTCTTCCGGTTACCGGCGAGGCCTTCCAGGATTCGGCGCGCTGGCTGCAGATCACCGTGGAGGGCACCACGCTGCCGCGCGTGCGCCTCCAATCGACTCCCTATGCCATCCGTCTCGAATCCATCGACCGCGCCTACGGCGGCACGATCCAAAGCCCGGTGGCCATCGGCCCCGGTCACACCAACAGCGGTCCCATGGGCTTCGTCGCCGGCGCAGACAATGCCGTGACCGCCGAGGCCGGCTCCATCTCCGGCGGCCGCTACAACGAAGCCACCGGAGTCGGCGCCACCGTCGGCGGCGGTGTCTTCAATCGCGCGCGCGGCGACTATTCTGTCATCGCCGGCGGCGGTGCCGATGGCATCGACTCGAATCTTGCCGCAGGCAATTGGTCGACCATTTCCGGCGGATTCCGGAACACAACTCGGGCCCCGTATGCCACCGTCGGCGGCGGCATCGGACACACCGTGGATAATCTGGCCTCCTATGGTGTCATCGCCGGTGGCGGCTTCAGCACGGCCGAGGGATTCTTTTCCGCCATCGGCGGCGGATGGGCCAATCGGGCCGCTGGACCGTACTCCACCGTGACCGGCGGCTCCTTCAACCGCGCCTACGGCTACGGCGCGGTCGTCCATGGCGGCTCGGGATCTCCCGCCGATTCGAACGTGGCCCGCGGCAATTTCTCCATGGTCCTCGGCGGAACGCGAAACCTCGCCAATGGCAACTGGTCGCTGGCCGCCGGCCATCGCGCCCGCGCACAACACACTGCCTCCTTCGTCTGGGCTGACAGCACCAGCGCCGATTTCTTCTCCACCGGCCCCAGTCAGTTCCTCATCCGCGCCCGCGGCGGCGTCGGCATCGGCACCAACCAGCCGCAGACCGCCACCGGCGGACAGGTCCTGCACATCCTCAACCCCGTCGGCCCCTCCGTGCTGCGTCTCGATGACGGAGAATTCAATGGCATCCAGTGGGAGATCCAGTCCACCGTCTACGGGGGCATCGGCACGCTCAACTTCAGTAACATTACCGCCTTTACCAATCCGTTCCAGTTCTATGCCACCGGCGACTTCCATGCCTCCGGCAACATCTGCGCCGCCAACCACGCCTGCCCCTCCGATGCGCGTCTCAAGGAGGACGTCCGGCCCATCGCCGGCGCCCTCGAACGCGTCCGGCAGTTGCGCGGTATCGAATACCGCTGGACGGAAGCGGCGCAACGCGACCGCCATCTGCCCGCCGACCGGCAGATCGGCCTCCTCGCCCAAGATGTCCGCGCCATCGCCCCGCAGGCCGTGATCGAGCAATCCGATGGCACGCTCGCTGTTGACTACGCGCGACTCGTGCCCCTCTTGATCGAAGCAGTGAAAACTCGACAGCAGCAAATCGAATCACTGAATACCCGGTTGGAGCAACTCATTCCGTAGGAGGCCTTGTCATGCGCTGCCTGACCCTTCTTGCTGTCATCGTCCTGGCGTGGAGCGCCACCGTTCAGGCCGCCGTTCCCGCCAGCATCACCGTGCAGGGCAAACTGACCGATCTGTCCGGCAATCCGCTGCCCGCCGGATCGAAGAACTTCGTTTTCAAGATTTACGATGCCCCCACGCTGGGCAATGAGATCTGGCCCAACGGAGCAGGGGAGAACCAGTCGCTGACCAGCGACGCCGCCGGTCTCTGGATCGGACTGGTCGGCGCGGTGGTACCGCTGACCGACGCAGTCTTCAGCGACAGTGTTCGCTGGCTGGAGATTAACGTCGACGGCACGACGCTGCCGCGCGTGCGACTGGCGACCGGCCCCTATGCGCACCGTGTCGCGACCGTGGATGGTGCATCCGGCGGCTCGATCACCACCAAGGTCTCCATCGGTCCCGGGCATCTCAACAGCGGTGCGCACGCCTTCGTCACCGGGATCGGAAACACGACTACCGGCGATACATCGACGATTGCAGGCGGCGCGCGAAATGTGGTCGGCGGACCCGGCGCAGCGATTCTCGGCGGCGTGGATCAGACGGTGTCTGGTGGTTTCTCGGCAATCGCCGGCGGACAGAACAACACCGCCGCCGGTGTCGCGAATTTCATTGGAGGCGGTTCGGGAAATCATACGGAGAACAACAACTCCGTTATCGCCGGCGGACGAGACAATGCCGCCACCGGTTTCGGCGCCACGGTCAGCGGCGGCATCAACGACACCGCCCTTGGTCCGGCAACGACCGTGGCCGGAGGCGCCTTCAACTCCGCCCGGGCCGACTACGGCGCCGTCTCCGGCGGAGTGCAGAACGCAGCCGTGGGGCAATGGGCGTACGTGGGCGGCGGATGGAAGGATTCCGCCCTCGCACGCGGTGCCACGGTCTCCGGCGGCGAGACCAATGTTGCCTCAGGAAACTGGTCGACAATCGGCGGTGGCGCCACCAACGCCGCGCCCGGACAGGGCGCCACGGTGGCCGGCGGTGGCGGCAATCTCGCCATCGGCGCCAACTCGGTCGTCGGCGGCGGCGAACTGAATCGCGCCGGAGCCGTCGCATCCACAATCGCCGGTGGTTACGACAGTGACGCGGACAGCAGCTACACCGCCATCGGCGGCGGATACCAAAACCGCGCCCGCGCCGGATACGGCGCCATCTCAGGCGGGCGCGCCAATCTGATTGACTACAAAGGACTCTTCGGCACTATCGGCGGCGGCCTGTCGAATCGCGCCGGCGGTCCCGGTGCGACAGTCGCTGGCGGCCGCAACTGCTTTGCCGATACCAACGGCACCGTCGGCGGCGGATATGCCGACAGCGCCACCGGGAACGGCGCCTTCGTCGGCGGAGGGTTTTACAACACCGCCGCCACCTTTCAATCCGCCATCGTTGGGGGGTACTATAATCGTGCCTTCGGCTACTCCTCGTTCATCGGTGGCGGCGGCTTCAACAAGGCGTATGGCTGGTACTCCGTCATCGGCGGCGGTGGCGGCACAAGCGTGGTCGACTCGAACGCGGCCATCGGCGACTACTCGTTTATCGGCGGCGGCTCCACGAACACCGCCAGCGGCGATTACACCACCCTTTCCGGTGGGCAACGCAATCGGGCCGCGGCGGTCGGCGGCACCATCGGCGGCGGTTACGACAACTACACCCAAGGGGTCATGGCAACCGTCGGTGGGGGCCAAGGCGACAGCGCGCTGGGCAACTATTCCACAATCCCCGGCGGGCAGCTGAATCGCGCCGCAGGAGACAATTCCTTTGCCGCAGGATTCCTCGCCCGAGCCAATCACGACGGAACGTTTGTCTGGGCCGACGGCATCGGCGCCTCCTTCACCTCGACGGGCGCCAATCAGTTCCTCGTCCGCGCTGGGGGCGGCGTCGGCATCAATACCTCGCAACCGGAAACTCCGCTGCATGTGCTGAGGGGGTCGACTCCCGTTTCGGGAACCGCCTGGCCATACGCCATCGCCAACTTCGAACATGCCGACAACGGGTACATCTCCATCACCACCCCGGATGTGAATGAGCGCGGCATCCTCTTCGCCGACGCCTCCTCCAACGTCGACGGTGCGATCATCTACAACTCAAGCATCGCCGGCGTGCCCGATGGATTCCAATTCCGCACATCGGGAAACCAGGCCCGGGTCAACTTCTACTCCAACGGCGATGTCCTCGCTGTCGGCAATATTACCGCCTGGGGCAATGTCTGCGCCTTCAACGGCGGCGCATGCGTCTCTGACGGACGTCTGAAAACTGATGTCGCGCCGCTGACCAATGCCCTGGATGCTGTCGAACGGCTCCGTGGCGTCAGATACCAATGGAAACACGATGCCATACCCGACCATCCGATGGCTCGGGGCGAGCAGATCGGTCTCATCGCGCAGGAAGTTAGAGAGATCATCCCTCAGGCTGTCACCGAGACGCGCGAGGGCTACCTCGCCGTTGACTACGCGCGTCTGGTCCCGTTGCTCATCGAAGCGCTCAAGGAGCAACAACGCCAGATCGACGAACTGAAATCCGAACGGCGCGCCTCGACACCCTGACGTCAGCGCGCCGACAATACCGAACGCGGTGTTTGTCCCAGTTGGACACCGATTCACCTCTCATCGCTGGAGCTTTGGTGGAGGACCTCATGATTCGACGTGCCATTGCGAGGATCTCGTTGGTGTGCGCCGCTGCCCTCACCGCGTACGCCGCTGTGCCCGCCAGCATCACCGTGCAGGGCAAACTGACCGATGTGTCCGGCAATCCGCTGCCGGCCGGATCGAAGAACTTCGTTTTCAAGATTTACGATGCCCCCACGCTGGGCAATGAGATCTGGCCCAACGGGGCAGGGGAAAATCAGTCGCTGACCAGCGACGCATCCGGCCTCTGGATCGGCCTGGTCGGCGCGGTGGTACCGCTGACCGACGCGGTCTTCAGGGACACGGTTCGTTGGTTGGAAGTCACCGTCGACGGGACTACGCTGCCGCGCGTGCGACTGGTCACGGGCCCCTATGCGCACCGTGCCGCGACCGTGGATGGCGCTTCCGGCGGTGCAATCATCGGTTCGCTGTCGGTCGGTTTGAACAATGCCGCCACCGGTTTCGAGACTTTCGCCGCCGGACGTGCAAACACCGCCAGCGGGCATTACTCTGCTGTCGATGGAGGCCTCGATAATGCGGCCATCGCGACTTACTCCGTCGTCGGCGGAGGCTGGAAAGACACCGCCTCTGGCTGGGCTTCCGTCGTCGATGGCGGCGAGTTAAATCGCGCCTATGGTCTCTGGTCGACAGTGGGAGGGGGAGGCAGTAACCAGGCCATTGATCAGGGAACAACAATCGCAGGCGGCGGCAGCAGTATCGCGCGGGGGCTCAACGCTACAATCGGCGGAGGCGCGAACAACCTGACCGATGCGCCATTTGCAACACTGTCCGGCGGCGAATACAATGCCGCGCGCGGCACGCATGCGACAATCGGAGGCGGCAGGGGAAATTTGACGTATGGGCAATTTTCCACCATCGCCGGGGGCGGGGGCGGCCTCCCGCAAGACTCCAACTCCGCGCGCGGCGATTACTCAGTCGTCGTCGCCGGACGTCGAAACCATGCTTCTGGTTTTGAATCAACCATAGGAGGCGGCACAACCAATCGGGCCGCGGGCTCGGGCTCCACCATCCCCGGCGGCAGCTGCAATAGCGCCGTCGGCGCAAACAGCTTTGCCGCGGGCGTTGGCGCAAAGTCGAACCACCCCGGCAGTTTCGTGTGGAACAGCGCGAGCAGTTGCGCCGACAGCTTCGCCTCTACGGCCGCGAATCAATTCCTCGTTCGTGCAGCCGGCGGTGTCGGCGTCAACACCGCAAGCCCGAATCGAACCTTGACCGTCATTGGGGACATGGGAGTAAGCGGCCCGGTCGGGATCGGGACGACCAACCCCAACAAGACACTCACCGTCGATGGCGACATGGAAATCGGCGTGGCGTCTGGCGACTATCATCACATGCGCATCGGCGGCGGCAATTCATCCGGTTTCCTCTATGGCAGTTACGCGCGTTATGGTGACGGCATTCACATGGGCTATAACTACCACGCCAACGCGGCCGGAAATCCTGTCGTGATCGCGGCCGGAGGAGGGACAAGCCGCTTGTCGCTCGGGTACGGATGGATGGCGGGGTACATCGGCGGGACAGGCGCTGAGCCGACAACCCGATCCTTCTATGTCGAACCCAACGGCAACTTCCGGGTGGACGAGGCGCTGCTTGTCGACGGTACGGGCAATTTCTACAACGGCATGTACATCTGGAATGGCCTGAGTCTGCAAAGTGGCAACATGATACTCTACGGAGACATCTGGAGAGGCGGTTGTTACGCGAACTTCACGTGTCCCTCTGACCTGCGCTTGAAGAAAAACGTCAAGCCGCTCGCCGATCCCATTGGCAATATCCGGCGATTGCATGGTGTGCGATTCGACTGGCGACGTGAGGAATTTCCCGATCGCGAATTCCCGGAAGACAATCAGATCGGGCTGATTGCGCAGGAAGTTCTTGAGGTTGCTCCGACGGCGGTCACCAGGCACACGGACGGCTACATGAGTGTCGACTACGCCAAACTCGTGCCGCTCCTCATCGAGGGTATGAAGGAACAGCAGAAGCGGATCGAGAAACTGGAGGAGACCATTCGGCGAATGCAGCCGTAATCACGGCCATCTCGCCTGAACCAACCGTGACCTTCTGCCAGCTCTTGCCCGCGCTCGGAAGCGAAGTGTGCCGTGCGCCCGCCGACTTTCCCCGGCGAATGAGGTTGAATTTCCTCCCTCTTTTGGCCGAGCTGGACTATATTAATCCCGATTTCCGTCTCGGACGGACGCAGTCTGCCCGTTTACCGCTGTCTGCCAATTTGGAGGACCTTATGACCCGAAGTGCCATTGCGGGGATCTTGCTGGTGTGTGCCGCTGCCCTCACCGCGTACGCCGCCGTGCCCACCAGCATCACCGTGCAGGGAAAACTCACCGACGCCGGCGGCAACCCGCTCTCCGCCGGTCCGAAGAATTTCACATTCAAGATCTTTGACGCCTCTGTCGGCGGCGGCCAATTCTGGCCCGATGCCGGTGGCGAGAATCAAGTCATCACCACCGCCACCGATGGCACCTGGGTGGGTCTGGTCGGCGCGGTGATCCCGATCCTGCTTGATGCCTTCGCCGACACATCACGCTGGCTGGAGATCACTGTCGACGGCATCACTCTGCCGCGCGTCCGCCTCGTGACCGGTCCCTACGCGTACCGTGTCGGCACCGTCGACGGCGCCTCCGGCGGCACCATCACGAGCAAAGTGGCAATTGGCGAAGGGCACTTCAACGTCGGCTTCCACACATTCGTCGCCGGATTCGACAACAACGTCGACGGCGATTTCACGAGCGTGACGGGCGGCCGGAGCAATTCGGCCACCGGACAATTCTCGCACATCAGCGGCGGCGAAAATGACACGGCCAGTGGCAATCACTCAACCGTCGGCGGCGGCTTGCACAACCGGGCCACGCAATTGGAAACGACCATCGGCGGCGGACGCGACAATCTGGCCTCAGGCTTCGCCGCCACCATTGCGGGCGGCCGGGAGAATCAGGCGACGGCCACGGAGGCGACGGTCGGTGGCGGGCAACTCAATATCGCCGGCGGCAGCAACGCCACCATCGGTGGCGGTCAGGAAAACACCGCCACCGCTTTTGCCGCCACGATTGCCGGTGGCTATCAAAACAACGCGAGCGGAGGGCAGTCGGTGATCGGCGGGGGAGAAGGAAATATTGCCGCGGGGCTGTACTCGTCTGTCCTGAGCGGATTTGAGAATCGCAGCACGGCGGAGGGAGCAGTGATCGCGGGGGGCGCCGCCAACCGGGCGTCCGGCATCTATTCCTTTGTCGGCGGAGGCGGAGGAGCGTTGCCGGATTCCAATGCCGCTTCGGGCTCCTGGTCGAGTGTGGTCGGTGGCAGCCATAACGTCGCAAGCGGTCTGACGGCCTTTGTCGGGGGCGGTTCCGGCAATATTGCCAAGTCCGGAAGTGCCGCCATCGTCGGCGGACAGAACAACCGCGCCGATACCGGCAGCACCTTCATCGGCGGCGGACGTGACAACCACGTCGATCAGGTGGATGCGGTCATCGGCGGCGGTTGGATGAACGAGGCATTGGGCAATACATCCGCGATTCTGGGCGGACGGAGCAATGTGGCCTCCGGCGCCGGCAGCGCCATCGTCGGCGGCGTTACCAACCGCGCACGCGGGGCGTTCTCATTTGTCGGAGGCGGCGGCGGAACCACCGCCACCGATTCCAATCTCGCGTTGGGAGACCTGTCCACAATCGCCGGCGGACGCGCCAATCTCGCGACCGGAGCATACAGCGTTGTCGGTGGCGGACAGAATAACGCCGCCACCCAGTTGGAAGCCAACGTCGGCGGAGGCAATGGCAACCGAGCCACCGGCATTGCTTCAACAGTGGCCGGCGGACGGTCCGACACCGCCGCCGGGAGTTTTTCCACTGTCGGCGGTGGAATCCGCAATCGCGCCAATGACTACGCCACCGTCGCGGGCGGGATGGAAAACCGCGCCATCGGTAATTACGCAACCATTGGCGGTGGAAATCGCAACTTCGCTGAATTCGCCAGCACCATTGCCGGCGGACAATTCAACACGGCGTCAGCCACCAATGGCGCCAGCATCGTGGGGGGCGTGCAAAACACGGCCGATGGTAGCTTCTCGTTTATCGGCGGTGGGTACCACAACCAGACCTACGGCGACTTGTCAACCATCGGCGGTGGAGGCGGAAGCAGCGACATCGACTCCAACGTTACGCGCGGATTGTGCGCCACCATCCCCGGCGGACGCCGCAACCGCGCCAACGGCAGCTTCTCCTTCGCCGCCGGACGACGCGCGCATGCCTTGCACCACGGCACTTTTGTCTGGGCCGATTCCACCGAAGCCGATTTCGTCTCGACCGCGCAGGACCAGTTCCTCATCCGCGCCTCCGGCGGTGTCGGCATCGGCACCAACGCGCCGGAAGGCCCCTGGCATGTGCAGAAGGGCAGCGCGGGCGCCGTCACCGCCAACAGCAACTCCATCGCCGTCTTTGAGACCAGCGCAAGCAATGGCTGGCTCTCCATCCTCGGCCCCGACAACGCGGAGCGCGGATTGCTGTTCACCGAACCGTCGAGCGCGGTGGCCGGGGCCATCGTCTTCGATCAGGGCGGCGGCGGAGATGACATCGGCTTCCGGACCGGAGGTAACGTTACGCGCATGACCCTTGATGCGTCTGGGAACCTCACGGTGTCAGGTTGTGTCGACGGCAACAACACGGCCTGTGCCTCCGATGAGCGATTCAAGACAAACATCGCCACGGTCGATGACGCGCTGGCGCTTGTCGGGCGGCTGCGGGGTGTCCGGTACGAATGGCGCCGTGAGGAGTTCCCCGATCACTCCTTCGACGCCGGCGCACAGTACGGGGTCATTGCTCAGGAGGTCCGCGAAGTTCTGCCCGAGGTTGTCCGCGAGCGCGCCGATGGCTACCTCTCCGTCGAGTACAATGCGTTGATCCCGCTGCTGATCGAAGGCATGAAGGAGCAGCAACGCCAGATCGACGAGCTGAAGGCGGCGCTGCGCGCTCTCACCCCGTAGAAATCTGACACGGCCGATCCGCTTTCGCCCACTTTCCTGACCACAGGAGCGGCGAAAGCGGATCGCGCCAGTCCGGTTTGAACCCCGGAATCGGGCCGAAATCCCTCTCCTACTTCTTTCAGATCAGACTATATTACTCGCAAATCCCGTCACCGCGACGGCCGCTGTCTTACCTGTTGTTAAAACTGATCGTACCAGGAGGTCGCCAATGACTCGCCGTATCATGACGGGAGTTCTCCTGCTGTTGGCTTTATCCACTACGGCGCACGCCGCCGTCCCGACCAGCATCACCGTGCAGGGCAAACTGACCGATTTGTCCGGCAACCCGCTGCCCGCCGGATCGAAGAATTTCACCTTCAAGATTTTCGATTCCCCCACGCTCGGCAATGAAATCTGGCCCAATGGGGCAGGGGAGAATCAGTCGCTGACCAGCGACGCCGCCGGTCTCTGGATCGGACTGGTCGGCGCGGTGGCACCGCTGACCGATGCGGTCTTCAGCGACACGGTTCGCTGGCTGGAAATCACCGTCGATGGGACCACGCTGCCGCGCGTGCGGCTTGTGACCGGGCCCTATGCCTACCGGGTATCGACGATCGACGGCGCCTCCGGCGGCAGGATCACCTCGAAGGTCACGATTGGCCTGTCCAACGCGAACACCGGCAACGACGGGTTTGTCGCCGGAACGGATAATCAGGCGCTCGCCAACTACACGGTCATCGGCGGCGGCGTACTGAACACCGCCACCGGCGAATCGAGCGTCGTGTCAGGCGGTCAGCAGAACGACGCGACCGGCTTCGCCGCCAGTGTCGCAGGTGGAGCGAACAACACCGCGTCCAACACACACGCGACCGTTGGCGGCGGATTGACGAATATGTCATCCGGCCTCCACTCCGTTATCGATGGCGGAATCTACAATTTTGCGACGAGTACGGGATCCGTCGTTGGCGGCGGCGCCAACAATAACGCGCGCGGCCAGTATTCCACCGTCGCCGGCGGCGGGCCGGCCCTGACGGACTCCAACACGGCCGGCGGCGACTTCTCGCGCATCGGCGGCGGCTTCGGCAATGTGGCGTCGGGGCACGCCAGCAGCATCGATGGCGGCCACTACAACATCGCGTCCGGGCTCTACAGCACGATCGGAGGCGGTCAATTCAACGCCGCCCAGGGCACGTTCTCGACGATCGCCGGCGGTGGAATCGCAAACATCTTCAATGGCCAGAACATCGCCGAGGGTTACGCGACGGTGATCGGCGGGGGCTCCGCGAACCGTGCCGTGCACAACTATTCAACGATCGGCGGCGGATTGAACGGACAGACACGGGGCGCATACTCCACGCTCGCCGGGGGATACAGCAATCTGACGGACGGCGACAATGCCACCGTGGGAGGCGGCGATCGCAACGCCGCCGCGGGGACCGGCGCCACGGTGAGCGGCGGCACGCTTAACTACACAAACGCGATCGGTGCGGTTGTCGCCGGCGGCGACACCAATTCCGCGCAGGGCTTCTTTGCGGTCGTGGGCGGCGGCATCCTCAATGACGCCCCCGGCCACGAAAGCGTGGTCGAAGGGGGACGTGACAACACGGCCTCCGGCGATCTCGCCACCGTGGGCGGCGGCGCCTACAACACCGCATCGGGCGCCGGCTCGCACATCTCCGGTGGGTTCAATAATACGGCTGTCGGCGAACGCTCGACTATTGGTGGGGGAGAGCAGAACCGTGCCTATGGCAGTTTTGCCACTGTTTGTGGCGGCGGCGGCGGACTCCCAGTCGACTCGAATTCCGCCGCCGGCAATTTCTCATTCGTCGGTGGCGGGAGCCGCAACTCCGCCAGCGGCCCCGGCGCCGTCATCGCAGGCGGCGACTCAAACCGCTCCAAGGGCCAGAACTCAACGGTGGGCGGCGGCGGGTTCAATGTCGCTGGCGGCACCAATGCAACAGTTCCGGGCGGCCTCGCGAACGAAGCCAATGCCCCCTTCACTTTTCCCGCCGGGTCGTTCGCGCACGCGAACCATGCCGGGAGCTTCGTCTGGGCGGACCACAATTTTCTCGACTCATTCTACACGACTGCCACCAACCAGTTCATCATCCGTGCCAGCAGCGGCGTCGGCATCGGCACGAACACCCCGCAGCAGCTCCTCAGTGTCGCTCAGGGAATGAATATCGATCAGGCCAATGCGAACGATGGCGCACTTTGGAACGGCCTGAGCTTCGGCTCCACAAGCGGCGAAGGCATTGCTTCGAAACGTACCGCCGGCGGCAATCAGTATGGATTGGACTTCTACACCAACTCAATCAACCGTGTTAGCATTGCGAACGCGACCGGGTATGTTGGCTTCGGACTGACCAATCCATCCTATCGGATCGACCTGCCGAACGTCGCGAATGCCGCCGGCCAGGGCCGCGCGAATGCGTGGACGACGTATAGTTCACGCCGCTGGAAGACGAATATCACGACACTGTCCCACGCGGTCGACAAGGTCCGTCAACTCCGCGGCGTTGAATACGACAACGCCGCCGACAACCGCCACGCCATCGGGCTGATCGCCGAGGAAGTCGGCGCCGTCATCCCGGAAGTCGTGCAATACGAAGCCAATGGTGTCGATGCCGCCGCGCTGGACTATGGTCGTCTGGTTGCCGTGCTGATCGAGGCCATCAAGGAACAGCAGCGCCAGATCGATTTGCTCAATCGCAAACTGGAACGGATCACGCCTTAAGGAGCGCTCTTATGCGACAACTCACGCTCGGACTGCTCGCCTTGCTGCTGGCCACGACGCCCCTTCACGCCGCCGTCCCGGCCAGCATCACCGTGCAGGGCAAACTGACCGATCTGTCCGGCAACCCGCTGCCCGCCGGATCGAAGAATTTCACCTTCAAGATTTTCGATTCCCCCACGCTCGGCAATGAAATCTGGCCCAATGGGGCAGGGGAGAATCAGTCGCTGACCAGCGACGCCGCCGGTCTCTGGATCGGACTGGTCGGCGCGGTGGCACCGCTGACCGATGCCGTCTTCAGCGACACGGTTCGCTGGCTGGAAATCACCGTCGATGGCACGACCCTGCCGCGGGTGCGCCTGGTAACAGGGCCCTATGCGCATCGTGTCGCCACCGTCGATGGCGCATCGGGCGGCACGATCACCAGCAAGGTCTCCATCGGTCCGGGTCACATCAACACGGGCACCCACGCCTTCGTCGCCGGCTCCTACAACGTCGGAACGGGCAATTACTCGACCATTGCCGGCGGTGAAACCAACACCGCCTCCGGCGACCGCGGCAGTGTCGGCGGCGGCGCGCAGAATCACGCCGAAGGATTCGGTTCCACTGTTGACGGCGGCTGGTACGGCCACGCCTGGGGCAACTTTGCCGTGATCGGCGGCGGCGGCGGGATCTTCGATATGGATTCTAACAGCGCCGGCAACTGGGGCGTGGTGGCCGGCGGGCACATGAACCATGCGATCGGCGAAGGCGCGGTCGTCGGTGGCGGCGCGCGCAATCGCGCCCGCGGCGAATACTCCGTCATTGCCGGCGGCGGCGGCTTCACCGATGCCGATTCGAATGTCGCCTCCGGCTCCCACGCCGTCATCGGTGGCGGCACCGGCAACACTGCCTCCGGATTCCACAGTCTGATCGGCGTCGGACGCTCCAATCTCGCCAGCGGCTATCACGCCGCCATCCTCAGCGGCGCCATCAACGTGGCCGGCGGACAGTACGGCGTCGTGGCGGGCGGGTACGACAACCACGCCATCGGCTGGATGTGCTCGATTGTCGGCGGCGCCAGCAATCGCGCCGACAACAACAACTCCTTTGTGGGAGGCGGGGAATACAATGAGGCCACCGGCTCACATGCCGTCATCGGCGGCGGCCAGAGCAATCAGGCCCTCGGTGATTACTCCGTCATCGCCGGCGGCGGCAATACCAGCGCCGACTCCAACCGCGCGCAGGGGGCATACTCGGCCATCGGCGGCGGAAACCTCAACCTCGCCATGGCTGACTACGCCGTCACCTGCGGCGGCCTGAAAAACGGCGCCTGGGGATATGGCAGCGGCGTCGCCTCCGGATACCTCAACGAAGCGGAGGGAACGTACTCGTTCATCGGGGGCGGCAACAACAACCTCATCCTCTACGCGCGCTCCTTCATCGGCGGCGGCGAGGGCGGCCAGGTGAGCGGCCAGCACTCCGTCATCGCCGGCGGCAACGGCAATTACGTCGGCTCCGATGTAGCCTCCATCGTCGGCGGCACACGCAACATGATCAACTTCACCAACTCGGGCGGTTCCTTCATCGGCGGCGGCTGGGAAAACTATGTCGATGGTTTCGACGCGGTTGTCGGCGGCGGATTCCATGATTCCGCCTCCGGCAATCAGGCGGCGGTCTGTGGCGGCCACACCAACCACGCCGCCGGAAACCTCTCGTTCGTCGGCGGGGGGGACTTCAACCGCGCCACCGGCGACTGGGCCTGCATCCCCGGCGGCGGCTCGAACGCCGCCGCGGGCCAGTTCGCCTTCGCCGCGGGACGTCAGGCCAAGGCCAATCACAGCGGCGCCTACGTCTGGTCCGACAACAACCCCTTCGACTTCGCCTCGCTGGCCAATAACAGTTTCTCGGCGCGCTGCCTCGGCGGCGCGCGCTTCGTGACCGCCATCAGCGCCGGCGGCGTCCCCACACAGGGCGTGACTCTGGCCGCCGGCGGCGGATCGTGGGCGGGGATCTGCGACAGCGCCGTCAAGGAGAACATTCGCGACGTCGACGGCGCCGAAATCCTCCGCCAACTCGCCGCCCTGCGCATCGCCGAGTGGAATTACATCGCCCAGGATGACAGCGTCCGTCACCTCGGGCCCATGGCGCAGGACTTCCGACGCGCCTTCGGCATCGGCGAAGACGATCGCCACATCACCCAGGTCGACGCCGATGGCGTCGCGCTGGCCGCCATTCAGGAGCTCATCCGCCGCATCGAAATGCTGGAAGGCGAGCTCGCGCGGCTCCGCGCACGGAATGGCGATTGATGAAATCGGAGTTTTTGCTCGCCCGTATCTGGGCGGATTGACAGGAGGTCCCGATGCGATTCACCATCCGATTGTCACTCATCGTGCTCTTGCTGTTGCCGTCACTGGCGCACGCCGCCGCCCCGACCAGCATCACCGTGCAGGGCAAACTGACCGATCTGTCCGGCAACCCGCTGCCCGCCGGATCGAAGAATTTCACCTTCAAGATTTTCGATTCCCCCACGCTCGGCAATGAAATCTGGCCCAATGGGGCAGGGGAGAATCAGTCGCTGACCAGCGACGCCGCCGGTCTCTGGATCGGACTGGTCGGCGCGGTGGCACCGCTGACCGATGCCGTCTTCAGCGACACGGTTCGCTGGCTGGAAATCACCGTCGATGGCACGACCCTGCCGCGGGTGCGCCTGGTAACAGGGCCCTATGCGCATCGTGTCGCCACCGTCGATGGCGCATCGGGCGGAACCATCACCAGCAAAGTGTCCATCGGCCCCGGCCACACGAACACTGGCAACCATGCCTTCGTAGCTGGAGAAGGCAATGCGGCGTCCGGGCACTACGCCACCGTCAGCGGCGGCATCGGCCACAACGCCGGCGGTGAGAACGCTGTGGTGGGCGGCGGCGCTTACAACCGCGCCGATGGTCTCTCGTCCGTCGTGGCCGGCGGCTACGCCAACGCCGCGCTCAACACCGACGCGGTTGTCGTCGGCGGCTACGCCGATTCCGCCCTTGGCTATCGCTCCTTTATCGGCGGCGGCGCCGACAACAACACCAGCGCCGATGCCAGCAGCGTCGTCGGCGGCACCGCCAACCTCGCCGGCGGCGGCGGATCGTTCATCGGCGGCGGCATCGGCAACAAGACCGCTGGCTTCGATGCCGTCGTGGCCGGCGGCGCGACCAATGTCGCTTCCGGGTCACGCTCGTTCGTGGGCGCCGGGCAGAGCGATTCCGCGCTCGGAGCGCGCTCCGCCGTCGTCGCCGGACAACTCAATTCCGCCTACGGCTCTCAATCCTTCATCGGCGCCGGCGGCAGCAACCGTGCCGGCAACTCCGCCGCCGTCGTCGCCGGAAGCGCCAGCGAAGCCACCGGCAACGCCGCCTTCATTGGCGCCGGCACCCTCAACGAGGCGTCGGGACTGTACGCGGTCATCGGCGGCGGCTCCCAGAACATTGCCACGCACTACGGCGCCGTGGTGGTCGGCGGCGAGAACAACGATGCCGACTCGACGCTCACGTTTGTCGGCGGCGGCGTTCACAACATCGCCCGCGGTAACCTCTCTGCGGTGGTCGGCGGCAGCAGCAATCAGGCGCTGGCACCCAACGCCTTCGTCGGCGGCGGCGCCAATAATGTTGCCTCCAACTTCTACAGTGTCGTCGCCGGCGGATTCTACGATTCGGCCAGTGGAGGAAACGCCGTTGTCGGCGGCGGCTACTTCAATCTCGCCGAAGGTTCCGTGTCAACCATTGCCGGCGGCAGTTATGGACGCGCCCGTGGCGGTTTCTCCTTCATCGGCGGCGGTGGATTCTTCGGCGATGCCGACTCCAATTACACGCACGGCACCGGCTCCGCCGTCGTCGGCGGCGCCCGCAACGGCGCGCTCGGCGACTACGCCGTCGTGCCCGGCGGATATGGCAATCGCGCCGTCGGTAGCCACTCCATGGCGGCGGGCGAAAACGCCTCCGCCGACCACGATCACTCCTTCGTCTGGAATGACAACTCGGCGGGCGCGTTCGCCTCGACCGCCGCCAGTCAATTCGCGATTTCTGCCGCCAATGGACTGCGGCTGGCGCGCGCCGCCGGCGACGCCAAGGCGATTGTGCCGGGTGATCACTACCGCGACAACGGCATCATCGCCTGGGCCAAAGTCGCCGGCAGCAGCGGCGCCATCGGCACCAATGAGTTCGGCGTCGTGTCCGTTGTACGCAATTCCACCGGGTACTACACCATCACCCTCGACGCCTCCGCGAGCGTCTCCACGACACTTATTCCGGTGGTCACGGCGCTGGTCGACCGCGCGCCGACCGATCCCTCGTTCGCCCGGCTGATCTATGCCCAGCAGGTTGGCATCAACTCGTTCAGCGTCTATGTCACCGATGGCAACTACGCCGCCGCCGACACCGATTTCACCTTCCTGGTGACCGCACGATAATTCCCGCGACACGGGCCGGCAGTTGTGCCGGCCCGTGCGCACGTACCGCCATGGCTGGATGGCAACGCGCCGTCAAGAGCGCCGCACATCGGATGACGCTTCCATAATGTCATCCTGAGCGAGGCGAAGGATCTGCTTTTCGCGGGTGGCTGCATTCGAAAGCAGATTCCGATCGGAGTGACATGGGGAGCAAGCGCGTCCTGGGAGGGCTCTCCGCCGCGGCGGATCGCCCTCCCGCGCACATCTACCTGACTTGGCTGCCGCCAAGTTTTCGCAACCTTTCGCGCTCCGCCCCGTCTAATCCGCAGGCGCCCCTGACGCGCCCCGATAAACCATTACATGGCTAGTCAGTCCATAGTCGCTGACATTCAATAGGATAGGGCCCTTCGCCTCGCCGATCGCTTCAATCTGCCTCTGGCGAAAGCAGACCGCTTTTGGCTATCCTTCCGCTCTGTTTTGCGCATCGAATGACATTTCGTCCATGATCAATAACCAATCACCAAAAGGAGTCCGCATGAAGTCCGCTCGTTGGGCGCTCGCCTTGGCCCTGCTGATCGCCTTCGCGACACCGGCCCTCTCGGCCGACCTGCCGCCGATCAACCACGAGAAGTATGAACTCCCCAACGGTCTCGATGTCATCCTGCATGTCGACAAGACCATCCCGACCGTCACCGTCAACATCTGGTACCATGTCGGCTCCAAGAACGAAGAGAAGGGACGCACCGGCTTTGCCCACCTCTTCGAGCACATGATGTTCCAGGGCTCCAAGCACCACGACACCGACTATTTCGCCCCGCTGGAGAAAGTTGGTGGCGAGGTCAACGGCTCCACCTCCGAGGATCGCACCAACTACTACGAGACCGTGCCGAGCAACTACCTCGAGCTCGCCCTCTGGCTCGAAGCCGACCGCATGGGCTACCTCCTGCCGGCCATGACCCAGGAGCGTCTCGACAACCAGCGCGATGTGGTCAAAAACGAGCGCCGTGAGGGTGTCGACAACCAGCCCTATGGCCGTGTCTGGGAAAACCTCGGCTGGCTCATGTATCCCGAAGAGCATCCTTACAACTGGCCGGTCATCGGCTACATGGAAGACCTCTCGGCCGCCTCGCTGGAGGATGTGCAGAACTTCTTCAAGCTTTACTATGCGCCCAACAACGCCTCGCTGTGCGTGACCGGGGACTTCGATCCGGCGGAGGCCAAGGCGCTGATCGAAAAGTACTTTGCCGCCATTCCGGCCGGGCAGCCGATCATGCGCAAGGAAGCGTGGATTCCCGAACTCGATGGCATCCGTCGCGGACAGATGGAAGATGCCGTTTCGTTGGCGCGCGTCTACTATGCGTTCCCCAGCCCCGGATATTACACCCCCGGCGACGCCGAACTCGACATTCTCGCCAATGCGCTCACCAACGGCAAGACCTCGCGCCTCTACAAGTCGCTGGTCTATGACAAGCAGATCGCGCAGGATGTCGCCGCCTTCCAGTCCTCCTCGGAGCTGTGCGGCAACTTCATCATTCAGGCCACTGCGCGCGAGGGGCACACGCTCGCCGAACTGGAAGCCGCGCTCGACGCCGAACTGAAAAAGATTCTGGCGGAAGGCATCACCGCCACCGAACTGGCCAACACTCAGGCGCAGTTGGAGGCCGGCTTTGTCCGCTCGCTCGAAGATCTCGGACGCCGCGCCGACAAGCTGAATGAGTACAACGTCTTCCTCGGCGATCCCGACAAGTTCGAGTGGGATCTCGATCGGTATCAGAATGCCACCGTCGCCGGCGTCAACGCCGCAGCCAAGCGCTGGATCGACCTCGACCGCCGCGTGATCTTCCATGTCCTCCCGCAGGGCACCTATGTCGCTGCCGAGGACAAGCTCGACCGCTCCATCAAGCCGACCGCGGCGGCCGATCCGTCGTTCACTCCGCCGGCGATCCAGAAGGACAAACTCTCCAACGGCGTCGAAGTCTGGCTGGTGCAGGACGACAAACTCCCGCTGGTCCAGACCAACATCGTCTTCAAGGGCGGCTGGGCGCTCGAACCGGCCGGCAAGGCCGCCGTCGGCTCGATGACCTCCGACATGATGGACGAGGGCACCAAGACCCGCACCGCTCTGCAGATTTCCGAGGAAGCCAAAAGCATCGGCGCCAACCTCGGCACCGGCTCCTCGTTCGATAACATGAGCGTGTCGCTCAACGTGCTGAAAAAGTACCTCGATCGCGGCTATGCGCTCTTGGCCGACATCCTGATGAATCCCACCTTCCCGCAGGAAGAGCTCGACCGGCAGAAGAAGATGTACATGGGACGTATCGCGCAGGAAAGCAAGCAGCCGAACACCGTGGTGCAGAAGACCTTTCTCAGGACGCTCTACGGCGCCGATCATCCCTATGGCCGCCCCTTCACCGGATCCGGCACCAAGGCCTCAATCAACGCCATCACGCGCGACGACCTGGTCGCGTTCCATCAGGCCAACTATGTGCCGTCTAATGCCGCCATCGCGGTGGCCGGCAACATCACCATGGCCGAGGCCAAAGCCGCCCTCGAGAAGGCCTTCAAGGGCTGGGCCTCGACCGCGCCCGCCCCGGTGGTCAACATCCCCGACCCGGCGCCGGTCACCAAGACCCAGGTCGTGATCGTCGACAAGCCCGGCGCGCCGCAGAGCGCGATCATGGTCGGCCACGCCGGCATCAAGCGCTCCGATCCCGACTACATGCCGATCCGCGTCATGATGAACGTGCTCGGCTCGCAGTTCACCAGCCGCATCAACATGAACCTGCGCGAGGACAAGGGCTACACCTACGGCGCCTTCGGCAATTTCGCGGCGCGCCGCGGCACAGGCCCCTTCCTGGTCACCGCCCAGGTCCAGACCCCCAACACCAAGGAAGCCGTCTTTGAATTCGTCAAGGAACTGCGCGACATCATCTCCACCCGCCCCGTCTCCGCCGAGGAACTCGAGGACGCCAAAAACGACCTGATCAAGTCGTTCCCCAGCGGCTTCGAATCGATCGGCGCCGTGGCCGGCGGCATGAGCACGATGTTCTCCTATGACCTGCCCCTCGATGAGTGGCAAACCTTCGCCGCGCGCGTCAACGCCGTCGATCTGGCCGCCGCCAACCGCGCCGCGACCAACCACATCAATCCCGACGCGCTCCTGATCGTGATCGTCGGCGATCGCGCCAAAATCGAGGAAGGCATCAAGTCGCTCAATCTCGGCGATGTGGCCTTTGTCTTGGCCGAGGAGTAGAAGACACAAACGCGCTCTGCCAACGGGCGGCTCCTCACCGGAGCCGCCCGTTGTTGTTCGGCCCCGGACGTTTCGGCGTCAACAATTGATTGAATCGTCTCCGGCCACCGCTGATATTGCGCCCCACGCTGATACGCGGACCATGTTGAGGAGAGCCAGATGAACATCGCCGTGCGTTTTCTCGTTGCCGTTCTCGCCGTTGTCGCCGTCACCGCCACTGCCTTCGCGGCCCCGCCGCTTTTGAACAACGGCAACGTCGCCGATCACTTCGCCCAGATCGCCTACGATCCCGCCGTCCCGACCCCGCAGTCGGTGCTCGGCTATCCGCTCGGGTCGCGTCCGGCCCGCTACGAGGAAGTCATCCGCTACCTGCGGACGCTCGATGAGTTCTCGTCGCGCGCCGAGTTGTTCGAGACCGGGCAGACGCACGAGGGACGGCCGCTTTACTGCATGATCATCGGTTCGCAGAAGAACTTCGACAACCGCGAGAAGATTCGCGCCGATCTGGCCGCGCTGGCCAATCAATCGTCCGATGGCGCCGTGTCCAACCGCGAGGCCATCCTCGCCGCGACGCCGGCGGCCGTCTGGCTGGGTTACTCCATCCACGGCGATGGAATCTCCGGCGTTGATGCCTGCCTCTGGGTCGCCTACCACCTGCTGGCCGCGCAGGACGCCGAAACCAAGATGATCCTCGACAGCGTGCTGGTCCTGATCGATCCCAGTCAGAATCCCGATGGCCGCGAACGCTTCCTCGCGCAGATTTTCGCCTGGAATGGACGTGTCCCCTCCACACGCGCCGGCGATCTGCAGCACGGCGGCTTCTGGCCGTGGGGACGCGGCAATCACTACCTCTTCGATCTCAACCGCGACTGGCTGCCGCTGGTCCATCCGGAGACCAAAGCGCGCGTTGATGTCCTCAACCAGTAAAACCCACAGGTGGTGGTCGACGCCCACGAAATGGGCTCCTACTCCACCTATCTCTTCTCGCCGGGACGCGAACCGATCAATCCCAACATCACCGCCGAACTGCTGCATTGGTGGGATGTCTTCGCCGCCGACCAGGGCGCCGAGTTCGACAGGCGCGGCTGGAGTTATTACACCGGCGACTGGCACGAGGAATGGTATCCCGGCTATGGCTCCGCCTGGTGCCTCTTCACCGGCGCGCTGGGCATCCTCTATGAGCAGGCCGGCGCCGAAGGATCATCGGTCAAACGCCCCGATGGCTCGGTGCATGACTACCCGCGCGCCGTGGCGCAACAGGCGGTCAGTTCCTTCGCCAATCTCGCCACCACCGCGAAGAATCGCCGCGCGTTGCTGACCGACTACGCCAACTTCCACCGCGATGGCGCCCTGGGCCGCGCCCGCGACGGTCTGCGCGGCGCCTACCTCTTCGCCACCGGCAACAACCCCGGACGCGAGGCCGAATTCCTTACCACCATCCAGGGCCATGGGCTGCGTGTCGAGAAAGCCGCCGCCTCCTTCCAGGCCGCGGTGATCACCGCGCAGGGCGAACGCGCCAGCCGCACCTATCCCGCCGGGACTTACATCATCCCGATGAATCAGCCGCGCGCGCTCCTGGCGCAGGCGCTTCTGGAGTTCGACCCGCACCTGAAAAAGTCCTTTCTCGAGGAGGAACGCCGCTCGCTTGAAAAGGGAGAGGGCACCCGGATGTATGAAGTCTCCGGCTGGTCTTTGGCGCAGGCCTATGATCTCGACATTGCCTACGCCGAGTCGCGCCCCGGCGTCGCCGCCGACAACGCCGAAGCGCCGACTCCGTCGGAAGGAAAACTGCTCAACCCCGATGCGACCTACGGCTTCCTCGTTGCCGCGGGCGATGACCGCGCCATGCCGGCGTTGGTGAAGATGCTCGACGCCGGCCTGAGTGTGCGCGTGGCGACCAAACCGTTCGTGCATCAGAATGTCCCCTATGAGGCCGGCACGCTCATCGCGCGTCGCGGCGAGAATGGCCCCGATTTGATCGCCAAACTCGAACCGATCGCCTGCGCCACCGGCGTGACGATCCTCGGCACCTCGAGCAATTACTCCTCCTCCGGCATCGACCTCGGCTCCGATCTCTGGGAACTGCTGCGCGCGCCGCGTGTCGGCCTCTTCTGGGGACCGAATGTCGATTTCACCAGCGCCGGCTGGCTCTGGTATGAAATCGATCAGCGACTGGGTGTCATCCATTCGCTCCTCGACATCAATTCACTGGACTGGTATGACCTGTCGGCCTACAACGTGCTCATCATTCCCAACACCTGGGGCAATCCGAAGGAGGCCCTCGGCGAGCAGGGAGTGGCGGCGCTGAAGAAGTGGGTGCAGGCGGGCGGCACGCTGATCGCGGTCAACGAGCCGGCGTATTTCCTTGCTGATTCCGCCGCCGGCTTCTCGCAGGCGCGCGAGTACAGTCAGGTTCTCGACAAACTCGGCGACTACAATCTGGCGTTCCTTGAGGAACGCGCCGCGGCGACCGCCACGGTCGATACCAACGCGGTCTGGCGCGGCGTCACGCCGACTGCCTCCGCCCCCAAACCGGCCGAAAAACCCTCGCCCGAGGAGCTGGCCAAACGCAACGAGAAGGCGCGCACCTTCGGCCCGCAGGGTGTCATCATGCGGCTGAACCTCAATACCGAACACTGGCTCTGCTTTGGAACCGGCGGACGCGCCAGCGCGATGATCTATTCACGCAACGCCCTCCTGGCAAAAGACCCGGTGCAAATCGCCGCCCGTATCGCCGGCCCCGACAAGATGCGCCTCTCCGGCCTCCTCTGGCCCGAAGCCCGCGAGCGCTGGGCCAACACCGCCTACTGCACGCGCGAATCGATGGGCAAAGGCCAACTCATCCTCTTTGCCGATGAACCGTTCTTCCGCGCCTACTTCCACGGCACCCGCCGTCTCCTGGAAAACGCTATCGTCCTCGGTCCGGGCATCGGCACAGCATTCCCCGCGCCCTGGTAGCAACGCTGCCGCCGGTTTGGCCGGTGCGATAGGTAATCACCCAATCCCCTCTCCCCTGAAAGGGGAGAGGGGATTTTGATTGTGGATAGCCGCCTAACCCCCCTTTCTTCCCGCACCAACCCAGCGAGGGACACCATGATCACCATCCGGCCGTTGCGCACCAAAGCGGAGCTTGAGCAGTACATGGAGCTCTGCATCTACTGCTTCTCCTTCTCGTCGGAGTACACGCCCTACTACGCCAACTTCATCGGCCCGCACCTCGACTGCACTATGGGCGCCTTCGATGGGCCGCGCTTGGTGGCGGCGATGTGGGGCATTCCCTTTGAGATGAATGTCATCGGCGCGCACCTGCCCATGGCCGGCATCTCGGTGGTGGCCACACGCCCCGAGGTGCGCAACCTCGGTTTGGCCAAAGAACTGATGACCGTCTCCCACCAGCGGATGAAGAAGGAGGGCATCCCATTGGCGGTGCTCATGCCCTTCAAGCCGGTCTTCTATGCGCGCATGGGTTATGGCGATGTGTTCTACTACCACGACTGCCAGCTCCAGCCCGGCGCCATTGCCGAACTGGAACCGCGCGGCTATCGGGTTGCACCCGTCGACGGCAACAAGGAATGGAAGACCTTCGACCGCCTGCACCGCCAGTACAGCGCCCGCTATTTCGGGACCGTCAACCGCGGCGAACGGTACTGGAAGATCCGCTATATGAACTCGCCCTTCGGCCCGCGCTTTCACTACCTGATTCTGCGCGGGCAGGAGCCGGTCGGATACATCATCACACACCTCGATAAGCCCAACCCCGCGATTTCGTCCGATCTGCGCCGCGAGACGCGGCTCACCATCATGCAGGCGGTCTGGACCGACCAGGGCTCCTTCGATGCCATCCTGCAATTCGTGCGCGCCCATCGCGACCAGCACGGCAAGATCGAATGGTATCTGCCCACCGATGTTCCGCTCCATGACCGGCTGGTGGATCAACGCATCACCGTGGCGCTCAAACCCAAGATGATGCTCAAACTGGTCGACCTGAAGGCCGCCATTGAACGCCGTCCGTTCACCGCCGACTTCGACGCGGACATCATCCTGCAGGTCAAAGGCGATGACACCAGCCCCTGGAACGATGGCCTCTGGCGCATTCACTGGCGCGGGGGAGAGGCGAAGGTGACACGGACCACCGCCGGCGCCGGCAGGGCCCGCATCGACATCGCCTCGCTGGCCGTGCTCTATTCCGGCCATCGTGACGCCGCCGCGCTCGAACGCCTGGGCCGTCTCTCCGGTCCGCGCGCGGCGATCGAGACACTGGCGCGCGCCTTCCCTGCGCGTGTCTGCTATATCGACGACTGGTTCTAAGCCCGGGCTCCCGGCCACAGGCAGCGGCGCGCTCGGCAATGGACCGGACGGGGTCCGATTTCGTGACATCCTCCCGGACAATCCCGCTTGCAAAAGCCCGGCTTCGCGTCGATCTTTTTTAGTGAGGTCAGATAAGGAGGTCGACGATGAAACGCCGCCCACAATGGATGTCCTGGTGCCTGGCGTCTTTCGCATTGCTGGTGCTGGGCGCCGCTCCCGCGGCCCTGGCCCAATCCACCGAACCGATTGTCATCGGCGCGGTCATTTCACTCACCGGACGCGACGCCGCCTTCGGCCAGGAATGCCTGGCCGGGTTGGACATCGCCCTGGAGGAAGCCAACGCCGAGGGTGGGATTCACAACCGCCCGGTCACTCTGCAGGTCTTCGATGACAAGTCCGACCCGATCCTCGCCGCCGAGGGGGTGCGCACACTGGTCCGCCAGTTCTCGCCCATTGCCATCATCGGCTCCAACACCTCGATGGTCACCAAGGCCGCCGCGGTGGCGGCGCAGAATGTCGGCGTGCCGCTGATTGTCCCCGAAGCCACCGAGCCCGACATCACTGCCATCGGCGAATGGATCTACCGTGTCTGCTTCGTCGATCCCGACATGGCCCGCGGTCTGGCAGCGTATGCCTACACCGATCTCGGCCTGCGCCGCGTTGCCGTGCTGACCGAAGACAAACACGATTACACCGTCTCGTTCACCCGCTACTTCCGCGACCGCTTCATCGAACTGGGCGGCGAAATTGTCTACCAGTCGGGGTACCGTCAGGGCACCACCACCTTCGATGAGTTGCTCAAGCAGGCGTCGTCGCTGCATGCCGACGCTGTCCTGGTGTCCGGCTTTTATCCCGAGGCGGGCAGCGTGATCGCCTGCGCCAAGCGGCTGGGCGAGAACCTCACCTTCCTCGGCGGCGACGGCTGGGAATCCGATGGCCTGTTCACCGCCGCCGGCGATGCAATTACCGATCGCTCGCGGATCTTCATCGCCTCGCACTTTTCTCCCGATGTTCGCCGCGCCAAGGTGCGCGGGTTTGTTGAGGCCTTCCGCGAGAAATTCGGACGCCGTCCCAACACCTCCTCCGCCCTCGGCTTCGACGCCGGCGGGCTGGTGATGGGCGCCGCCATGCGCGCCGCCTCGCTGGATCCGGCCGGCATCAAGGCCGCGCTGGCCGATGCCCGGCATGAGGGCGTCACCGGCTACATAACCATCGGCGCCAACCGCAACCCGTCGAAGAAGGTCATCATCCTCCAGGCCGGCGATGATCAGCGATTCGCCTATGTGCGCGCCATTTCCTCGGAAACGTTGCGTGTGCCGGAGTCGACACAGTAGCGCCTGATGACATGCCTGACGTAAAACGGGGCGGGTCTTGCGACCCGCCCCGCTTGCTTTCCTGCCTGCAAGAGAAACGCCGTCGCTCAGGCCCGCGCGGCCCCGCGTCCTGCGACATACCCGCTCGACCACGCCCATTGGAAATTGAATCCGCCGATACGGCCATCGACATCGAGGATTTCGCCGCAGAGGAAGAGCCCGGGGACCTTGCGCGATTGCATCGTGCGGTAATCGATCTCGTTGAGCGCCACACCTCCCGCGGTCGCCTCGGCGTGGCTGTAATCGCGCGCGCCGGCGATCTCCACCGGAAGCGCAGTCAGCAGATGCGCCGTCTTGCGACGGTCGCGCGCGGCCAGTTGCGACAAGGGGGGATTGGCATCGCCGGCGATCGCCGCCGCCAACCGCTCCGTGTACACCGCGGTCAGCGCCGATGCCAGATGGCGTGTCGGGAACAGATGCGACTGCTCCAAGAGCCACGCATCGGCTTGCTCGGTTGAGTCGAATTGAGACGATCCAATGAATGCATCCAGCGCAACCTGCGGATGCTCCAGCCGCTCACGCAGCCAATGGCGCGACATGTTCATCGCCGCCGGTCCGGACAACCCGAAATGCGTGAACAACAGCGCGCCGGATTGCACGGACAACGGCTTGGCATGTCCGCGACGGCACAGTCTCAGCGTCGCGTCGATGGCGATGCCGGAAAATTCGGCGAAGCGTCCGCCCAGGGCCGGCCCGCGACGCAACACCAGGGGCGTCAGCGCCGGCGTCGTCGGCACGATCGTGTGCCCCAGCGCGCGCATCATCTCCAGACCGGCGCCGTCGCTGCCCGATTTCGGCAACGCAAGTCCGCCGCAGGCCACCACCACCCGCTGCGCCGCGATACGCTGCCCGTCGGAAAGACCCAGCGCAAGACGCCCGTCCTCCGGCACAATCTCCCGCACCCGTGTCCCCGTCCAGAGCGTGATTCCCAACTGCCCGACACGCCGCAGCAGCGCATCGAGCACCGTCTGCGCCCGGTCGGACACCGGAAAGTACTTCCCCTGCGGCTCCCGCTTCAGTTCGACTCCCAGCGAGGCAAACCACCGGCGCGTCCTCTGGTCATCGAACTGCGCCAGCACATTGCGGACGATCGCGCGCGATCCACCCCAGTAGTCCTCCGGCGTGACCTGCTCGTTGGTGACATTGCAACGTCCCCCGCCCGACACCAGAATCTTCGCGCCCGGCTTCTTTGCCCCCTCAATGATCAGCAATCGCCGCCCCGCGCCCGCCTCGGCGGCGCAGATGGCCGCCGCCAACCCGGCCGCTCCCGCGCCGACAACCACAATCTCCCACTTGTCATTTCCCAGATTCACAACCGCAAGATAGGGGAGGGCGAGGCTTCCGCCGAGCCTGCTCTTTACTGATCGAACGCCGGCATACCCTTCTGACCGTTTCCCCGAATCGACAAGCAAGCTAGGGGAGGGCGAGGCTTCCGCCGAGCCTGCTCTTCATCCATCACCCCAAAACAAACCGGGCCCGGAACAACTCCGGGCCCGGCTGACATGATTGATCGAACGCTCGATCACCCTTCCGACCGCTTCGTCGGATCAACAATCTGCAACACCCGCAACCAATCCGGATTGTCGCGTAGTTTCTTCTGCATCTCCGGAGTGGCCACTTCGGTGAATCCCTTGTATTTCTTGCGCACCTGGTCGTCCTCGCCGCCGCGCGCCAGTGAGATCAGCATCTGCACATACGCATCCGCCGGCTGGTCGGACAGCTTGCGCGCCGCGTCGTACTCCTTGGCCGCGCGTTTGTAATCGCCGGCGACAAAACAGGCCTCCGCCAGCGCCAGGCGGGTCTTTTCCGCCTTCTTATCCAGCTTGACCGCGATTTCGCAGTCCTTGATCGCCTTGCCGTGTTCGCGCATCTGCGTGAAATAACGCGCCCGGCGCAGATAGCCGTCCGGATCCTCCGGCGCCATCTCGATCAAGTGCCCGGCGCAGGCAACCGCGTCGAGGAACCGGTTGGCGTCGGCGTGCATGTTGGCCGCCTTCAGGAGGTCGGCGCGCGCCCCGTCGGCGTTGCCCGCCTTGAACTGGCACCAGCCGCGGTACTGATAGGCCGACGCGTTCTCCGGATCATCCTTCAAGCCGAGACTGTACTTCTCGATCGCCGACGCGTACAGCCCGCGGTCCAGCATCTCCTTGGCCTCGGCGAAATGCGCTTTGGCGCGTTTGATTGGGTCGACCCGCGGCACCAGATCGCTTTTGGCCACCTGCAGCGTGTGTGTATTGCGCGCCTTGACCGCCACATTCTTCGAGAAATCCTCAAACCCGTCCAACTGGATCACCACCCGGTGCTCCCCGGCGGGCATGCGCTTGATCTTCTTGGCGTCTTTGCCGTAGAGCACGCCGTCGACAAAGACCAGGTAATCGTTGAAATCCGTCTCCAAACTGATGTTGCCGTAGGCCATCGCCCCCGCATCGGCGTCGGGGTTCTCGACCTCCGCCTCGGTGGCGGGCGCGGCCGCCATTCCGCTTTGAACCGACGATCCGGCCAGCGCCAGCGGCATCAGCGCGAACGCCAGTTGCGCGTCATTGCTGCCGGTGCGCACCACCGAACCCGCCTGCGGCTCATAGCCCGGCGCGATCGCCGTCAGTTTGAACATTCCCGATTGGAGCCCGTTGACCGTGAACAGCCCGGCAGCATTCGTGGTCACGGTCTGGCCGCCGTCCAGGGTCACTGTCGCGTTCGAGATCACCCGTCCGGTCAAACGATCCACCACCACGCCAGTCACCGAGCCGCCCGTGGGGCTGCTGACCATCGACGAGATCCCAACTATCGCCAGCACCGACAAGACCAAGAGCCCCACCCCCTTTACGATCCACATCGGCGTGAGGACACGCTCCTTACGCACTTCGAATGGTTTATGCCCGACCACCACGACCTCGCCGGGCACGATCTTCGTGTTAAAGGGAAACCGCAGGGTCAGTCCCGACAGGTGCGCAATTCCGGTGGGCGGCATGACGCCGTCGCTCAGGGGCCGGCGTGTGGAGGGCCCCGTCTTGGGCGTCTCCAGGTCGACCGGCTCGATCGCTGCGGTCGCCCCCTTGCCCGCCGGTTTGTTCTTGCCCGGACGCGGCAGGTCGCGCATGTGCGTCTCATCCCCCGCCTTGACGCCGGTCTGCGTGTTCATCGCCTCGGTATCGGTCGGATTGGCCATCGTACGGTCTCCGGATGGTGTGACGGCCGTTTTTGGGAGCAAACGGCCCGGTTTTCTGCCCTCGTGGTTGTTATCGGCCGCCGCCGCAAAAGTCTTAAGGGCCGACAGGGTATGGATTTGTCACCGAACCGTTGACCAGAGACTTATTATCCGGTAGGATTGCGGAGATGGACGCTGACACGTCCGGAGCGGGGTGCCATGAGCGCGAAAACTGAACAGCCGACACCAGAGGCCAATGAGTCCCATTCGTCGTCGAATCGCTATATCCTGATTGCGGCGCTGGCCTTTGCCGCGGTGGTCGCCATCTACATCATCAAGACCAACATGGAGCCGCCCAAGACCGAGCAGGTTGCCGCCACTCAGGACGCCAACAGCCGCATGCCCGATGGCATGGTCGACACCGCCGCCGCGCGCGAGCAGCTCCTGCACCAGATTGAGCACATCCAGGAAATCCTGAAGAAAGATTCCACCAACTTCGACGCTTGGGCGGCGCTGGGGAACATGTACTTCGACGCCAACATGCCCGAGGACGCGATCACCCACTACCGCCGCGCCCTGGAACTGCGCCCCGATGATCTGCATGTCCTGACCGACATGGCCACCATGCTGCGCGCCGTCGGGCGCTCCGACACCGCCGTGGTCGTTCTGCGTCACGTGGTCGCCATCGACTCGACGCTCTCACAGGCCTGGTTCAATCTCGGCGTCATGCAGAGCTTCGACTTGAAGAATCACCGCGAGGCGCTCGAGGCCTGGAAGAGGTTCCTGGCCCTCTCGCCGCCCTCCGAGCACACCGAGGCGGTGCAGGAGGAAATCAAACGGCTGGAGAAGGAACTCGGCTCTTAGCCCGACCGCTTCCCGTAACTCCCTCGCCCGTCATTGCAAGCCCGCCCGCGGCGAATTTCTCCTCGCAATGACGGAGGGATTCGGAACTCACGTCGACGATCCTACGATTCCCGTCATTCCAAGCCGGCGCTCTATGCCGGCTTGGAATCTTTTTTTGGCACTCCCCATCCGTCATTGCGAGTCCCGCGCTTTATGCGGGGCGAAGCAATCTTTGTCCTCACGCCGCCTGATTCGCCATCCCCGCCTGCAGCAACTGCTCCGCCCGCGAGCGGATGTCCCAATCGGGGTGCGTGGCCAGACGCGGCAGATCAAAACGGATCGCCTGCGGCGGCAGCGTCAGCCGGTAATGCCCGCGGCCGTCGTTTTCAATCAACGTGTCGGCGCGCGGCCCGGCGGCGCTCAACTCGCGCCGCAACTGATAGAAGTACTTGATCTGATTCTCTCCCGGCTCGATCTCGGTCTTGTTGATCCAGCCGTCGCGGGTCAGCAAACGCGCCGCCGCCAGCGCCAACAGGTACTTGAAACTCTTGGCCCGCAGCATCAGCGTCCGCCCCTCCAATTGCACCGACATCCGCGCCCGGTGCCCGGCGCCGTCCAATTGCAGAATGGGTGACATGACTTCCTCCTGTCGTTTGTCTGCGGAATGGGGAACATGGAACTCGCCGCGCCCGGCCGCCGAATGCGCATCCCGCATTCCGCGCTCCGTCGCGGGTATCTCAGCAATCTGTTTCTGCGTCCAGGCGCGGCAGCGCGCGATCGTCCGTTCCGCCACCGGCAACGGGATCAGCGCCGCCAAGTCGGCCGCTTCACGCTGCGCCAGCGCCGCCGGATCATCCCAGCCGCGCCCCAGCAGCTCCAACAACGTCTGACGGGGGAGAAGGCCGCCCAATGCCTCGACCAAGGTCGCGGCGCTCTCCGGCAAGCCATGCCGCGTCCGGAAGGCGGCGCGTGTGAACTCGCGCGCAAACCGCGCCGTCGCCGGCGACGCCTGCGCCCATGCCCCGGCCGTCTCCAAGAGCCACGACAACGTGTCCGCCACCGGCTCCAGACGTCCCACCGGCAGACGGTACCGCTGCTCGATCTGCCTCGTGTCGACCCCGTGCATCCAATCGTCGAGCACAAGCGCCGTCAGTATCGCGCGCGCCTGCGCCGCCGCCGTGGCAAACGCCCCCGTCACCGCCGCGGGATCGTGCGCAAAACGCCGCCCCAGCGCGGTGAGGAAATCCTCACCGAAACGCGACAGCCACACCGACGCCGCCTCCCGCGGCGGCGGCTGCGTCAAACGCGCCTCCGCCGCCTCGGGACGCGTCGCCAGAAACGCGATCCACAATGCCGGATCAAAATCGCTGGCGGCATCCAGCGCCCGTGTCAACGCCGCCGCCGTTTCGAGCCCAATCCCCGCCGTCGCCGCAATCGCCCCGCGCGGCGTCGAACTCAGATATCCCTCCGGATCGACCACCACCAACCCCGCCCGCGCCAACCGCGCCAACGCCCGCTCCAGGGAGGGCGACGCTGCCGCCGCGCCCGCAAACGGCGACCGTGCCGCGATCGCCGCCGCATCCTCCAATCGCCGCGCCAAACCGCAGACCACCCAATCCAACAGCCGCCGCTCCGGCGGAAAGACGGCCATCGGCGCCGGTTCCGGCGCCGACGCTTCCGGCGCGATGTAGGCCTGCCACAGCAACTCCGCTTCGCACTCGCTGTGGCTCCAGAGCACACCCCGCCCCGGCGCGCCCGCGTTGCCGGAGAGTCCCAGACGCCCGGCGCGTCCGGCCATGCCTTCGAACTCCAGACGCGCCAGCGGCGTCGGTACCGGATGTCCGGTGTAGGGCCCGCCGCTGTATTTCTCCGCGTCGACAAACGCGACCGTCGCCGGCAGATTCACCCCCCAGGCCAATGTCCCGGTGCAGAAGAGCGCCGCCAACTGCCCGCGCGCAAACAACCGCTCCACCAAGGTCCGCTGATGCGGCGTCAGGTCGGCGTGATGCACGCCCACCCCATGCTCCAGCCAATGCGCCAACGGCCCGGCCAGCGAGGGACCGCTGCGAATCGCCCAGCGATCCTCCTCGGTCAAGACCGGCGCCGCGGCGCGACGCTCGGCCAGCGCCTGCGCCCGACGGTGGCAGTCGGATTTCGACGGACAGAACACCAGGATGCGCTCGCCGCGATGGGCCAGCGCATCCAGCAACGCCAACGGACGCTCCGCCTCCGGCAACGTGCTGTCCCAGGGCAGCGCCTCCTCGCCGGTTTCGGCGGAATTGTGCTCGCGGAAACGGAACCGCCCCTCGTGCAGCACCCCGAGACGCAGCTCCACCGGACGCCGCCGCACCGTCAACACCGGCGCGCGCAGATAGCGCGACAACGCCTCCGCCTGCGGCAGATGCGACGCCAGCATGAGCACCCGCGGCGGCCGCGCCGCCGCCGCCAGCACATCGCACAGCGACGCCACCACCGGCCCGCGCCGCCGCGCCAACGAACCCGCCGCCGCCACCTCCGCCAGGAAGGTCTTCCCCGACGAGGTCGGCGCGACCACAATCAGACTCCCGCGCCCGCACAGATCATGCGCGCGCACCGCATCCGCCTGCCAATCCAGCAACTCCGCCCCGGTCGTCGCGCCCCACCGCGCCAGAAACCGTTCGGAGATGCCATACTCTGTCAGCCGCGAAAGCTTCATGCCCGCGTTTCCGCCTCTGAATCCTGCCCACCAGGAATTGTTTCACCCTCACCCGCGGCGCGACCTCTCCCTCTCAGGGAGAGGTTGGGAGGCTCACTTGTCTGACACTCCGCTCGAATCGCTTCCATGATATTGTCGAGGTTGCGGATGACATCGCCGTTGGCGAACCGGATGACGCGATAACCGTTCTTCTTCAGCCAATCTGTTCGTTCCCGGTCATAGGCTTCCTGCTGCGCGTGCGTATCGCCGTCGATTTCGATGACGACGCGCACGGATGGGCAGTAGAAATCGACGATGTACTCTCCCAGCGGATGCTGTCGGCGAAACCGCAGTCCGGCCAGTCGTCGGTCGCGCAGACGGGCCCAGAGAATCCGCTCCATTGGCGTGAGCCCGCGGCGCAGAGCACGCGCCCGGTCACATATCACCGGATCAATCCGATGCGATCGCTCGGTCATGCCTGCTCCCCTAACCTCTCCCTGCAAGGGAGAGGTCGTCCCGGCTCGCCGGGACGGGTGAGGGTCCAAACCCCGTGCTCACCCGCACATCCCCATCCCGCACACCGTGCACGTGTCGCAGCCGCCCACACGCGCCATCGTCCCGCCGCAGTCGCGGCAAAACGACCGCCCGCAATGCCCGCACACCCACACCCCCAACGCCAGATCCGTCACCAGCGGCGTCCCGCACAGACACAAAGGCACCGACATCACCCGCTGGTGCGCCGCCCCGTGCTCGCTTTCCCGCGACAGAACCACCGGCTCCATCGCGCCCTCATCCGTCTTCCGCATCGCCCGCGCCATCTGCGACACTCCTTTGTCCCGAGTCGTTCGTGAAGGCACCGTCACACCGCGCCCGCTTTGTATCCCTGATCTGAGTCCCGGCCTGAGGAAGGGGGGCTCTGTCTGCTTGTACGCAGGATACTGCTCAAATGTTCAGTTATCAAGACCGGCGGAGAGGAAGAAAAGCACAAAATGATATTGGGGTGGTAACTCGTTGCCAAACAAGAGGGTGGGAAATGAGGGCTGAAAAAGGAGGAAAAGAAATGCCCGGGCGTTGTAACTCAGGGCGACTCGACACTACTAAAGCAGCGTGGGGGACGCTGTTCGGTCAGCGGTAGGGGCCTACTATCCGCCACACCGTGTCTACCCACCGAACCCGGGCGTGAGCGACCGAACTCCGCCCGGGCGTTTTTCATTGCATCCCAAATCACTCACAAATTGTCAGGGCCGCGCAGAAGCCCCCGAAGCCGCCCTTGGCGAATGGCCGCGGCGCGGTTACTTTCGCGCGAGTGGTTGGCGTCACGCCGGAACGGACACGACACCAAAACAGAAATGAGGCGGTCATGGGCGCGCGCGGAATGCTGCTGGCAGTGCTGATCGGGGCCTTGATCGGCATCTGGAACATCGAGCCGGCCCAGGCCCAGTTGGGCGGACTGAAAAAGAAGGCCGAAGAGAAAGCCAAAAAGGAAGCCGAGAAAAAAGCCCAGAAGGCGATCGAAGGCAAGGAAGAGGCCCCGGCCGAAGAGTCCACGTCGCAGCAGGGCGAATCCGCCAAGGGCGAAGCCGCCGCCGCCGGCGCGGCCGCCGAAAAGCAGGAGCCCGGCGCCGGTGTCTGGGTCAACTACGACTTCGTGCCCGGCAGCCGCGTCATCTTCTTCGATGATTTCTCCAAGGACGTGGTCGGCAACTTCCCGCAGCGCCTCGAGTTCGTCGAAGGCAACATGGAGGTTGCCGAATGGAAGGGGCAACGCTGGCTGCGCGCCTCCAGCGACAGCCGCTTCCAGGTCCCCCTGCCCGAGGTGCTGCCCGACAAGTTCACCATCGAATTCGACATGTATGCCCCCTACAGCTGGAACGAGACCAACCTCTGCGGCAGCGCCCGCGACAATTGGGACAACGCCGAAGTCACCCGCGCCCAGACCGGCTTCTGTGTCAATCCCTGGGACCGAACCGCCGGGCTCTTCCACAACGACAGCAAGGGGTACATCGCGTCCCTGCGGCTTCCCGATGAGACGTTTGACGGCATCTACCACTGCCGCATTCTCGCCGACGGCAAATACATGAAGGCCTACATCAACCAGACCCGCGTCGCCAACGTGCCGAAGACCGCCTTCACCCGCACCAACGCTCTCTGGTTTGACACCTACGCGCAGACCGAAAAGCCGTCGATGTACACCAACTTCCGTATCGCCGTCAGCGACAAGACGATCTATGACGCCCTCTCCGCCGATGGACGTGTCGCCACCCACGGCATCCTGTTCGACTCCGGCTCCGACAAGATTCGCCCCGAGTCGACCCCGACGCTCAAGGAGATCGGGCAGATGCTGACCGATCATCCGGAACTGAACCTGATGATCGAGGGGCACACCGACAACGTCGGCGATGATGCTTCCAATCAGACACTTTCGGAGAATCGCGCCGCCGCGGTCAAGGGATACCTGATCGAACATCACAAGATCGACGCGGCCCGCCTCCAGTCGCAGGGCTTCGGCGAGACCAAGCCGGTCGCCGGCAACGACACACCCGAAGGCCGTCAGAACAACCGTCGCGTGGAGCTGGTGAAACTGTAGCGGCCGAACATGATTTGCTTTCCGCCGCGGCGGACAGGCGTCGTCGTCCGCCTCCGGCGGACTCCTCCTCGCAATGACGAGGAGGTAGACCCCATCCGTCATTGCGAGTCCGCCGCAGGCGGGCGAAGCAATCTTTATTCCCCCCACCGAATCCGCTTCAATCTTGTCTTTTTCCCCCGCCGCCGATATCATCCCCGCGGCGCCATGAACACCATGCCTGAAACATACAAGTGCCCGCACTGCGGCAAGGACGCCCAAATCGATCTGGCCCACGAACTGGAACACGGCCAGACCGACCTGCGCCAATCCATTGACGGCCGTCAGAATCTGAAACTCGATCTGCCCAAACGACTCCTGGTCGCTTGCGACCACTGCCATCGGACGATGGTGATCCAGCCCTGAGACGCTCAGCCCCGATGCCCAACGATCTCGACATCCGCGCCCGCCAGGGGGAGATTCCCACCGACGAGGATCTCTTCTGGCCGCAGGCGATGCGTCAGGTGCAACTGGGCATGCTGGCCAGCGCCCACACCGCCGCCGGCGGCCTCCTGGCGCTCTCGCTGGTGGCCTGGGCGTTGGTGGTCGCGGCGTTGCTTTATGGCGCGGTGGGGGAGGAGCTGGTCTTCTGGCTGGTGCCGCTGGGTTTCTGGACACTGTCGGCCATCGGCGCGTTGCGTGTCTTCATCGTCCGCCGCTACCGTTACTTCGCCAATTCCCCCGATTCCACCCGGCAGGCGGTCGCACGGATCGCCCGCAAGAAGATCCAGCAGCTCTATGCCGCCATCGCGCTCTGGGCATTCGGTGTTTTGTTTCTGCTGCTGGCGTTGTTACTTGAACGCGGATAGAAGTCCCCGTCTCCCGTCCGATTGATCGCGGCGCGGGAACCGAGACATCCGCTCACACAGCGCCATGCTCCGCCGTCTGCACATCCGCAACTTCGCCATTCTCGAGGACCTCGAACTGTCCTTCACTCCCGGCCTGACCGTGTTCACCGGCGAAACCGGCGCGGGCAAGACCATCCTCGTCGAAGCGATCCGCTTCCTGCTGGGCGGAAAAACCGGCGTCGAGATGATCCGCACCGGCGCCGACCGCGCGGTGGTGGAGGGGGACTTCGACGGCACAGTCATCCGCCGCGAACTGAGCGCCGCCGGACGTTCGCGCTGTTTCCGCGACGAGGAACAACTCACTCTCGCCGAACTGGCGACGCTCGGCGAGTCACTGGCCGATCACTGCGGCCAGCACTCGCACCAGGTGTTGCTGGACCCGTCACGCCACCTCGAGTGGCTCGACCGCGCCGCATCCGCTCTCACAACCGTCGAGCGCGTCAAATCCACCTGGTCCGAACTGTCGGCCGTCGCGCAGAGCATCCGCGATCTCGAGGCCCGCATCGCCCGTCGCCGCGAGGAAGAGGAACTGCGCGCCTTCCAGATCGGCGAAATCCGCTCCGCCGCTCTGCAGCCCGATGAGGAAGAGCAATTGAAGGCCGAGGCCACCGTCCTCAAGCATGCGCGCCGTCTGGCCGAAACCGCCGAACTGGCGCTGCAACTGCTCACCGACGAGGAGTCTTCGGTTGAGGGGGCCATCGGACGCGCCCGCCGCGAGGCCGAAAACGCCGCCCACATCGACCCGCGCTGGCAGGAGATTGTCGCGCCGCTCACCGCCGCTGGCGATGCCGTGGTCGATGCCGTGCGCGCCCTCACCCACTACCGCGACAGTCTCGCCTTCGATCCGATGCGCGCCGATCAGATCGAAGCGCGTCTGTCGGAAATCTACCGGCTGAAGAAGAAGTATGGCGACTCCGTCGCCGCCATTCTCGCCCGTCTGGCCGATCTCGAATCCGAGCAGTCCTCGTCGGCCGCGCTCGATGATCAACTGCGCGACGCCACGGCGCGCCGCCGTCAGCTCGAAGACACGCTGGTCGCCTTGTGCGCTGATTTATCGATCAAACGCCACACCGCCGCCGAATCGCTGGCCGCCGGCGCCAATGCGGTCATCCGGCGTCTCGGCATGGCCAAAGCCGCGGTGCGCATCGACCTGACTCCGCACGCCGAGGGCGGATTGGTGATTGACGGCCACCGCCTTCATGACACCGGCGCCGAGTCCGCCCACTTTCTCTTTGAGGCCAATCCCGCCGAGGGCTTCAAGCCCCTGCACAAGATTGCCTCCGGCGGCGAACTCTCCCGCCTGCTTTTGGCTTTCAAATCGGCGGTTCAGGACAACGGGACACAACGCGCCGCGACGAGACCCCGGCGCGGTTCACCGTCCGCTCCGATGGCCGCCCCGCTCTACATTTTCGATGAGATCGACTCCGGCATCGGCGGGCAGACCGCCCACGCTGTCGCCCGCGAGATCAAAACGCTGGCCGCCGATGCGCAGGTCTTCCTGATCACCCACCTGCAGCAACTGGCCACCGTCGCCGACACCCACTTCCGCATCACCAAGAAGACCGCCGCCGGACGCGCCCGCGTGATTGTCGAGCCGCTTTCCGGCGATGCCCGCATTCAGGAACTGGCGCGCATGATCGCCGGCGATGAAGTCACCGACCGCACCCTCGAACTGGCCGCCGAACTCGCCAGCGCCAAAACCCGCCGCAAGCGGTAGGCGAGCCCCGCATCGCCGGTGCTGCATCCAGTCAGAATTCGCAACTCAACCGCAGGGACTATTGCATCCGCTCCCGTCCACCGCACCACATGAAAAAGGGGCGTATGCAATGCGCCCCAACGTCATCTGACTGGCAAGATCGGTCAGCGCTCGTCAAATCCCACCATCTGCCGCTTCTCCTCATCCCACAGCTTGAACCCTACACAGCGCAGACTGTCGCGCAGCGTCAGCCGCGTGACATTCCTCTGCAGGAATTCATTCTCCGCCAGCGCCTGGCGCAGACGGTAGTTCGGAATCCGGCTGCAGAGATGGTGCACATGGTGCACCCCGATGTTGCCGGTCAGCCAGTTGAGCGCCGGCGGCAATTCGTAGTAGGAACTGCCGCGCAGACTCGCCTCACGGTAATTCCACTCCGGCTCCTCGCGCCAGTAGGTGTCCTCAAACTGGTGCTGGATGTAAAACAGCCACACCCCCAGCGTCCCGGCGATCAGAATTACCGGCAACTGCACCTTGAGCAGCGCCGTCCAGCCGATGACCGCCGCGGCCGCCACCGCCAGCCCGATGATCAACACATTGGTCAGCATCACGCTGCGCCACTCGCGCTTCCATGACCACGGCATGTCCAGCGGCAGACGATGCTTCAGCAGGAACTGGTAGGCGGGCCCGACGACAAACAAGGTCAGCGGATGACGGTACACCCGGTATCCCAACTGCCGCCACCGGCTCAGCTCACGGTATTCGGCGACCGTCAGCGTCGTCACATCGCCAAAATCGCGACGGTCGAGATTTCCCGAGGTGGCGTGATGGATGGCGTGTGTCCGACGCCAATAATCGTAGGGCGTGAAAGTGAGCACGCCGAGAATCGTGCCGAGGAAGTTGTTCCACGATTGCTTCGGGAAAAACGATCCATGCCCGCAATCGTGCTGGAAGATGAACAACCGTACCAGGAGTGCGCCGGTCGGGACCGCCAGAAGCAGCGTGAGCCAGTACGAGTACTCCAGACTCCGGTACATCGCATACCAGAGCAGGGCAAACGGCCCGGCGGTGTTGATCAACTGCCATAGACTGCGCTTGACCTCGGGACGGATGTAGGGCGCAAGGGACGGAGGCGGAGCTTCAACGTCGGCGAAGGTGTCTACACGGGACAGCAGCGTGCTCCAGTCAGAGTGTGATCGTACAATCGGGGCCTAAGCGGCGCGCCGTGGTTTGCCCGGACCGCGCCGTCCGGCCGGTTTGCTCGTACGGCGTCCATAACCGCCGCCGGCCGGTTTTGGTTTCGACGGCGCCGCCGGTTTTGACACCGGGGCGGCGGGCACACGCCGTTTGTCCTTGGCTCGCGAGCGTTCCCTCTCGGCCGCCTTTCGCGTTTTGATCGCCGCAATCCGCTCGTGCAGCGGGATTTCCAGCTTCTCCGGCGCCTTGGCGTTGTAGTCGAACCCCGCCAGGGTCAGCCGCGGCAACCTCTGACCGACCGCCTTCTCGATCGCGCGCAGGTCGGATTCCTCCTCCGGCGCGACAAATGTGAATGCATCCCCGGTCATCGCAGCCCGCGCGGTACGTCCCACCCGGTGGATGTAGCTTTCCGGCATCTCCGGCACATCGAAGTTGACCACATGCGACAGCGCCTCGACATCGATTCCGCGCGCCGCGATGTCGGTGGCCACCAGCACCGGGAATTTCCCCTTCTTGAATCCCTCCAGCGCCTCGGTGCGCTGGTTCTGGCTGCGGTTGCCGTGAATGCGTTCGCAACGGACTCCGTGCTTCTGCAGGTATTCCGCCAGACGGTTGGCGCGGTGCTTGGTGCGGGTGAACACCAGCGCGCTCTTGATCGACCCCTGACGGATCAGTTCCAGTAGCAGGGGGGACTTCAAATCGCGGCGCACCGGATAGACCGCCTGCGCGATCCCGGTCGCCGGCTCCGACTTGCGGTCGATGTTGATCGCCACCGGATTCTTCAGCATCTCGCGCGACAACTCGACGATCGGCGGCGGCAGCGTCGCCGAGAAAAACAACGTCTGCTTGCGCGGCGGCAGATGCTCCAAGACCCGTCGGATGTCGGGGAGAAAGCCCATGTCCAGCATCCGGTCGGCCTCGTCGAGCACCAGAATCTCCAGCCCGGCCAGCTTCGCATACGGATACTGAAAGTGATCCAGGAGACGTCCCGGCGTTGCCACGATCACATCGACGCCGACACGGAACGCGTGCTCCTGCGGACCCATGCCGACCCCGCCGAAGACCGCCGCGCTCGACAGCGGCGTGTGGGTCGCCAGAAGTTCCAGATGCTCGGCGATCTGCGCCGCCAGTTCACGGGTCGGCGTGAGGACCAGCGCGCGCGTGGTGCGGCGACGCTTCCCCAGCAGTTGGTGCAGAATCGGCAGGACAAAGGCGGCCGTCTTCCCCGATCCGGTCATCGCGCAGGCCAGGACATCGCGTCCCTCCAGCGCCGGCGGGATCGCGTCGCGTTGAATCGGCGTCGCGGTACGAAACCCCAGATCGGCGAACCCGCGCAGCAAGTCGGGATGCAATCCAAACGAGGCGAAATCCCCGGATACGTCGATGGTCTTGGCGGCCGTGTCAGGGGCGGCCGCGGCCCCGGTCTTCGAAATCAATAAGCCTCACAGTGCTGTCCCCTCCGGCCGCACACCATGTGCGCCGCGGACAGACTCATAAGTATACGGAAATCCTCTCCCGATTCCTTCCCTTATCTCGGCTCTCACACTGCGCGCCTGGCGCGATCCACCGCCCCCAATTCGGGGGTGCCGATCACGCCGCCGGGTAGGGTAGAGGCGATTGTCATCCGATCATGAAATCACTCCTGTACGGCCAACTGGCCGTGGCCACCGGCAGCGTGTCGGCGGCCGCTGACACCCCGCGCGAACGTCTCGCCGCCCTGATCAATGAACGCGTTCAGCCGCCGGCGCCGCTTGCGCTCGATCTGTTGCACATCCGCGCCCTGCGCGTGGTCTCCGATGGCGTCAACGATCTCGGCGGCTGCTTCCCGCGCGATGAGCATGCCCGTCTCTGCGAACTGCTGGTCGATTCGCCGGTCCTGATCGGCCATGACCATCGCCGTCTGCCGGTGGCGCGCAACTTCGCCGCCCGTTGTGTCGAGGATGGCGAGCGCGCCTGGGTCGAATCGTGGTTCTACTGGCGGCGCGGCGAGGGGCCGCTCCACGATCAACTTGCCTGCGACATCGACGCCGGCATCGTCAAGGAGGGCTCGATCGGGTTTGTCTTCGAACACCCCCGCTGCGCCCTCTGCGGACAAGACATCCGCGCCTGCGAGCACATCCCCGGACGCGCCTACGACGGCGCCGTTGCCTACTACGAGTACCGCGGCATCCAGCGGGTGCTGGAAACCTCGCTGGTCTACCGCGGCGCGACACCCGGCACACGGATCGTCCGTTATCCGCTCTTCTCCGACCGGGACGCGGCCATCAACTCCGACCTTCCCACCCTTCTCCGGGTGTCCCCCCCAACCTCCCGCGCTCTGTCCGCCTACCACTGTCCCGCCCGCCACACCCCATGGCCGCGTCCGCAACTCCGGCGCGGCCATGGGCCCCCGCCGCAACGGGAGGCACGATGAACAACAACTGGATCAAGCCGCTGACATCGATTGTGCTGATCGTCGCCGGCGTGCTGGCCGCCTACTACACCACCGTCTATGGCATCCGTCTGACCGTCAGCGAAAAAGCCGATCGCGCGACCGTCGAGCAGATCGACCGCCGCCTGGTCACCATCGAAACACTCCTGCGCACCGACATCGCGCACCAGACCGACCTCCTCGAACTGCGCGCCGCCCTCGACAACCGCCTGACCCGCATCGAAACTCTCCTCGAATCGCGGTAACAGCGATGGCCAGCCTTTACCTCGCAACGCCGAAGAGGCACGCCCCCACCCGTCATTGCGAGTCCCGCGCTCTTGGCGGGACGAAGCAATCTTTGTTCGCCCCACTACCCGGCCAAAAAAGATTGCCTCGTCGTCATCCGCCTTCGGCGGACTCCCCTTCGCAATCGCGGAGGAGCGCGGAACCCACGGCAACGATCAGACCAAAATCCGTCATTCCAAGCCGGCGCTCTTTGCCGGCTTGGAATCTTTGTTAAAGCGCCACCCACCATTCCGCGTCATCCGTCATTGTGAGTCCCGCGCTCTTGGCGGGACAAGGCAATCCTTGTTTCCCCCGAAAGGACCACATGCCCGCCGACACCAACTGGGAGATCATCCGCTCCCGTCTTTCCGAACGCATCCGTCGCCGCGTCATCGCCCTGCAACGCCTCCAGGGCAACCAGCCCGATCCGGAGGCCATCGACCAGGAACTGAGTGAATGCGGCGATGACGCCGCCGCGCTGTGGGCGTTGGCCGAACGGGTCGACCGCGCGCTCGATGCCGCTGTCCGACCGCGCGCGGCACGGCTCCCCATCCCCGGCGCGCCGCCGGTCACCGCCAACCATGAATTCCGTACCCGCTGAGAGGAACCCCCATGCCCATCCGCGATCACAACCTCGATTCGATCGGCGAACTCTACGCCACTTTCAAAGTCAAGCAGACAGCCGGCGTCGATGACCTCAACGACTCCCACATCGGCCGTGCGGTCACACTCACCGGCTCCAACGAGGTCGGCCCCGGTGTCGACAACGCCGTACTGATCGGCAAACTCATCGACCTGACCCATGAAGACCGCGACACCGGACGCCGTCTCGCGACCGTGCAGATCGCCGGCGTCTGCCGTCTGCCCGTCGGCGCGCCGTTTCCGTCGGTCGGCGAGCGTGTCGTCTGCGCCGCCAACGCCACGGTCAAGCAGGCGCCAGGCCTCACGGGCAACGATCCCGCCGGCGGCAACACCGCCCGCGGCACCGTGCTGGCCGTCAACGGCACCACCGATTGCATCATCCTGCTGAATTGACACATGGGTTCCCTTACCCGATTCGCTGACGGCGAATCGACCTTCCCCTTAGGTGGAGGTGAATCTCCAACGCCCAACTTGTTGCCCAAGCTCTGTGATAGGACACGAATCTTCGTGTCAACAACCAAGAGGGTGTATTTACCTCTCCCTCAGGGAGAGGTCGTCCCTGCCGTAGGCAGGGGCGGGTGAGGGGACCGGGCGCATGACCAGATTCCAGTCATCCCCGTGCATTCAATACGACAGCCAAGCGAGCGATCCCCACAACACCATCATCCCTCCAAGGACTCACATGGACCTCGATAAACTCCTCTCCGATCCACCCGCCGACCTGCTGGCGCGCGCCTCCGTCGAACCCTCCGATGGCCGCGTCGACCTGCGGCGCGCCCGTCAACTGTCCATCACCCGCGACACTTACCTCGAAGCCGAGTCGCGCGGCCTGACCCTCTCCGAACTGCTCGAATCCCCCGACTTCGACCCCAGCCCCGTCGACAGCCCGTTGGATGCCTTCGAACGTCAACTGGCCGCGCGCGGGCTGCGCGTCGGCGGATCCAATCCGGTCACCGTCGAGCTGTTTTACCGCGGCGCGCCGGCGCTTTTGCCCGAATTCATGATGCGCGAAATCCGCGCCGGCATGGCGATGCGTCCCGAACTGGCCGGCCTGGTCGGCGCCACCTCGCGCATCACCGCCAACCGCTACACCCCGTTCGATGTCGATGCCGCCATCACCGATCCGAAATGGTCGCTGCGTCCGACCGGCGATGGCGCCAATGTCCCGGCGGTGGTGGTCACCGAACGGGTCAACTCGATCGACATCCCGGACTATGGCCTGGCGCTGAAGGCCTCCTACAAGGCGCTGCGCCATCGCACCATGCCGCAATTCAAGGTGCTGCTCTGGTACATCGGCTACCGCATGCAGGTCGACAAACTCGGATTGCTGGTCGATGTGCTGCTCAACGGCGACGGCAACGACAACGCCGCCGATGTGATCAACACCGCCGTCTCCGGCGCCTTCACCTACGCCGACCTGGTCGCCTTCTGGTCGGAACTGCATCCGTTCGAGATGAACACGCTGGTCTGCGGCAAGGCGAAGCTGGCCGCCATCCTCACCATGGATGAATTCAAGGACGCCAACGCCGGGTTCCGTTTTCAGAGCACCGGCGAACTGGTCAGCCCGATCGGCGCCTCGCTGGTGCGCTCGGATGAAGTCCCCGCCGATCTGGTCATCGGCATGGATCGACGCTTCGCCGCCGAGGAGGTCATCACCCAGCCGCTCACCGTCGAATACGACAAGATCATCGAGCAGCGCTTCGAGGAGGCCGTGATCTCCGAATCCGTCGCCTACGCCAAGGTCATTCCCGACGCTGCCAAAGCCCTCGACACCGTCTGGCCGTAGCGACCCCTCACCCGCCTCACGCCTGTCGGCGTGAGGCGGCCTCTCCCTGAGGGAGAGGCGAACTTCTTTTCCGTCCATGTTGAACTAGCCCTGTAGGGCGGGCTCTGCCCGCCGGCTTTTCATCTCACGCCCCCTGCCGCATGCGGCTCGCCACCTTCGGGGATCGCCCTCCCACGAAGACTTGATCCTCCCACGTGGGGCGGGCTCTGCCCGCCGGCTTTTCATCTCACGCCCCCTGCCGCGCGCGGCTCGCAGGGTGGCTCGCCCTTCCGAAGAGCATCCGGTTCTTCTGAATGGGAAGTTCACCTCCCCCTCTGGGGGAGGCCGCTCTGCGAAGCAGAGCGGGTGAGGGCACCCGCGCCCTCCGCTATCCGATCACTCATGCACATCTCTCTCGACACGTCCACCGCCCAATTCCCCGCCGGTCTGCCGACGCAGAAACGGATCTTCCGTCTCGCGCACGGCGCGTACGCCGGACGGTTCCTCGCGCTGTTTGCGCGCACACCGTCCAATCTGGCCCTGTGCTGGTCTGATCCACCGCACACCGCCTGGACCGACCCGGTCGACTACCTCACCGAGTCGGATGACCTGCCCTTCGATGCGGTGATCGATGATGATGGCCATGTCACCGTCGCCTACACACAATCCGGAATTGCCGCGCTGCGTGTGGTCCGTCTCGCGCATCTGAATGGCGCCTGGGCGCCGCAGACCCCGATCACAGTCTATGATTCGGCGTCGTCGGCCAATCGTCAGCCGTCCATCACACTCGATGCCTACAATCGTCTTTGGATCGCCTGGGCGCGCGATGATGCCGGCGCCATCTCGCTGCGGGTGAAATCCTCAAGCGATGACGGCGCCACATGGGGCGCGGGCGCGGCCGATCCGGGAACCGATCTGTCCGGCACAGTCAACGCCGTCTTCCCGCGTCTTGTGCCGCGCCCGACTCATCTGCATTGCCTCTACACGGTGAACGGAACCGAGGCGCGTCATCGCCGCATCGCGCTCGATGCCACACTCTGGGATCCGGCCGATCTGCTCTACACCGGTTCCGGTCTCGGCGCCGACATCACCGGCGCGGTCGCCGCCGATGGACGGCTCGGCGCGCTCTTTGCCGCTGAGGGGCAATTTTTTCTGAAGGAGTACGATGGTGCAAGCTGGGGCGCCCTGCAGACCGTCGCCGCGCAACCTGCCGTCGCGCCGATCCTTCGCTATCTCGATCTGTTACCCTATGTCTTGTTCCTGCACAACGTCGGTGTCGACCAGAATCGGCTTTATGCTACTCATCGCAACGGTGCCACGTTTGTTGCGCCCGAGCCGGTCTTAAGCGAACAGCCGGTCTTCACCGCCGTGTTCTGCTTTGATGCCGACGCCCCCATGCCCTTCGCCGACCTGACCGCGGCCGCCGCCTCGACCTCGGCCGCCGACATCGTTCACCCGACCTCCGGCGCATTGCTGGACGATGCCGGCGATGCCCTCTACCTGGGCGCTGCCGACCGCTTCGGCTTTCTTCGCGTCATCCTCTCGCAAAGCGGCGCCGGCGGCACAGTGACCTGGGCGTACTGGAACGGCGCCTCCTGGAGCGAATTTGTCCCCGCCTCCGGCCCGTACCATTTCGACTCCGCCAACGCTGGCGTGCGACTCTTCTCCGACACCCTCGCTATTCCCGCCGATTGGCAGAAGCACACGCTCAACGGCGCGCATCAGTTCTGGCTGCGTGTGCTTTGCGGCTCACCCTTCGCCGCTGCCCCAATCGGCACACAGATCACCGCCGTGACCGAACTGACCGCGGTCTCCATCTGATACCGCGCCACGCACAGAGATTCCCATGTCCTTCACCTCCCGCGATCTCGTACGCGCTCATCTCACTTTCGCCAACCTCGGCGAAGTCCCGATCCGCGCCATCCCGGTGGTCCTCAGCGGCGACATCCCCGCCGCGCTCCCGCATGCCGGCCTTGCGAGTGGCTCGGTGATCGTCAAGGCCGCGCGCGACCTCGCCCCGGCGCTCGAATGGCGAACGCTCGATGCCGGCTGGGTCATCCTCAACCACGCCCAATTGATCCCGGGCACCGTGCTGATCGCCGCCGACAGTTCTCTCGGGCGGTGGTTCAGCGAGAACATCGATTACATCGTCGACGCGCCCGGCGGACGGATCCGCCGTCTGGTTGATGGCACGATCGCCGCCGGCCAGACCGTCGCCGTCTGGTATCTCCACTATCATCTTTACAGCGAGGGAGAGGACTACACCGTCGACACGACGCGCGGCGAACTGACACGCCGCGCCGATGGCGCGATCGCCGATGGTCAGGAGGTGCTGGTCGATTACACCGTCGCCCTCGGCGCCGTCTCCGACACCGTCATCGATCAGGCCATCGCCGAATCGGGGGAGATGGCCCTGCAGATTGTCGCGCCGGTCTACCATGACGCTCCCGCGCCCGGGGTCGTGGTCGGCGCCACGCACCTGGCGGTGGCGCAGTTGGCGCGCATGCGCGCCGCGGCCGTGCTGGCGGATGCGAACACCGGCGCGCCGGCCGCACGCGCCGCCGCGCAACTGTGGCTGGAGATCGCCGCCCAATACGATCGCTCCGCCCGCTCGTTCCTGTCCCGCTACGCCGCCCCCGTCGCCGGCCGCGCACCGCTTCAGCGCGGATAGGTCCCATTGGCCCCATCCGTCCTATTGCCCCATGAACTCCACCTTCACCCTCCTCAATGCCCGCCGCGCCTGGCTGGTGCGCGACCGGGCGGTGCATGGCCAGTTGCACACCGACACCGTCGCCGCGCTCGGCGCCGAAACCGACGGAACTGGAAGCCGCGTCGTCTTCTATCAGTTCGCGCTGGCCGGGACGCCGCAGGAGGTGGCCTTCGCGTCACTGGTCGATCATCGCGGCAATCCGCTGCCGGCTACCATCGCCGCGCCGGTGGTGATTCCGATACTCCGCAACGCCATCCCGGTCGCGCTGTCCGCCCCGCCGACACCGTCGGGCTTCCGCATCGCCAAGACCGCCAACACCGCCGACCTCGCGCTGGTCGATCTCTGGATCATCGAGGCCCGCGATTGACCCTTTCGCTTTCCGCATGCGCATCTATCTCGATGAGTCCGCCATTGCCCCGCGTTCGATCGCGCGCGATCTGGCCGCCATCGAACGGCTGATCGAACGTTGCGAGCAGGAACTCGAAGGCGCCGAGCTGAATGTCAAACTCGCCGACTTTGTCCGTCTGCTCGAATTCCGCGCCAAACTCAAGCCGACCGTCGATGCCGAATCCACCTTCTGGCGGCTGATCGATGACATGCGCCGCGAGGAGCTTGCGCGCGACACATCCGCGCCCGTCGCCTCGCCGGACAGGGAAGAAGACTCACGCTGAACCACGAACGTTTTCCCATCCTCTCACACCATTGACATGCTGCCCCGCCTGATCATCGCCTTCCTCGCCGTCGCCGTCGCCGCCACCGCCACGGCGGCCACTTTTGGCGATCCGACCGCCTACAGCACCAACTTCACCATCAAGGATGTGGTCGCCGCGATGGCCGGCACGCCGTCGCAATCGGGCCGCTGCGATTCGATCACCGCCTACGTGAAGTTCAACCTCGACTCCTGCAAGGCACGCGCCGCGCTCTACACAATCGCCGGCTCCGACACCGTGCTCGTCGCGGGTGGGGTCAGCGTCGAACGCCGTTTCGCCGCCAACGCCGCCTTCACCTGGCAGGGCTTCGCCTTCGCCGATCCCAAACCCGCCATCAGTGCCAACACCACCTACCTGATCGCTATCTTCGCCGACACCGCCGGCGCCGCCGGCGCCGGCTTGGCGCGTGTCGGCGTCAGTTCCGGCGGCGCAACACTGGTGTCGAAGAATGCCAATTACGAGTCCGGCGTCCCGGCCACACTCAATCCCTCCTCCGGCGCCGCCAGTTTCCGCATGTCAATCTATGTCACCTACACACCGACCCTTGGCCCGCCCCCGCGCCGTCGCCTCATCGCCACCCCCCGGTGACTCCCACACCCTCCGGGCAAGGGGCTTTCAGCCCCTTGCCTCTGTGTGCCATCTCTCGCTCGCCCACGCTGATGTGTTCTTGCCGTGAATTGGAACCAGGGCGGGTCTCAGACCCGCCCCTACGATGGATTGCGAATCGAAAACCGAACGCCATGCGCATACTGTTAACACTTCTGCTGCTTTTTCCCGCCCTGCCCGCTCACGCCGTCATCCTCAACAACGCAGGTACCGCCGCGCAGGACTCGCTTGCCATCACCTTCCAATGCCTCGATTCTCTCGGACGACCGGTGGCGCTGGCGGCCGGGGATTCGGTCTACCTGCTGGTCTTTGGGCCGTCGGGCGCGCTCTGCCATCGCGACTCAATGGCCCACAGCAACGCCCGTATCACCGCCGCCGACTGGGAGGACTTCAACCGCGGCGAGACCTACACCTTCCGTGACGCCGTCGCCAACCTCAATGGCGCCGGCACCAACGGCGTCTACCGGTATGTGCTGACTGTGCAGGACAACACCGGCGCCGACCTCGAGACCGCCTGGCATGGCGCCTTCACACTCTACACCACCGCCGACTTCACCGACTACCTCGATGACCAGTACTTCAACGCCAACTGGAGCGACAGCCAGCGCGATTCGGTCCTGCGCTCGTTGCGCTGGAGCGAGGGGAATTCGCTGGCGCGCCTCGGCGATGTCGGGCTGGGCGCCGGGACAAAATCGCTGGTTGTGTATCTGATTGACACATCGGGCGTCGATGACACAATTCCCGATGTCCTCGTCTCGCTTAAGGATGCCGGGCAAAGCGCCAATCTCGCGCAGGGGAGAGCCCTCGCGCCGGGACAAATTGTCTTTGCGGTGAACGCGGCGACCACCTACGTAGCCCTGCCCGTGCTCGTCGGCTATGTGTGGCCCATCACGTCGCTTGCAACAACCGCCGGCGCCTCGCCCGACACGCTGGCGATCCTCGGCTACGATTTCGACCCCGGGACACCGGCGACCGCGTCCTTGTGCCGTGTCTATGGCTGGGTGCAGGATCTCTCCTCCGCCGAGATCGCAGGTGCCGAAGTCCGCGCCCGCATCGCCGAAACGCCCCTTCGGTACCAGGACATCATCATCTCCCCCTACGAACGCCGCACCACCACCGATTCGCTCGGCTATTGGTTCCTCGACCTGTATCCCAGCGAACTCCTGACACCGGCCGCCACCCGCTACGAATTCGAAATCCGCTACACCAACGGCGCGATCCTCCGCCGCAAAATCACCGTCCCCAACACCACCGCCTGGCTTCTGACCTGGTAACCGTTCCGGACCAATTCCATTCGGCTCCATCGACTCCCCCGCCCCGGCCCGATTCCCCGGACCGGGGCGTTTTTTTTGATTCGGCGATTTTCCACTGACAGGTTCTGTCACACCCCCTGCCTATCCTGAGATCGCGCGGCAGGGAGCGGGGAAGAATCGGACCTGAACTGCCACCCGCACGCGCGGCACTACCAAGGGCGGCCCCTCGCACCGACGGGGGGCCGTCCGGGTCATTTCCTACCCGCCCGCCGGGCTGCTTGTGCGCTGGTCTGGGCGGTGTTGCCGAGTTGTGTGTCCCCGGCCATGCCGCCCTCCAAGCCCCGGGATGCGGTTGCGTTGGTTGCCCTATCGCTCTTTCGCGGCTTCGAAATCGAGACCTTGTTCCTTTGATTTGCCGAATAACGTCGGATGGATGTAGCGGCCGATGTCCTTCCCGCTTTTCGCTTCCTCGACCGGGATGCGATTCGCGTTGGCGAACGCATCCTGACGAATGCCGGTCACTTGCCAGGACACTTCCAATCCCGGCGCGCCTCCGGCGATGCGGAAGCGGCTGTCGGCAATTTTGTCGGCGACATACACGGGCGCATAGCCGCCGATGCAAGTCAGCTGATAGCGGAAATCGCGGTTCAATGCCTCGAACCAGGCGGGCAGATCAACCCACGCTTCGCCATTGGCATCCAAGACCGCGACGCCGTCATACAGATTCTTCATGTCAGGGGATTCAACAAAGGAGTGGTACAGATACTTGTTCTCGGGATCAAGCGGGTGATCGATCTTAAATCCGCCGCCGCCCTTTACGATCGTGCCGGTCACATTGACCGGACCAGAGAAATACCCGGCATAACCGCTGCTTGAGTACGCCCAAATGCCCGATCCGGAGCCATAGTTTGTGGCAAAGACGGCCGCCCAGTTTGTGCCTCGTGAGGTGTTTGAATACGCGCGTACGCCATCGCCGTCGCTGGCGTTGTTAAAGAGGGCCCCGTAGGACGAGTTGTTTGCGATCATGTTGAAGCCGCTCGCCGCCCGGATATTGAAGGAATTGGGTGTATTGGACTCGTTGGCTAAGCCCGAGGCATCGGCCCAGACAAATGTTCCTGTGGCCAATGCCCGCGCCGAGCGTCCCGCGGCGAACGAATATTCTCCGCTGGCCCAATTCTCACGACCGCCGGCGACCGTCGCATAGTTGCCCGACGCGCCATTGAAATAGCCGCCGGAGACTGTGGCGAATTGGCCGTCGCTGGAGTTGAATTGTCCGCCACCCAGTGACGCCGAACTGCCGCTGGCGCTGTTGCTTTTCCCGCCGGCCACCGTGGCCCAATCGCCCAGAGAGAAATTAGACTGGCCGCCGCCGACAGCCGAGTAGGCCCCGCCGGCAAAGTTCTGGCTGCCGCCCGCGGCCGTCGACGCGGTATCGCTGGCTGTGTTATCATATCCGCCGCCGACCGTGCCATATTGCTGGCTGATCCAGTTCGAAGACCCTCCCGCAATTGTACCGGAGAGCGCTGCGCCATCAACGTAATTGTCGCTGCCGCCCCCGATCACGGATGACATTCCGCCGGCCTGGTTGTTCGAACCGCCGCCGATCGTCGCCTCAGCACCGGAGACGGTGTTGCCGGTTCCCGCGACAAACGCGTCGGCGCCCGTGTTCGTGTGCCCTGGGCCAATCGAGACTTTGCTGGTGATCGTCCCGCCGGAGGCGCCATCCACTGTCGCGACGCGGTGCGCAAACGGCCCGGTGATCAATCGCACTCGCGGCAGTGTCGTTCCGTTGACGGTGATTTCCAGCCACCGCACCGTGTCGGCAAAGACCAACTGCGTCAGCGGAATGACCGTGCCCACCGCCGCGGTCCAAAGTCCGTTCGCGTCGCTTGTGAGCACCTGGTTCTCCCCCGCCCCGGCGGGCCAGATTTCGGTTCCGCCGGCTTCGGCATCGAAGATCTTAAAGACGAAGTTCTGGCTCCCCGAGATGGCAACTCCCGAGCCGTCGGTTAGCTTGCCTTGGGCGGATATGCTGCTGGGCACGCCCGCTTTTGCCTGCGCCGTCACAAGCAGGGTGGTCAAGGCGATAGCAATGGAAACAGTGCGCATGCCAATTCTCCTTGTCGTCGGGATAACCTCGACAAGCATGATGTGGTTCACAAATGGGCCGGGCCGTCAAGAGCGGACGGAATTACTCCTATTAAGATAAGCAATCCCGCCACTGCCGTGCAAGCCGGGCGAGAGGCGGCCTGGGCCATTCGGCCCCGCAATTCCGTTGCCTCTGTCAGGCGGTACAGCCCCTTCGTGAAGACAAGATGCCGTCCGGGCCGGTCTCACATTCATTTCTGCGTTATGGATCATGCGACCCACCTACCTGTTCAAAACCGAAATCGCCGACCGTCTCGCCTCCGACTGGCTGCTCCTTTGGCCGCCTTTGCGCGAGGTGTTCATCCGGTTCAGCCAAGATTGTGTCCGCGACCTGGGTACCCCACCCCTGGTCATCACCTGCATCGCCCGCACGCTCACCGAGAATGCCCGCCTCGGCGGCCATCCGGCATCGCTCCACCTGGCCAGACCCTGCCGCGCGATCGACATCCGGCGGCGTGGATTCGACCGGTATGCCGTGTCGATGAAATCGCTCTGGCAAAGCCGGGGGAAGGGGTGGGATTTCGTCATCGAAGGGCCGCCGTATAATCGGCGCGCGCCGCACTTTCATCTGGAAGCCGGCGACCAGAGGCCGGACCTTTAGATCCGAATGGCGGAGATCATCGACCGATGTTGCCGTCGTCATTGACCAAGCATCCACGCGCCCGCTGGCGCAACAAGATCCCGGTCAATCCCGACGGAACGGCGATCGTTTACTGGATGCAGCGCGCCCAACGGGCGATCGACAATCCCGCGCTCGATTTTGCCATTCAGGCCGGCAATGCGCTCGGCAAACCGGTGGTGGTCCTTCTCGCCCCGGTGCCGTTTTATCCCAACGGCAACCGCCGTCACTACGCCTTTCTGTTTTCCGGATTTGCCGACATCGCCGCCGGGCTGGCCAAACGCCGCTGCGCGCTGGTCTATCGCCCTTTCCCCGCGCATAGTCTGCTGTCATTCTGCGCCGAGGTGAATCCCGCATTGGTCGTCGGCGATGAGAATCCGTTGCGCGAGACAGAACGTTGGCGACAGACCGCAGCGGAGAGGTTGGACCGCGCGCTGGTCACCATCGATGCCGATGTCGTGGTGCCGTCTTCGCACTTCCCCAAAGAGGAGTTCGCCGCGCGCACCATCCGCCCGAAGATACTCCGTCTGCTCGACACCTGGCTGGTGCGCGAACCCGAACCCCGCGCCCGGGTAGAGTGGCAAGGCGCCACCGCACCCCCAACGCAGTTCGACCTTCCGGCGCATTGGAACCTCGACGACTCCGCGTCGATTCTCCCCGACACCGGCGGCACAGCCGCGGGCATCAAACGTCTGCGCGCATTCGTCACCCGCCAACTCGCGCATTATCCCGATCGTCGCAACCACCCCGAATATCCCGATGGCACAAGCCGTCTGTCGGCCTTCCTGCATTTCGGCCATCTGGGACCGCGCCAGATTGCGCTGGCTGTCTCGGAGTCACACGCCCCGGAAGAGGCGAAGGAGGCCTACCTCGAGGAACTGATCGTGCGCCGCGAACTGGCGATCAATTTCATCCGCGCCAATCCCGACTATGACCGCTACGAAGGGCTGCACCCGTGGGCGCGAAGGACCCTGGAGGATCATCTGGCCGACACACGGCCCCATCGCTATTCCGAGGCGCGACTCGAAGCGGCGCAAACCCATGATCCACTCTGGAACGCCGCGCAGAGCGAAATGGTGAAGACCGGGCGCATGCATGGCTACCTGCGCATGTACTGGGCCAAGAAGATACTCGAGTGGACCGACCACCCCGCCCGTGCCATCGAGATCGCCATCCGCCTCAATGACCGCTACCAGCTCGATGGACGTGACCCGAACGGCTACACTGGCATCGCCTGGGCGATCGGCGGCAAACATGACCGCCCCTGGACCCCGCGCCCAATCTTCGGCACCATCCGCTACATGTCATACGCCTCCACCTCGAGGAAATTCGACAGCCAGTCCTACATCGCACGCATCAACGCCCTCGCCTGATCGAGCGGGCAATGCGGCATCGTAGACACCGTGGCTACGACTTCACGCCGCCCCAACGAACGAACAGCACCGGCACCAACACCATATTCAGAAACGTCGATGTCAACAGCCCGCCCAAAATCACCTGCCCCATCGGGCTTTGAATCTCGTTGCCGGGCTGGCCGCCGGCGATCACCAATGGAATCAATGCCAGCCCGGCCGACAACGCCGTCATGAACACCGGTCCCAGCCGCTGCAGCGATCCGGTCCGCACCGCCTCGGCCAATGCCATGCCCTCGTCGCGCATCAGGTGCTGGTAGTGTGTGACCAACAGCACGCCGTTGCGCGTCGCGATGCCAAAGAGCGTGATGAATCCGACCAGCGTCGCCACGCTCAACGTCTGGGCCCCCATCGCCACCGCGACAATCCCGCCTATCAACGCCAATGGCAGATTAACCAGCACAATGAGCGTGTGCCGATGATGGCCGAAGGCCCGGTAGAGAATCGCATAGATGGCCACCAGGATGAGCGCCGCCAGCGCCATGAGGTTGCGCACGCTTTTGGCCGCTTCCTCGAACTGGCCGCCGAACCGGATGTGATATCCCGGCGGCAGGGCGATGTCCGCGTCGATGGCGGTACGCGCCCGCTCGACAGTTCCGGCGAGATCCGCCCCCTCGATGTTGGCGGTCAGCATCGCGACCCGCTGGACATTTTCGCGCCGCACCAGACTGGGGCCCAAGTCGAAGTGCACCCGCGCCACATCCGCCAGACGGATCGTGTGCCCCGCGGGTGTGACCACCGGCAAATCCCCCAGCCGCTCGCGCTCGGTGCGCAACCGCTCCGGATAACGCACCAGCACCCGCGAGGCGATTCCACCCTCGACAATCTCGCCCGCCTCGGTCCCCTGATAGAGGGCCTCGATGGTCTGCGACAAATCCGCCGCCGACAGCCCGTGACGCGCCATCGCCGCGCGGTCGTAGGCGATCATCAGACGCGGAATGCTGGCCTGCTCGGTGTTGCTTAAATCGACAATGCCCCGAATTCCGGCGAGTGTCGCCTCGGCCTGCGCCGCCAATCCGCGCAGGACCGACAGGTCCGGTCCGAAGATTTTCACCGCGAGGTTCGATTTGCTGCCCGAGATCATGTGATCGATCCGGTGGCTGATCGGCTGGCCGAAACTCACATTCGCTCCCGGGATCGTGGCCACCGCCGCCCGCATCGCCGTCAGTAGTTCCTCCTTGCGGCGGCCGGGCCGCAGGACCACTTCCATTTCCGAGGCGTTCACACCCTGCACATGTTCGTCTTTTTCGGCCCGTCCCGTCCGACGGCTGGTCGAGACCACCTCCGGGAATCCCAGCAGGGCCGACTCGATCTGCTGGCCGATCGCATCGCTTTCCGCCAGTGTGATCCCCGGCACGCTGACAATGGCCACCGTGAGCGACCCCTCGTTGAACGGCGGCAGGAAACTGCGGCCCAGCGACGGGACCAGCGCCAGCGCCGCCGCCAGCATGGCGACGGTCGCCCCGATGACCCAGCCGCGCCGCCGCAGCGCCACGTCCAGGGTGCGCGCATACAATCGCTTCAGGCCGCGCATCAGCGGCGGTTCATCCTTGCCCAGCGACTTGGCGTCGCGCAGCAGATAGTAGCAGAGCACCGGCGTCACTGTAAGCGAGACCACCAGCGAGGCCGCCAGCGCCGTGACATAGGCAATCCCCAGAGGCCGTAACAACCGCCCCTCCATCCCCGGCAGGAAAAACAGCGGGACAAAGACCAACCCGATGATCAACGTCGCAAAAAAGATCGCGCCCCGGACCTCGGAGGAGGCGGCGTAGATCACCTCGATCGCCCCGCGACGCGCCGTCTCCGGCAGCGTCCGGTTCTCGCGCAGACGCCGCACGACATTCTCGACATCGATGATGGCGTCATCCACCAGCGCCCCGATCGCGATCGTCAGGCCGCCCAGCGTCATGGTGTTGATCGACAACCCGAACCACGCCAGCGTCAGCATCCCCGCCACCAGAGACAACGGCAGCGCCACTGCCGAAATCAGCGTGCTGCGCAGATTGCCCAAAAACAAAAGCAGCACGCCGACCACCAGGATGGCGCCGTCACGCATCGCCACCAGGACATTGTGGATCGCCACGGTGATGAAGTCCGCCTGACGGAAGTTCTCCTTTTCGATCACTACACCCTCAGGCAGAGTCCGCGCCAACGCGGCCAGGGTCTCGTCGATGGCCCGCGTCAGCGTCAGCGTGTTGGCTCCGGGCTGCTTCTGCACGCTGAGGATGACCGCCGGACGCGCCCGGTACGAGGCGGTGCCGCGTTTGGGTTCGGCGCCCTCACGGACCGTGCCCAGATCGCCGACCCGCAACGGCACCCCGTCGCGCACACGCACCACCGCCGCCTCCAGATCGTCGACATGCCGCGCCCGCGCCAATCCGCGCACCAGATACTCCTGCCCCTGGTCGATGTGGAACCCCGCCGCCGGATGCGCCGAGACCTCCTCCAGCGCGTGCACCACATTCTCGACGCCCAGACTGTGCTGGATCATCCGCGCCGGCTCCAACTCGATTTGAAACTCGCGCACATCGCCGCCGATCGGCGTCACCTGCGAGATGCCTGGAATCGCCAGCAGCCCGCGACGCACCGTGGTCTCGGCGATCAAACGCAGGGCCATCGGCGACACGGAGTCCGAGGAAGCGGTCAGCGCGATGAATGTGATCTCGCCCATGATCGAACTGATGGGTCCCAGTTGCGGCGGCTCCAGCTCCTCAGGCAACGATGCCCGCTGCACCCGTTCGGCCACCACCTGACGCGCTCGGTAGACATCCTCGCCCCAGGCGAACTCCACCCAGATGACCGAGATCCCATCGGCCGACACCGAACGGACCCGTCTGACTCCCGGCGCGCCGTTCAACGCCGACTCCAGCGGAAAGGTGACCAGCGCCTCGATCTCCTCCGGCCCATACCCCTGTCCTTCGGTGATCACCGTCACCGAGGGCGCGGTCAGATCGGGGAAGACATCGACCGGTGTTTCGAGGATCCACAGCGAGCCGGCCAGCAGCGCCAAGCCCGCCCCCAGCAATACCAGAGCGCGATGCCGCAGCGACAGGGCGATCAGGCGATTGAGCAACCCGCGCCCCGTCTCCCGTCCCTCGTCTCCTTTAATGGACATGGCCCTCGATTCCTCCGGAGGACAGAAGCGATGCCCGCCGGATCATCGCGCCGCCGCGCGTGACCAATCGCATCCCCGGCGCGATCCCCTCGACCAGCGCCCAGGTTCCCTCGCGTCCCCGCACATGCACCTCGTGACGCGTGAACGCTTCCCCTTCAATCTGGCAGTAGACCACCGTCGTGCCGCCGTCGTCGACCAGCGCCGCCGCGGGGATAACCACGCCGCTGTCGCGCTCCGCCACCGCGATCGCCGCCTCCACCGCCGCGCCCAGACGCAGCCGCTCATCCACCGGGACAATCTCGAGAAGCGCGGTCACCGTGCCGGTGGCCGGATCGACCGACGGCGACAGCGCGACCAATCGCAGCGCATCACCCACAAATGACAACGGCTCCGCCTCGCCCGGCAGACGCAGATGCAGCCCGGTGACCCCGGCGCTGACCGCCGCCGCGGCCGCCGGCGGCAACGCCGCTTCTAGCCAGACCGGAGCGGTCTTCACCACACGCAAAAGCGAGTCGCCGGCTTCCACTGCCGCGCCCGCCGTCACCCACACCTCGGCGACCGCGCCCGAAAGGGGAGAGGCGACCAAAATCTCCTCGGCCGTCGCCGAGGATTCCACCAATGGCTCCAGCGCCGCCACACGCGCGCGCAGCGGCTCCACGTCGGCCTCGCTCACCGCGCCGGTGGCGCGCAGTTTCTCCGCTCGTTCCAATTGCAGACGCGCCAGCGCTAGTTCGCTGCGCAATTCCGAGATCGACTGTTCGGCGCTGGCACGAGGACGCAGATGCAGAAGCGGTTCCCCGGCGCGCACACGCAGACCCGGATACCCGCGCCAGTCGCTGTCCACCACACCGTTGACCGGCGATGAAACAACCACATCCCCGCCCGCCGCCGCGCGCAGCCGTCCCGCGCCCATCACCGTGCGGCGTATCGCGCCGCGTTCGGTCCACGCCGTCGCAAAGGACGTCTTCCACTGCTGTTCTTTGAGGAATCCCACCGGCGCCGAGCAGCCCGCGCCGTCGCTCGATGGTCCCGGCGGCGGCTCCACCAGCCCGCCCGGTGATTCCGCCGAGCCCACACTCACACGGCCCGATGGAATCAATTCATCGCGCGCGGCGGTCTGGACACGAAAGAACAAATCGAACTCGCCCGCCGCGGAGGGAGCGATGTCGATGGAGAAGATCCCCGCGCGCAACGCCTCCTCGCGCACAAAAACCTCCTCGGTCCCGCCGGCGGACCGCAGAATGGCTGTGACACGTCCCTCGACCAGCGGCTGGAAGCCATCGAGGATTGTCACATGCGTGTGCGATCGCGACACCGCGCCGACCACCAGCGGTTCCGCTTCGGCGAAGATCTCGAAGTGCTCGCCCCAGGCGGTCACCGCCCAGTTTTCGGTCTCGGCCGCCTCGCCGCCATGCACATGCCCGCCGTCGGCTTCGTCATGTTCATGCGCGCATGACACCGCCAAGAGTCCCAGGCCAATGATCAATGTTCGAAAGACTGCCCGCACAGTAATCTCCTTGCAGCCATCACCGGGATGGCGGTTGCCCCGCGCTCCCAGGGAGAACGCAGGCGCTGCGATGTAGTCCGCGCCGCCGCCAGGGGCGGAGACAAAGACTCACTCTGATGAAGTGATCAGGAGCTTACAGGGAAAGCCGGGGAGGCGAGCGGAGAAGCGGCGGACCGGTGTCGCAAAGCGACCGTTGATTCTCCGCCCTCACCGCGATGAGAATCGAGCGCACTTCGGGCGGCGGCAACACCGCGAAATACTGCGCCGGTGCCAGGTGAAGCGGCCCGCGTGTCCCGCGCCAGGCCTGGTAGTCATGGTCGCCTGCGGCGTGGTCATGATCGTGCGCGTGCGACTCGGCCGCCAATGTTGCCGGCGATGAGGGATGCTCGGCATGCGCCTCGGCGATATGCGCCGGAATCCCCAGGACCCAGACCGCCAGCAACACAACGGTCGAAATCGCGCCGGTCAATCGCTTCATGGCGGTGGTCGACTTCACAGACACAACGATAGCATACCGGAGGGAATAACTCAAGTCGGACAACACAGCGCCGCCCCGGCGCCGAAGCGCCGGGGCGGTGTGTCACTCAGGGCCGCGTGATCCGCAACCGACGGACAGCCATCCGTGGGCCTACCGCTGATTGTTCGAGCCCTTCGTCTCGAGGTTCACATTCGGGCCGCCGCCCGCATGATCCGGCGGCACATAGATGCCATCGCCATCACCGGCGGTAATCGGCGCGGTCGGCGAATCGCCGCACCCCATGACAAACAAACTCATGAGCACGATCACCACCGCGAACACTCCTGCCATTCTCCAGCCGCGCTTCATGACTTCCGCCTCCTTCTCCGCTTCGTTACGCTTCGTCAGCGTGCCTACGCCCCAAAGCATCGCAAAGGACTTGCCCAGCTTGTCGCGCCGCTGAACACTATTGTAATGGACGACATTGCAAGTATTTATGACGAATGATTAAAGTAGCTGTTCATGTGGCGATCAGCGCCGACTGGGGCGGCAGGCGAGGAAAGGTGGTTTCAATCCAACACCTGATGGGATCAGGTTTGGTGCGTATATTCCCCTGCTCGATGCGGATCGAGACCCTATGCGCCTGCCCATCGTCTGCATCATCGGCCGCCCCAACGTGGGCAAATCGACGCTGTTTAACCGTCTGGTCGGACGGCGTCTGGCGGTGGTCGATCCGACCCCCGGCGTCACCCGCGACCGTCTCTACGCCGAAACCGAATGCGATGGCCGCCGCTTCGCCCTGGTCGACACCGGCGGGCTGGTCATGCAGTCGGACGATGAAATGCAGCGCGAGATCGCCGCGCAGGCGCAGATCGCCATCGAGGAAGCCGATGCGGTGATCTTCCTGGTCGACGGCAAGGTGGGCATCCACCAGGACGATGAGGCGATCGCGCGCATGCTCCTGCGCTCCGGCAAGCCCGCCATCCTGGCCGTCAACAAGATCGATGGTCCGCGTCAGGACGCCGACATCTACGATTTCTCCCGTCTTGGCCCGCTCGATCCCATCGGCCTGTCCGCGCTCCATGGACGCGCCGCCGGCGATCTGCTCGAACGGCTGGTCGCCATCCTGCCGCAAGAGGAACCGGCCGAAGAACCCGAGGCGATCGAGTCAATCGCGCTGGCGATTGTCGGACGTCCCAATGTCGGCAAGTCCTCGCTGGTCAACCGCCTTCTGGGTGAAGAGCGCATGATTGTCTCCGCCCGCGCCGGCACCACCCGCGACTCGGTCGACTCGATCCTCGACTACGATGGCGCCCGCTTCACCCTGATCGACACCGCCGGCCTGCGCCGCGCCGCGCGGGTGCATGAAGCGGTGGAATTCTACACCACTCTGCGCAGCGTCAAGGCGGTCCAGCGCGCCGATGTGGTTTGCATCCTCATCGACGCCTCCGAGCAGTTGGGCACGCAGGACCTCAAGATCGCCGAAACCGCCGCCCTGGCCGGCAAGGCGCTCTTCTTTGTCATCAACAAGTGGGATCTGATCGAAAAGGATGAGTCCACCGCCGGGCAGTATGTGCATGACCTGCGCACGCGCGCCCGCTCCTTCGCCTGGGCGCCGGTGGTCTTCATCTCCGCCCTGACCGGTCAGCGCGCCGTCAAGATTCTCGACATGGCCCGCGAGGTCCTCGCCGAGAACCGCAAACGCATCCCGACCGCCGAACTCAACGAAACCGTCCTCAACGACATGCGCGACAAGCCGCCACCGGCCGTGCAGGGCAAGCACATCAAGATCAACTACATCACCCAGACCGAAGCGACCCCGCCGACCTTCATCGTCTTCTGCAACCACCCGAAGCTGATCGGCGAATCCTACCAACGCTTCGTCGTCAACCGCATCCGTGAACGCTACGGCTTCACCGGCGCGCCCATTCGTCTCTGGTGGCGCAGCAAGGGACGCAAGGATGACTGAACTCAGACGCGGCTGGCCGTCGCTTGCCGTCTTTCTGGCGATCACGATCGTGATTCAACTGATCGCCGGGCTCTGGACCGCATCCTCCGTCGGCGATTGGTACACCACGCTGAAACGAGCCCCGTGGAATCCGCCCGGCTGGGTCTTCGGGCCGGTCTGGACGCTGCTTTAAATCACGATCGCCGTCGCCGGCTGGTTGGTCTGGCGGAAACGGGGCGAGGCAAACATCCGCACTGCGATGACCTGGTATGCCGTGCAGTTTGCGCTCAACCTCGCCTGGTCGGGGCTGTTTTTTTGGATTACGCCAGCCGCTGTTGGGTCTTGTCGATATTATCCTGCTTTTGATCGCGATTGTGATGACCATCATCGCCTTCCGGCGCATCCGCCCCGCCGCCGGCGCGCTGCTTGTCCCGTATGCCCTCTGGGTGGCCTACGCCAGCACGCTCAACGCCGCGATTTGGCAGCTGAACCGCTAAGCTCACCACTTGGGACTAAACGCAAAACGGCGACTTCTCATCATCTCGCTCTTCCCCCTCGCCCCCGGAGGGGGAGAGGGCCGGGGAGAGGGGGCACATGTGCGTGCCGACAACCCTTCACCCCAACCCTCTCCCCTTACAGGGGAGTGGGGGCAAGGCAGTGTCTCGATATCGTGCTAAATGAGTCGTTGTGGTGAAATCGCGCTTCCCCCTCGCCCCCGGAAGGGGAGAGGGCCGGGGTGAGGGGGTACGTGTGCGCGCGACGTCCCAACCCGCGACGCACTCCGGCTCAGGGCCCGCACTCCACTTTTGCCAGTGCGAACAGTTCGAGTGAAAACTCCCAGCACTCCGGCGCAAACGCCGCCCGGAATTGCTCATCGGCGCAGTTGTCGGGCTGCGACTGGATGCGAATGGCGCGATCGGTGATTCCGGCGATGGCGAATCCCACCGGACTTTCGCTGGCCTTGATCAACCGCGTCTGGCCGGTGCGGCCGTCGAACATCGCCACCGCGTAGGCGCAATCGGAGATGTCGTCGCCGATCACCCGCAGCGAGTCGATCCAGTAACGGTTGTCGATGGCCACCATGGCCGTCGACCAGGGAAACTGCGGATTGAGATTGACCGCGGTCACCGCCACCGTGCCCGGCGCGGTCATCCAGCTTTCTGGCGGCAAGAGGACAAAATCCTCCCCCGGCGACCAGACCATCCAGCGCACGAGGTTCACCGGATCCAGCGTCTCGCCTTCCAGGCCATAGACATCATCAAAGGTGGTGGTGGCCAGCGGCTGCCCCAGCGAATCTTCAAAGACTATGGCATAGCGGATGAAGGCGGTCTGCGCCTCATTGAGCGGATCATCGGCTTTGACATCGGCGATCATCTGGATCGCGATCCCGATGCGACCGGATGGCGATGTGTGACGCGAGACCGGCGCCTCGGAAGCGTTGCCGCAATGCCACAGCGCCACGCACAAGGGGATAAGCAGCAGTTGTCTGGCCATCGTCATCTCCGCATCTTGGATGGGATCTGCCGCGTAACATGCCGCGTGTCGGCATATCGGGCAAGCGGCGATTCGGACCGGCCATGTCACCGCGCTTTGTTGGGGAGAGGATCGACGTCGAAACCGAAGGAACTGTCAAGCAGCCGGTCGCGCTGGTCTGGCGCGGGCAGCGGCATGGTGTGACCGAGGTGATCGCCGCCTGGTTCGACTGGGGCTTTTCGCCGGCGGCCACCCAGAAGAACTGGCGCACCCGCCGTCACCGGAACTACTTCCGCGTCAAACTCGACAATGGCGACACCTGCGAAATCTACCTCGACCGCCCGCCGTCCAGCGCGGAGGGCGAGTGGTTCTTGTATCAGATATTGGATTGATGGGTGTCCGCATGCGTAGCCCACGGGCCGCCGGGATGCCAGTCATGGGGCCAGAGGGTCCCCTGCCGCGCGGCATCCAGTAGTGGCACGATGAAAAGCGCGAGCTGCTCGATCACCCGCCCGAACTCCGGCACACCGTCCGCAAGTCCCGCGGAGCGCAGAAACCCGTTCCAGTAACTGAGAGCGGCTGCCGATTGCGCGTACTCCGCTGTCAGCGCCACCGGAGTCGTCTCGGGGAATGACGTCCGGCGTCTCCGAAACGTGTTCCCCACTGCTTTGGCCAACAGCGCGCCGTCGAATCGGAACAGCCGGGAGAACTCCCAGAGATCATAGAAGTCCTTCATGCGGCTGTTGGCGGCGCCGATCGACACCAACGCCTCAATCTTTTCTGCCACCACCGTCTCGATGGTGTACGCGGGCATCCGAATCGGCTCGAGTCCATCGAGAATCGACGGGAGTGATATCTCAATGGGCGCGGGCGTGACCTCATCGCCGAAGCCGATGTCGATCTGAAGTTGCAGGTTCGCTTTGCCCAGATACGCCCGCAGTTGAACTCGGACGCCCTGATAACTCTGGCCCTCGCGGATCTCGGTCACTCGCACCGAGTCGGCGTCGTAGCGCAGCCCGTCGGGCACAATTGCGGCCGCGCACACATCGCGGATGGCTCCCGCCACGGTCTCAAGATCGTTGGGCAGATCGCCCAGGAGATCAAGATCGCGCGTCGGACGGTGCGGCTGTTCGGTCCACAGGGAATACAACTGCGCCCCCTTGAGCAGGAACCGCCCCCGGTGCGCGGAGGCGGCCAGACGCGCCAGGAACCGCTGCAGCGCATAGCGCTCCAGCTGGTACTGGAACTCCAGATTCTGCTCGCGGGCCATCCTCAGCAGACGTGCCTTCACGGCGGCCGACGACCACTCTTGCTCCCGGCTCATGCCACCGCCTCCAGATACGGCTGCATGATCCGGCTGACGCGGCAGATCCGGGCGTACCGCCAGAGGTCGTCCATCGTGCACTTGCGCTGACGCAGCGCATCCTTGAGCGCCTCCGCCGCGATGTTGCCGCCAATCTTGCCGCGATACTTAAAACAGTCGGCCACCGTCTTCGCCGCGTTGTAGACCCGGACTTCGACGCCTGCGATTCGGTGTGTTTCGATCCCGCTGACCAGCGCCGCGCCCGAAAACTTGAACACGCGAAGTTGCGGATGGGAGATTCTCGGCGGCTTGGCCGTCCGATTGATCGCAATCCAGATTTCGCGCGGCGCTTGCGTGCCGATCTCGTGAAAACGCAGCGCCGTCAGGAGACAGAGCACCGCCTGCGGCGCCTTCTTGGCAACAAGAGCCAGCCTCTGCCTTTCGTCGATCCGGGTCTTCGCCTCCACATACATCCCTCGGGCGACTTTTACGACCAAACCTTGTTTCTCCATGCGCCGCAGTGCCCCGGGGTCTATCCCTCTGGCCAGCAGATCCCGAATACGAATGATCTTCATCTCCTTGAAGTACTCGAGGATGGCATCTTTGTGCGATTGATCGCGCTTTACTTTTGTTGACATAGCATCCCTTTTCGTCAGCGTCCACCAGACGCATATACGTAGTAAATGCTTCAATTTGCAACAAATGATCCAATTTTTATGCTGTGATATCAGAATTTTCAAAGCGTTATCGGACAATGCCTTGCTACTAAATTAGGCACAAAAAAAGCGACAATTATTCTCAATGTGTCCGTGTTTTGTGTGTCGATCCGCGCACGGTTCGGGGCGGCTAATGCGCTATCCGACAAAGGATTGTCCGGAGGCGCGCGACAAACGTCGAGGAAGCGCCGATAGACAAAGCTGACAGGCGGCCCTTCAAGTTCCCGAGTGCACAATCACAATTCGCTTCTGCGCCGCTCGCCACAAACGCCGCCCCGCCGCATCGGCGCCCTTGATTTCGACCGTCAGCCAGTACTCCCCGCTTCTCACATTCTGATCGATCAGGAATTCCGACTCAAACACACAGTCCGATCCGCCGCCGCGGTAGACTCGCGCCGCCAACATGGTTACGCCGTGCGGACGCGAAGGCTCGTCGATCCCCAGCACCGTCAATTCGCGGCGGATGTCGATGCCCGCCCAACGCGCCAGCGGCGTCTCGGCGCTGTCGGCGACGACCACCGGACGGCCGGTCTTGACCAGCGCGCCCTTGACCGGACGCACCGGCCGCAGGTAGACGCTGACTGCATACGACCAATCGTCCCCCTCGGGGAAGGCGATCTCCAGATACGGGAAAACGGTGTCGCCGATGGCGTACAGCGGTTCGGTGTCGACATACAGGTTACGGTCGCCGCGACGGACCCCCGGCGCCAGATCGTCGCCGCGCGGCCCGCGCGTATACGCCAGCAATAGATCGCTCATGCCGCGCGAGGCCAGGGGAGAGGGAACGACAAAATCCAGCGACAGTCCGCCGCGGTTGTGACGATACCCACGCACCGCCAGATCAAGCTCGTAGCGTCCCGGTCCCAGCCCGGGCACGCAGAGATGGATCGGCACCCGGATGTTGCAGTGATTGCGGACCACCGAGAGCACCACACCGGTCAGCCCCAGTCCATGACGCAGTCGTTCATGCTGGACCGTGTCGCCGCGCTCGTCGCGCACCGTGTATTCGAGCTCCAGCGTCTTGGCGTCGATGCTCTCCCAATTAAGGTCGCAACCGTTGACCCCGACCGCGATCCAGACATCCTCGGTCGAATCGCGGTTGGGAAACGACACCAGGTCGACCACCGGGTCGATGCGCCGCCCGATCTCCGACTTGCCGCGCTCCGGCACCAGCGGCGACCGCGGAAATGAGTCCCCGCGCGCCGCCTGGAAGGCCGCCCCGCGGTCGGCCGACGACCACCAGTAATACCACGTGAGCGCCGTGTCGCGGTGAAAGAGCGATGGCATCACCGTTCGGGTCTCCCACCAGGAGCTGGGCGGCCCGTAGCGCACCAGGAAAGGCCAGCGCGCGTCGCCGTGCTCATCCCACGGGGGCTCGGCGCACTGGGCGCTGTCGCGCCCCCATGCCAGCCCCGCCTGTGCCCGCGCCCAATCTTCATCTTCGGGATGCTCCTCCTGATGCCGCTGAATCCGGGAGAGAAACGATTGGCGGGTGTGCGGCGCCTGCAGGTACAGCGACCACCAGCCGCTGTCGATCATCTGCGCCACGTACGACAACTCCGTAAACCGAGCCGTATCGGCGGCATCGACCAGATCGCGCGGCAACCACCGCCGCGTGGCTTCATCCGCCGCCGCAATTCCGCCGACCGCGATCGCCGTCGTCGCCAGCGCCGCGATTATCCGTCTGTTGGCCCGACCGCCACATTCCATGTCGCGATCCCTCCCCACACTCCGTCGGGGATGATGCCGCCGCTGTTACTTCACTTCGATCTCTGTCCATGCCATCACCGGCTTCTCGCCGGCCGGATCCTCCCAGCGCGATGCCACCTGCACCGAGAGGAAATACCGCCCGCGCGGCACATCCGCCAGAGGGACATCCCCCTGGAACACTCCGGCCAATGCCTCGCGCGGATAGATCGCCGATTGCAGGACCCGCTCCCGTCGCGACATCCGCCCGCTAAACAACGGACTCCCCTGCGGTATCAGACTGACCGTAACCCGGTAGGCGCTGTCGGGAATCTCCGCCAGCGGGAACTCCACATACAATTCCAGCGAGTCGCGCGGGGCGAACCGTCCCGACGGATTGGCGTGAATGAGCCGTCCATGCCGCGGGATGCCGCCGCCGCGCACCGTGCCCGGCGCAAACGCCACCACCACATCGCTGGCCCCGCGCAAGGCGCGGCGTGTCGGGATCGTCACCGTGTCGCGGTAGACCCCGATGTTGTCCGGCCCGCCGCCGCGCAGCGACAAGACAAACTCATAGGGTCCCGGCGCCAATCCCCGCAGCCCGACATACCCCGGGATCGCCACCGCTTCACGCTCCGAGAGCGTCTGCAATTGCGCCAATCCGCCGATCGTGCAGCTGTCCTGTCCGATCAGTTGTTGCCGCTGGTCGTAGACAATCAACTCCAGCCCCAGACGGTCGCGCGCCAAGGTCGAATCGCTGAACTGATCGCCGCGCGTCAGCGTGGCAATCCACAAATCCGATGTCCCATCCGCATTCGGGAAGACCAGCGGCGCGAGGTTGGAGTGAATCACTTGTTTCAAACCGGGGAATGGGGCAAACGCCGGCGGTTTCTGTAGTTCCTCTGCTGTTGCCTTGAGATAGTCGACGGACATTCCGGCCTTTGCTGCCATACGCGCCCGGGGAGACTGAGCCTTTAGCCCCCCCAACGGGGCCGCAATCTCGGCCAGCACGTCGACGTGATAGGGTCGCAGTGCAACCGGCGGTCCTCCGACTTTGAGAGTCTGACAGGTAATCTCGACGCCGAGAGAATCCCACTTCAGGAAATACGTATCGACCATTGCCGTGTCTATGGCGCGGTACGTCCACGACGGAATCCCAAACCGCAAAATCAATTCCCACCGCACGTCCCGGATCGGCGCATCGATCGTGCTCAGCAACTTCTCGCGGCAGTAAGCGATCCGACGCTCCATCTCCTCGCGCCACTCATTGCGATGCGGCGTGTCCGGACGCGTCTGCCGGTCCTGCCCCGCGAAGTACTCCTCGATCCGGGCGCGGAACTCTGTCGCGTTGGCCGCGGGGCGCACGTCGCTTTTCCAGTACTTCGGATCGATGATCTTGATGAACTCCGTCATTTCGCGGACATACGCCGAGTCCGCCGGGTCGGCCGTCGAGGCCAGGATCCGCTCCCGGTCGATCGAATCGGGCACACCGGTGCCCAGACGCACATGGCTGCATCCGCCCAGCGCCAACGCCGCCGCCACCACGATGACCCAGTGTCTCATGGCATCCCCCTCCGGCCAGGGCCGGACCGCGACGCCGGCGGGCGTCGCGTACCGCTTGATTCGATAGTCCGCCCGGACCGGGCGGGTTTGACATCTCGTATCCCTCTACCCGTAAAGTCGCTGATTATTCCCGGTTGTCAACTGCCTCGCGCCGGGAATCCCTTGAATGCTCCTATGCGCCGTGCCATCATTGCGGCATGACGACTCCCGCACCCCCGAAAATCCGAGTCCAGAAGGGCCTGGTGATCTGCTACACCGGCGACGGCAAGGGGAAGACCACCGCCGCCCTCGGTATGGCCGTACGCGCCGCCGGTTACAACTGGCGGACCTTGATCTGGCAGTTCATCAAGGGTTCCTGGCGCTACGGCGAACTGGATGGCCTCCAGCTGTTGTCCCCCTATGTCGAACTGCGCCAGAAAGGGGAGGGGTTTGTCGGCATCGTCGATGACAAACTCCCGCGCGAAGTCCACCGCCAGGCCGCCCTCGCTGCCTTAACCGAAGTGAAAGGCGAGATCGCATCGGGACACTGGCAGATCGTCATCCTCGATGAGATCTTCGTCGCCTGCCAACTCGGCTTTCTCACCGGCGCCGATCTGGTCGCCCTGATCGATAGCAAGCCCGCCACTGTCCATCTGGTGCTCACCGGACGCGGCGCTCCGCCCGAGGTGATCGAACGCGCCGACCTCGTCACCGAAATGCGCGAGATCAAACACCCCTACCAAAAGGGCGAGCTGGCGCAAAAAGGCGTCGATTACTGAGGCGCCGCGCCCCAGTGGGGGCGTCCCCATACCGCCGCGCAAACCGTTGCACAGCCCCCGGCCCCCGCCGGGGGCTTTGTCATCTTCCGCATAACGCTTCGCCCGTTCGCGCCGATAATCCAAAGACATGACCCACTCCCTGTACCAATCCATGCCGATCCCGGCCGCCGTGCTCATTGTCGATGATGAACCCGGCATCCGCATCCTGCTCCACGACTGGCTGGCCGATCAGCCGGGCATGACCGTCCATGTGGCCGCCAATGTCCACGAGGCCATCGACCTGCTCGACAAACGCGCCGTCGATCTTCTCCTGGTCGACCTGTTTTTACCCGATGGTTCGGGACTCGATGTCATCCGCCGCGCCCATCAGGTCCAGCCGCATGCGGTCTCGATCCTGATCACCGCGCACCCGACCGTCGAGACCGCCATCTCGGCGTTGCAGCATGGCACCTACGACTACATCATCAAGCCGTTCCGTCTGGAGATTTTCTCGGCCGCCATCTACCGCGCCCTCGACAACTGCCGTCTGCGCCGCGAGAACATGGAACTGCGCGAGCAGGTCGCCGTCTCCGAACTCAATCGCGCCGTCGGCACCATCTCCGGCGTCGACCAGATTCTGCAGGCGGTCAACGAGACCGTGGTGCGCGAATGCGCCGCCGAGGCGGCCAGCGTGCTGTTGCGCCATCCTGAGACCGGCCAATTGGAGATGCGCGCCTTCCATGGCGATCCGGCCCTCCTGCAGGAGCCGCCGCAGGCACGTTTCCTGCGCGGCGAGACCGTGACCGCCAACGCCGCCCTGGCCAACGGCCAGACCGTCGTGCTCGAGGACAGCCAGACCTCGCTGTTCCCGAACGACCACGATGGCGCCATGCGCATCTGCCAGCCCCTGGTGGTGAAAGGTCAGACCATCGGGCTTTTAAACATCGTGCGCCGCGCCACCGCCGGGCCGGTCGGCGATGGCACCCTGCGCACGATCGGCATGATCGCCCAGCAGGCGGCGATCGCCATCGACAACGCCCGCCTCTACAAGGACCTGCAGGCGACCTACGTCGAGACCGTCACCGCCCTGGCCAACGCCATCGAAATCCGCGATCCCTACACCCACGGACACACCGACCGGGTCAAGGTGCTCGCGCGCGCCATCGGCGCCAAGATGGGCTGGGACCCCGAACGGCTCACCAACCTTTGGATCGGCTGCACCCTCCACGACATCGGCAAGATCGGCGTGCCCGATTCGATCCTCTCCAAACCCGGCCCGCTCACCCCCGATGAGTTCGCCGTGATGAAGACCCACCCCGAAATCGGCGCCAAGATCATCGAGGGCGTGCCGTTCCTGAAGGCCGCGATCCCGTATGTGTACTATCACCACGAACGCTACAACGGCACCGGCTACCCCAGCGGTCTGGCGGGGGAGGAGATCCCGATCGAAGGACGCCTCCTCGCCGTGGTCGATGCCTTCGACGCCATTACTTCCGACCGCCCCTACCGCCGCGGCCAGTCGCTGGCCGCCGCGCGCGAGGAACTACGCATCTTCTCCGGCATCCAGTTCGACCCGGCGATCGTGGACATCTTCTTCGAGGTCCTCGACTCGACCGATTTCCCGTGGATCGTCTCACAGCGCCACCGCGACACCGACATCCTCTCGACCATCCCAGTGTAGCCCCCCGGCGCGAGAAGGCATTGCCAGCGGCGCGGCGCCGCTGTTCCTTAGGCTGTCATGCCGCCCCGCTCGAAAGCCAATGCGCCCGACAACGCCGCTCTCCTGAGCCATCTGGTCGTCGTCCTCGGTATCGTCGCCGCCGCGAGTGTCTTCATCGTCAACGCCCGCCATCTCTGGTTCACCCAGGATGACGCCTTCATTTCCTACCGCTATGCCCGTCATGCCCTCGAGGGGCATGGACTGGTCTTCAACATTGGCGAGCGCGTCGAAGGGTACACCAACTTCCTCTGGGTGATCTGGCTGGTCCTCTGCGGCCTGGTCGGCATCGACTTCGATCCGGCCGCCAAGGCGCTGGGCATGGCCTCGGGGATCGGCATGATCATCCTCGCCGCGCTGTTGTCACGGCGCTGTTGGGAGCAGATTTATGACCGCGGCGGCCACTGGGCCGGATTCGCCGGCGCGTTGATTGTCGGCGTCAACGGCTCCCTGGCCTACTGGGCGGTCTCCGGACTGGAGACCGCGCTGTTTGGTTTCCTCGTGACGCTCTCAGTCTGGCTCTGGATTGGCCAGTCGCGGCTGACCCCGATTGCCCTGGCGCTGGCCACGATGACACGCCCCGAAGGCGGATTGTTCTGGATTCTGCTGTCGGGATGTGAATATGTCATCACCCGCGACTGGCGACGCGCGCTGTATCTGTTCGGCCTCACCGCGATTCTGCTCGCGCCATTTGGAATATTCAAATTGATCTACTATGGCGGGCTGCTGCCCAATCCGTTCTATGCCAAAACCGGGCTGGCCTGGGAGTATGTGCAAAGCGGACTGCAGTATGCCTGGCTCTTCCTCCGGCATTACATGCTTTACGGCTTCATGCTCCTTCCAGTCGGGTTTGCGCTCTGGAAACTGCCCGGACGTTTCAAGCGTGTGCCCATGCTGTTCTTGATTTACACCGGCTACATCATCGTCATCGGCGGCGATGTCCTGCGCCCGCATCGGTTCTTCGTGCCAATTCTCCCGCTGATGGCCGCGGCAATCATGGCCGGCGAGGCGTGGCTGCCGTCCTGGACACGCCGCCTGCCCTTCCCCTACGTCGGCACAGTAGTAGCCACTGCCGGACTGCTCTCATTCTCAATCACCCAACCGCGCGAGATTCTCAACTCAACGCGCAACCTCGAGCTGGGCCTGATTTCCAAGATGAGCACCATCGCCGACTATCTGCGCCGCCTCAATGACCGTCCCTTCACCATCGCCGTCTCGACCATTGGCAAGATCGCCTATGATCTCCCCGGACGGCGCATCATCGACATGCTGGGGCTGACCGATTCGACCGTGGCGCGCCATCCCGAGACCATCCCCGGCAACGAGACCACCTGGCGCGAACGCAACTTCAACGCCACCTATGTCCTCTCGCAGGACCCCGACTGGATTCTGTTCTCCACCGGCCACAAGCCGTCGGCGCCGGCCGAACGCGCCCTCATCCTGCACTCCGAATTCCGCAACAACTACTACACTGTGCTCTTCCCCGGCACCACCCGGATGCTGGCCATTCACAAGCGCAAGGGCCCCTACAACAAACCCGATGAGGTCTGGCCCGACATCGAACTGGCGCACAAGCTCAACGCCGCCTACAACGAGTTGGTCGCCGACAATCTCCCCGGCGCAGTCCAGCGTATGCATGAGCTGAAAGCGATCGGCCCCTCGGATTGGGCCGCCGCCGATGCCTTCCTCGCCACCGCCTTCATGCAGATGCGCCAGGATGACAGCGCCCTTGCCTATGCCCACCGCGCGCTGTCCATCGATTCCTTCATGGTCAGCGCCTGGCAGACCATCGGCGTCGTCGCCCTCACCCATGGCGACTCCGCCCAGGTCGCCTACGCCAATTCGCAAATCAAACGCCTCGCCCCCTGGCTGGCGAATTGATCACATTCATCCCGACACAATCTTGATCCCGTAGGGGCGAACCTTGTGTTCGCCCGCCCCGCGGCAGGGCATCCCCCCGCGCAATGCCATCGCCAATCGGGGACCCAAAAAGCGGCCCCCAATTGGCGATGGCAGGTCAGACAAGAATGTCTAACCTCCTATTTCGTTTTTTGCATGAAACATGTCTTAGGAGGACAGACATTCCTGTCTGTCCATCGCCTCGTGAGGTGGGTCGGCTCTTTGACCCGCCGAACGAGGCGTTGCCTGCGGCAGGGCCGCCGCGTCGCACGATTCGACCGTCGTCATTCCAACCCGGTCGCGGCGCACTTGGCCGCGGCCGGGTTGGAATCTTTGTTCACTTGTGCGGGAATCTCACTCCCCCGCCGACGGCGGGAAATACTGCTCAATGCGGATATTCTCTTTCGGCATCCCGACACGCTGCAACACCCCGGACCCCGTCTGAATCATCCCCGGATGCCCGCACAAATATGCGGTCATCTGCGCCGGCTTCACACGCGAGGCATCGATGTACTTGCGCAAGACATCCTCGGCTCGTCCCACCTCGCCGGTCCAGTCCGGCTCCTCCCACGGACGGCTTACCGAGGCGACATAGCGAAGCATCTGCACATCCATCGACAGCGCCTGGAACTCCTCCTGGTAGGCCAATTCGCGCGAACGGCTCCCGGCGTGCAGAATGATGAAGTGATGGATGGTCGATTCCCTGCCGGAGAGCAGATCGGCGCGATAGCGCCGCAGCATGCTCACATACGGCGCGATCCCGGTGACCGTGGCCACCATCAGGTGGGTGGTCCGGCCGCTTTCGGTGTCGAGGAGGAAATGCCCCCTGGTCTTCGGACGGACCATCGCCCATTCGCCGACCTTGAGGTTCCACAGAAGCGGCGTCAACTTCCCGCCCGGGACCAACTCAACGAAAAACTCCAGGAATCCCTGCGCCTCGGTCGAGCAGATCGAGTAGGGACGTTCGATGATCCGCTCGCCGTTGGCCACGCCGATCGTGGCATACTGCCCCGGCTCCCAGCGCATCGGTTCGGCGGGCTCAAAGACGAAGATCGCCAGCCCCTCGGCGATTTCAAAACGGCTGCGCAGACGCGCGCTGATGTGTTTGGTCTCGGTCATGGTCTCCATGGTCGCGCGGCGCACGGCGGCCGCATCCGGGATAATCATACTCCTGAAATCGGCTCCGGTCTACCCTGAACTTGAGCGGTTTTCGCCGCCCCGTAATCCCCGTTGCGCCGCGTCCCGCCGCGTGCCATCGTTGGGCATGCGCGGCTCCCTGCACACCCGCATGGCCATCGGTCTGGCCGGCGGCATCATCCTCGGCACCGCCTCGCACTTCCTCTTCGGCGACTCCGCCGCGTTGCGCGACTTCATCCGCTACGTCACCCAGCCGGTCGGGCAGATCTTCATCCGGCTTTTGTTCATGCTGGTCATCCCGCTCATCTTCGCCGCGCTCGCCCTGGGTGTCGCCGGCATCGGCGATCCGCGCCGTCTCGGACGCGTGGGCGTCAAGATGTTCGCCTACACGCTCGTCGTGTCCGCCATCGCCGTCTTCCTCGGCATCTTCCTGGTCAATCTCTTCCAGCCCGGCGGCGGCATGTCGGAGGAGACCCGCGCACGGCTCCTCGAGGGCGCGGGGGAGAGGGCCGCCGCGATCACCGCCCGTCCCGAATCGGGCAAGGGCGGCATCGACTTCCTTGTTCGCATCGTCCCCGACAACCCGATCCGCGCCATGGTCGACATGGACATGCTGGCGGTGATGTTCTTCGCGCTGATGATCGGCATCGGCCTCATCATGACCAGGACCGAACCGGCGCGCCGCTTCGAGGAGGCCCTCTCCGGCCTCTACGACATCACCATGCGCCTGATCGGTCTGGTGATCTCGTTTGCCCCGATCGGCGTCGGCGCCTTGCTCTTCACATTGACCGCTCAATTGGGATACGAGGTCATTCTGCAGTTGTTGCGTTATGTGATCGTCGTGCTGGCCGCGATGGCGATCCACCAGTTTGTGGTCTATTCGCTCTCGGTGAAGTTGCTCGGCGGTATGAGTCCGCGGCGCTTTTTCCGCGACATCCAGGAGGTCATGCTGACCGCTTTTTCCACCGCCTCCAGCAACGCCACGTTGCCCACCACATTGCGCGTGGCCGAGGAGAACCTGAAACTCCCGCCCAGCGTCAGCCGCTTTGTCCTCACCATCGGCTCCACCGCCAACCAGAACGGCACCGCCCTGTTTGAAGGCGTGACCGTCCTGTTCCTGGCGCAGTTCTATGGCGTCGATCTCTCGCTCGGGCAGCAGATCATGGTGGTCGGCATCTGCATCTTGGGTGGCATCGGCACCGCCGGCATCCCGGCCGGGTCGCTGCCGGTGGTGGCGATGATCCTCGGCATGGTCCATGTGCCGATCGAGGGCCTCGGCCTGATCCTCGGCGTCGACCGCTTCCTCGACATGTGCCGCACCACCCTCAACGTCACCGGCGACCTCGCCGCCGCCGTGGTCGTCTCCAAAGGCGAATCCACGTAGCGCAGGTTCACCGCATGGTTCCCCTGCGAAGCCCCTTGAACAAAATGACAACATGAAGAAATCGTCACCCCCGCGCAAGCGGGGGTCCAGGCCCTGGCGGCAGGGCTGGATTCCCGCGTTCGCGGGAATGACTCATTTATCTGGCCGTCATTCCAAGGGGTGTCCGCGCTCTTTGCGGACACCCCTTGGAATCTTTGTCTGCTCCCTATCACCACGGCTGTCAATTCCCCGCCTCCATGTCCCGATTTCATCTTGACAAGACCTCCCCACACGCTCAGATTCCAAGCGTAGGACGGTCACACCCCTTCGCGCTCTCGCGGTCCTCACACCGTGAGGAAATCAACTATATTATTGGCGGTATTCCGCGGGAGGCGCTCTATGCGCATTGCGAAACGGTCTGTCGGGATTACCCTGGCCTTGACGGCCGCTGCCATCCTCGGCCTCCAAACCCCTCACGCTAACGAAACCAGCCCCACAGCGTCCCCGAAAACCCGCCGCGCCGTCGATCAAGCCCGGATCGATGCAATCAAACGGCAATCACTGGACCTGCGCCAGGTACGCGCCAGTCTCCGAGGTGACATGCCTCTCGTGCCCGATGCCGGCCGTTCGATCACGGTCGAGTCACCACCTGCTCCCTCGATCTCACGGAGTGCGGCCACCATGCCGCCGCCGTCGCCCGGTCTGGTGATGGCGCAGACCTCCTACGATTTCCAGGGCGAGGGCTGGGCCGGTTATCAGACCGCCCGCGCCTCCGGCGCCGACATCGTGCATTTCATCTGGATGTCCTGGGATCGGATTCCCAGCAATGTCGATGACAGCGACCGCAACGTCAGCTACCAGTCTTAGATCCTCTAACAAAATGGGTGTTGCATTTGGACTGGGTTGTTGATCTTACGGTC
>CAZQIZ010000010.1:0-92041 GCA_964593585.1 uncultured Ignavibacteria bacterium
AACTCTGGGTTCAATGTACGACCGACAAACACAAAAATCCTTACACTCCCCCCAGAAATAGCTCCTGAATCCCCAATCGCCAATCGAAAATCGCCAATCACCAAAACGGCCCCGCGGTTGCCGCGGGGCCGTAGGTTCTCACGGAGATTTGATCCTGTTTACGACTTGTCACCGCTCTTCTTCGTGTCGGTTGCCAGAAGCTTCTTGTACTCCTCCTTGTTCAGGAGCAGCTCCTTGGCCTTGGCGACATACGGATCATCCTTAAGGATGACGCCTTCATAATATCCGCGCTCGCCGTACACCTTGTTGAGGATCGCCCGCTTGATCTCACGCTTGAGCACATCGGCGCTCTCGGTGAAGGCCAGTTCCTTTTCCTTGGCCACCAGCGCCTTCATCTGATCAAGGGCCGACTGGTAAATCGCCAGACGCTCCGGATCGTCCTTCAGTTCGTCGCGCATCTTGTCCAGTTCGACTTCGGTGTCGGTCTTGTAGTCGAACTTGTTCTCCTCAAGGTAGCGACGGAAGTCGGCGAGGACCTCATCGGAGGTCTCGAACGAAAGCGGGATGTTCGGGTTCTTCGCCGAGTAAGAGACGGCGTAATTGAAGAACTTGCCCTGCCGCCACAGGTTGATTTCCAGCGGCCGGAGCAACTCGCGCTCGATCAGGACATCCGGCACAATCCCGCCGCCGCCATAGACCTTGCGCCCCTTGTTGGTGTAGTAAACTTCCGAGTCATCCTTCTCAACCAGGTCCGGATTCTTTGCCTCTTCTTCCGCGGCCTCCTCGTCGGCCATGTTCGGGTGCTTGGTGGCCCGTGACGGCTTCTGGATCGAGCGCCCCGACGGCACAAAATAACGCGCCGTCGTCAGCTTCAGCGCCACATCCTCGGTGTCAGGCAGACGGAACACCTGTTGCACCAGCCCCTTGCCGAAGGTCGTGTTGCCTACGATCAACCCGCGGTCCCAATCCTGAATCGCGCCGGAGACAATCTCCGAGGCCGACGCGGTCCCGTCATCGACCAGCACTACCAGCGGCATGTCGGCCGCGATCGGCTGCTCGGTCGAGAAGTACTTGCGCTGCGACTCGGGGTCGCGTCCCTGCGTGTAAACGATCAGCTTGTCCTTCTCGAGGAACAAATTGGCGGTCTTGACCGCCTGGTCCAGGAGTCCGCCGCCGTTGTAACGCAGATCGAAAATCACGCTCTGCGCGCCCATGCCTTTCAGCGCGACCAGGGCGTCCTGCAACTCCTTGTCGGTGCTCTCGGAAAACTTGTTGAGCCGCAGATAGCCGATCTTGTTGGCCTCGTCGGCCATGCCGTAATACGGCACCGACTTCAACTCGATCACCGCGCGTTCGACCACATACTCCAGCGGTTCGGGCAAACCCACCCGGTTGATGGTGAGGGAGACTTTGGTCCCCGCCGGGCCGCGCATCAACTTTGAGGCCTGCTCGGTGGTCATGCCCACCGCGTTCTTGCCGTCGATCTTGATGATCCGGTCCCCCGCCTGCAACCCCATTCGCTGGGCGGGTGTGCCCTCGATCGGCGAGACCACGGTCACCGTGTCCTCGCGCAGATCGATCTGCATCCCCAACCCCTCGTACTTGCCATGGGTCGATTCCATCAGACGGTCGTAGTTCTGCTGCTCCATTAACACCGAAAACGGATCCAGCACATCGAGCATCCCACGGATGCCCGAATAGATCATCTCCTTGGTGTTGATCGTATCCATGTAGGCCGACTGGATGCGGTAGGAGATGTCGGTCAACAGCTTCGAGTACTTATAGAGAGTCTCACGGCTGGCGCCCGACGTGGACGGCCCGCGGTCGGTGTCGACCGGCTGACGGTCCGCCTGCGCCCACAGCGCCTCGCGGTGCGGGGTGGCCTCGCCCGATCCGACAATCCAGATCGTGACGGCCGCCAGCACGCCGAGAAACAAGGTGTACACCCGGAAGCGACGATCATGCGTCATGACAAACTCACCTTGGTTTGGGTCCCATTGCCCCGATCATGCCGCCCTCCCGGCGGCCTACTCTCTGCTTCTACGATGACAGGATGTGCTTTGTTTTGCAACCATTTATCTCCGGCATGCATACTCCCAAGACACACACCCGCCAGTTTCTCTTCCACCGGTTCCTAATCGCAATCTCCCTGCCGGATCAGCCCGGGTCGCGTCAACTTGCGCCCCCTGCTATCACCGACCAGCCGGTTGGCCCATTCCCAGGGCTCGTCACAAAGACGGCCTTGCACCTCATACGCGCCCACCGCCGGGCTGTTCCCGTCTTTCTTCAATCCGCCCTTAGGGTTCCATGAATTGCTGCAGATACGACATCCCCGAATCAACCGGCGAGCGTTTCAGGTATTCACGGGTCGCCGCCACCGCCGCCGCCCGGTCATTGGCATCGGCGGCCAGGTAGACCAATTCGAGATAGGGGGGAGCCAGGTTGGAGTCCAGCTCGATGGCCCGCTCGGCCGCGACCTTGGCACGGTCCGGCTGTCCCAGATTGCGATAAACTGTCGCCAGATAGAAGTGCGCCAGCGAGTGACGCGGATTGTTGACCAGCGTCGCTTCGAAGGCGTTCCCCGCCGCCTCATATTGTTTGGTGGCCAGATACGACATCCCGAGGAAGAATGAGGCCCATCCCGACGTGGGGAAGCGCTCCTGCCACATGCGCGCCACCCGCGCTCCGTCCTCCCAGCGCGACTTCGCCTGATAGAGCCGCACGCACCGCAGGTAGACATCCTCCACCCTTGCACCGCCCGCCAGGGCGCGTTCGTACAGCTCCAGCGCCGCGACGGTGTCGGTCCGCTGCTCGGCGATGATCGCGCGATAGTAATAGGCCTCCTGCTGATTCGGGTCGCGCGCGATGCTCACTTGCGCCAACGAGTCGGCCGCCGCCTCGTCTTTCAGCCACAGATTGGCGAATGCCAGGACATTGAGCTCATTGATCTTGAGCGTGCGCACACCCTCCAGACGCAGCATCGTGGCCTTCGCCTCGTCCCAGCGCTGCAGCGAGGAATAGGTCAAGCCCAACTGCTCCAACGCCTGCGCATCGTTCGGCGACAGTTCCAGCGCCTTCTCGAAGCAGACCGCGGCGCTGTCGAATTGCTGCAACTGCCAGTGCAGACTGCCCAGGTTGCGCCAGGAGTTCACATCGCGCGGCTGCCAGATCGAGCGCTTGCGCAGATGCTCGATGGCGGTCTGGCGGTCGCCGGTCAGATGGGCCAGCACATACGCCCACGACATCAACCGCTCGCCGCGGTGAAATTGCTGCGTGTAGTGCGGATCCTCGCGCACCAGACGGTCCACACGCGCCACCACCGCCTGCTCATCCCGCGCGCCCAACACAAATGCCCCGCTGTGGACCAGCGCCAGCGCCCCAATCATCACCCACTGCGCCCGCACACCCCCCGTCGCGGACGCTCCGCGCGCCAGCAGCGCCGCGCCCAGAATCGACAACGGAATGCCGTAGACGCCGATCAGGTCCCAATCGCGGAACGCCCCGATCAATGGATCCACCCAGAACGAGAAGAACCACAGGGACGCCGCCGCCACCGCCAGGATGCCCAACGATGTGTCCAGCGGCTTGCGACCCGCGCCAGCCAGCCAGGCCAGCAGCCCGATCACCCCAACCGGCGCGACAAACAAGAGCAGATTGATCGTGTCGGACAGATGCGCCAGCCCGAGGGCCGTGTACGAGGTCTCCTCCGATGCCCAAAGCGGCACAAAGATGCCGGGCTTCACCGCCGAAAAGACCACGCCCGCGATGCCCCACCCGACAAAGCCGATGAGGAAGAGCGCCTCCGCACGGCGCGGCAACAGCCCGCTTACCGCGCGTTTGCCGAACATGACCCACAAAAGCACAGGCAAAAACGCCACGGCCAGAAGATGCAGGACACAAGCCAGTACCCACAGCGCCGCTCCCCACAGAATCCGGCCCCGCAGCAGGTAGAGCAGACTCCACAGCAGCGTTGCTGCGACCAGCGAGTAGGCCTCGACATGCCCGAACCAGAGCGCCGCCATCCCGCTTGAAAAGCCGGCCCCAATCACCATCCAACGCGCGCCGCGGGCCTTCGGGTAGAGGTGTTGGGCGATCTTGGCGATCGCCGCCAACGAGGCAACTCCCGCCGCCGCGCTCAGCAGGGCGTAGACGGTTTCCGGCGATCCTCCCAAGGGCGCCACAATGACTTTGAAGGCCAGCCAGTGCACCGCTAAATCACCACTCATCAACGCCAAATTGCCGCTGATGTCAGGAAATCCGCCAGCCAGATAGCCGCGAAACGAGTACCCATCGCCGTAGGCATACCCCCGCGTGCGGAAGAGGAGAAACAACGCCAGCGCCGCCGCCAGGGCGCCCCACGATGCGCCCCGCGGCCACACCCGACGTTCCACCGTCGCCGCCACTCGCTCCGCCACCCCCGGGAACACCGCCGCCGCCACCAAAAGCAACAGCAGCGACCGGCCCCACAACGGCAACTCGGCCCAGTAGTCCAGTCCCCAGGTCCATATCCCGGGACGCCACGCCGTGAGGAAATGGGCCAGTGCCAGCACGACAATGCCGCCCACCAGCCAGTCGAACGACCATCCGGACACTGCGACAGGCACAGGGGCTGTCTTTTTCGTCATAGACATGAAAGATACACCCACCCCGTACTGACGGCAACGACCGTCCCGTCCTGCCAGTCACTGTCAGCGTCTCCCGATCCGCCCATCCGGGTAATAAGCAAAAGGCGGGTCAAAGACCCGCCCTTGCCAGACCATCGCATGAGGGATCGCGGCCCTCACGGACACGGCTGCGGCACACCGGCGCGGAAGGCGAATTCCACCACCTTGATCACGTCGAGAATGTTGTACTCGCCGTCGCAGTTGGCGTCGACCCGATCCGGCGGCGTGGGCAACGGCGCCGAGCGGAACAGGTGATCGACCGCCAGCGTGACATCGATCACCGTATGCGCGCCGTCATAGTCGATGTCCCCGGGCAGGACAAAGAGATGGACCATGCCGGCGTTGTAGGTCGGCACAAAGTCCAGCACCGGCGAGGTGAACTTCAGTTGCAGTTGCGAAATCCCCAACGTCGCCGTGTCGATGGTGATGAAGTTGGCCGGGTTCACGTTGCTTTTCATCCTAAACCACAGCCGCGCGATCGGCCCCGCCCCCGGCGCCAGCGCGGCCGGGGAGCCATCCTGATTGTTGTCGGCGCGCATCCGCATGCACACCGCGCCGGTGGTGCGCGCGTCGTACACCAATTGCTTGTACTCGAAATAATCCGCGCGGCATCCGGTCGTCACCATCGAATCCAGCGTGGCCGAGCCGGGAATGTTGGTCGCCCGCAACGGCAGTATGATCTCCTTCACCGGCTGGAAGTTGGTCGCCCAGACATCGACCGCCACCACCGCGCCCGCCGGCGCGACCGTGTCGACCGCCGCCAGCGTCTCCGCCAGCGCCGCGACATAACTCACCTTCTGCTTGAGCCCGGTTCCCAGCGCCGTCTGCGTCCGCAACGTCACATCCCACAGCCCCGGGCCGTAGACATGCGACGGGTTCTGGATCAACGCCGAGTCGCCGTCGCCGAAATACCACGTCCACCCCGTCGGCGGGGTGAGCGAACTGTCGTAGAACTGCACATACAACGGCGCCGGGCCCACCCGCGGATCGGCCGCGAAGTTGGTCGACGCCAGATTCTGCAGAGAATTGTTGAGGTTGATCCGCCCCGATCCCAAAAGTCCGACATAGGCCGGATTGAGCGCGTCGATGTTGTCGGTCGTGGCGATGATGATGTCGAACACATCCTGACGCGTCAGCGACGGGTTCAACGACCGGATCAGCCCCACCTGACCGACCACCTGCGGCGCCGCCATCGAGGTCCCGCTGAACCGCGCATACGTCGGCGAGTAGTGGTTCGACACGGTGCTGTAGATCGATGATCCCGGCGCCGCGACATCCACCTGCGGCCCGTAGTTGGAGAAACTGGAGCGGGTGTCGTTGGAGGTCGTCGAAGCCACGCACAATACGTCGGTTCGGTTCTGCAGATAGCCCGTGACGCCGCCGTTGTCGTTGCCCGCCGCCGCCGAAATCACCAGCTCGTGCGCCACCGCGCTGTCGGTCGCCGCCTCGATGCCGCCGCCGGTCGACGAGCCGAAGCTGTAGTTGATCGCCGTCGCCCCGTTGCGGTAGGCGTAGGTGAACGCCTGCGCGACATAGCTCATGTGCGTACGGCCGTTCTCCTGGCCGCCGTCGTCGAACGAATAACCCATGCGCAGGCACATGATCCGGCATCCCGGCTCGCTCACCCCGAATCCGCCGGCCACCCCCGACACCCCGACCGTGTTGTTCGTCGTCGCCGCGATCGTGCCCGAGGTGTGCGTCCCATGTCCGTTGAAATCGTTCGGATCGTTGTCCTGAATCGCCCCGTCCTCGCCCGGCCAAACCAGACTGCCGCTGGTGACAAAGTCCCAACCGATCAGGTCATCGACATACCCGTTGCCGTCATCGTCGACACCGTTCATGTCCGAAGCGTCCATGACCACCCGGTCGCCGTCCAAATCCTCGCCCGGATTGATCCAGACGCTGGCGTTCAAATCCTCATGCGACCACAAGACCCCGGTGTCGGTGTCTGCGAGAATGATGTCGGGACTGCCGACCGTCTTCTCCCAGGCCTCCGGCGCGTCCATGTCACGGTCGCTGCCCTGATGGAGTTGGAACATCTGCGGATACAGCGCATCGTTCGGCGTTCGCATGATATAGGCGAAGTAATCGAATTCCACCCGCTCGACCTCCGGCAGCGCCTCGTACTCGGCGGCCAGCTTGTCGAGATCGGCGGACGGATCGAAGTAGAGCAGATGCCAGCGGTCCATCGGCGATTGCCCGGCCGCTACTGACTTGGTGTTCGCGTTGCCGCGCGGGAAGAGGGGATAGTAGTCGCTCATCCCGTGCCGCACATTCAACTGATCCACCGCGGGCACACCCATGGTCGCGCCGTTGCTTTGCAGCTTGTTGCCGAAGGGCATGTACCCCTCGGCCAGCTGGATTACCAGCACACCGGGGATCCGCTCCCCCTGCGACGGGTTCACATGGCCATCGTCACGCACTGTCGCCACTCCCGGCGCCGCCCACATGAAGACCGCCACGCACAAACAGACCGCCGGAAGCATTCGCTTTAGCATCACACACTCCTCAGGTTTTCTGGTCTCGATGGGGCACCGGCCGAACCGCAGGTACGCACAGCCGCGGGGCAAACATGGTGGACCGCCCGCAAATCCAATATACCAGACGATTTATGTGCGTCAACGCCCTGCGAACACCTCGCTGACATTTCTCGATGCTTGAGGCATCTCTGCGCAGTGTTTTGCGCATTCCACAACCTGACTCGTCCCGCCCGGTTTACCTGTAACGCGCAGGGCCCCTTGCCCGAATGCCACTTAGCACCCGAAGACCCCATCGCCCATGATTGGCCCGCCGCTTGCGTGGAGGGGAGAAGCCGCCCGTCGGATACAAAGGCGGGGGCGGCTACCTAATTGTCGTTTGACAATCCGGTCGCGAAGATGTTAATTGGCAACGTCTTTGGCGGACCGCAAATCGTCTGAGCCACAGGAGGTTTTAGCGCACTACTTCGATTGATTCTTCACACTCAAGCCAGTAGGGGCAGGGGTGTGGTACACCAAAGAATCACCGTCCCGGTTTCGGGACCGAATCATGGTGCGCGTCAACCGCTACATCCTGGCGTTCTGCTTGTCCGCTCTCTGCGCGGTCAGCGCGCAGGCATCGCTCTACGACGACTGCTCGATCCTCTTCCGCACCGATTCCGAAATCCAGTTTGTCTACCGCGTCGGCGCTTCCGCTTGGGCGCGTAACGCGCAGGGCGCCTATCTCGAAATCGCAAATGCCGCGCTCGATGCGCGCCCCGGAATGCCGCAGGTTCCCGGACGCATCATCTACCTCGCGTTGCCTCCCGGCACCGACAACGTTGATGCGACACTGCTGAATACCGGCACGAGTCTCCGCCTGACCCCGCCCCAGCCGTTGTCACTTGATGCTCCGGCCTGGCCCTATCCCGACACACGCCTGGTAGTCGATGACCTGTTCACCCTGCATGGTGTGCGGCTGGCGCGTCTCATCCTGCATCCGGCGTTGTATGCCGATCCGCAGGGCGCGCTCGATCTGGCCGATGCCATGACGGTCTCTGTGCGTTTTTCCGGCGGGTCATACTCGGGCGCGCCGTTGCCGTCGCGCGATCCCTACGCCGCGATCCTCGGTCAATTGCTCCTGAACCCCGATGACGCGCGCGTCGACGCCGAACGCAATCTGGCCAAACCCGCCGTCGAGACCAACCCCTTCGCCGGCGGCGCGCAGTGGGTGTCGCTGCGCACCCGCGGCGATGGCCTCTTTGTCATCACCCCCAGCGCCCTGCGCATTGCCGGCGTGTCGCTCAATGGCGTCAACCCCGCCGCGATGCGTCTCTTCGCCGGGCCCGGACGGCAACTGTCCGCCAAAGTCGCCGATCCCGCGCCGACGCTGAGCGAAGCCGCCATGCTCTGGCAGGGCGACGATGACGCCGCCTTTGAGGATGGCGAGCAGTTCCTTTTCTGGGGCGATGGTCTCAACCGCTGGGAGGTCGATTCGCTCGGCAACCTCGTTGATGTCGTGCACCGCTACGACCGCGACAATGTCTACTGGCTGGCGCTGTCGCATTCCGCTTCGTCGCCGCCGCTGCGTGTCGAATCACTCTCGGCGCCGCCCACGCCGGGCGCCCTCGATCAGTTCACCGGCATCGTTCGCGCCCGCCACGAGGAAGACACGATCCTGCGTATCGCCTCCTCCGGATTCATCGAGAGCTATTACACACGCTACTTCCGCAACCGCCGCGTCGGGGCGATCACCTTCTACGAGGCCCGCAACGCCGCCTCGGGTCTCCCGGCGCGCATCGACATGGGCACCTGGGCCGGCTTCGCCGCCGACTACCATCCGCGCCTGCGCATCGCCGGCCTGACTGTGTTCCCCGACATCGTCGCCGAGCGCAAGGGGGAGGATCGCTCGACCCTCTCGACCTTCCGGTTGCCCGCCTATGATCCGAATGTCGATTATGAGCTCTTCTTCGACGCGGCCAACACCACCAGCTATTACCTCGACTTCTACACGATCGAGTACCACCGCCGCCTCGAGATGGCCGCGGGGGCCTTCAAGTTCGCCGCGCCCGACACCACCGCCGCGCTGAACTTCACCATCGCCGGTGGCGCCTCGGCGCAGATCTGGGACATCTCCGACCCCCGTCGTCCACGCGCCATCACCGACGCCGGGCGTGATGGCAGCGATGCCCGCTTCGGCGTCTCGCTGGTCAAAGGCCAGCGCCGCGTGTTCTACGTTTTTGTCAACTCGTCGCTGAAGTCCCCGCAGACCGTTGCCCCGGTGAACGTGGTCGACCTGCACACCCCATCCACCGGCGCCGACTATCTGGCCATCGGTCCGCGCGCCTTCGGCGACGCCACCGCCGATTTCCTCGACTACCGCGCCGGGACCGACAACCTCGTCACCCGCTACATCGCCGTCGAGGACATCTACAACAGCTTCGCCCTCGGCCCGCAGGACCCCATCGCCATCCGCCGCTTCCTGCGCCACACCCACTACCACTGGCCCGGCCAACAGCCGGTCTATGCGCTCCTGGTCGGCGATGGCACCAACGACTACCTCAACAACACCCGCGCCAACTCGGTCAACTATGTCCCGCCGTACATCGTGCGCGACGATGCGGTCGTCTCCGATGAGAGTTACGTCTACTTCACCGACCGCGCCGTGCTCGACGCCGAAGGCGACACGCAGGCCAATCCCTTTCCCGACATGTTGATCGGGCGGTGGCCGGTGCGCAACGCCGGCGAAATCGCCGCCATCACCGCCAAGATCAAACGCTACGAATCGGCCGAGAACCTCGGCCCCTGGCGCTCGCGCGTGATGATGGTCGCCGATGACGAATACGGCGAGCGCGACAATCTCTCTGTCTGCGAGGGCTTCCACATCCGCGACGCCGAGGCGATCGCCAACGCCTACATCCCGGCCCGCGTCGACGTGCAAAAGATCTACCTGACCGAATACCCCTTCGACAACCCCTCCTGCGTCGATCCCGCCGCCACCGGATGCCGCAAGCCCGCCGCCAAGGAGGCGGTCGTCGCCGGATTGAATGAAGGGGTCCTGGTCTTCGACTTCCTCGGCCACGGCAATCCCGATGTCATGGCCCACGAGCGCGTCTTCGAGCGCACCGTCGATCTGCCGCGGTTGACCAACGGGTCCACCCCTCATGCCGTGCTGACCTTCTCCTGCTCGATCGGTTTCTTCGATGATCCGGTCGACGAAGGGATGTCGGAAGAGTGGATCCGGATGCCCGAAGGCGGCGCCGTCGCCGTGGTCTCCGCCACCCGTCTGTCGGGCGCGCTGGCCAATGCCGATCTCAACGAGGTGGTCTTCGATCTGCTCTTCAAACGCGGCCTGACCGGCATCGCCGCCGCGCTCTACACCGGCAAACTCACGCGGCAGTATTTCGAGTTGAACTGCCGCCTGTTTGAAAATTGCGACACGCCCCCGTGCCCCTGCGCCAACGATCGCGGCTACATTCTCTTCGGCGATCCGGCGCTGAAGCTCGGCTTGCCCACACGGCGCGTCAACTTCGCCGCGCTGTCCCCCGACAGTCTGACCGCGCTCGAACCGGCGGCGGTCACCGGCACCGTCACCGACGCCGACGGCAATCTCCTCGCCGGATTCAACGGCGCGATGTCCGTCACCGTCCGCGATGTCCCGCGCCGCCGTCATTACACGTACTGCACCGACGACACAATCAACTATCAGCTCGCCGGCGGCACGCTCTACCGCGGACAGGTGCCGGTGCAAGACGGCCGCTTTGAGTTTAGCTTCATCGTGCCCAAGGATATCGCCTACGGCCAGACCGGTGCCCGGATCATGGGCCATGCCGTCGCCGCCGCCGAAGTCGCCGGTGGCGCGCTCGACTCCATCCCGCTGGCCGTCTCCGCCGGCGCCATTAACGACACCGCCGGACCCGCCGTGGTGTTGCGCACCGATAAGGGAGAGGCCGTCGTCGATGGCTTCCATCTCCCCGAGGATGCCACACTCGAAGTCGCCGTCGATGACCCCTCCGGCGTCAACCTCACCGGCTCCTCCGGCCATCGCTTCGTGGTCTTCGTCGATGAAGACCAAACGCCCTTCGCCGATCTGACGGACCTCTTCGTGTACGACCCCGGCTCACCCAACAGGGGCAAAGCCCAATTCAGCATCGCCGGCCTGTCACAGGGCGCACACCGCCTTCAGGTCAAAGTATGGGACAATGCCAATAATTCGACCGCCTCGGATATCGACATTCAAGTCGTTGCTAAAGAAACGGATATCGACTTTCGCTTAACTGAATTCTTGAACCACCCAAACCCCTTGTCCGACATGACGACCTTTTACTTCCGCGCCACCCGTGCCATTAGTTCCGCCCGCATCCGGCTCTTCACGCTCGCCGGACGGCTGATCTGGGAGGCCGATGCCCAGGATGGTCTGACGAGTTGGGATGGACGCGACAACACCGGCGACCGTGTCGCCAACGGCGTCTACCTCGCTCAACTGGAAGCCACCGGACAAGTGCTGGCCGATGACGGCCAGATTGTCGATAAAAAGGCCTATAGGGAGATGAAAGTGGTCGTGTCGCGCTGATCTAAACAATCAGGTGAATTCGCGACACTAAGCAATTCGCAAATAATCAGTTCGTCGTCCGCCGGAGAGTGCATGCACCCCTTCGGCATAGAACCAAAGGGAAGGATCAACCGATGCTGAAAACCCAATACCTCGCCGTCGCGATTCTGATCGTGGCCTTCGGCCTGATGCTTTGCCCCGTCGAAGCGCAGGCCCAGGTCAACGCCGGCGTGCTTTTCCTGCGCATCCCGACCGGCGCGCGCGCCGCCGGCATGGGCGGCACCTTCGTCGCCATGGCCGATGACGCCACCGCCACGCACTGGAATCCGGCCGGCCTTGGCGCCTACCCGCTCAACACCGAGTGGAGCGCCTACCCGATGAGCTCCGCTGGCATGGTCCTCGACGCCGTCGCGCTCAAAAACGGCCTCCCCTATGACAACTTCCAGGCCTACGATCTGTGGATCCTCACCGATCAGGGCCTGCGCGTCTTCCGCCTCAAGGGCGGCGAACCTGATCGCATCCGGCTGGAAACCGAAAACGTCGGCTCGCTGGGCGCGGCCATCCGCCGCTATGCGCCCTTCCTCTCCGAGGAAGATGCCGACGCCATCGCCCGTCAGTCGGTCGCGGCGCAGGCCGGCCTCACCGCGCAGGAGATGGAAGGCTTCATCACCCGTCTCGCCGAGGCCACGCCCGAAGGGTACCGCGATCGCACCATCATCGAGAATGTCGGCCGCGAATTCCGCGTCGCTTTCAACGAAGGACGCGTCGACACCGAACATCTGATGGAACTGCGCGCCGCGATCGCGGCCCTGCCGCCCTCCGGCCCCGTTACCGAGGAGACGCAATTGGATCGCGTGCGCTTTGCTATGGAGCGCTCGATCTCGCCGATTCTGCCGGCGGCGATCGATGTGCGCCTGACCGACCTGTTGCGCGCACCGATCAACGCCATCGCCGGCGATGGCGAAATCCTCTATGTCGCCTCCGCCAACGGCGTCGTCGCTTTCGATGGCGCCCGCTGGGAGCGCGTGCCCGCCCCCGCCGGCCTCGAAGAGTGGGACAAGACCGTCGTCAACTGCCTGGCCGTCACCAGCGGACGCCGCCTCTGGGTCGGCACCAACGATGGCATCTTCGTGCGTCACTCCGGCCAGTGGTCGTCGCTGGGCGCCAGCGAAGGCCTCCCGTCGATGCGCGTCCTCAAAGTCGCCCTCTCCGATGCCACCCGCGGTTGGGTGGTCACCGACAAGGGGCTGGTGCTCTACAACGACGGCCGCTTTGTCGCCAATTCCGCCATCACGATGAATGTCGGCGAGACCCTCGAACAGGCCATCGGCCAGTGGATGGACTCGCAGGATGATGTCGCCATCGCTCGCGTCGCCGCCGAAGTGCGCGCGCTCAATGGCCTCGGCGCCGATGCCGCCCCCGCCGCCGGCAGCAACGCTTCGATCCCGTACTCGCTTGGTTTGCGCGGCGACATCACCTCGCTGTCCCTCGACGGCTACGACCGTCTCTGGGTCGGCACCACGCTCGGCACCTTCCGCTACGCCCGCGGCCGCTGGACCTCCTTCGGCTACGAGGCCATGACCGTCCCCGAGGCCACCACCGCGCAGGCGATCGCCGAGTCGCGTCTCGGCAACCGCGCCACCCCCGACCGGGTGAGCCGTCTGACCGAGTACATCACCAGTTACAATAAACTCGAGGGCGGACGGGTGGAGGCGGGACGCACCATCTACGTCTATCGCAACCCGGCCGGCTCGCGCGTCACCGACATCGTCGGCTCCGGCGACCGCCTCTATGTCGCCACCGAGGTCGGCCAGCTCGAAGTCGACAACGGCGAGTGGGGACGCTACTACCATGCCGACCTCGACCGCGATCAGGTCGGCGCCATCTGCGAGCAGGGCGGCGACTACTGGTTCGTCACCAATGAGCGCGTCGTCATCTACCAGCGGCCGCACAAGGAAGTCTCGTTCATGTATGCCCCCTGGCTGCCCGACTTCAAACTCGATCTGTATTACATCTTCCCGAGCGTTGTCACCCACATCGACGGCATCGGCACCATCGGGCTCTCGCTGCCGTTCCTCTCATTCGGCGAGATCGATCGCCGCGACGAGCTCGGCAACATCGGCGCCTCGTTCAACTCCTTCGACATGGCCGCCACCGTCTCGTATGGCACCCGCCTGACCCCGTCGCTGGCCGCCGGGTTGTCCGCCAAGTTCATCTATTCACGCCTGGCCGATCAGGGCGCCGGCGCCGAAATTGGCTCCGGATCCGGCAGCGCCTTCGCCATGGACGCCGGTTTCCTCTACAAGACACCCTGGAAACGCCTCACCATCGGCGGCGCCCTGACCAACCTCGGCCCGAACATTTCCTACATCGACGCCCAGCAGTCCGACCCGCTGCCGCGCAACCTCGCGCTGGGTCTGGCCTACCACCTGTGGAGCTCGCCCTTCAACAACCTGATCCTCGTCGCCGACCTGAATAAGGAAATCGTCGAAATCGGCGAGACCGACCAGTCCGAACTCAAGCAGATCATCTACAACGCCGGCTTCGAGTACCGCTACGGTTCCTTCTTCTCGGGTCGCGCGGGCTACATGTACGACGAGGATGGCGAGGTAAAGACCCCGACCGTCGGCGCGGGCATCTCGTTCTCTAACCTGCGCCTCGACTTCGCCTACATCCCGTCGTCCAAGGACCTACCCTTGGCCAACACGCTCTTTTACAGTCTCTCAGGACGGTTCTAACGGTGGCGACACGGCCAACTGATCATAGTCACTTCGGGAGGGCGATCAGCCGCGGCGGACGGCCGAGCCTGCTCCTGGTTCCGCTGATCATCGTGATCTCTTCCATCCATGCTCACGCGGCCGGGGGCGTCATCCCGATCTCCCGCGCCCAACTCGTGATCGACTCGACCGTCAACCGCGCTGACCTGCCGCGCTGCCTCTGTCCGGGAGGGCCGTCGCAACGCAATCTTCTCGGTCTGGAGCGTCCGACGCCGCATGCGCTCGGCAAACGCGCTCTGACCGATCCGGTCACGCTGCGCATCCTCGCCATCCGCGTCGAGTTCCCCTACGAGGAGTCCGATGATCCGCTGACCACCGGACGCGGTCGCTTCGATCGGCGCGATACGACCGTCTTTTTCGATTCCGCCGGGCACAGCTTCGACACCAGCCCGCATAATCGCCGCTACTTCGCGGTCCATCTGCGCGCACTGGATCAGTATTGGAACGTCGTCTCCAACGGCCGTCTGTCGCTGGAATCGCATGTCTTTCCGGTCGCCGAAGACAGCGCCTACCGCGTGCCGCAACCGACCGGTTACTATGGTCGCGAACGCGACGGCGACTCCGGACTGGTCTTCGGGCTGCGGCAGTTTATTGAGGATGCCGCCACTGCCGCCGCCGCCGATCCGGCGATCCGCTTCGCCGACTACGATGGCGTCATCATCTTCCACGCCGGCACCAGCCGCCAGTTCGATGTGCTCAACGATTCGCCGCATGATCTGTTTTCGGTCTTCATCCGCCGCGACGATCCGGTCATTCTCAACGGCGGCGCCGACACCCTCGGCGAAGCCATCCTTGTACCGGAGACAATCAGTCAGGACGGACGCATCGGCGTGCTCAATGGCGTCTTGGCCCACGAGTTCGGCCACCAACTCGGACTGGTCGACCTGTACAACACCTTCAACTTCACCACCCAGGTCGGCAATTTCAGTTTGATGGACAACAACGCCAACGATGTCGGCATCGAGACCGAAGTGGAAGGCCAGCGCCGCATTCTCTTCGGCGCGGTGCCGGTCTTCCCCGATGCCTGGTCGCGCGCGTATCTGGGTTTTGTCGATGTCCTCACCGTCACCGACTCGACACCGGTGACCGTCTGGACCGCCGAGGAGGAGGAACTGGCCCCCTTCAACCGGCAGGTCTGGCGGGTGCCGATCTCCGCCACCGAATACTACCTGCTGGAAAACCGCCGCTTCGACCTCGACGGCGACGGGGAAGCCGGGCTCCGGCTCGACTCCGCCACCAGCGTGGTCCTCGGCCCGGCGCATCCGCTCAACCGTCAGCTGACGCGCGAGTACGATTTCCTTCTGCCCGGATCGGGCATGTTGATCTGGCATGTCGATGAGGGAGTGGCCGCGCTCGACTACGCCACCGGCGACGAGATCCCCAACAACTTCCTCGCCAACACCCTGCAGTGGGATCACGACCGGCGTTTCCTGCGCGTGGTCGAAGCCGACGGCTACAACCGTCTGGGCTCCACCGGCTTTTTCTTCTTCTACACCGGCAGCCAGTCGACCTATTGGTTCACCGGCAACAACAACGCCTTCACGCCGTTCACCGTGCCTCCGGCGCGCTCCTACACCGGCGGCTACAGCGGCGTCAACATCACCAACATCTCCGCGCCCCAGCCGACCATGACCTGCGCGGTGCAAAGCGGCGGACGGATCCCCGGCTTCCCGATCTATGTCGGCGCCGCCTCCGGCAACGCCGCCGCGCCGATTCTCACCGATGTCGTGCGCGCTCCCAGCGGCGATTTCCGCGGTCCCGGCGACGGCCGCCCCGAAGTCTTCATAGGTTACAAGCACTATGTCCTCGCCTTCGACCTCGAAGGTCAACCCCTGACCCAGCACCCGGTCGAGGACACCGTCATCTCGTTTGATACCACCCGCATCGTCCGCACCTACTACCCGGTCGCCATGGGCCAGCCGGGTGACCAATGGATCGGGCCGCCGCTCGTCTTCAGTCTCGACAATCAGACCGGCTCACTGGCCGCCGTCAGCCAATCCGGACAGGTCGGCCTCTGGTCGATGTCCGACCGCGACATGGATGGCCTCTTCGATCCGATTGTCGACACCGTCATCCGCACCCGCGACATCCCCTCCGGCCCGCCGCTCATCTGGGACCGCAACGGCTCGGCCTCAAAGGACCTCGTGGTGCCGGTCGGCGATTCGGGATTCGACACGTTCAGTCTCCTCGATGGCGCGCGCGTGCGGCATGAATATTCCGGCTTCATCGGCGACATCGCCGGCCTGGCGGCCACCTCAAGTTTCTCGACGGAACTGCTCGACGGGCAATGGACCGCCGGCATCCTGGAGCCGGGGTGGCCGCGGCGTGTGCTCGGCAGCGAACGTCCCTTTGCGCCCGCGGTCGCCGACATCGATCACGATGGTGCGCTTGATGCCGTGGTCCTCGAACGGAACGGTCGCCTCCATGCCTTCACGGAGGTGACTCAACCCGGAGGTATGCCACAGTACTTCCCGAATTTCCCCGTCGATCTCGGCTTCCGTCCCAGCGCCGATCCGATCCTCGCCGATCTGGACCGTGACGGCCGTCTCGAAATCATCGCGGCCGGCGAGGGGAAGGTGACCGCGCTGGCGCACAACGGCGCCATCGCCAACGATTTCCCCGTCACCATCGGTCCGCGCAACGATCCCGACACCACCGCGCCCGGACTTTTGGCCGTCGACTTCGATGGGACCCTGCTGTCGATTCTGACCGGCGGCATGTCGCGCGCGACGTTGGCCTACCGTCAGGGACGCGAGATGCAGACCGCCAACTACGCCGTCGGCGGGGCGATCACCGCCCCGATGGCCTGCGCCATCGACGCCGCCGGCAACTGCCAGGTGATGTTCGCCCGCGCCGATGATGGCCACCTCTATGGCTTTGTGGCCCCCAGCCCCGATCGCATCGATGCCAAGGCGCTCTGGTCCATGGGCGGACGCGATGCCCGCAACAGCCGCGCCATCCCTTTCTCCGACCTCAACCCGATCGCCGTCGATGACGTCTTCTTCGCCGCCGAACGGGCCTATGTCTATCCCAACCCGGCGCAGAATGAGGCGGTCATCCGCTACTGGCTGGGTGATGCGGCGGTCGTGACGATCTCCGTCTATGACATCGCCGGCAATCTGGTGGCCGAATCCTCCGGCCCCGGAATCGCCGGCGTCTATAACGAGTGGACCTGGGATTGCGCCGATGCGGCCTCGGGGGTGTACTATGCCCGCCTCGAAGTCACCGCGCTCGACGGCGGACAATCCGAAAAACTGTTCTGCAAACTGGCCGTCGTGCAATAATTGCCCCTGGCCATGACCTCTACCGAGGAGGAACGTTCGTGAACACCAAGTGCTACTGGCTCGGCGCCCTGATCGGCCTGACGCTCGCCATCGCGCCCGCCCACGCCGGCAACGCCATCGACAACGACGGCCCCACCACGGTCGACCTAACCCTCGCCGCCTGGACCAGCCCCGTGCTCCCCCAGGCCGCCTTCGAAAAGACCGTCGCCTCGCCGCTGCTGGCCCAGAATGATCAGGGCGGCGCCGTCGATGTCTACGGCTACAAGCGCAAGTCGCCGACCCGCGCCTTCCTGCAATCGTTCCTCATTCCCGGCTGGGGCCAGCTTTACGCCAAGTCCTCGATCTGGAAGCCGATCATGTTCGTCGGCCTTGAGGCCGCCGGCTGGGCTGGGTACTCCAGCTTCCACGGCAAGGGCAACGACAAGGAAGAGGAATATCAGGCCTTCGCCGATGAACACTGGGACGGCGCGCGTTACATCGACGGGCTCTATGAGGTCTTCTACAGACGCGACTATCCGCCGTCCATCAAGGATCAGTGGATCGACACCACCACCTACCTGACCCCGCCCGACAACCAGAACAACCGCTTCCCGCGGTCGCTGTCGCACCACGCTTGGTACAAGGAAGATGGTTCGAAGGTGGAAGAAGACGAGTACTATGAGAACATCGGCAAGTACAGCCAGTTCAATTTCGGGTGGGACGATTACCCGAGGGTCGACAGCTCCGATTTTCCCGAAAACCCCAACGACACCGCCAAGCTCAACTACGTGTCGCCCAACCGCCGCACTTATTTGGAAATGCGCGATGACGCCAACTCCGAGTTTAACAAGGCCAACACCTTGCTGGTCCTGACCGTGGCCAACCACCTGCTTTCCGGCTTCTGGGCCGCCCTCGATGCCCGTGCCTACAACCGCGCCCAGGATCAATTCAGCAATATTGAGCCGAAGATCCGGCTGGTGAAGTCGCCGTCCAACCCGAAGAAACTCATGCCCTATGTGACGCTGGGGTATAAATTCTGACGCGACGGCCCTGCCGGGGCCGCATTCACCCGTTGCGCCGCGCGACGTAATGACAAAGATTGACTGGGAAATCGGCGCCGACTTGCCGATCCCAAGAGTAGGCCCGCCGGGGGACGGGAATAAATCCCCCAGCCGCTGGTAGAGTTCGATGGCAGGTTGTACCGCACGGTGGTCATGACACTTCGACGCTCACACATCCCCACCATTGGGGCGATGGCACTCACCCTGGTCCTGGCGGCGCCGTTTTCCGCCGCCGCCGGCAATGCCGGCGCGATCGGCCAATTGCGCGCCAATCCCGCCGGTCTCACCGCCGCCTTCCGCGCCGAGCTGGCCCAGCCGGCCGGTGTCGGCGACGGCATCCTGCGCACCGTACAGTTCGATGAATTCGACCGCGAAGAATCCGACCGCGTCAGCGTCGGCAAGGTCGTCGGGCTCTCGCTGCTTCTGCCCGGCGCCGGCCACTGGACCATGGGCTCGCGCGGACGCGCCGGCATCTTCTTCGGTGCCGAGGCCATCGCCTGGACCGCCTTCGGCTACTTCAAGACCGTTCAGCACCAGAAGGAAGACGACTACGAGCTCTACGCCCGTGCCCACGCCGGGATCGATCCCGAAGGCAAAAACGATGAGTTCTACCGCACGCTCACGTTCTACATGAACCGCGAGCAGTACAACGACGAGGGCCGTCTGATCGACCCCGCGCGCCCCTACTACCCCGATGATCCGCAATGGGACTGGCAGTGGGAATCCGAAGCGGCGATGGGCCGCTATCGCAATTTGCGCAACCAGTCCAACATCGCCGAAGACCGCGCCAAGTACTCGCTCGGCGCCGCCCTCTTAAACCGCCTGGTCGCCGCCGCTGATGCCTGGCGCACCGCGCGCGCCATCAACCGCCAGGCGCGCATGGAGACCGCATCATGGAAGGTGCGCTTCAAGGGCAAGCCCAGCTTGTCCAATCCCGGCTTCATGGTCATGCTCTCCCGAAAACTCTACTAGCCCTCCTCAGTGGGCTGTGGCTGTCCGCCTGCGCCGCTCCCGCGGGGTACGGCGGGTTTGCCTACAGACCCGGCGCCGATTTCACCCTCGTGGCAGTCATTGATGGCGACTTCCTCGCCGCCCTTCCGCAGGAAGACCCCGCCGCCGATTTTTCCCGCTTCGCCCCGGTGGCCGCCGCCCTCCGTACCGATCAACTGCTGCTAATCGCCGACGGCGGCAGCCAGCGGATCTGGGGACTGCCGCTGGATCCCGGCGCGCCCCGCCAGGTCCGTCAGACCACCGGCGTCCTCCGCGACCCCCAATGCCTGCGCATCGATGCCGTAGGCAACATCTTCGCCGCCGATGGCATGAGCCGCGCGATTGAACTCTACGACAGCCAACTGTGCCCCATCGGCGAGATCATGCCGCCCTATGATGGGCTCGGGCTGGTGCAGGGACGGGTCGCCGGGATCGCCTTCGGATTGCTCGGCGAACTGTTCCTGTCCGATCCGACCAATGGACGGATCTACCGCTATGATGCCTCGGGACGCTTCCTCGCCGCCTTCTCCGGCGGGGAAGAGGTGGGATGGGGCGAACTCCTGCAACCGATGGGGATGGCGGTCTCCCACGATGGCACCGAACTCTATGTCTGTGATCCCGGCAAACGGCAGGTGACGGTTTTCGATCCCGCCGGCACACCCCTGCGCGCCTTCGGCGGCACCGATCTGCAGGAGCCGGTGGCGGTGGCCGTCAACCGCCGCGGACAGGTCTTCGTCGCCGACCGCAAGACGGCCGCGCTCTTAGTCTTTAGTGAGCAGGGACGGCTCCTCGACACCATCGATGGTCCGCCCACCGGCGATGCCCGCTGGCAGGGGCCCACCGATGTCATCCTGCAGGACTCGTCGATCGTCGTTGCCGATCCGCCCGCCGGACGCATCATCATCATGCGCGCGGTCGCCCCCTGATGATTGTCGCCGCCGACCAGATCCGCCCGCGGTTGATGCCGCTCTTCCACGCGCTTGGCTGGTTGTGCTGCGTCGTCGTGTTGTTCTCGCCGCCGGCCGCCCATGCGGGCGCCGCCGTCGTGTGCGACACCACCGTCATCGTTGGCGCCGATTCTCCCGGTCCCTACTGGGTCTCGGGTTTCTTCCTCATCGATGGCCGCGCCTCCGTCTCGCTCAATGGCGCCCCGATCGACGACTACACGCTCGATCCCGACAGTGGCCGCATCCTCTTCGCCCGCGCGCTGGCACCCACCGACACCGCGCAGGTCATCTTCGATCGTCTCGGCTTTGCCCTCGCCTCGCGCTGGACGCGTTCACCCGATGAGATGCCCGAAGCATCCGATGCCGCGATACGCCCCGCCGCCTACCATGTGCCGCAGCCGTCGTCGCCGTTGCGTGCACCCGCCGCCGGCGCGCAACTGCAGTGGCAGGGTTACAAATCCTTCTCGGTGTCCGCCTCCGACGCCGCCGCCACCGATTGGTCGCAGGGATTGGAGCTGACTGTTTCCGGTGAACTGTTGCGCGGCCTGCGGCTCTCCGCCGCCCTCAGCGACCGTCAGGTCAACGCTCAATCGGGCCGCTCGATGCGCGATGGCTCCCGTCTCGGCGACCTCGACCGCTTCTTCATCGAGGCGCAATCGGCGAAATTTCATGGCCGCTGGGGGGAATTGAAATTGCGGCAAAGCGGCCGGGTCACACGCCGCGCATCCGGAATACAGACGGCGTTCCACGCCGGCGGGCATGCGGTCGAAACCCATGTCGCTCGTCTGCAGGGGCAGCGCCGCCACGCGCAGATTGCCCTGCGCGATGGCGAACTCGGTCCCTACACGCTCGCCGCCGATGGCACCGGCGCGGCCATTGTTGATGGTTCGGTCGACGTCTGGCTCGACGGCACGGCACTAACCGAAGGCCGCGACGCCGACTTTACCATCGACCCGGCCCGCGGCACGCTGACGCTTTCGCCGCGTGTCCAATTCTCCGGACGCTCGCAGTTGACCGTCGAATACGAGGCCGCGCTCGACAGCTATCAGCGTTCACTCGCCGGCGGCGCCTGGTCCTGGCGCTCCGACGACTCCAGCCGCGCCGGCCGTTTCGCCCTGTCCTGGGAAGGGGATGACCCTGACCAACCGTTGACCGGTGCATTGACGGATTCGCAGCGCGATATTCTCGCCCGCGATCCCGATGGCAAGGTGCAGGTACCCGCCGCAGAACGCGTCGGCGATCACGAAGGCGATTACCGTCTCGAACTGCGCGATGGCGATTCGGTCTTCGTCTACGCCGGTCCCGATCAGGGGGATCACCGCGTGCGCTTCACCCGGATGGGGGAGAATCAGGGACGCTATCGTCACCTGATTGATGACGTTTACGAGTATGTGGGTCCCGGCCGGGGCAACTATGATCCCCTGCTGCGGCTTGCCGCCGCGACCGCGCAACTGTCGCTGGATGAATCGCTGCGTCTGCGCACCCGACGTCTGGGAAGTTGGCGGCTTGACTGGCAGGGGATCGCCATCGACCCGAACCGCTTCGCCGCGGAGACCTCCTACCTGCGCTCCAATCACCAACTCGGCTGGTCGCTCGGAGACTCCACGTCGCAGCGCTCGCAACTCGCCATCGATTGGACTCATCAATCTTTGCGCTCGACGGCCCGTCCGCTCGGACCGACAGCCGCCGCCTTCGCCAACCTCTGGCGTCTGCCGACCGAGGTCCTAGATGGCGCGCTCGATACATACTCCGCCACCGCCGCGGCGCCATTGGCCGGTTGGCTGGATGTCACAGGCGATGCGGCCATCTTGCGCCAAAGCGACCTGTCCGGTTACCGTGCCGGTGGCACAGTCGACGCCGCGCCGATGCGCTGGCTGGCTCTGCAACAATCCTTGCAGATGCGCCGTGTCGATGACCAGAACGCCGCGCGCGCCACCACCCGGGTCAACGAATCACTCCTGCGTCTGCGGCCCTCGCCTCTGTCCTTCGAGGCCGGATTCCGCGAGGAAGACATCCGCGATCCCGGCCGGGTGCTGGCCGCTTCCGCCGCCGATAACAGCGCCCGCTGGCTGGCCGCCGCCTTTAGTGATCTCACCGTCCGCCATGAATGGCGACGCGCCGAGCGACTCGATCGGCCGGCACTGGAGCGCGCCCGCGAGTTCTCGCTGGGTGTTCCCGCACGGTTCCTGCATGCCTCCGCCGGTTCCGGTCTGACCCTTCGTCGCGGCGCGTTGTCGGTCGATGGGGGAGAGGCACGGCCATATTATGGCGCGCGTCTCGGCGCGGTCTGGGCTCCGCGTGACGGGTTGCAGGTCGCCGTCGATGCCGATCTGGCGCATCGTCGCGCCGGCGCCCAACGCGAAGTCTTCCTCCCGACCCGTCCCGGCCAGGGCGACTACCGTTTCGAACGCGGCGAGTACATCCCCGACCCACAGGGCGACTACCGTCGTGTCTGGGTCGATGACGAATCGAACTTCGCCTCCGCCTATGATGCCGCGCGCGCGCTGCAACTGAGTTGGCGTCCGCGTTGGCGATCCTGGCGCATCGCGCTGGAGTCGGCGCGCCGAGTCGATGCCCGCTATGACGCCGACCGGTTTTCCCCCGGACGCTGGCTGTTGCCGTGGGAGGAACTGAACGCCGCGCTTCTGGCCGAGGCCCGTCTTACCGCCCGCGACGATCACCGTCTCACCCTCCAGCCACGGGCCCGCACACGTCTCTCGCTGGCGTTGATGCAGGAAAAGCAGGTGTTCAACCGCGCGGCAGCCCGCGACGAAAGCCGTCTGTGGCGGGTCGACTCCGACTGGCGCGAACAGCTAAGCCGCGCGATCTATCTCAGCGGCGGCCTCGCCTACGAGCGTCGCACCCGCACCGCCCTGGCTCCGCTGGATGCCGATGCCCGGACCATTGCCGCGACAGTGGGCGCGACACCCTGGGGGGGAGTGGGCCTCTCACTGGAAACCCGGCGCCGCTTCGACCGCGAATTCACTCGTGGGGACAACATCGCACTCTGGGCGATTCATCCGGCCGTGCGCATTGCCCGCGGCGCGCTCTCGGCCACCCTCGCTTCCGATTTCACCTGGGTCGCTGGCGTCGCAACCGGATCGCTCTCGCCGCTTCTGGCCGAAGGACGCCCCCCCGGGTTTTCTGTCACCGAGTCCGCCGAGATACGTCTGCAATTGCCCTCGCGCATTTCCTTCAATGCCCGACTCTCCGGCGATCATCGTCCCGATGCCTCCGACCGTTGGCGCATCCATCTGGAGTCAATCGCCACCTTCTGATGCCGACGCTGCGGACCATACTGCCAGCATCAGTCTTCCGCCGCGGCGGATGGCTGGGCGTGTTCATTGCCCTTGCGCTGACTGCCGCCATCAACGCGACCACATTGACCCGCGTCGACATCACTATCGGCGGCACTCTCCCGCCATCACTGCATTCGCGGATTGAGTCGCTGGTCCAAAGCGCCGCCGGAAGTCCATTCACCGAACAACGGGTGGAGTCACTGCTCAGCGTGATCCTCGACTTGCTGTCCGAGCATGGCTACCACCATGCCGTCCTCATCCCGCGTCAATTTACCGGCAACGCCGACTCGCTTTCCTTTGCGCTGCAAGTCACTCCCGGCGCTCCGGTTCGCATCGCCCGCTGGGAATTCGCCGGTCTGGTCCGCACCGATTCGTCATGGCTGGCGCGCACCCTTTCGCTTCCCACGGGGGGCATCGCATCCGCCGATGCATTCGCCCACGCTCGCCGTCAGATCGCCACCATCGGTGGTCTTTCGCCGGATGGCTCTCCCATCCTGCGCGAGTTGTCGGATTCGACCGTCGCCATCGTGCTGCCCATCCGCGAAGACCCGCCCGCGCGTTTCGAAGGCGCCCTGGCCACCGGTTCCGTCGATGGCGGCGCGTCCGAACTGCAGGGGCGGCTGTCCTTTGGAGTACGATCGCTCTTCCGTCGCGATCGCGCCCTGCAATTCCGCTATGAGCGCCCACGCGCCGCCGAGCGTCTGGTGCAACTCGATCTGGCCGACCGCTACGCCCTCTTCCATGCCGCCGATCTGGCCATTGGCCTTGAGGACTGGCGACGTGCCGACCGTCGTCAGCAGGCGCAATTGCGGGCCGGGCTGCGGCTGTCGCGCACGTCATCCCTCGTTTTGACGCTTCAGGGCCGTTGGACCAGAATCACGCCCGAGCAGTCGGCCGTTGACCCGGCGCGTGTCTATGAAGCCGCGGCCGGATTGATCTGGGGCCATCCCGACCACGCGCACCTACAGACCGCGCTGGTCTACTCGTTGCACCGCCGCTGGCTTCCGCCATCGTCGCAACCCGAATCCGAGACCCGTTTGCGCCTGGAAACCTCCGGGCGCCTCGATCTCGATTTTGGATCGCCGACCCTGACTCTCGCAGCCGGCGCGCACCAGTGGGGCAGGGGGGCGACGTTGCGTCCCGGCGACGAGTGGTTCCTCGGCGGCGAAATTCTGCGCGGCTACCCGTCGCGCTCGCTGGCCGCCGCCAATGGCCTCTGGCTGCGCTGTGAATTGTCACAACCTGTCACGCGCGGACTCGATGCGGCGGTTTTTGCCGAACAGGCCTGGCTGGCGATGTTCGACGGTCCGTATCATCGCCCTGCCTCCGCCGGTTGCGCGCTCTGGCTTGAGTCCGGCGGACGGCGCGGACGGCTCGAATTGGCCTGGCGCGATCATGCCGCCTGGCGCGACGGCCTCCTGCGACTGGTGCTCACACAAGGATGGTGATGTGAAGGCCTGGTGGTCCCTCATACGCGGCGGCAATGTGCTGCTTGCTGGCATCGCCGCCTGGGTCGGTCTCGTGCTGGCGCTGGGACGCTGGTGGTCGTTTTCCGCCTGGCTGGCCATTCTGCCGCCGCTTTTGATCACCGCCGCCGGCAACATCGACAACGACATCACCGACATCGCCACCGACCGCGCCATCAAACCCGAACGTCCTCTTATCACCGGCGCCATTCAGGCCCTCCCGGCCAGCATGATGCGCATCGTCCTGTTCCTTTTCGCGCTGGTGATCGCCTGGGCCGCCGGCACCGCGCCGCTGCTGATCGCCCTTTTCGTGATCATCGCGCTGTTGGTCTACAACCGCTATCTCTCCGGACGTCCCATCGCCGGCAACGTCCTGATCGCCGCCCTCGGCGCGCTCCCCATCGCCTATGGCGGGCTGGTCGGACGCTTGCAGGACCCCGCCGCCGTTCTCGGCGGACCGGTGGTCGCCGCCGTGGTCGCCTTCTGGCTCCATCTGCCGCGCGAGATGCTCAAAGATTCCCTCGACACCGAAGGGGACCGTGCCGCCGGACGTCTCACCCTGCCCATGGTCATCGGTCCGCTGAAGACCGCGCGCTGGGCCGGGATCGTCATGTTTGTCGCCGCATGCTACATCAGCTGGTCGGCCTTCTCCGGCTACTTCGGCATTCTCTACACCGTCGGCATCCTCGTCACCGTGATGCCGGCCGTCCTCCTCGGTTCGGCGCAATGCGGCCTCAATCCCTCCGGGCATGTGATCGAACGTTGGTCCTTCGGTCTGAAACTCTGCATGGCTGGCGGGTTGGCCTGGCTGTTATTGGGCCGCATAACCTATTGACCGATCTACCCCTACGCCGTTTCTTGAAACATCGTGTCGAAGACGCTCACGACCGTTGTCGTCTGCTTCGGCCTGTGTGCATCCGCTCAGGCCGCGGTTACCGTGACCGCGGAATCCGACCGCGCCCAGCTTCATGTCGGCGATAAGTTGCTGGTTACCGTGCGCGCCTCCCGTCCCGACCACCGTCTCGAACCGATCCCATCGCATGCCGCCCTGCAGTTGGGCGCCGAATGGCAGGCCGGCACCCAGACCGCCGAGTCGGAACAGCTCGCTGGCGGCGAGCGGATCAAGGTCTGGCATTTCGAACTGACCGCCCTTGAACCATTGACCTCGTCGATCACCCCGGTGGTCATCCTCACGCAGGATCAGCCCGATGCGCCGGCGCTCGTCACCAACCGTGTCCTCGGCGCGCCGATCGCGGTGGAAATCCTCCCCGCCCGGGTTCGGCCATGGTGGCTGCCCCATCCCACCACCATCGCGTTGGTGGCCGGCATTGCCGTGAGCGTGTTCGCCGCCGCGCTGTACTGGCGGCGACGCCGACAACGCGCCCCGCGCCGTGCCAGCCTCACCCCGTTGCAGGAGGCGCTGGCGATGATGCAGGAGGTCCACGCCAACTGCCGCGAGGACCGCGCCGCGCGTTTCTTTGCCGATGTCGAGCGGGTTCTGACCGGCTATCTTAGCCGCCGCTTGGCGCGCCCCTTGAACGCCGCCACCGCCTCCGAGATCGCCGCCCGGACACGTCCGCACGTCAGCGACGGCGCCGCGGTCGACCTCCTGCAGGTGGTCTTGTTGCGCTGTTCGGTGGCCCGCTTCTCCGGCGCGCCGGCCGAGCATGCCATCCTCGCGCGCACTGAGGAGGAGGCGTTGGCGGTGTTGGAACGCCTCGACGCTGGCTGGGTATCAAAGGACTCATCCGGCGCAACATCGCCGAGCGGCAAACGTACCTGAGACTTCAACTTTTTGGAGGGATAAGGCAGCCATGCATCCGGACATTGAGCAGATCCAACGCAACGTCGAATCATCCAGCGCCTTCTGCCGCCGCCTGAAGGACTCCATCGGGCAGGTGGTCGTTGGTCAGCACCATCTGGTCGAACGGCTCCTGATCGGTCTTCTGGCCGATGGCCACATCTTGCTGGAGGGCGTGCCCGGGCTGGCCAAGACCCTGTCGGTGAAGACCCTCGCACGCGCCATCCGCGCCAAGTTCGCGCGTTTGCAGTTCACGCCCGACCTTTTGCCCGCCGACTTGATCGGCACCATGGTCTACAACCCGACCACCGGCCAGTTCACCACCCGCAAGGGGCCGATCTTCGCCAACATTGTGTTGGCCGACGAAATCAACCGCGCCCCTGCCAAGGTGCAAAGCGCCCTGCTGGAGGCGATGCAGGAACGCCAGGTCACCATCTCCGATACCACCCATCCGCTGCCTGCGCCCTTCCTGGTGCTGGCGACGCAGAATCCCATCGAGCAGGAGGGGACCTACCCGTTGCCCGAGGCCCAGGTCGACCGCTTCATGCTCAAGGTGATCGTCGGCTATCCCGACAAGGCCGAGGAGCGGGTCATCATGGAGCGTATGACCGCCGAGCAGGAAGTCGGCATTGAGCCGGTGATCGATCCGGACGAAATTCTCAAGGCGCGCTCTGTTGTGCGTTCGATCTATATCGACGACAAAGTGAAAGACTACATCGTCGACATCGTCCATGCGTCGCGTCGTCCCGACGCCTATGGCCTCGATCTGGCCGGCCTGATTGCCTATGGCGCCTCGCCGCGCGCCTCGATCTATCTCAATCTGGCCGCCCGCGCCCACGCCTTCATTCAGGGACGCGGCTTTGTCACCCCCGAAGACATCAAGAGTGTCGGCCCCGACATCCTGCGCCACCGCATCATCGTCACCTACGAAGCCGAAGCGGAGAACATCACCTCGGCCACCGTCGTCCAGAAAATCTTCGACCACGTCGAGGTGCCGTAGTTGTATCGGGGCATCAATACCGCCATGCGTGACGATTACCCGATGGATCGGGAGGGCGAGGCTTCCGCCGAGCCTGCTCTTTCCCATCCCGTATCCACAACCGGTTCCAAACCCCACCGGGAGGGCGAGGCTTCTGCCGAGCCTGCTCTTACCAACCCCGAATTCATGTCGGGGCCCAAACGCAATCGGGAGGGCGAGGCTTCCGCCGAGCCTGATCTTTTGACTTCGATGCAAAAACCGCGCCCCCGAAACTGGCATGATCCACGCAAACAACCCGTGCATGGCGTCATTCAATCATCCGATCATCCCACGATCGTCTTTCTAACAGTCTGCACGAAAGACCGCAAGAAATGGCTCGCCACCGAATCCGTGCATCGGCAATTGCTTGACGCGTGGCGTGCCGCGGGGGGCTGGCGGGTAAGCCGCTATGTCATCATGCCCGACCATGTCCATCTATTCGCCGGTTGGGACGGAGGCCAGTGGGGCTTGGACAGTTGGTGCAAGTATTGGAAGGCGCTTTTCTCGAAGAGTCACCAGAATCCCGAGCACCGCTGGCAAACGGGGTACTGGGACACCCGGCTGAAATCATACGAGCAATTTCAATCGAAATGGGACTATGTGAGAGATAATCCCGTGCGTCACAATCTCGTGAGCACAAAAAACGAATGGCCGTTTCAGGGAGTTCTCTATGAATTCGGCGCTTGGTGAAAAAGAGCAGGCTCGGCGGAAGCCTCGCTCTCCCGGATGTCGAGTTGTGAGCGGGGAGTGCGAAGCTTTTGCAGAGCCCGCTCTTCCGCATCCCCAATTCACATCCGTCCCCAAACGTCACTGGGAGGGCGAGGCTTCCGCCGAGCCTGCTCTTTTGACTCCGACCATGACGGGGTTTCGGACCCAAATCCGGGCAGGCGATCCGCCGCGCCGGACTGCCGAGCCTGCTTTGTACCTAACCTGACGACCGACGACCATGCTCCCGAAAGAACTCATCGCCCAGATCCGCAAAATCGAGATCCACACCAACCGCTTGGTGAACGATCTCTTCGGCGGCGAGTACCATTCCGTCTTCAAGGGGCAGGGGATGGAATTCGAGGAGGTGCGCGAATACCTCCCCGGCGATGACATCCGCCTGATCGACTGGAACGTGACCGCCCGCGCCGGCGCCCCCTTCATCAAGAAGTTCCGCGAAGAACGCGAACTGTTGGTGATGCTCCTGGTCGACCTGTCCGCCTCCGGACATTTCGGCACCGTGACCCGCGCCAAAAACCAGGTCGCCGCCGAAACCGCCGCCGTGCTCGCCTTCTCGGCGATCAAGAACAACGACAAGGTCGGCATGATCGTCTTCACCGACGAGGTCGAGTTGTTCATCCCGCCGAAGAAGGGCCGCTCGCATGTGCTGCGCCTCATCCGCGAGATCCTCTATTTCGAGCCCAAGGGACGGGGCACCAACATTCGCGCCGCGCTCGACTTCTTCGCCCGCGTCACCCGGCGCAAGTCGGTGGCCTTCCTGATCTCCGATTTCTTTGATAAGGGGTATGAACATCAACTGGCGGTGGCGCACCGCCGTCACGATCTTATCGCCGTGCAGGTCGAGGACCCGCGCGAACGCGAGTGGGTTGATGTCGGCCTGATTGAACTGGAGGATTTCGAAACCGGCGAGCGCAAGGTCGTCGACACCTCCGACCCCGCCGCCAAACGCGCCTTCGAACGGTCGGTGATCCTGACCGAACAACGGCGCAAGCGCTTTTTCGACTCGATCAGTCTCGACACGGTCACGCTGTCCACCGGACGGCCGGTGGCCGACGGGCTGATTCGGTTTTTCCGCCAGCGGGAACGCCGCCGGCGCTAAGGCGGGTGCGACCCGCCGCATGACCCGCAGGGCGGGCTCTGCCCGCCAAGGAAGGGATGACCCCATGTTTGGCATCGGCGCAACCGAGTGGTTACTCATTATCCTGGTGCTCATTCTCCTCTTCGGCGCCAAGAAGATCCCCGAGATCGCCCGCGGCCTCGGCAAGAGCGTCAACGAGTTCAAAAAGGGGATGAGCGAAACCGACGAGAAGAAACCCGACGACGCCCCCAAGGCGTAAAAGGGACATCGGCAGCGACCGTATTCCGGCTATGACAACACACCGCCGTCTGATCGTCTCATTCTGTCTGGCCAGCGTACTCTCGATCTGCTCGGGATGGTTTGCGCAGGCCGCGACGCCGCCGCGCGTGGTCGTCTCCGCCGACCACCAGGTGGCCACCGTCGGCGACCCGATCAAACTCTCCATCACCGTTGACCATCAATCCGACTGGCAGCAGTTCCCCCAGCCGCTCTCCGGCAAACTCGGCGACTTCGACATCCTGCGCGACACCGCCTATGTCGACCGCTGGCGCGAGGGCGACAAGGGACTGGCGTTTAAGCGCGAGTTGACCCTTGCCGCCTTCAAGCCCGGCGGCGTCTGGATCCCCTCGGTCTCCGGCTTCACCGTCATCGGCGCCGACACCCTGCGCTGGCAGACCGATTCGCTGGCGATCAACATCGAAAGCGTGCTCGGCCGTCCCGATGCCGACACCACCGACATCGCCGGCCTGAAGCAGCCGTATGTCGCGCCCGAATCGCGCTGGCGCTTCTGGACCGGCATCGCTCTGCTTGTGGCCGCGATTGCCGTGTACCTCTGGTACCGCCTGCGCCGCCGGACCCATGAACCGGTCCCGGTGGCGCCCCCGCGTCCCGCCTGGGAGATCGCGCTGGAGGAATTGGAACAACTGCGCCGCGAAGTCAATCCCGCCGCCGATGGCGGCCGTCTCTGGTATTTCCGTCTGTCCGAAATCCTCCGGCGCTACTGGGATGCCCGCTACGACTGGCAGTCGATCGATCAGACCACGACCGAGATCATCCGCGTCCTGCCACAGGCGCCGTTTGCCGAATCCCATCGCCGCCGCGCCGCCGAGTTCCTCCATCTGGCCGACTACATCCGCTACGCCCGTCAGCCGGCGCAGGAGGGACGTCCCGAGGTCGATTGGGCATGGGTGAAGTCGTTCATTGTGGAGACACGTCCGCCGCGTCTGGCCGACTCTGGGGCATCCGAGCCGTCAGGGGAGAGGGCCGCGGCATGATCCTGCGTTTCGCCCAGCCCTGGTTTCTGGCCGGCTTGCTGGTGGTCGCCGCGCTCGTCTGGTGGGAGTTCCAGTCACGTCGACGCGCCCGTGCCGTCGCCTTTTCGTCATTGATGCTTCTGGGCGACAGCAAACCGTCCTGGCGCGTGCGCCTGCGCTGGGTGCCGTCCGCGGCGCGCATCCTCGCGCTGGCGGCGCTGGTTGTGGCCATTGCCCGTCCGCAATCCGGCACCGCCTCGCGCGAAATCACCTCCGAAGGCATCGACATCGTGCTGGCCCTCGATGTCTCCGGCTCGATGAAGGCTGAGGACTTCCAGCCGCACAACCGTCTCCATGTCGCCAAGGAAGTCGTCCGCGACTTTGTCAAGGAACGCACCAACGACCGCATCGGGCTGGTGGTCTTCTCCGGCGAATCGTTCACCCAGTGCCCGCTCACTCTCGACTACGATGTCCTCATCGGTTTGCTGGACAAGGTTGATTTCGGCATGATCGAGGATGGCACCGCCATCGGCACCGGGCTGGCCAATGCGCTCAACCGTCTGCGCGAGTCCAACGCCAAAAGCAAGATCGTGATCCTTCTCACCGACGGGGTCAACAACCGCGGCCAGATCGAGCCGCTCACCGCCGCGCAGGTCGCCAAGACCCTCGGCGTCAAGGTCTACACCATCGGCGCCGGCAAGCCCGGCAATGCCATGTATCCGGTCGAGGATCCGATCTTCGGCAAGCGCTACATCAGTCTGCCCAACGAAATCGACGAGGAAATTCTCCAGCAAATCGCCGACATGACCGGCGGACGCTACTACCGCGCCCAATCGGAACAGATGCTCGAACGCATCTACAAGGAAATCAGCACGCTGGAAAAAACCGAAGTGAAGGTGAAGGAGTATGTTCAGTATCGCGACCTGTTCGGCTGGTTTGCCGGACTGGCCTTGGCGGCCACCGTGCTGAGCGCCGTGCTGTCGGGAACCTGGTTCCGACGGATTCCGTAAGAGATACCCTATGCGATTCGGCGCTTCACAATGGCTCTGGGGGCTTGCGGCCCTGCCGCTTCTGCTGGGTTTTCTGGTCTGGATCTGGCGGGCGCGGGCGCGTCTGGCGGCGCGGTTCGCCGACGGCGTCCTGTGGAAGCAACTGGCCGGCGAGGAGCCGGTTGCCGCGCGCCGCTGGAAGCCCATCCTCTTCATCCTCGCGGTAGCGCTGATGATCGTCGGGCTCGCCGGGCCGCAGTGGGGCGCGCGCGCCGTCATGCTGCAGCGACGCGGCCTTGATATTGTGATCGCGCTGGATGTCTCGCGCTCGATGCTGGCGGCCGATGTCAAACCCAACCGCCTCGAACGCGCCAAACGCGAGATCTCCGGCATTCTCGACCGTCTCGCCGGCGACCGCATCGGGCTGGTGGTCTTCTCCGGCGACGCGTTCGTGCAGTGCCCGCTCACCCTCGATGCCTCCGCCGCCCGCATGCTGCTCGATGCGGTTGGGGTCAATTCCGGCGGACGGCCCGGCACCATCATCGCCGAAGCGATCGAGACCGCCATCGGCATGTATGAACAAAACGAGCGTCAGTTCAAGATCCTGATCCTCGTCACCGACGGCGAAGGTCACGAGGGCGACCCGCTGGCGGCGGCGCAGAAGGCCGCCGAGGCCGGCATCCGCATCTACACCGTCGGCATCGGCACCCCGCAGGGCGAGCCGATCCCCGAATTCGATGAGCGCGGCAACCAGATCGGGTTTAAAAAGGACGAAAACGGCCAGGTGGTGCTCTCGAAACTAGATGAAGTCACGCTCCAGAAAGTCGCGCTGGCCACCAACGGCCACTGCTTCCGTGCCGGCCCGGCGCAGATGGAACTGGATGCGCTCTTTGATGAATTGTCGACGTTGGAGAAAAAGGAGATGGAAGGCCGTCTGTTTACCGAATTCGAGCAGCGCTTTCACTACTTCCTGATCCCGGCATTCTTGTTATTGGCAGTGGAAATGGCGCTCCCCGCCCGCCCGCGGCGAACCGGCGCGCCGCAGAGGTAAGGCCCGTAAGTAAGACAAGGGGCTTTTGGCCCCTTGTCACCCGACAAGAGACACCAATGACCCTGCGACTGACCATACTCCTTGCCCTCCTCGTCGCCCTGACCGTCCCGGCGCACGCCGACCAGTTTGCCCGGCGCAACAACACCGGCAACAAACTGCTGAAGGAAGGACAGATCGACTCGGCCATCACCGAGTACCGCGCCGCCCGCGTCGAAAGGCCCGACCAGCCCGGCGTGGTCTACAACCTCGGCTCCGCCTACCACCAGAAGGGTGTTTTCGACACCGCGCAGATGGAACTGCAAAACGCCATCGCCCATGTCGAGCCGATGTTGAAACCGAACGCCTATTACAACCTCGGCAACACATTCTATCGCATGCAGGAATACGAATCAGCCATCGAGGCCTACAAGCAAGCGCTGTTGGCCAACCCCTCCGACCTGGATGCCAAGCACAATCTCGAGATGGCCCTGCGTCAGATGAACCAGCAGGATTCCTCCAGCCAGAAGCAGGAGCAAAAGCAGGACCAGCAACAGCAGGACTCGACCGGCCAGCAGCAGCAAAACCAGCAACAGCAGAATCAGGACTCAACCCGGAATCAGCAGCAACAACAGCAAAACCAGGACGGCAATCAAGACCAGCAGCAGCAACAACAGCAGCCCGACCAGCCGCGGGAGGGACAGCCGCGCGAGCAACGGCAGCCCAAGCCGGTGCAGGGCATGACCAGGGCCGACGCCGAGCGCCTCCTCGACGCGCTCAAGAACAATGAACTGGCGTTGCAGAAAAAACGCGCGCAACGTACCACCGGCGAGAAGGTCGCCAAGGACTGGTAAGTGATGTCAGGGCACGGCCACCATCAATTGGATTCGCCGACTCGCCGCGGGACTACCCCGCGTCGGAGTGTGGGTCTGATCGCGGCCCTGCTGCTTCTGCTCGGCGGTCTCGTCGCCCTGGTCCCGTCTGCGTCGGCCGACACCCGCATCACCGCCAAGGTCGAGCCGAAGAAGATTTCGATGTACGAAAACGTCACTCTCGAAATCACGGTCATCAGCGACAACCAGAATGTCCCGCAGCCGCAACTGCCCCCGTTGACCGATTTTCAGGTGTTCTCCTCGGGGCGCAGCCAGAGCATCCAGTACATCAACGGGCGTATCAGTGCCAGCGTGACCTACACCTATGTTCTGGCGCCGCGTCAGCCGGGCCGTTTCACCGTTGGTCCGGCCACCGTCACCGTCGGCGGATCGGTTTATTCCACACAGCCCGAAGCGGTGGTGGTCACCGATGCGCCGCCGCCGGCCCCGCGGCAACAGCAGCAACAGGACCCCGCGGCGCGGCGCACCAACCGCGAGCGGCATGTCTTCATCACCGCCTCGCTGGACAAGGACACGGTGTACGTCAACGAGCCAGTCACCTTCATTTTCCGCTTCTACACCGGCGAACGGCTCCTCTCCAATCCCGAGTATCAGCGCCCCGCCTTCACCGGCTTCTGGGTCGAGGATCTTCCCCCGCAGCGCAAGTACACGACCTCGATCGACGGAATCACCTATGAAGTGACCGAAATCCGCACCGCGCTCTTTCCCGCCGAGGCCGGCGCGAAGCTGATTCCCGCTGCCGAGGTGAACGCGACCGTGCGCGGCAGCCGTCGGCGCAGCAACCGCATCAACCCATTCGACCTGTTTGACGACAGTTTCTTCGACCGCGGCGAAACCTTGCGCCTGACCACCGATCCGCTCAAACTGGTGGTTCTGCCGACCCCGCCGACCTCGGTGTCGCCGCCGCCCTCCGGGTTGGTCGGCAACTTCGAAATCCGCGCCAAGGCCGACGTGCGCGAGGTCAACGTCGGCGACCCCGTGACCGTGAGCGTCACCATCACCGGCGAGGGGAACATCAAGGCGGTGCCGCGTCCCTATCGCGACACCCTTCCCAACTTCCGCATGTTCTCCGGCGGCACCAGCGAGAACATCACCACCGCCGACTACCGCATCCGCGGCGCCAAGACCTTCGATGAAGTCTTCGTGCCCCAGCGCGCGGGGACCTACACGCTCCCGCAATTCGCGCTGACGTATTTCGACCCGAAGGCCCGCGCCTACGAGACCGTGCGCACCGACCCGATTGAAATCACCGTCACCGGAGGCGCCGCCGACTTCACCATTCCGTCGTTGCGCCTGGAGCCGGACCAGATTTCCGATCTGGCCGCCGATGTGCGCTTCCTCAAGACCGATGGCAGCCAACTGCGCCGCCACAGCGGCGCCGGGCTCTTCGGCTGGGCCTTCTGGATTGGACATTTCCTGCCGCTGTCGGGATTGGTCGGTTTCTTCATCTGGCGGCGCGGAGTTCTGCGCGAGGCGGCCGATCCGGTCGGACGCCGCCGCCGACTGGCGCGCGCCGCGGCGCTGGCCCGTCTGCGCGGCGACAACGGCAAGGGACCGGCGCAACCGCTGACTTACAGCGATCTGGCCGATGCGCTGCTGCAGTTTTATTCCGACCGCTACAACACCAGCGCGCAGGGGTTGACACGCGCCGAGATGCGCGTCCGCCTGACCGCCGCGGGACTCCCTGATGCCACCATCCGCGATTATCTCGAGTTGCTCGACCTCTGCGACCGCGGACGTTACGCCCCCGGCGCGCAGAATCAGGTCGGCGCCGACACCGTTGCCCGCGCCGAAGCGATTATTGCCGCCATCGAGGCAGGGAAGTAGCCATGCGCCGCCTCTTGGTCCTGCTGCTTTTGCTCGCTGTCGCGCCGGCGACGCTTCATGCGCAGGATCCGCAGACGCTCTTCGATGATGCGGTCTCCGCCTACCAGCGTGGCCGCTACGATTCCGCCGCCATCGGGTTCTCGCGCATTGTCCAGGGGGGCATCGATGATCCGCGCGTCTGGTACAACCTCGGCAACAGCCATTTCAAGTCGGGCCATATCGGCGCGGCCTTGGTGTCCTACCGCCGCGGCCTGCGTCTGGCGCCCCGCGATGCCGATCTCATGGCCAATCTGCGCTATGTCCGTCTCTTCGCTGTCGACAAGATCGAACCCGTCGGCGAGTTGTTCCTGACCACCTGGTGGCGCGCCGCCGTCGATCGGCTCTCGCTCCACGAGGCCCGTTGGATCGCCTCCCTGATCTTCTGGCTGGCGGGCATTCTGACTGTCTGGCGATTCTGGCCCGGTACCGCGCGGCGCGCACGGCTGCCCCTCTGGCTGGTGACCGGCATTTGGGTAATCTGGCTTGTCGCGACCGGCGCCAGCGCCACCTGTTACGCCCGCGACGTCGCGGCGCGAGACGGTTTCGTCATCGCCACGCAGACCGAAGTGCGCGGCGGCCCGGGCGATGAATACACCCTGCAATTTGTCGCGCATGATGGTTTGGCCGGCGCCGTCGAACGCACCGAATCGGGTTGGCATCTGGTCCGTTTCCCCAACGGCCTCAAGGGCTGGCTCCCGGTTTCATCCTTCGAAATCATCTGAGTTGCCGAGAACGCCGAACGCGCGGCCGCCCGCATTCCGATTGACTCCCTTCGCCAAAGGGCCGATTTTGCCCTCTGGCCCCGGGCCAATTCCACCCCGGTTCCCCGAATGAACTGACCATGCAGGCGCGCACCTGGCGATGGATACGCATACTCGGCCTTCTGGCCGCCTTCGTTATCCTCGTCTTCATGTTCCGCAACACCGACCCGCGCGACATCTGGGCCGCCATCGCCCACATAGATGTCCGATTCCTGATCCCGGTGCTGGTCGGCACGCTGGCCATGCCGCTGGCCCGCGCGGTGCGGCTCAAGTACATGATGGAGCCGCACCACCACCGTCCGACACGGCGCGTGCTGGCCGTCTACAACGTCGGCCAACTCCTCAACATCATGATGCCCGCCCTCACCGGGCAGGTGGCGCGCGTCCTGTTGTTCTCGCGCACGCTCGGCTTCACCAAGACCTTTGCCGCCACGCTGGTCATCCTCGAAGTGCTTTTTGACGGCCTGATCTTGCTGGTCATGGTCTTCGGCGCTTCGTTTCTGTTCGTCATGCCCGACTGGATGGTGCGCGGCGAGGTGATGATCTTTGTGGCCACCGCGCTGCTGTTGGGCTTTTTCTATTTCGTGCTGCATCACAGCAAACGCCACCAAGGCCCGCCGAACTGGTTTCACCGCCATGCCCCGGCCCGCGTGGTCCGCGAATGGGACAACATCAAGGCCTCGTTCGTCGCCGGGCTCAACATGCTCAAGAGCACCCGGCATCTGCTGTTGGTGTCGCTCTTGTCGATGGCCTCGTGGGTCGCCCATGCACTCATCGTGCTGTTCCTCCTGCGCGCCTTCGATTTTAACGTCCCCTTCTGGGGGGCGATGGTGATCCTGATCGTCAACACCATCGTGATCATGATCCCCGTCAGCCCCGGCAACATTGGTACCTTCCAACTGGCCTGCATCATCGGGCTGTCATTCTTCGGCATCTCGAAGGACAGCGCCCTGGGCTTCTCCATCCTGTTGCACCTCGCCGAAGTCGGACCGGTCTTCGTGCTGGGCACGATCGCCTCGTTTTCCGCCCATGTCCGGCTCAGTCAATTCCACACCGAGGAGCTCTTGGCCGAGAAGGAACGGCTCGCCGCGCAGCCGCTCATCGCCCCGGAGAAAGCCGACCTTGTCGAGGATCCGCTCCCGCCCACGTCCACCTCGGCGTAGGGGGATGCCGCCGCCTTATGGCCGAAGAACGCACGCTCTCAGGACGCGTCATCCGCAGTTTCGGCAACCGCTTCATCGTGCTCACCGCCGAGGGCACCTATGATTGCTCCCTGCGAGGCAAATTCCGGCTCAGTGACACGAAGATCCTCAACCCCGTCGCCGTCGGCGACCGCGTCCTGATCACCGTCGAGGATTCCCCCTACGGCGTGATCGAAGAAGTCGAGCCGCGCAAGAACAAGCTCTCGCGCCCCGATGTCCTCAAGCCCGACTGGGAGCAGATCGTCGTCGCCAATTGCGACCAACTGGTGGTGGTCGCCTCGGTGGCGCGTCCGAAACTGAAGTATGGCACCATCGACCGTTTCCTGCTGGCGGGGGAGAAGGCCGGATTGGAATGCGCCGTGGTCTTGACCAAAATTGATCTGGCCAAACCGGGCGCCTATGAGCGGGTGCTGGAGGTCTATCGCATGGCGGGGTATCCGATCATCGCCACCTGCGCCCTCAGCGGACAGGGCATCGAGGAACTGCGCCGCCTGACCCAGTTGAGGACCTCGATCTTCGCCGGCCATTCCGGCGTGGGGAAATCCTCGCTGCTCAATGCCCTCGAACCGGGGCTGGGGATCAAGACACGCGAAGTCTCCGAATCGACCAACAAGGGCACACACACCACCACCCACATCGAATTGCATCCGCTGACCTACGGCGGCTTCATCGCCGACACACCCGGCATCCGCGCCATCGGCCTCTGGCAGGTCACCCCCGTAGATCTGCCGCATCTCTATCCCGAGTTCCGCCCCCATCTCGGCCACTGCCGCTTCAACAACTGCCTCCACATCGGCGAACCCGGTTGCCCCGTCAAGGAAGCAGTCGACAAAGGCGAGATCGCCCCCGAACGTTACGACGGCTACCTCCGCATCCGCACTACCCTCGAAGAAGAATAGGATAACGGACATTCATGTCTGTGCAATCGTGTCGAGACCCCGTAGGGGCGAACCTTGTGTTCGCCCGACCCGCGGCAGGGCAGCCCTCCCGCGCAATGCCATCGCCGCTCGGGGGCCAAAGGGCGGCCCCCAATCGGCGACGGCGGGTCAGAGAAGAATGTCCGACATCCTGACACCAACTTCATTCCAACCCGGTCGCGGCGCTCTTTGCCGAGACCGGGTTGGAATCTTTGTTTCTTCGCTCATCGGGATCACTTTTGGGACCCGCGGAACGAGGTGATTCCTGCGGCATGTCCCCGCTCAATCCCCCTTGCCCGGCACCGTTCTCAACCCTAAAATACACCTGCCATGCGCCCCTCTTTGGTCGTTAACACCACCCTGTCTCTCGTCGTCCTTACTGTGGCGACGCTGGGTTGCCGCGCCAAAACCGTCGATCCGCTCGACCGGATCAAGGCGTTAATTCCCGAGGTCGAAAGCCGGCTCAATCGCCGCGATCTGGCGGGCCTCAGGAGGATGGGGACTGAACGGTTCGAGTCGAACGCCTTCGTGATCGACATCTTCTCCGACCGAGTTCGCGACTCTGTCGTTCTCTCGCTCTCGCGTATTCAGCAGGACGGCGCCGATGCGACCCTGTTTCTCGACATGACCAGCCGCCAGACCGGCGCCCGTCGGGAATTGCACCTGCATCTGCGCGGCAACGGCCGCTGGAAAATCGACGCCTATGAGCTGGCCGCGCCGGGTGCTGATACCGTTGGAACCGATCCGCCGTCGTAAACGACGAATCCAATCCCGACACGCGCTGTATAACCTATCTTCCCGCTGGGAAGCCGCCAACCTTCACCAGGTCAGGACATGAAACGAATCGCCGCTCAAATTCTCTTTTTCGTGATCGCCGCCAGCGTGCTGGCGGTCGGACGCAACACCGTCGCGCCGGGACGCATCCCCTGGGTCGGCGACTGGGGCAAACCGGCGGTGGTCGAGGGGGACTCGATCATCCGCCCCGCCTCCGCCGCGCCCGATGACCCGCCGTTTCTCACCTTCGCGCAGGCCAGGGCCCTCTTCGACGATCACGACAACGTGATCTTCGTCGATGCCCGCTACCCGGAGGATTTCGAAACGGGCCACATTCCCGGCTCGGTCCTGCTGCCGTTTGAAATGTTCGACGATTACTGGGCCGGTGTCGAACCGCGTCTGCCCAGGGACAAGAAGATCGTCACCTACTGCTCCGGCGAGGAATGCGAACTCTCGCTGTTTCTGGCACGGCTCCTGCGCGAGCGCGGCTACACCGATGTCGCCATCTTCTATGGCGGCGCGCTCAAATGGCAGGAAAACAACATGCCGATGGACACCGCCGCCGCGCCGCCCCCCGGCGCCTGACTCCTGCGAGGAGACTCATGAACGCGCTTCTGAAAAACGAGTGGCTCTCACTGGTCTTCCGCCTGATTGTCGGCGCGGTCTTTGTCTATGCCGCCCTCGACAAGATCATGCACCCCGACGGCTTCGCCAAGGCGGTGAGCAACTACCGCATCCTGCCCGGCTCGCTGGTCAACCTGGTCGCGCTCTTTCTGCCCTGGCTCGAGCTGCTGACCGGCGCCGCGCTGATCCTTGGCACCAAGGTCGAGGGCGCATCGTTTATCATCAGCGGCTTGCTGGTGGTCTTCCTGATCGCCGTCACCGCCACCCTGATCCGCGGCATCAGCATCGACTGCGGCTGCTTCACCAGTTCCTCGGCGGGACGCAAGGCCGGCTGGAGTCTGTTGGTGCAGGACGCGCTCCTGCTTTTGCTGTCGTTGCATCTGCTCGTACGAGGCCCCGGACGCTTCGCGCTGGAGCCCAAACGCGCCTAACCGACGATTCTCCGGACGGCCGCCAACCCTGTCACCGAGCGACCCCGCGCAATGAACTCGACCACCTTCCTGGCCCGCCACTACAACACGATGACCGGGTTTCCCGGTCGTATCGATAACCTCGCGCAGATGATCGAACCCTGGGTGCGGGAGTGGAATGTCCGCACCGCCCTCGATGCCGGCTGCGGCGGCGGCGCGTTGATGCTCGCGCTGGATCGTCTCGGCGTCGAGCCGGTCGGGCTCGATCTGTCCGAATCGATGCTGCGTCTGGCCCTCGACAACGCCCGCGCCGCCGGCAAGGCCTGGCGCTTCGCCGGCGCGCCGTTTCAGTCGGCCGGCACGATCTTCCCGCGCCGCTTCGATGCGGTTTTTGTCCTGGGAAACGCCTTTATCGGGCTGGAAGGGGAGAGGGCGATGCGTGAATCGCTCGATGGCCTGCGCGCTTCCCTCAAGCCGGGCGGACACATCCTGATTCAGAATCTCAACTTCGAACCGTTCTTCCTGGGCCTCAAACGCCTCATCAACCGGCGCGTCGTCGGCGACTGGCGCTATCTGCGCTATGCCGTACCGCTCGATGACCGCCGATTGATCTTCACCGCCATCGCCGACTCGGAGCAGGAGCCGCTCGAACTGGTGACCAATGTCTGGCAGCGCTGGGACCGCGATCGCATGGTCGATTGCCTGCACGCATCCGGCTTCACCGAGATCGCCATCTACGGCGGCATCAACCGCTCCCCCTATGAACCCCGCTCGTCCACCGATCTGGTGCTCGCCGCGCGCGGCTAAGCGCTACAAATGAAAAAGGCCCCGTCCCCGTTCGAGGCCTTCTTCACTTCAAACTGCCCCTTCCCACCTATGAGAGCAGTACCGCTTGTGTGTTCGGGATCGGAGTCGATTGCCAGGCGCCCATCCGTTGGCTCCAGGAATCATCCCTGAGAATCTCTAATCCACCCTCGACTCCGATCTCCCTCGGTGTTGCGACGAAGAGTCTTACAGGTCCACACTGATTCTATCAACCGCCATGCCAATTCCGCGCCGGTGCCGCGCCTTCCTCGCAACCCGCACCCCAACAACATCTTCCCGAATTAGGTCCTATCCGTCCTCTTCGACCTGTTCTTGTCCTTTACGCAGTTCCTGCGGCAATCGCCGCATCCTGCGACGCAGCCCCTGCGTTACGGCGTCGCACGAAACGGAACCGGTGTGAAGCTGGCCACGAAGATGAGAAGCGCGACGATGCCAAGGATCACGCGGGTTCGTCCGATGGGAACATCATCATGCATCGTCGGCGGATGCTCCGGACGCACCAGAAACCCGATCGCCACCCACATCAACCACCACGGCCACCAGAACGATGCCGCCGCCAGCGCCGCCATCGTCACCAGCGCCAGCCACCGCTGCCCGCGGCGAAAGATGGCATACGCGATATGCCCGCCGTCCAACTGCCCGATCGGCAGCAGATTGAGCATCGTGATTAAAAGTCCCGCCCACCCGGCAAAGGCGATCGGGTGCAACATGATGTTCTGATCATCGCCGACACCGGGGAAGAAGATCGCCGAAAACAGCCGAAACAGCAGCGAATCCCCGAGGAAGATGCCCTCCTCGCCCGTCGGCGGAACCACCGTCGACATCGACATGCCCACCGCCAGCGCGATCACCGCCACGACAAATCCCGCCAACGGTCCCGCCACCGCCATGTCGAACAACCCCACCCGGTCGCGGATTGGCGAGCGCAGACGGATGAGCGCGCCGAAGGTCCCGAGAATATTGGGCGCGGGAATGAAGTATGGCCATGACGCGTCGATCTTGTGCTTGCGCGCCAGCACAAAGTGCCCGAACTCATGGAAAAGCAGGATGGCCAGAAACCAGAACGCGAACGCCGCCCCGCCCACCAGGATCGTCGTCGCCACCGTCGCGCAGAAGAGCGCGATGTTCAACCACGGTATCCCCTCCGCCGCGCGCGCCAGCGGCACCGTGATCATCACCCGCCACGGCGCCGTCACCGATGCCGCCGGCTCGATCACCGCATCCTTGTACCCGGCCGCCAGTAGCCGCCCATTGGCCGTCACCTCGAAATCAGGAATCGGCACCCGCACTTGCCCGACCAGAATCACCGCCCCCGGCCCGGCTTGGACGGTGTCGAGCAGCCAGAGATCGTCCAACAGACGGCGAATCTGCGCCACACGCTCATGGACTTCATCGCGCTTCATAAGTCCTGCATTATACCCAATTCGCCGCCCCGCGTCACCGACCGTCCGGCAAAAACACAAGGCGGATGGCTTGCGCCATCCGCCTTGATGTCGAACCATCGCGTCGCTTGCGCAACGCGTCGAACTAGAACCGCCAGGCGCCGATCGGCTGATCGCCCGCGTTGCCCGACACAAACGAGAGCAACTTGGCGATGTCCGCCGCGTCATTGTCGCCATCGGCGTCCACGTCGCCTGAGTAGGCGGCGGGATAGATGTAGTTGCCACCCTGCAGCCAGCAGACGTCGGCGAGGTCGACCAGGCCGTCATCGTTGACATCGCCGCGCGCGTAACCCGCCCAGCGGGCGGCGCGCTTGGCCAGACCCAACGCGCCGGCTTCGATCGTCGCCGGGTTGTTCGAGCTGGCATCGATGCCAAAGAGGGCCATGGCGTGCTCGGCCGAGCCGTTCGCGGCCAGATTGATGCTCTCCACCGACAGAGCGGACTTGTCCGCCGGCGTGACCACCTCATTCGTGAAGCCTGACTGCGCGTTGACATACCCGTACAGGAAGTTCAGGTCGTTGGTGAACGGGCCGGGGTAAACGGTCAACGGGTTGTCGATGATGCGCATCGCCAACAGCGGGTTGGCCGTCGGATCGACACTCGCATACAGCGACGGCTGGCGCACGCTCAACATGCCGTACGCGTTGCCCGGAGCCGCCTGGTCCCAGATGAAGTACCCGTTCAGCGCCGGTGACGCCACGCCGATGTTGGTGTTGTAGTCGGCCGTGACGTCCCAGTCCATGAACTCGCCGAACTTGATGTCCTTGGCCACCGCGTCGCGGTTCTCGATTGCCACATGGATCAGCTTGAAATCGCCGTACAGAGGATCGTACGAGCCGACCTCGGTCAGGACGATGTTCGTGCCGACAGCGGCCTTCGGAGTGCCGGGGGTTGCGGCGGTGTTGGTGTCGGCGAAGCCGGTGATCAGGATTTCGCCGTGGATGTCCACCGGCGTGCCGGGGCAGCCGCCGTCACGGTAGGCGCCCAGAAGCACATCGGCGAACTTGTCGATCCCGCAAATCGTGCTCGGAGCCGGATTGGCCACGAACAGATTGGTGTGATCATAGAACTCGGCATGGATACGGCCGCCGCCGTCCGGAGCCGGGCCGGCCAGCGAGTCCGCCATCAGGATGAACCCGCCGTCGTACAGGTTGGTCTCCGAATCGTTCGGATCGCCGTCCCACACCAGGTCGTCACCGTGCTGGTCGGACAGACCGCCCGTGTTGTAGACGTTCTCGAGGTGGTGTCCGGCCACGGTGGAATCGGACGTGTTGAACAACAGGCGCTTGTTGGCGTCCGCGCAGCCGCCGACGTAATGGATCACGAAGAACGCCGTCGGGCTGCCATCATAGTTGAAGTCCGGATCGTCCATGTCGATCTCGAGGATCTCGTCATCGAGGCCGCGGCCCAGTCCGGTGCCGTCGTAGGTCCAGTCGAGACCGGCGTTGCTGCCCGCCGCCAGCGAGGTCGGCACGGGCGCGCCGTTGATCAGGACATTCGACGTGCGCACGATGTTGGCGCCGGCCGCCATCGAACGCGCGCGGTCACGGCTCGACGAGGACGCCAGGAGCTCCTCGTTGGACGCGATCATGCGCGCCTCGGTCGCCGACCACTCGCCGTCCACCAGCTCGTTGGTCACACCCGCCAGGCGCTGACGCTTGGTCGGATTGTCGATCGCGTAGCTGGTGTAGCCGTCCAGGTTCGCCGAGGCGGCCTGCACGCCGTTGCGGAAGTCGCGCGCGTTGCGCGCGGCGATCGTCGCCGCCACGCCGTCCGGAAGCGGATCGGCGATGTTCAGCGCCGTGAAGTTCAACGGCTGGTCGCCGATGTTTCTGAACACATCGGCTTCGCTGTGCAGCAGGCCGGCGCCGGAGTTGAGCGGCACCTCAACGGTCACCTCATGCAGGCACTGGATCAGACGCGGACGCGAACCAGCGTTCAGCTGATACGCGGAGATGCGGCCGCCCAGCCCCAGCAACTGACGGATGCCGACCACGGCGTAGCTGTCGCCCAAAGACGAGGTCGCCAGCGCGGTGCCGTTGATGATTTCGCCGCCGGTAATGAACGGGAACTCACGATACCACTCAATGTCCCCTGATTGAGCGTCGAACAACCACCAGCGGCCATTACGATCGCCGGCAAAAATGTACGAGTCGCACGACAAGGTGACAATCTGCGGCACCATGAACAGCGACACGCCGCAGAGGTTCTCGGCCGCGAAATTCCGGGCGACCAAACCCAGATCCTTGTTCACCTGCAGGATGCCAAAGTTCGGGTTATCCAGTGGGAAGTAGACGAAGCTGCGCCCGATGGTCGGCGTGCCGTACAGCCCCGCGCCCTGCGAGCTCGTCCACACCACGGACGGGCCGGCGCCGGACTTGTCGATCTTGTAGCGGTAGCCGATGTTGTTGGCGTCCTTCGAAGCGCCATAGATGAAGTCGCCTTCGACCGAAACGCCCGACGGCCAGCCTTCACCCGGAACGCCGACGAAGTTCCAATCGATCGCGCCGGTGGCGGCGTCGATCTGGTACAGCGAACCGGCCACGTTCGAACCGCCGATCGCCGTGCCCACATACAACTTCCCGCCGCTGACCGCCGGACCGTGCTTGGCGCCCACGTCCAGCATCACCGGATTCGTCGGCCAGCCCGCATACAGGGCGCCGGTGGCCGCGTCAAGCGCGTAGATCGCGCCCGCGCCCGCCGCCGGCTCGGTGCACACGATCAGAACCGAGGTTCCCGCGATGTCAATCACCTTCGAAGTATTGAAACGGTTCTGGTGCAGCAGGGGAGTGGTCCCCGGGTTCTTCGACCAGATCGTCGGCGAGGCCTCCAGATTGGTCTCCAACGCCGAAACCGCGTTGAACGAACCGCCGGTGGCAAACACGACATCGCGGGCCAACGCATTGACATAGGCCACGGTCGTGTTGCCGCGGTTGGAGGAGCCCATCTCCGGCGCGCCCTGCAACTGGGCAATAAAGGCGCCCGTGTTCAGGTTGTAGGCGCGCACTTCCTGGTCGGAGGAGATGTAGACGATGTCATTGTGGACGCTCGGGTTGGTGAAGTTGGAGACGCGCGGCAGCGCCTGCGTCCACGACAGCGTCACCTGATTCGGATCGCCCACATTAATTGAGGAGGCCGACGTTTGGCCGGCGTCATGGGCGAATTGCGACCACTGGTCCGGTCCGCCCGCGCCGCAATCCACTTCGACCGCCGGCAACTCCTCGCGGCAGATGTCGAACTCAAAGAGCAGTTCGCGGTGCGATGCCGACACCTCGCCAATGTAACGCCATTCGTTTAGCCCCGGCTGGAAGCGGGCGATCGAACGGTAGTACGACGGATCGCAACCCGTCACCGGGCCCGATCCCAACACGCCATTGGTCGTCCCGGTTCCAGGCACAACCTGCAGCGTCACAAACACATGCTGCACCGGGCCGCCGTTGAGCGTGCCCCAGACAAACGGGGACGACAGCGCCCAGGTGTTGAAGAAGCCCGGCGCCCACGCCGCTTCCGGAATCACTTCCGAGTAGAGCAGGGTGCCCGGGAACGCCGGACGAGGCAGGCCGCACGGCGACGGGCTGCCGTCGTTGGCGTAGATGCCCAGCAGCAGATCGGCCTTGTCGGCGATCGCCCCGCCGTTCATGGCAAAGGTGACCGCGTTCAGGGTGTCCAGACCGGTCGCGGAGAGGCGCACGCCAAGGATGTCGCGCCCGCCGCCCACGCCCGACGGCAATCCGAAGGCCGCGTCGATCGCCGCGTTCGGATCATAATAGAACTCGACCGCGCAATTGCCCGGATTGCAGTGCGTCGCCGGATCGTCCGGGGTGTAACCTTCGGAATAAATGATGTGCTCCAAAGAGTTGCAGGAGCCGCCCCACGGAACCACGCCGGTCAGGTTGAAGCATCCGAAGTAGTTGCCGGTCAATTCGTCCCAGCCGCCACCGTAGTCGTTGAAAATTAGACACTCGGTGCCTGAGGCCGGGCCGTTGGGATCGATGTCCATTGAACCATTGGTGCAACCCAGCCGCAGTGCGGCTGCAGTCGGAGCGTAGTACGCGGCGTAGTAGTCGCCGGAAATACAGCACTCCACCGGGAACGGCATGTTCAACAGGAACGACGCCGCAGCGGTCCACGTGAACGCGTACAAGGGTCCCGCGCACATCGCGCCACCAGCCACCGGCGTCGGCTGATTCGAAATGCCGTCAAAATTGCAGCCCGTAGTCACGTCAAACACCAGGGGCTGGAACGATGCGGTCAGCGGAAACGGTCCGGCGGAGTAGCGGATGATGGTGTTGATCGCCGTGACATCAAACGACGGGGTGTTGACGCATGTCCCATTCCAATAGGCGGGATTCGACGGATCCTGGTAGGCGGCATAGAACTCATTGCCGGCATACCAGCCACCGACCGTGAACCCGAACGGCGCGTACCAGTTGCCGTCGCAGAACGTGCCGGGCACGGTGCGGTTCTGCCCGCCGTTCACCGTCACCAGAGGATCGGGATTGGCCTCTGCCGTCGGAGTCAAAGCGGTCTTGCTCTGGCTGCCGCCAAACGCCTTGATCGGGGGCTCGCCCGGCTGACCCGGATGGTCAAGGGCAAATCCCAAAGGAGACGTCAACAACAGCAGTCCGAGAGCCAGAACTGCAGTGAAGAGTTTTTTGTGCATTTAATAAGTCCTCCTGAGTCAGAACTCAGATGTGAAGCTTCGTCAGGTATCCCCGCCGCCTGCCGCCGTCCGCCCCACAGCGCCCCCACCTCAGGGACGCCATGCGCCGGTCCGGCCATGCCCGCTGTCTGCCCGGTTGCGCCCGGCGACGGTTTCCTTTCCCAAGACTTCCGCAGTCGGCGGACCGAACCGTGATCACCCACGTTGTGATCAACTGAAGTTGGGCCCGAAACGCCTGCTCGTGAATTCGTTGGTTCTGCGACTTGGCTCAGTCGCGGCGATGGGATCAGGCTGAAAACGACCGGGAGGAGGAGATAAAACAGCCCAATCGCTCCTGCGCCTTTCCCTCGCGGAAAGGGAGCACCGTTCGGATGGGATAGTTTTTCGAAGAGTCACCGACGGTTCGTGACGCCGTCAGCTTCAAACGCTCGCCATCAAGATACACCGCCGCAGCATCCTGTCAACAAAAATCTGTGATATTCAAATCAATCCATTGGCCAGTTTGACTGTGACGTCTGGAACAATTCCAGAGTCTCTTACTCGGCCACAAAGCCTCCCTCCTCTGCATATTGCCTCCGCAACTCGGCCTGCCTTACCTTGACCGCGCGGGGGGGCAGTTCGAGGCACGGATGCGTCTTTTGACCATTGCCTGGATGCTTCTCGGGTTTGAGTCCCTACTCGCCCAGACCGTCCCCGACACCCTGCTCTGCGGCAGCGGCCCGATTAACAGTCGTTTCTCTGTCTCGGAGACCGTCGACAGCGCCCGTGTGGCGATCCGTCTCCCCGATGCTCTCGCCGGCACCCTGATTACTTCCATCCGCGCCTACTACCTGCAAGGCCAGCCCGACACCACCAGCGTCGCCACTTGGGCAACCCATGCCGCCTTCGCCTGGGCATTGCACACCGGCAACTTGGATCAACCCGGCCCGCTCACCAACATTCCGACCGCGGTCTCACTTTCAGCGGACCCGAATCTGCGTATCGGCGGCTAGGTGGAATCCCCGGTCAATTGGCAGATACTCTCCGGACCAACTTATTGGCTGGTAGGGTATTGGCAGCGGTATGCCGCGTTTGTGCGTCTGGGCGCCAACCGGTACATCCCTGACCTGACAACCATGATCGGCTATGCCGATGGCGGCAACGATGTATGGATCGGCCACGCGGTTGGCCTGATGGTTGAAATCCACTATCTGCGCCCCGATCAGGGGCCCCCCAGCGGCATCTTCGATGATCCCGCTTTGGAGCTAGCGCGGGAGAGGGCTGTGGCCGGCGCCCGTCTCGAGGGCCCCCAACTGGTCGTATCCCTTGCCGACGCCTCAGTGCCCTACACGTTCTCCGTGGTTAACATCCTCGGCCAGACACTCGTCTCTGGCAGCGGTGGCGCTCCGACGGGAGAAATCCGACTTCCGTGGAGCATCCACCGCCCCTCCGGCGTATACTACTGCCGGATCGTCGCCGGAGGAGTGGCCACCACCATCCCGCTGGTGCACTTGAAGTAACGCTTGAGGATCTGTTACGGGAGGATTGAATGCTTCGCTCCAGGTTGTTGCTGTCGTGTGTCTTAATGCTTGTGTTCGCGGTCGCTGCCTCCGCCCAGCCCAAGCTCAAGATCGCCGAGGAGAACTTCGATTTCGGCTACACCCCCGAGGGGTTGCCGGTCATGCACAAGTACTGGGCGCACAATGTCGGCACCGACACGCTCAAGATCATCCGGGTGCGTCCCAGTTGCGGCTGCACCAGTGTGCCCCTGACGAAAAACCGCTTGGCTCCGGGCGACTCGGTCAGTCTGGCCCTCAAGTTCGATACCAGGCGGTTCAAGGGGAAGCTCTCCAAGACCGCCACGGTCGAGACCAACGACACCCTGACCACCGCCAACAAGCTCAAGTTCACCGCCGAAGTCGGGATGTTCGAAGGGATTATGATCGCCAGTCCGGCGATGGTCTACCTGGATACCCTGGGCAAGACCGAGCAGGTGGTTATGATTAAAAACACCAGCGTAGCGCCCTACAAGATCAGCATCGCCTCGCCGCTTGAGGATTTCATGCATTTCGAGTTGTCCACCACCGAGTTGGAGGGCAAGGGGGAGGCGGCCATCCTCATACGCACCACCCCGCAGACCCCGATCGGCGAATACAATGCTTCCGTGACTCTGCACTTCGAAGGCCCGCAGCCGCAGAATCTGACCATCCCGGTTTATGGCGTAGGTTACTTGCCTTAAACCGTCGCACTGCGTTCATTGCCTCGGCCCTCCGGCGCAACCACCGGAGCCGCCGAGGCAATGTCTTTTAATTTCAAATACTTACCTGATGTGGCTCTCGCCGATGTCGCCTTCGAGGTCGATGCCGACACTTGGCAGGACCTGCTGGCCGGCTCGGCAGTCGCCACCACCGGGGTCATGGTCGACCTGAGCACCATGCGGCCCGACCGTACCCGCCATATCGACCTGGTTGCCGATTCGCTGGAATCGTTGGTCTATGACTGGCTGAGCGAACTGGTCTATCTCAAAGACACCGAAGGGCTTTTCGGACGCGATTTCAGCTTTGATGGCGGCGAGGCCCATGGCTGGCAGGTCACTGCGCATATCGTGGGCGAGACCATCGACCGCAAACGGCATCTCTTGGGGCAGGATGTCAAGGCGGTGACCCTGCACCTGTTTGAAGCAGGAATTCAGAATGGCCGCTATCATGCCCGTGTGGTCCTTGATATATGACAACGACTTCCGCCCATTACCTGCGTGAAATGGCCCGTCCGTTCCGTCCCGGCGTCTGGGAGATCCCCCCCGAGGCCAAGCCCGGGATGCTGGTCCCGGCACGGATCCTGGCATCGTCGACGCTCTTCCAGACCATGGACGACGGCGTCTTCAACCAGGTGACCAACGTTGCCTGCCTTCCCGGTATCCGCAAGTACGCCATCTGCATGCCCGATGGCCACTGGGGGTATGGCTTCCCGATCGGCGGGGTGGCGGCCTTCGACCCGGACCAGGGCGTGATCTCGCCGGGTGGCATCGGCTTCGACATCAACTGCGGCATGCGCCTCCTGCGGACCAACCTTACCGAAGCTGAGGTCCGTCCCCGTCTGGCGGCGCTGATGGACGAGTTGTACTCGCGCGTGCCCTGTGGAGTGGGCTGTAAAGGCGTTTTAAGGCTATCTGAGCGCGAATATCGGGATGTGATGGTATCCGGCGGGGGTTGGGTCGTAAAACGCGGCTACGGCCGTTCTGACGATTTGGCGCACACCGAAGAATATGGCGCGATCCCCGGCGCCAACCCCGACAAAGTCTCCGACCGGGCCGTCAAGCGGGGTCTCGACCAACTGGGCACACTCGGCTCTGGCAATCACTACCTCGAAGTCCAAGTGGTTAAACAGGAAAACGTCTATGACTGGGGGGTGGCCCGTGCCTTCGGCATCGACCAGCCCGACCAGATCTGCGTCATGGTCCACTGCGGCTCCCGCGGTTTCGGCCATCAGGTCGCCACCGACTACCTGAAGACCTTCCTGCCGATCATGCATCGTTACGGTATCCGTACCGGCGACAAAGAGTTGGCCTGCGCTCCCTTCACCGATCCGGCCGGGGCCGACTACTTCGCCGCCATGAACTGCGCCGCCAATTCCGCTTTCGCCAACCGGCAGATGATCACGCACCTGATCCGCGAGTCTTTCGCCAAGGTATTCGGCAAGAACGACATAACGCTTGGGCTTGAAGTCGTCTACGATGTCGCCCACAACATCGCCAAGCTGGAAGAATATGAGATTGATGGAGTTAAACAGAAACTCCTCGTCCATCGCAAAGGCGCAACCCGCTCATTCGGGCCGGGGCGCGGTTTCCTGCCGCATGATTATGTCGATATCGGACAGCCAGTTATCGTCGGCGGCTCGATGGAGACCGGCTCCTACCTCCTCCTCGGCACCGACACCGCCATGCAGGAAACCTTTGGCTCCACACTCCATGGCTCCGGACGAACCATGTCCCGCTCCAGAGCCAAGGAGATGATCCGTGGCGACAAACTGAAGCAATCGATGCTCGACCGCGGCATCGTCATCCGCGCCGCCTCCCTCTCCGGCTTGGCCGAGGAGGCCGGATTCGCCTACAAGGACATCTCCGAGGTCGTGGCTACCGTCCATGACTTGGGCATCTCCACCCGCGTGGCCCGTCTGATCCCGATCGGCAACCTCAAGGGCTAGAAGAGAATAGGTCCTATAGGTCCGATCGGACCTATAAAAACACCCCGGGCTGATTGCTCAGCCCGGGGTGAATCGCTTGCGCGATTGGAACGGTTACTTCACCAGGGTCATCTTCTTGGTCTCGCTGAAGCCATTGGCTTCCACACGGTAGAAGTAGACGCCCGACGAAGCATGGTCGCCGGCGATGGTAGTGCCATCCCAGGAGACATTGACGCGTCCCGCGGCGCTGTGACCGGCGAACGAGCGGACGGTCTGGCCGGTGACGTTGTAGATCGTCACGGACCAGTCGGCGTCGTTGGCCAGGTCAAAGGACATCACCGTACCCGCGTTGAACGGGTTCGGATAGTTCTGCAGCAACGCGTACTCGGTCGGCACGACCGCCTTGGCGGTCGTGGTCGACATGAGCGCGCCGCGAGCATCCGACATCTGCACTTCGGTCAGCTCGATCGAACCCTCACCCGAGGTCGGGATCGAGAGGATCTCACGAGTGCCGGCGCCGATGCTGGCCAGCTCGCCGTTCCAGGACGGGTGAACGAGGACGCGCAGTTCGGAGCCGTTGGTGGTGTAACGCAAGTTCATGCCTTCAGCGCCGGAGAGCAGCGTCGGCTCGCCCGTCGACAGACCGCTGTAACGGAAGACCAACAGGGCGCCGCCCAGGTCGACGCTCGAGGAGGTCGACACGGTGACGCTGTTGTTCTCCACCCGCACCGTGGCCGTGCCCGAGTTGGCGTACGGCGACAGCTTCGGCGAACCGGTGCCGGTTCCCGGCGGGAACGGCTGCTCGTCACCGGTGATGATGCGGATTAAGTAGATCAGGTCCGCCACGGTGAGAACGACGCCGTCGTTGTTGATGTCGGTGGCGAGGATCTGGACTTCGTCCCACACCGGATCCCACACCGACGATCCATACACGAAGTAGTTGATGAACAACACCGCGTCACCGACCTCGTTGGCCAGGCCGTTGAGGTTGATGTCGCCGCGATCATCCGGCGGCTCGTCGATGCAGATACGGCCCGGGCAGAACTCGATGATGTCACGAGCGGCCTGCTTGGTCGGGTCGATGCAATTGGTCGGCGAACCGATCGGGATGAACAGGGTGTCGCCCGACTTGGACGACAGGGCGTTGTCGCCGCAATCCAGCACGCAGAAGCCCACGTTGAAGCACTGGTTGATGAAGTTGCGGTCGGAGGTGACCTGGAAGTTCAAGCCCACGACACGGCCGTCAAGATAGAACGACGCATCCGGAGGATGCAGCGCCGGACCGTTGTCCAGATCGGCGATCGCCACGATGCGGATGTATCCCGTCGGGCAGGCCGAGCCCGGGCAGTTGCCGTTGGCGTTGTTGCGCCAGGTGAAGTATTCCCAATCCGCCAGCTCGTCGACCGGGAAGGCCTCGAGGAAGGTCAGACCGGAAGGATCGTAGCAAATCAGCAGATCGATACCGCCCAACGGATAGGTGTTGGACAGGGTGACATAGGCGGTCGCAATCTGGCCGTTGAGAATGTGAATGTTGGCCGAATCGAGTTCCGAACGAATGCACAGGGCATACGAGAGAACGTCGATCTGGAAGCAACACTCGTCAACGCCGCCGCACGCGTCCTGAACGCGGATGCAGGCTTCCCACAGGCCGGCGTCGCCGTTATCAACCGACGAGGTCTGCCAGGAGAAGTTGCCGGCCGCGTCAACGATCGGAGCGTTGTGCGGAGCGCCCTGGCCTTCCAGCGCCGTGAAGGACACCAGCGAGAAGGTCAGTGTATTGTTGACATCGTCGGTCGCAAACGCCTGCGCGGCAACCAGATCGCCCAATACGGCGAACTGATCGTCCGGACAGGTGATGACCGGCGCGTCATTGGTGACCGTCACATTGAACGAGCAAGTGTCGGACTTCTGACCGTCGGAGACGCTCACCGTGAAGGTGATCGGGCCCTTCGGCACATCGGCGCAAGCTGGGTTGAAGGTCAACACATTGCCCGCCAAGGTCGGGGCGTTGGCCGGAGCCGGAGCCGCCGAGATGATCGACCAGATCAACACGCCCGTGCAACCGTCATCGGTCGCATTGAGCGTATAGCCGGCCGGTCCCGAAGCCCAGTCCACCGACGCATCCGACGGGCAGGTGGCCACCGGAGCGTTCTGGAACACCGTCACCTGGAAGCTGCAGTCGACGAAGTCGCAACCGTCGCTGACACGGAAGGTGACCGTGTGGACGCCGACGTCAGCGCAAACAGTCTGCCAGTTGAACACGCCCGACGCGCTCACCGTGGCGGGACCCACGTTCGCCGGAGCAATCGAAACCAGCGAGTAGGTGACCGGGTTGCCGTTCGGGTCGGAACCGTTGAGCTGCTTGTTGTTGACGCCTGCCATGAAGTACACGTTCTCGGGGTTGTTGGTGCCGCAAACCGGAGCGGTGTTGGTCACCGTCAGGTTGAACGTGCAGTCAACCGACGCGCCGCAAGGATCGGTGGCGCGGAAGGTGACGACGTGGGCGCCCTTGTCGGCGCAGACCGCCGAGTAGGTAAACACACCAGACGGCGAAACAGCCGCAGCGCCAGCCACCGGCGGGACGATCGAAACGAGCGAATAGGTCAGCGCGTCGCAAGCGTCTGGGTCACTGGCACTTAGCTGCTTGTTCACCGAACCGGCGAAGTTCACGGACTCGTCGGAATTCGTGCCGCAAATCGGCGCCTGGTTCTCGAGCGGGAATTCGCCGCGGAACCAGTCGAACGGCCCATATTCGCAGCAGTCGCAGCCCATCACAAGGAAGGCTCCGGCCGGCGGATAAAAGGCGGTGTCGATCACGATAGTGCCTTGGCAGTCCGCAGGGGTCTGGACAGTCAGATTCCAAATGCCGGAATACGTCCCCGCGGGGAGGCATCCGCCAAAGAAATTCAGGACACCAGAGGTTCCCGGGAACCCGCCCACGGCCGTCGTAAAGCCGGCCAGGTCAGGACCAGGAGCCGCTGCCAGAATCGTGGCACCACCCGTGATCGTCAGGGGCAAGCCCCAGGCGCCCAACGGGCTGGTGATGTCCAAGAAAATCGGAACCTGGACTGTGGCGCAACGCGGCAGACCCTGGGATTGTGCTCCACCGGGTGTACCGACGTGACCACTGCTCGCGGCAAAGGCGAAACCGGTCGAGACGAGTACGACGAGACAAACGCTCGCCAATACCATGAGTCTATGTTTCATTCTCCTTTGCTCCTTTACGTTGTCTCACTTGCAAGGATGTCAGTCAGAGAGCGGGACTGACTTGGGTGTGCTTCCGCGTTAGCCGTATGAAGCTAACGCAAAGCCGCACAAGAGCTTCTTATAACCGATTGCGGGAATCTATTGGTAAAGGAATCCTACTGGGCGTAGGTCACCGCGGGTTCGAAATCACGACGTTTCAAACCGAAGTCGGTGTTCGAGATTGTGGCACAGCAATTAAGCAGTCAGCAAGACCGCTTAGCACGTGATGGTAGATTACAACTTTTTCGCGGATAGTCAACACTTTTTTCAAAAATCCCCGGAGCTTGGCGCGAGGCCACCGGAGCGGATCTCCCGTCGAACGGGAGCTTCCGGCCCTTTGACCATTCAGCGCTCTGCATGATTGGGGTCCGGCCTACCCCTCGCCTGTCCCGACGAGCACTTTACCGAACTTGGCGCGACAATTGACTTGACACCCGCAACACTTAAGACTATTTAACCACAGGTGTAAACATAGTTGTAACCTGGCCGACGCCCCACGTCGGAGCAGAGCACTCACGACTCGAGATCGCAGACGAGGCTCGAGAAGTGGACTGAGTCGGGCCCTTCAGCAAGGAGGTCCGTGGATGTCCTTTATATGATTCGTTGTGTGCCGTACTCGTACCGTGGACCAGTCTTACTCCGCTATCTAATTACAATTTAACACGTTCCGGGAGGGCAAGACATGTGTATTCTGACTGTGCACCGGCGTCGGCCGTCTTTGTATTGTCTTAAATGTTTGTCAGCACTTAGCTTCCTGCTTCTGGCCATGGTGCCTGCGACTGCCGGTGCCGCCTTCATTTCCACCGACCGGCCCGAATATGCCCCCGGCGAGACCGTTCGGATTCGCGGGGCGGGATTCGCCCCGGCCGAAATAGTCACCCTGCAGGTGACCCATCTGGATGGCACCCCGGCATCCGGCGAGGGGCATGATCCCTGGGATGTCCCCACCAATGGCTCCGGCGGCTTTCTGGCCGACTGGACCGTTCCCTTCGATGACAACGTCGACGAGGAACTGCTGATTTCCGCCATTGGGCAGACATCGGGCATCGCGGCCAGCACCACAATCCTCGATGCCAACACTCATCTGACCTTTGTCTCAATTCCGACCTCGGTGCCGCCGAACTCCGGGTTCTCGGTCACGGCGCGCCTGACACAGGACTGCGGCGGCGATCCCGATGCCCCGCTGCCGGGCCGGACGATTCTCTTTTTCATCACCGAGGGCAATTGCGGGGTCGATGTTGGACAGAATCCCAACGCGACCGCTGTCACCGATGCCTTCGGCGAGGCGACCGCCGCCCTCACCGCGCCGGCCGGCGATTTTGCCCTGCGCATCAAGTTCCTTGGTGAGGAGAAGCCGGATCCCTGCCCGAACCCCGGAAACAGCGCCTGCGATCCCAACGACCCGAACGCCAACAAGCGCTGCGTATCGCTGTCCAACGGCAATCTCTGTCAGACCATCACGGCGGTGCCCTGCGATCCACTGCAGGCGATCTGCCCGCCGCCGCTGACCGTCGAGTGCGAAGCGGCGGTGCCGATGCCCAACCCCGGCAGCGTCCTCTGCGACGGCGGCTGCTCGCCGGTGACCACCGTCTGGGTGGGGGATGGCCCGCTGACCGGCGGTCCCTGCGGCGGCACCATCGCCCGCACCTATCGCTGCACCGACGCCATGGGCAACACCGCCGACTGCGTGCAGACCATTACGGTCGACGACAACACCGCGCCCTTCTTTGCCCCCGCCTGCTTCCAGTCCAACACCGTCGCCTGTATCAGCCAGGTGCCGCCGCCGGGACTGGGAGGAATCGGCCCGATCGACAATTGCGATGTGTCGCTTGCGCTCACGCACACCCGCACCGACAACGGCGCTTCCGGCTGCCCCGACGACCCGCGGGTCATCACCGACGTTTACACCGCCACCGACGACTGCGGCAACTCCGGGACATGCACCCGGACTTGGACGATCATCGACGACATCGCGCCGACCATCTCCTGCCCGCCCGGATTCACGGTCGAATGTCTGGCGGATCTGCCGCCGTGCAATCCGGCCGATGCGACCGCGGCCGATAACTGCGGTGCCGTCAGCGTGACCTGCGTCGATGGCCCGCTGGTTGGCGGACCCTGCGGCGGAACCGTCACCCGCACCTACACGGCCACCGATGCCTGCGGGAATACCGCCAGTTGCACGCAAGTGATCACGATCGACGACACCACGCCCCCGACGATTGTCTGCCCGGCCGACTATTCATTGCCGTGCGACGGCACGGCGCCGCCGTGCGATCCGAATGACGCCACGGCGACCGATAATTGCGGCGCCGTTACGGTCACATGCTCCGAGTCCCCGTTCACAGGAGGTGTGACGCGCACCTACACGGCGACAGACGCCTGCGGCAATTCGGCCTCGTGCAGCCAGACCATCACATTTGAGGATACGACACCGCCGCAGTTCGTCGATTGCCCGCCGTCGTTTACGGTGGAGTGTTTGGCTGACTTGCCGCCCTGTCCGACCAGCATGCCGGTCTTCGATGAGTGCGAAGGGCTGATCGTGGCGCCCGCGGTCTGCAGCGACGGCCCCCTGGTTGGCGGCGAATGCGGCGGCACGATCACCCGCACGATCACCGTCACCGACGCCAGCGGCAATGTCGCCACCTGCACGCAGGTGATCACCATCGACGACAATACGCCGCCGTCCGTCACCTGCCCGCCGGCGCTGACTTTGGCCTGCGGCGCGTCGACCGACCCGTCGCAAACCGGCGTGGCGTCGGCCACCGACAACTGCGATCCCGATCCGGTGGTTACGTTCGCCGACGCGATCATGCCGGGCGCCTGCCCGCAGTCGTACACCATCATCCGAACCTGGACCGCCGCCGACGACTGCGGTAATACCGCCACCTGCGATCAGGTCTTGTCGGTCATCGATGCGGTCCCGCCCGACATCCTCTGCCCGGCCGACGCCACGGTGGAGTGCGGCCAGCCGACTGATCCGGCCGCCACCGGCTTTGCCACCGCTTCCGACGCCTGTGACCCGGCGCCGACGGTGACCTATGCCGACAGCGAAACTCCCGGCGCTTGTGCCGCGGAGAAGTTGATCGCGCGCACATGGACCGCCACCGACGCCTGCGGCAATTCGAGCAGTTGTGTCCAGCTCATCGAAGTGATGGACACCCAGCCGCCGACGCTGACCGCCGGGTGCGGTCCGGGCGCGCAGTATCAATGCGCGGCCGATGTGCCGCCATTGGCCCCCGGCGCCGCGACGGACAACTGCGATGTCGATGTCACCGTTACCGCGGTGCGCAGCGACAACGGCGGAGCCGGTTGCGCCGGTAATCCGTTGGTGGTGACCGACACCTACACCGCCACGGATGACTGCGGCAATACGGCCACCTGCACGCGTGTCCACACCGTCATCGACAACACACCGCCCGTGTTCGTCAACGGTTGCGGCGCCAACGCCGCCTACGATTGCCTCGCCGCGGTGCCACCGCCGGATCTGAGTGTGCTGGCAACCGACAACTGCGATGGCGCAGCCGTGGTCACGGTGGCGCGGACTTCCAACGGCGGCGCCGGTTGTGTCGGCAATCCGCTGGTCCTCACCGACACCTACACCGCTACCGATGCCTGCGGCAACACGGCGCAATGCGCCCGCACTCACACCGTGATCGACAACACCGCGCCGGTCATTCTCGCCTGCCCGCCGCCGGTCACCGTCAATGGGCTGGAGAATCTGCCGCCCTGTGATGGCAGCGGCGTGAACGCCACCGACAATTGCGGCCCGGTGACCGTCACCTGCACCCGCGCCGGATTGGGCGGGGTTGGCTGCGGCAGTCTGCCGGTCGTTGTCACCTACCAGTATACCGTCGCCGACGGTTGCGGCAATTCCGCCACCTGCACACGGCTGGTGACCGTCAACATGCCACCCTGCAACTTCTTCGTCACACTGGGGGCCGCCGGCGCCGAACTGAGCGCGCCGCTGGGCACGCAGATCAGCGTGCCGCTGGCCATCGACAGTCTCGACAATGAAATCGGTGCCTTCGAGATGACCTTCAACTACGATGCCGACGCGCTCACTCTCCTGGGGGTGACACGCGGCGTTGGGTTGAACGGCTGGCAGCACTTCAGCTACCGCACCGCCGCCGGCGCCGCCGCGAACACGCGGCGTGTCTCGGTCACGGGGATTGTGCAGTTGCCCGGCCAGGGCGCGCCGCCGACCAGCGCCTACGCGCCGTTGGGCGTGATCGCCTACCTGAACTTCGCCGTCTCCGCCGACCGTCGGCTCGAAGGACGGACGCTGTCGATTGCGCCCTCACAGCAGGAGTGCGACGACAACTGCCTGCTCAGCCGCGACGGGATGACCGCGTATGTCCCGGCCGATTTCAGCGGCGATCCCTGCCCGATGTCGGCGACGATGGTGCCCGCGGTGACGATCGCCCCGGCCTACGCCCGTGTCGCGCCCGCGCCCAACACGCGCGGCGATATCAACCTCAACGGCGCCGCCTATGAAGTCGGGGATGCGGTGCTCTTTGTCGATGTGCTCGCCGGCGTTCCCGGCGCGCTGTCCTCCGATCCGTCCGTGCGCAACCGTCAGCTGGATGCGACGGAAGTCAACGGTGACGGCGTGCGCGCCTCGGTGGCCGACCTGGTCTATCTGATTCGCGTGGTCACCGGCGATGCCTCGCCGCTGCCGGGCGCCAAGCCGGCGGCGATTGTCGCCGATGCGCTGGTCCGCGCGCAGAGCACCCCCGAAGGTCTGCGTCTGACGCTGGAATCGCCCGTGGACATCGGTGGGCTGCTCTTCACGTTCCGTAGCCGCGACCTGACCGCCGGAACGCCGGTAGTCTGCGCGGAGGGCGCGGCGCTGCGCACCTGCGCCCGCGTCAATCCCGACGGCGACCTGACCGTGCTCATGTACGGTTGGAACCGCGGTGACCGGCTCGCCGCCGGGCGGCATGATCTCCTGCTGGTTCCGACATCCGGCGTCGGCACAATCGAGCTGATCCGTGCCGAGGTGTCTGACGCCCAAGGCGATCTGCTCGCCGTGCGCCAGGCCGGCGCCACACTGCCTTCGGACTATGCGCTTCTGCAGAACTACCCCAACCCGTTCAACGCCGGCACCATCATCCCGGCGGTCCTGCCGCAGACCGGGGCATGGTCGGTGACGATCTACAACGTCGCCGGCCAAACCGTGCGGCGGCTGGCCGGCCATGATGGCCCGGGCGCCATCCAAGTGTACTGGGATGGACGGGATGCGGGCGGAGGTAATGTGGCCAGCGGAGTCTACTTTTACCGGTTTGAGGCCGGCGGCTGGACCGCAACCCGCAAGATGATCCTGCTGAAGTAACTGGAACGGTCGGCCCGGCTATCCCAAGCCCCGCGGGCGCAAAGCCCGCGGGGCTTTTTTGTGCTTCCTGATACCGGAGCCAGTTTTTGTCAAAAGCCGGACCCCGCTGGGTCAACTGCTTGACTACCTGATTTATGGGGTTAGATTGTCTGTGGAGCAAGGGACTCGTCTGATTACCGTCCAGTCATTCTGATCGACCGCGGCATCGGCCGCGTCACGCGCATTTGTCATCGTCTTCACGGTCGGAGGTGGAGTCCGAACCGGCCATCTGAACTCCTGAATGAGGCGCAAGGACGCCTGTCATGCCGCTTTGCAAAATAGCCGTCGGCTCTCCGCCGCCGGATCGCAAGACACCGATAGGGAGGTGTGGAAATGACCGCTAATCACCTGTCCAGCCGCCTGCCGGCGTGCGGACGGCGCGTCGGGTTCTGTGCCCTGGTGCTGTTGGCCGCGCTGGTTGCGACCGCCGCCGGCGCGTCCGCCGCCGTCCTCAGCACTGACAAACCCGACTATGCGCCCGGAGAGACCATCCACATCCGCGGCGCCGGCTTCGGCTCCGCCGAGATCGTGAGCGTGCACATCACCCACGCCGACGGCACGCCCGAAACAGGGGAGGGGCACCAGCCGTGGGAGGTGCGCGCCAACGGTTCCGGCGGTTTCGTCACCGACTGGGTCGTGCCGTTTGATGACAACGTCGACGAGATCCTGCTCATCACCGCCACCGGATTGACTTCGGGCACCATCACCACCACAACAGTCGTCGACGCCAACACCAATCTCGCCTTCCTCTCCGTGCCCGAGTCGGTGCCGCCGAGCACGCCGTTTACCATCCGCTTCCGGTTGACGCAGGATTGCGGCGGCGGGGATGAAGCGCCGCTGCCCGGACGCGAGGTGCTGATCCTCCTGACGCAGGGCGCCAACTGCGGCGTCGATGTTGGCAACGAGCCCGACACCACGGTCGTCACCGACGCTTTCGGCGAGGCCACGGTCCATCTGGTCTCGCCGCCGGTGGACTTTGCCGTGCGCCTGAAATTCCTCGGTGAGGAGAAACCGAACCCCTGCCCGAACCCGGGCAACAGCGTCTGCGCGCCGACCGATCCGAACGCCAGCAAGCGTTGTGTGTCGCTGTCGAATGCGAACCTCTGCCAGGTGGTCTCGTCGATCACCTGTGATCCGCTCCAGTCGATCTGCCCGCCGGCCGCCGCGGTCAGTTGCGAGTCCGATGTCCCGCCGCCCGATCCTTCGCTGGTCATCTGCCAGGGCGGCTGCCCGCCGGTGGTCACCGCCTGGATCGGCGACAGTCCACTCACCGGCGGCCCGTGCGGCGGCACGATCGCCCGCACCTACCGCTGCACCGACGCGCTCGGGAATACATCGGACTGCGTCCAGACCATCACCATCGACGACAACGATCCGCCGTCATTCCCCGTCGGCTGCACGCAGGCGGATACGTTCGCCTGTGTCGCGGATGTTCCCGCGCAGGCGCTGGGCGGATTTGACCCACTGGACAATTGCGATGCCACGGTGACCGTGACCGCCGCGCGCACCGACAACGGCGGCGCCGGCTGTGTGGATGATCCGCTGGTGATCACCGATGTCTACACCGCCACGGATGATTGCGGCAACACGGCGCAGTGCCGCCGCGTCTGGACGGTCATCGACGATGTCCCGCCGACGATCACTTGCCCGTCGGATTTTGCCGTGCAGCGTCTCGGCGATATTCCCGCCTGTGATCCATCCGATGCGGTCGCCTCGGACAACTGTGGCACGGTCACGGTCACCTGCAACGATGGCCCGCTGGTCGGCGGGTCCTGCGGCGGCACGGTGACGCGCACCTTCACCGCGACCGACGCCTGCGGCAACAGCGCCTCCTGCACCCAGACGATCACCGTCTACGACACCACGCCGCCGTCGATTGTCTGCCCGGCCGACGCGCTCTATGAATGCGGCGAAAATGTGCCAGCCTGCGATCCGGCCGATGCGACCGCGTCGGACAATGTCGGCGTTTTCTCTGTTACCTGCGTCGACACGCCGACCGCGACCGGTCTGATCCGCACCTACACCGCGACCGACTCCTGCGGCAATTCCGCCTCCTGCGCGCAGATCATCACGATCGACGATGACACGCCACCGACCTTTGTTGACTGCGTGCCCGAAATCCGCGTGCAATGCCTGGCCGATGTTCCGCCCTGTCCCGCCACGATGCCGGTCTTCGATGAGTGTCTTGGTCCAATCGTCGCGCCGGTGACTTGCTCCGATGGTCCGCTGGTGGGCGGTGTCTGCGGCGGCACGATTACACGCACGATTACCGTCTCCGACGCGGCCGGCAACACCGCCATCTGCGTTCAGACGATCACCGTCGATGACACCACGCCACCTTCGATTGTCTGTCCGCCCGATGTGACGATCGAATGCACCGCCTCCACCGATCCGGAAAACACCGGCTTCGCGACCGCCACCGACAACTGCGCGCCGGCGCCGCCGGTGAGGTACGCCGACCAGACGGTTCCGGGGCAGTGTGTGGGCATGAACTTGATCATCCGCACCTGGACTGCAACCGACGCCTGCGACAACAGCGCCTCTTGCGTCCAGTTGATCACGTTGCTGGACACCGCGCCGCCCACACTGACCTGTCCGCCCGATGTCACGGTGGAATGCGGCGATCCATATGATCCGGCGGTGACCGGCTCGGCCAGCGCGGTCGATGCCTGTGATCCGGAGCCGAATGTCGGCTATACCGAGACGCGCACACCCGGTGCCTGCCCGGGCGAGTTCTTTCTCTATCGCATCTGGACGGCGGTCGACGACTGCGGCAATTCCGCGATGTGCATCCAGTTGATCACCGTCGACGACTCGCAGGGGCCGGTCATCACCTGTCCGTCCGATGTCACGATCGGCTGTCATGACTCCGTCGATCCGCTGTCGACCGGCCAGGCGACGGCCACGGACGTTTGCGATCCGCAGCCCGCGCTCGACTATCGCGATGCGGTCACGCCCGGCTCGTGCGCGTCGAACTACGTCATCAAGCGCACCTGGATCGCCACCGACCTTTGTGGCAACGTCTCTGAATGCGTCCAAGCCATCACCGCGATCGACACCGCGCCGCCGGTCTTTGTCAGCGTGCCGCCGCCGATCACCGTGAACGGACTGGCCGGGCTGCCGCCGTGCACGCTCGACGGCGTCGAAGTCGAAGACGATTGCGGCGAAGTGACCCTCACCTGCACCCGCGCCGGGTTGGGCGGCGTCAGTTGCGGCACCATCCCGGTGCTGGTCCGTTATATCTTCACCGCGGTCGATGAATGCGGCAACAGCGCCACCTTCACGCGCATCGTCACCGTGATCATGGAGCCGTGCAACTTCTTTGCTTCCGCCGGTCCCACCGACAAGAGCGAGATCGTCGCTCCGGTCGGCTCGCGCATCACCGTGCCGGTGCGCATCGATGTGGTCGAAGAGGAACTGAAGGCCGTGCGGATGGCCTTTGGATATGACCCCGAGGCGCTCACGCTGCTGGATGTTGATCGCGGCGACGCGGTCAGTCTGTGGAAGTCTTTCACCTACGACATCACCGCGGGGGACCGTCCCGGCTCGCGCATGGTGGTGGTGCAGGCGGCCGCCAATCTCGACGGTCAGAGCAACCTGCCGACCAACGCCTTCTGGCCGCGCGGCATCATCGCGAAGCTGCACTTCGCCGTCGCGCCCGACCGCGCCCGTGAAGGCCAGACCCTGCCGATCTGGTCGGCGCAGACCGACTGCGGCGCCAACTGCTTCCTCTCGCATGAACGCGATGTCGCCTTCGTCCGAAAGGATGTCGGCGATGCCTGCGGCGCGCTCGCAATGCCGGTCTCGCCGGCGATTGTGATCACGCCGGCCACGGTCCGCCTCACCGCGCCGGTGAGCGAGGCAGGGGACATCAACCGCAACGGCGCCGCCTATGAAGTCGGCGATGCGGTGCTGCTGATCGATTATCTCGCCGGCGGCGATGTCTTTTCCGCCGATCCGTTCATGCGTGGCCTGCAGATCGAGGCGTCGGATGTCAACGCCGACGGCGTGCCGGCCACCGTGGCCGACCTGGTCTACCTGATCCGGGTCGTCTCCGGCGCAGCGGTGCCGATTCCGGGCGCGAAACTCTCGCCCTTTGCCACCGAGGCCCGCATCGAAACCCAAGTCGCCGCCAACGAGGCGCGGGTTGTGCTCGATGCCCCCACCGACATCGGCGCTCTGCTGCTCACCTTCCGTCCGCAGGGGCTGGACTGCGGCGAGCCGATTCTGTCGGCCGCGGCGGCGGGGATGAAGGTGCGCGCACGGACCGCCGAAAACGGTGAGCTGAAGATCCTCATTTACGGTTGGGACGCGAACGCCGTCATCGCCTCCGGTCACCACGAGCTGCTCTCGCTGGCGACCAACGGCCCCGGTTCTCTGGAGATGGTCGGCGTCGAGATTTCCGATGCCCAGGGCGCGTTGCTTGCTCTGCGCCAGGCCCGCGCGATTGTGCCGGAAGGGTATGCGCTCCTGCAGAACTATCCGAACCCGTTCAACGCCGGCACAGTGATTCCGATCGCGCTGCCGCAGGCCGGGGAGTGGAGCATCACGGTCTGCAACGTCGCCGGCCAGACCGTGCGCCGTCTGCAGGGCTTCGATGGTCCCGGCCCGGTGCAGGTGGCGTGGGATGGACGCACCGCCGATGGCGCCGAACTGGCCAGCGGTGTGTACTTCTACCGTCTCGACGCCGGCGCCTGGACTGCGACACGCAAAATGATCCTGCTGAAGTAGCGCGTCAGATCCATCGAAACAAGAAACCCCGCGGGTCGGACGACCCGCGGGGTTTCTGATTACCGCAAGCGGAGAGGGATCTGCCTTTCGCATCGTGGGCAAAGAGCAGACGCTTCGCTCCGCTCAGCATGACAGAGGGAGGGATGAAATGCATTGGGAGGGCGATCCGCCGCGGCGGAGAGCGTGCTCTTAGTAGCAACCAATAAAAGAGCAGGCTCGGCGGAAGCCTCGCCCTCCCGAGAATCTGCATTTGGTAGGTCAGGGAACAGGGGGAGGCACGGTCACGACGGGTCAGACCGCAAACCCCTTTTCCTTCATCCAGCGCTCGCTTAAGAACTTCGAGAGATAGCGCATGCCGCTGTCGGCGAAGAGCGTCACAATGTTGAGATCACGCTGTGTTGGATTGGCGGCGCACCATTTGCGCAGCGCCGCCAGCGCCGAGCCGGCCGAGCCGCCGGCGATCAGCCCTTCCTCCATCACGATGCGCCGCGCCTCGGCGAACGCCTCGGCGTCGTCGCTTTGCAGCACCTCATCGACCACGGAAAAGTCCATCGCGCCGCAGGGCGTGTCGGTGCCGATCCCCTCGACATAATAACGGCCCGGCTCGCCTTCGCGGTTGTGAGTGAACAGTTCATGAAAGATCGAGCCGACCGGATCGACCGCCAGCACGCGCACGCTCGGCTTGACTTCCTTCAGGTAGCGCGCGATGCCGGAGAGCGTGCCGCCGGTGCCGATCCCGGCGATGAACACATCAACCTGCCCCTCCATCTGCTGCCAGATCTCCGGGCCGGTGGTGCGGTAGTGCGCCTCGATGTTCAGTGGGTTGTGGTACTGGTCGACCAGATAGGCGCCCCGCTCTTTGGCGATTCGTCGCGCCGAGGAGTAGTACGAATCGGGATGATCGTGCGGCACATCGGTGGGGCAGATGACGACCTCGGCGCCCATGGCGCGGATCAGGTCGATCTTCTCCGCCGAGGTCTTGTCGGGGACCGTGAACAGCGCGCGGTAACCCTTTTGACGCGCCACCATCGCCACCGACACCGCGGTGTTGCCCGAGGAGTTGTCGATCACCAGGTCGCCGGGCTTGATCCAGCCGCGACGCTCGGCCTCGTCGAGGACATAAAGCGCCAAACGGTCTTTCACCGAGCCGGTCGGATTGAGGTACTCGAGCTTGGCGTAGACACGGTGCGGCAGATCGCGCACCGTGGGTCCCAGCCGCACCAGCGGCGTATTGCCGATCAAATCGAGAATGCCGCGGTCCACGCCGCCACGGAACACCGCGGCGGGTTTCCGCGCAATGGTTTCTGTCGTTGTCGTCGTCATTCGATCACTTATATGCGGATGGTTCCCGGTTGTTCGCATGCATTCGAAAACGGAGCCGTTGTCAGACGATCCGGAAGTAATCGACCAGCGTACATCGCCGCGGCCGGGTGAAGGTCGAAGCTCGGGTCAGACCCTCGCCGGTGCTCCCGGCGATCGACATGGTGGTGTACCCCTCGCCGCCATACCCCAGCCCCGCCATGTTCGGGCCGTTTTTCACGAAGATGTTGGCGTTGCAACTCTGGGCCATCGCCGAGAGGTGCGTGATGTTGGTCGAGTGCATGACAAAGGTGTGGTGGTAGTCGTGTTCGGCCGTGATCGCTTTGTCCATTGCCTCCTCGAAGCTGCGGCAGCGGACAAGGGGGAGGATTGGCAGCAATTGCTCGGCCATCACCAATGGGTGGTCCCAGGCCACCTCCATGAACCCGAGCGTCGCCCGCGACGGCGCGGCCAGGCCGGCCTTGGCGAAGATGACATCGAGGTCCTTGCCGGCATATTCGCGCTGAATCTTCACCTGACGGTGGCCGTGTCCGCCCGGATCCTCGGCAACCAGAAGCGCGGTCACCCGATCGATGTCGGCGCCCTTGATCTCAAAACCGCCCTGTTGCGCCAATTCGCGCTTGAGGGCATCGGCCGCCATGTCGACCACGAAGATTTCCTTCTCGTCGGTACAGAGGATGTTGTTGTCGAAGGAGGCCCCGGTTACGATGTCGCGCGCCGCCTTGCCGATAACCGCGCTCTCATCGACCACCACCGGCGGATTGCCCGGTCCGGCGCAGATGGCGCGTTTACCCGAGGCCATCGCCAGACGCACCACCGGCATCCCGCCGGTCACCAACAGCAGATCGATCCGCGAATGCCTCATCAAGGCCGCCGCGCTCTCCTGCGAAGGGTCGCGCAACACGGTGACCACATTGGCCGGTCCGCCGCCTTGAACAATCGCATCGCTTAACGCCGCGGCCGCTGCCCGGCAGACATGCTTGGCCGACGGATGCGGGTTGAACACACAGGCATTGCCCGCCGAAACCAGCGAGATCGCGTTATTGATTACCGTCGCTGCCGGATTGGTCGAGGGCGTAATCACGCCGACTACGCCAAACGGCGCCGGCTCGACAATGGTCAGGCCATCGTCGCCGGAAGTGGAGTCGTTTTTCAGGTCCGCCGGGCCCGGGGTCTTGCGGGCGCAAAGCAGGTTCTTGATGTACTTGTCCTGGACACGTCCCAGTCCGGTCTCCTCGACCGCCATCCGTGCCCAGAGTTCGGCCGATTGACGCGCGGTCTCGCGCATCCGGCGGATGATCTCAAAACGCGCCGCCAGCCCCAGATCAAGAAGCGACTTCTGCGCGCGCCGGGCGGCCTCGATGGCCTGATCCAGCGTCTCGAAGACCCCGGCCTCGCGTCCCTTCTCGGCCTCGCGACGCAGAGTCAGGGCCGCTTGCGTCTGGCTGTCCGGACGGCGGATCTCTCGAAGTACTTTCTGAACGATCTCGGATATTTCGCTGTCAGTCAAAGGCATGGACGGCAGGATCCAAGGGCGCTTGTGCGTCAAACAATGTAGGGGCGTGTGCACCACACGCCCCTACGCTCAACTGGACATTGCACCGCCGTATCGTCGCACGACCCTCCAGGGCGAAGAAGACGACGGCAGTTGCACGCCCCATCGCGGGGCGGAAATGGCCTACTTCTCGCCCGGTAGACGAGTCGGGAAGATCTCGTGCACGTTGCCATGCGGGCGCGGGATCACATGCACCGCGACCACCTCGCCGACTTTGCCGGCCGCGGCGGCGCCGGCATCGGTGGCGGCTTTGCAGGCGGCCACATCGCCGCGCACCATCGCCGTCACATATCCGCCGCCGATTTTCTCATACCCGACCAAGGTGACCTTGGCGGCTTTCACCATGGCATCGGATGCCTCTATCAGGGCGACCAATCCCTTGGTCTCGATCATTCCCAATGCTTCCATAAGTCGGCCTCCGGCCATTACTTCCGAAGTGAGTGAAACAGTCCGGCCCGGCACCCCCGTCCCGGTGTGCCGCGAATTGTAGACCCCATCCCCATACCTGTCAACAGAAAACAATCCGCCATCCCGCTGCGACCACTGCCGCCGCGGCCATCACGCCCCGTTGCCCGAGATTCGCTGTTGTGTCGCCTGCGCCGGGGCCGCAAATTAATCGTCTGTCAGGATCCGCCCCACAGGCACATCGCTGGCAGCGACGCATCATGGCCAAGCAGCTCAAAGTGTTGGTGATCGGCGGCGGGGGACGCGAGCATGCCCTCTGCTGGCGGCTGTCCAAGTCGCCGCAGGTACGCGAGATTCTCTGCGCTCCGGGCAACGCCGGCATCGCCGATGTCGCCCGTCTGGTCAACCCGCCCGACAAGTCCAACCAGGGCTATCTCGATCTGGCCCGGCGCGAAGCAATCGATCTGACAATCGTCGGCCCCGAGCAGCCGCTGGCCGACGGCATCGTCGATGATTTCCGCGCCGCCGGGTTGCGCATCTTCGGCCCGAGCAAGGCCGCCGCGCAACTGGAGTCCTCCAAGGCCTTCGCCAAGGAGTTCATGCGCCGTCACGCCATCCCGACCGCGCCGTTTCGCATCTTCGACAATAGTGACGATGCGCTGAAATTCATCGCCGGCTCCGATGGTCCGCTGGTGGTCAAGGCCGATGGCCTCGCCGCCGGAAAGGGCGTGGTGGTCTGCCGCACCAACGAAGAAGCGGCGGCGGCGGTGAAGATGATCATGGTCGAGCGCGCCTTCGGCGCCGCCGGCGACCGGGTCGTCATCGAACGCGCCCTCACCGGCGAAGAGATGAGCGTCATGGCTTTCGCCGACGGCGTGCGCGCCGTGGCGATGATCCCCGCCCGCGACTACAAACGCCTCGAGGACGGCGACAAGGGGCCCAACACCGGCGGCATGGGCGCCTACGCGCCCGCGCGCACGGTCGAGGATGAGGTGCTTGAGGAGATCGCCGAACGCATCCTCAACAAGACCGTCGAGGCGATGCGCGACGACGGGATTCCGTTTACCGGCATTCTCTACGCCGGCCTCATGATCACCGACAACGGACCCAAGGTGCTCGAATACAATTGCCGGTTCGGCGACCCGGAGACCGAGGTCGTCCTGCCGCTCCTGAAGACCGATCTGATCGATGTGATCGGCGCGGCGTTGGCCGGCCAGTTGCAGATGGAGCCGCTGGTCTGGCTTGAGGACTACTGCGCCGGCGTCATTCTCACCGCGCGCGGCTATCCCGGGCGCTACGAGGGCGGGGTGCCCATCGAAGGAAACACCGCCACCGAGCAGGGCAACATCCTCTGCTTCCATGGCGGGACCGCCCGCGAAGGCGGGGGACGATTGGTCTCCTCCGGGGGACGCATCCTCGGCGTGTACGCGCGTTCCAGTTCGCATGAGGGGGCGGTCGCCGCGGCCTATTCGGCGATCGACCGTATCCGCATCAAGGGCGCGCACTATCGCCGCGACATCGGTCTGCGCACCAAACGCATCATGCGCCCGCGCCGTCTCGAATCCGGCAGCCGGCGGTAGGGCGATTCCAATCACGCTTATTCGAAAGGGCCAACCATGAATCCACAAGTGCTTATCCTGATCGGATCGGAGTCTGACCGCGCCACGATGGAAAAGACGGTCAAGACGCTCGATGAGTTCGGCATCAGCGCCCGGCTCGAGGTCGCCTCGGCGCACCGCACCCCGGCGAAAGTGATGCAGATGGTGCGCGACGCCGACGCGGGCGGCACCAGAGTCTTTGTCGCAGCCGCAGGCATGGCAGCGCACTTGGCCGGCGCGGTGGCCGCCAACACCACCCGTCCGGTGATCGGTGTGCCACTGTCCGGCTCGGCGCTCAACGGCATGGACTCGCTGCTCTCCACGGTGCAGATGCCCAAGGGGATCCCGGTGGCCACCGTGGCCATCGGCGACCCTGGCGCCATCAACGCCGGCTTTCTGGCCGCCCAGATCATCGCCCTGTCCGATCCGGCGGTGGCGGCGAAACTGCGTGAACGACGGGAAAATGCGTAGATTGACGGAACGGGACACCAGATCGATTGTTTAATCAGCTAGCCCGGATACCAGGAGGATGGATTGATGCGTAAACGACTCTCGACTGTGTTCGCTGTGGCGGCGCTTGCCGGCGGCATTTGGTTTGCCGTGGCCGCGGCCGAACCGACGGAGGAAGCCAAGAAATCATTCAACACGGCGGTCGAAGCCGCCAAGGCGGGCAACACCGCCGCGGCCATCGCCGCCTATGAAGAGGCCTGCAAGGCCTCCCCCGACTATCTGCAAGCCCATATCAACGTCGGGGCAATATACTACGAGCAGAGCAAACTCGATCTGGCGGCCAATCATCTCGAAGCGGCGGTGAAGATCGATTCGACCTCCGCCGACGCCTGGAAGAACCTCGGCCTGGTCTACACGCAGGCCGGCAAGTTTGATCAGGCCTCGGCCGCCTTTACGCGGCTGGGCACAATCGACGCCAAGTCGGCCGCCGCCGGCTGGGCCACCCTGGGCGCCGCCAAGAAAAAGAAAGGCGACACCGCCGGCGCCAAGGCCGCCTACGAAATGGCGATCAAGGCCGACCCGTCCGACTCCAAGTCGCTTTACAACCTCGGCAACATTCAGAAGGACGCCAACCAGTTCGACGAAGCCATCGCCACTTACAAGAAGGCGATCGCCGCCAACCCGAAATACATCGAGGCCTACTACAACCTCGCCATCTGCTCGCATCAGCTCGACATGGAAAGCTGCGTCCCGGACTACGAGGCCTTTCTCAAGGTCGCGCAGGGCAGCTCCAAGTGGAAAAGCAAGGTGACCGAGGTGCAGGGGATCGTCAAACAGATCAAGGATTACCTCGCCGCCAAGGGCGAGTAACGCGTTCGCACGAATGTCCGCGCGGGCGGGCCTCCGGGCCCGCCCACTTTTTTGTGACGGTTTCGCAATTGTTCCCCCCGGCTTTGTCCGGTAAATTCCCGCGAATCGTTGACGCTTCCCCGGCCTATGGCCGCGTCCGATTCCGCAAACATGGCGCCGCATCGCATCTCCCATCGTGTCTCCGCCGCGGGCGAGGCCTGCCTGCGTGTCGGGTTTGCCGCCAACCTCGTGCTGGTCGCCGGCAAGCTTGTGGCCGGCGTGATGGGACAATCTCAGGCGTTGATCGCCGACGGGTTCAACTCCGTGCTCGATCTGGTCGCGGGGACCATCGCGCTGATCGGCTACCGTGTCGCCGCCAAGCCGCCCGACCGCGACCATCATTATGGCCACGGCAATGCCGAAACTGTCGCGGCGTTAATCGTCGGCTTGCTCATCGTCGCCACCGGCAGCATCATCGTGCGCGATGCCGTGGTCACGATCTGGGAGGGGACCGCCGAACGTCCGGCGCCCTGGACAGTCTATGTCGCCGTCGCGGTCATCCTGCTGAAACTGGGGCTTTTCCTGTACAGCCGCCGTGTCGCCGAACGCGAGCGCAGTCTGGTGGTGCGCGCCACCGCCACCGATCATCTCTCCGACGTGATCGCCACATTGGGCGTGCTGGTCGGCGTGGTCGGCGCGCAACTCGGCTACCCGGTGCTCGACCCGATCGCTGCCTTCTGGGTCGCGGCGGTCATCCTGTATCACGCCTTCAAGATCATCCGCGAAAACACCTTCGTCCTCTTGGGCGGCGCGCCGCCGCAGGAGACCATCGATGACATCGTCGCAACCCTGCGTTCGGTGCCCGGTGTGCTCGGTTTGCACCGCACCAAGGTGCGCACCGCTGGACGCGGCGTGATCGTCGACACGGAAATCCTCGTCGACGGCGGCCTGTCGATCGATGTGGCCCACGACATCGCCAACACCGCCAGCGACACGGTGATGGCCGCCTACCCCGGCGTCGTCGATGTCGTGGTGCATGTTGAACCGTACACGCCCGAACGCGAGGCCGAAGGCGCCGATCCACTTACGCCGCGCCATCGCACTCCCCGCCCGGAGGCCCGTACATGAAGCGTTGGCTCATTCTCGTGGAAGGCGCCGCGGCCGGCCAGTTCGCGCCGCTGGACCTGACCCGTCCCGGCTTTTTCCTGCGCGATGGCGCCTTCACCAACGCCGAGCGCTGGATCGCGCTCCTGCGGCCGACCGCCGTCGCCTACGAGACCCGCGCGCAGTTTCAGCCGCTGCTCTCCGAGCTGGCCCCGACCGCGGGGGAGAAGCCCGCGCGCGCCGGCGCACAACCGGATGAGATCTGGACGATCGAAGGATTGGTCCAGCCGCTGGACGATCCGCGCTGGGTCACCGGACGGTTTCCCGATTTCAGTTGGTCATCGGGCACCGCCCGCATCTCCAAGGTTTCGGCGCGCGTCAAGTCGGCGCCGCCTGCGCCGTCGCCGATGCCATTTCGCGCCCTCGATGGTCTCTGGAACCTGATCGAGCATCTGCCGGAGCAATTGCTCTTCGATTTTGCGCTCTGGTCGCGTTCGCACAGGAAGACCCCGGCCCGCGTCCCTGGCGTGTCACGCGGGGTGCACATAGTTGGCGACCGCCGACGTCTCCGGGTCGGGAGAGGCGTCACGATCCACCCGCAGAATGTCCTCAACACCGCGACCGGCCCGATCATCCTCGACGATAATGTCACCCTCGAGCCGTTCAATCGCATCGACGGTCCCGCCTACATCGGCAAGGCCACCGCGCTGCTGGGCGGGAAGTTCACCGGCGGCGCCGCCATCGGTCCCGGCTGCAAGATCGGCGGCGAATGGGAAGCGTCGATCGCGCAGGGATTCGTCAACAAGGCCCACGCCGGCTTTTTCGGGCATGGCATCCTGGGCGAGTGGGTCAATCTCGGCGCCATGACCACTAACAGCGATCTGAAGAACACGTACGGAACCGTCCGGGTCGCCCGCGACGGGGCCGAGGTCGAAACCGGACTCATTAAGGTAGGGTCGTTCATCGCCGATCATTCCAAGACAGGGATCGGCACTTTGATCCCGACCGGCGCCACCTGGGGAGTGGGCGTCAATTACTTCGGCGGCGATCTGGCCCCCCGGGACCTGCCGTCGTTTGTCTGGGGGACACGAGGGAACCTTGTCGAGCACCGTCTGGACCGGATGCTGTCCACCGCCGCCGCGGCCATGGCGCGCCGCGCCGCGGTTCTGCGCGCGTTGGCGCGGCCCGATGGCCTCACCGACACGCAGCGGATGCTGCTGACCGCCGTGTTCGACGCGACCGCCGCCGCGCGCGGCACGTTTCTGCGACGGCAACGGGAATAGGATTCACGACCGCCATGCCTGAACTGCGCAAAGATCCGATCAGCGGACGCTGGGTGATCATCGCCACCGAGCGCACCGAGCGGCCCAACGACTACCGCCGCGTCCCCGAGGCGCGCCACACCGATCCGGCCAACTGCCCGTTCTGCCCCGGCAACGAGCGCGAGACGCCGCATGAACTGGTCGCGGTGCGCGACAACGGCTCCGCGCCCGACACTCCGGGCTGGCAGGTGCGCGCCGTGCCCAACCGCTATCCGGCCTTACGCATCGAAGGGGATCTCAACCGCGAGGGGCTCGGCGTTTACGACAAAATGAACGGCGTCGGCGCCCATGAGGTCATCATCGAAACCCCCAACCACAACCAAGACCTGGCCGACCTCGATGAACGCCGCATCAACGATGTCCTGCGCGTCTGCCAGTGGCGCGTTAGCGACCTCATGCACGACGAGCGCTTCCGCTATGTCCTGCTGTTCAAAAACCAGGGCCAGGCGGCCGGCGCGTCGCTGGAACACGCCCACACGCAACTGATCGCCACGCCGGTCGTGCCGCGGCAGGTGCTCGAGGAACTCGACGGGGCCCGCTACTACTTCAACCACCGCGAGCGCTGCATCTTCTGCGATATCGTGCGGCAGGAGATCTCCGACGGCGAGCGGCTGGTCGACCAGACCCCGCACTTTGTCGCGCTCTCACCGTATGCCGCCCGGTTCCCGTTTGAGACCTGCATATTGCCGCGCGGGCATCAGGCGGCCTACTGGACGATCAGCGAGGAACACCGGCTCGAATTCGCCACCATCCTGCGCCGGGTGCTGCTGCGCCAGCGCGCCGCCCTCGGCAATCCATCGTTCAACTACATGGTCCACAGCTCCCCCTTCGGGCTGGAGAAGAATCCCGAGTACCACTGGCACCTGGAGATCATCCCGCGTCTGACCAGCATCGCCGGTTTCGAGTGGGGGACCGGGTTCCACATCAACCCCACCTCGCCGGAGGAAGCCGCCTCCGTCCTGCGCCAGACCGATTGGACCGCCGCCATCGGCGCCACAGCCGGCCTCAAGACGCATTGACGGACCCGGCGGAAACGAGATCGCATTGCGTATTCTGTTTGCCACATCGGAAGTGGTGCCCTTTTCCAAGACCGGCGGCCTGGCCGATGTCGCCGGCGCGCTCCCCGAAGCGCTCGCGCAACTGGGGCATGAAGTGCGCGTGGTGTCGCCCTTCTATGCCGCCCAGTTTCACCGCGATCATCCGACCGTACCCCACGACGGCCTGGCGGTGTCGCTTGACTTTAACGGCATCCCGCAGACTTTCAAGCTGCGCCGTCCCGCCAATTGGAAAGGGAAGGCCCAGCATTACTTCGTCGAGCACCCCAACTACTACTCGCGCTCCGGGCTCTATGTCGAGCACTCAACCGGTCGCGACTATCCCGACAACGACGTCCGGTTCGCCTTCTTCTCCCGCGGCATCCTCGAGCTGCTGTCGCAGGCGAAGTGGGTGCCCGACATCATCCATCTCAACGACTGGCAGACCGCGCTCGGGGCGGCGTATCTGAAGCTGAAGGCCGCCGAGGTTCCGTCGCTGCAGAGGACCCGCACGGTCCTGACCGTGCACAACATGGCGTATCAGGGCGTATTCCCGCTCGAACGGTTTCCGTTTCTCGGTTTCGATGAGGCGCTGGCCGAGCCGATGGGGCCGTTTGAGTTTTTCGGCAAGATCAATTTCTTGAAGGCGGGGTTGTTCTACGCCGACAAGATCAACACCGTTTCGCCGACTTACGCCCGCGAGATTCAGTCGTCCTCCGAGTACGGCGCCGGGTTGGAGGGGATATTGCGCCAGCGTTCGACCGATTTGTCCGGCATCCTCAACGGCATCGATGTGGATATCTGGAATCCGGCGACCGACAAGTTGATCCCCGCCACCTACGACGTCGCGCATCTGGAAGGCAAGGCGGCCAACAAGCTGGCGCTCTGCGAGGCCTGCGGCTTCGCCCGTGATCGCTGGGACCGCCCGCTGGTCGGCATGATCACTCGGCTGGCGGAGCAAAAGGGACTGACTCTGGTGGCGGAGGCCGCCGAACGGCTCTTCGCGCTTGATCTCAATCTGGTCCTGTTGGGCACCGGCGATCCGGCGTTGCAGAAGACCTTCGGCTTCTGGAACGAGGCCTTCGCCGGCCGTTTCCGCAGCTATTTCGCCTTCGACAATGCGCTGGCGCACCTGATCGAGGCGGGCGCCGACATCTTCCTGATGCCCAGTCGCTATGAGCCCTGCGGGCTCAACCAGATGTACAGTCTGCGCTATGGCACCATCCCGGTGGTCCGTGCCACCGGCGGCCTGGCCGACACTGTCATAGACGCCGATGCCCGTCCCGAGACCGGCAACGGCTTTGTATTCAACGACTACACTGAGCAGGCGATGCTGGCCGCCCTCCAGCGGGCGGTGGCCGCCTATGGCGACCGGGCGCGCTGGACCGCCCTGCAGCGACGCGGCATGGCCGCCGATTTCTCCTGGACCCATGCCGCCGGCGAATACCTGCGGCTCTACCAGGCGGCAATCGACCGTTGACAGACCCCGCCGGGATGGCGATAATATCCCGGTGTCGGGCGCGCGGTTGTTGGGCGCCCGCATTTTTGTTAGCCAAAGCCCCAGCGGCGCTGGGGCGCGGAATCAGGCACATGACGACGAGCGACGCGCACGGCCCCGTTTATCTTTCGCCCGAAGGGCACAAGAAGCTCACCGAGGAGCTCAAACGGCTCAAGACGGTGGACCGTCCGCAAATCGTGGCCGAAATCTCCCGCGCCCGCGACCATGGCGACCTGTCGGAGAACGCCGAATACCACGCCGCCAAGGAGCGCCAGGTCCACCTCGAGCGCAAAATCGCCGAACTGGAATTCAAACTCTCGCGCGCCCGTGTGGTCGAATCGACCGCCGACGATGGCCGGGCCTACCTGATGTCGTTTGTCCGCGTCCGCGACCTCAAATCCGGCGAGGAGATCAAGTATCAGCTGGTCTCACCGGAGGAGGCCGATTTCGATTTGGATCGCATCTCGATCAAATCTCCGGTCGGCGCCGGCCTGTTGGGCAAGACAGCAGGGGACAAGGTAACGATCAAGGTCCCGGCCGGCGAACTTGCCTACGAAGTCCTCGAAGTCACGCGCGGCGACTGACGCCCTACCATTCGTTTCGTGAACTACAAAATCGGGAGGGCGATCCGCCGCGGCGGAGAGCCTGCTCTTCTGTCCGGTGGCGACCAAGGGCAGTTCTCAGACCTGCCCCTACGATTCCCAATTCATAGCCACTACACGATACATCACATACGCCCAGACACCGTCATCCCAAGACCCGGCGCTCTTTGCCGGGTCTTGGGATCTTTGTTGCTCTTCTTCCGGTGGCGACCGAGGGCAGGTCTCAGACCTGCCCCTACGATTCAGGATTAATAGCGACCACGGAGGGCGGACCTGAGGCGCCACCTTTCCCTACTGCACAAAACCCCGCGCCGATGGGCGCGGGGCTTTGTGTCTGACAGGGGTGGTTGGAGTTTCTACTTCAGCAAAGTCATCTTGCGTGTCTGCACACCGGACGCGGTCTGCACCCGGTAGAGGTACAACCCGGAGGCCAGCGTGTTGCCGTGCTCGTCACGACCGTTCCACTCGACTTCCACCCAACCGGCTTCGCTGTGCCCCGCGGCGCCCCAGACCCGGCGGCCGAGGATGTCGTAGATGGCCAGCGTGTAATCGGTCGCCACGTTGGTGCCGAAACGGATGATCGTGCCGGCGTTGAACGGATTGGGGTAGTTCTGCGCCACGGTGAATTCGGTCGGCAGCGCCGCCTTGGCGGTGTTGACCAGCGACGGCATGACCCAGCCGTCGGCTGTGGCGAGATCATGTGTCGAAAGGACCGCCTCGTTGGCGCGCGTCATCGCGATCGAGACAATCTGACGCGACCCGGCCGGGATGATCTCGGTCGTGTCGCTGTAGACCAGCAGGCGCAGTTGGTTGCCGTCACGATGGGCGCGGACCTTCATGTTGGCCGCCTCCGGCGCCAGCGTCACCTCGCCCACCGTCGCGCCTTCGGGCAGATCGACGATGAAGTGCGCGCCGCCGATATCCAGCTCCGAATCCCAGCGAATCGAGAGCGCCTCGCCGACCGCGTCAGTCGAGATCGCCACCGGCGACGCCGTGGCCAGCTTGGGATGGCCGCCCGGCGGGTAGGGCTGTTCATCGCCGGTAATGATGCGGATGAGGTAGACCAGGTCGGCGATGGTGAGCACCAGGCCGTCGTCATTGATGTCCGACGCCAGGATCTGGACGTCCTTCCAGATCGGATCCCACACCGAGTTGCCATAGATGAAGAAGTTCGTGTAGAGCACCGCGTCGCCGATCTCGTTGGCGATGCCGTTGAGATTCAGGTCGCCGCGGTCATCGGGCGGTTCGAGGATGCAGATACGGCCGTTCTCGAAGCAGATGCCCGGAACCGGGTCGGCCTTGGCGTTGCTCTGGCAGCTGTCGAAGTCGTACATCTCCTCGATGAACAGCGTGTCGCCGGTGCGGCTGGAGATGGCGTTGTCGCCGCACTGGAACCAGCACCAGTAGATCGGGATGCACTGGCCGATGAAGTTGCGGTCGCTGGTCAGCACAAAGGTCAGATTGGCGATCGTCCCGACCGGCTTCCAGGCGTTCGGATCGGTGATCGGCTTGCCGTTGTTCATGTCGGTGATGCCGATCAACCGGATGATGCCCGACGGGCAGCCGCCGACGCAGTTGCCGAAGACGCCCAGACGGTAGGTGAAGTATTCCCACGCCGCCAGCGAGGGCCCCTTGGCCACCTGGGTGAGGAAGATGCCGGTCTCGTCATAGCAGAGCAGCAGATCGAAGCCGCCCATCTGCTCCTTGGCAAACTGCAGCACGATCGGTACCGTGACCGCCTGCCCGTTGAGCCCGTCGGTCGGCTCCTCGCCGCCGATGGTCAGCTTGAAGATGCAGTTGCAGTCTTCGGTATTGAGATTGACCGTCACGCAGAACGACGACTGGCAGATCTGATTGCACGAGTCGGTGCAGGCGATGGTCACGCAGTACTGGCCCGGTTCGGTCGGCGTGAAGGTCCAGAAGCCGCCGAGCAATTCGCCCGGACCGCTGGTGATCGCGCAACTGCGCAGGTTGTTGTTCGGGTCGGTCGCACCCACCGGCAGTTGGATCGTGGCCAGCGAGCAGAGGAAGGTGAAGGTCGTGTCGCCGGGGATGTTGCACACGGGCGGGTCATTGATGACGAAGTTGACCTTGAAGCTTCCCTCGCAGGAGGCGTTGCACGAGTCGGCACACATCACCGACACCGTGACCTCCTGATCGCCGGTCGGCGTGTAACACCACTGCCCGTTGGTCAGGGATCCCGGCCCGGCGGTCAGCGAGCAGATCTTGAAATTGCCGTTCGGGTCGGTCGCCGAAACCGGCAGGCAGACCGGCGCCGGCGCGCACTGGAAGATCGTCGTGTCGCGCGGCAGGTTGCAAACCGGCGGCTGATTCAACGTGACCGTGATATTGATCGTGTCCTGATCGAACAGCCCGCACGGATCGGCGACCTTGACAATGATCGTCGAGACCCCCGAGCCGGTCGGCGTGAAGCAGACCCGGTTGGCCGCGGTGTCGATGGTGCCCGGGCCGGAGAGTTTCGTCTCGATCAATCCCGCCAGACCGTCCGGATCGCTGACCGTGTACGGCAGGCAGATCGGCTGGGCGGTGCACTGGAAGACCGACGTGTCGCGTCCGAAGGCGATGACCGGCGGATCATTGAGATTGACGGTCACGACAATCGTGTCCTGATCAAACAGCCCGCAGGAATCGGTGACGCGCGCAATGATCGTGTGCGCGCCGGCTCCCGGCGGCGTGAAGCAGACACGGTTGGCGACGGTGTCGATCGTCGCGCCGGGCGGCGCGCTGATGATCGACTCGGTCCACTTGGCCGGGACATCCGGGTCGGAGACCGTATACGGCAGGCAGATCAGCGTCGGCGCGCACTGGAACAGCGACGAGTCGTTGCCGAAGGCGATCGTCGGCGGACCGTTGAAGCGGATGTCCACCTGGAACGAACCGGAGCAGGTCGCGCCGCAGGCGTCGGTGCAGGTGATCGTCACGTTGACAATCCCCGGGCCGGTCGGCGTGTAGCACCAGAATCCATTGGCGACCGCGCCCGGACCGGAGGTGACCGCGCAATTGACCGGGACATCATCGGCCGTCGCCGAGACCGGCAGGCAGATCGGCTGCGAACCGCAGACCCGCACGATCGTGTTGCCCGGCAGGTTGCAGTTCGGCGGCGTTGACGGCGTGATCGTGATCACCGCCGTGTCGAGGTCAAACGCCCCGCAGGCATCCTGCACCCGCGCTATGAAGGTGTAAGCGCCTGGCGCGGTCGGGGAGAAGCAGATCTTGTTGAGCGCCGTGTCGATCGCCGCGCCCGCCGGACCGGAAACGAGCGATTCCACCAGACCGGCAAAGCCGTTCGGGTCGCTGACGGTGTAGGTCACGCAGACCGGATTCTGCGCCGTGCAGAGTTCCTCGGAGCGGTCGGCCGCCAGCGTGATCGTCGGCGGGCTGTTGATGTTGAAGCGGGCAATGAAGGTCTGTTCGCAGAACTCGCCGCAGATGTCGGTGCAGCGCACCGTGATCGTGTCGACCTCGGTCCCGGACGGCGTGTAGCACCACTGCCCATTGGACAGTGAGCCCACTCCGGCGACCAGACTGCAGACCACCGGCGGATTGGCGCTGGTGGCCGAGATCGGAATGCAAACCTGCGTCGGCGTGCAGATGGTGAAGGTCGTGTCCAGCGACGGGATCTGGCAGACCGGCGGTTGCGGCACCGGATAGGTCAGCGTAAAGGAGATGCAGCAGGAGTCGCCGCATTCGTCATAGCAGCAGATCGTGACGTTGACCGTCTCGCCGGGATCGGGTTCATAGAACCAGGTCGTCCCCGACAGCCAGCCCGGCCCCGACGTGATGATGCAGGTGTCGAGCTTGCCTTCCGGATCGGTCACCGCGAAGGAGACAAACGCCGTCTCCGGCAGACAGGCCGGCGGCACCGGCGTGTTGAACTCGCAGATCGGCGGCTCGTTGAGATTGAAGCTGACCGTAAACGTGTCCTCGCAGACCGCGCCGCAGGCATCGGCGCAGCGGATGACGACATCGAACGACTCATCGCCGGCCGGGGTGTAGCACCACTGTCCCTGCGCCAGCACACCCGGGCCGCTCACCAGCTCGCACCCCACCAGGTTGCCGTCGATGTCAGTCGCCGACACCGGCAGGCACAACGGCGAGGCGAAACAGTCGACAATCGCGGTGTCGCCGGGGATGTTGCAGACCGGGCCGGAGTTCAGGACAATCCGCGCCACCACGGTGTCGCAATCCTGCGCCGCGCACGAATCCGTCGCGCACACGATGATGCGGTAGTATCCGGCGGTGTCGGGCGCGAAGCAGACCCAGGCGCCGTCGATCCAGCCCAGTGACGCTGCCAGCGTCGCGATGTTCGCATTCGGGTCGGTGGCGCCAAATGGCCCCACGCAGACCGTGTCGGGAGCGCACAGGAAGATCGTCGTGTCGGCCGGGCCGGTCACAACCGGCGGATCGTTGACGTCGATGCGCACCACAATCGTATCGGCGTCCTCGGCGTTGCACGGGTCCTTGGCCTTGACGATGACCGTATAAAATCCTTCGCCGCTCGGGGTGAAGCAGACGCGATTGTTGCCGGCGTCAAAGGTGGCGCCTGCCGGGGCGGAGACCAGCGTTTCGATGATTCCCGCCGGGCCGTTGGCATCGGAGACATTGTAGCTTACGCAGACCGGGCCGAGCGCGCACTGACGGATCGTCGTGTCGGGTCCGAAGGTCACGACCGGCGGGCTGTTGAGCGTCACGGTCACCCGGATCGTGTCACGATCCTCAGCGCCGCACGGATCAGTCACCTTGGCGATGACCGTATACGTCCCGCTCACCGGGGGCGTGAAGCAGACACGGTTCTGAACCGTGTCGATCACCGATCCGGCCGGGCCGGTGACCAGCGATTCGATCAATCCCGCCAGACCCTGCGGGTCGGAGACGGTATACGGCACGCAGATTTGCGAGGGAGCGCAGCCGCCGGTGCCGAAGTCGGCGCCGAAGGCGATCGTCGGCGGCCCGCCGACGGTCACACTGACCACGATCGTGTCGTAATCGGCGCCGCCGCAGGAGTCGACAACCCGCGCGATGATGGTGTGCGTGCCGTTGGTCGTCGCGTCGAAGCACACCCGGTTGTTCAGCGTGTCGATCGCGCCGGGTCCGGCCACCTGCGACTCGATCAGTCCCTGCAGTCCATCCGGATCGGACACGGCGTAGGGCAGGCAGATCGGACCGGGCTGGCAAAGCGTGATCGATGTGTCGTTGCCGAAGCTGATGGTCGGCGGATTGGCCCCGCCGATGGTGACCATAATGGTATCCTGATCGAACAGACTGCATGTGTCGGTGATGCGGGCGATGAAGGTGTAGATGCCCGGACCGGCCGGCGTGAAACAAACCTTGTTGGTGGTCGGATCGATCGTGCCGGGGCCTGAGACCAGCGTCTCATGCGCGCCCTCGAAGCCGTCGGGGTCGGCGACCGTGTATGGCAGGCAGATCGGTCCCGGCGGCGGCTGGCAGGCGTAATACAGATCCGGGCCGAAGGCAATCGACGGCGGATCATTCATGTCGATGGTGATCACCACCGTGTCAATGTCAAAGGCGCCGCAGGGATCGGTGGTCTTGGCGATCAGCACGTAGACGCCCGACGTGTCGGGTGTGAAATAGATGCCGTTGACCTGATCGCGGAATTCCCCGAAGCCGGAGAGATTCTCCTCGTACAACCCGTCGATCCCATCCGGATCGGTGAGTCGGTAGGTGATGCACAGCTCGACCGGCACGCAGATGTCGTACCAGGCGTTCAATCCAAAATTGATGGTTGGCGGATGGTTCGGACTGTCGGTGACATTCAGTGTGTGGCACAACGACGTGCTGTTGATGTCGGTGCATCGCACCGCCGTATCGCCGCTGGTCGGATCGCAGGCGTTGTTCCCCGGCATCGGGCATGGGGACGGCGCGGCCTCGCCCTCGTACTTGACCCGCAGCGTGTAATTGCCCGCCAGCGACGGCGCGGTGATCCAGCTGCAGGCGCTTCCGAATGCATCGGTGTAGACGGTGTCGGCGATGATCGCCGAATCCAGATCGGCGCAGTCGCCCAGAGCGAGGTAGAAGATGATCGGCCGATTGGCCAGCGGCTCGACGAACTCATCGCCGCACGATTGACCCAGGCAGACACAGGCGGGGAAATAACCATCCGGGCAGGTGCTGTCCGGAATCAGCGTCTTCCACTTGAGCACCGAACTGCCGGCGACAAACGCGGCCTCGGCCGCCAGTCCCGAACTCAGGCCGCTGGCTTCAGTGGTAATTTGGTTGCCCAGCGGGTAGGACACCGGGATGTACCAGTACGTGTCGAATTTCCCGCCGGTCGCCGCGTCGACATTCCAGGTGTCGGAGTAACTGCCGTCGCTTAAGCGGATCTTCAACTCGACCGTCTCGCCGGTCTCAAAACCGGTGCCGCTGATGATGACTATCTCACCTGGCAGGTAGGCGGGTTTGTCGGTCGAAAGCGTCACCACCGGCTGGCTGAGCGGAACAGTCTGCTCCGTCGAGCCTCCGGGCGGAAGCGACTGCGGCGGCTTGGACGGATTGAGCACATCGCCGGCCTGCGCCTGCGCCATGGGCACAAGCAGGGCCAGACAGAGGGCCAGTACTGTCCAGCGCGGCAGTCGCGACGGGACTCGCATGACGGTCTTCATGATATGGGAACCTCGCATGGAGTTATCCACAGGGGTGACCAGAATATGCGATTGTGAATTGCCTTGATGGATTCTGCTCATTCAGACACGCTCCGAGTACGGAGGCGTCATCCTGACGCAATGTCCTTCCGGGTCCTTATGGAAGGCAGACGCCAAACAACACGACGTCTTCAGCAACTGGACTGACGAAACGCGAGTAAGTAGTGCTCCTCGATTTGAGCTGGATGGACGGTTCCCAGCCCCTCACAATTAAGGCCTTTTCCGTTTACTGTCAAGCAGTTATCGGTTCTGAATGAACCAACCAAGACAGCCGCGTTGGCGTTGGGCTTGACCCGGGTGCCTTCCGCTGTGCCGATAGCCAGGACCACAACCATGGTCGCTATCACCACGATCAAGCTGGTGACCACCAACCAAGACCGGCAATTGGGACGCTCCGGAATTGTCACGCAAGGCTCCCAAGCCATGAGGTCTGCCTCCCGACGATCGTTGAACTGACATTTTGTTGCGGGCGCGCGGATGAGGGATACGCGCCGGTCAAGCGTTCACTGTAGGACGATAGCTGGGGCCTTGACTGAGTCTGGTCAGCGACGGATAACTCCGCGAAAGCGGATACCGTACCTCTTAAATTACTGCCTACATCCGATTTCGTCAAGTCCATCATTGGCTTCGCTCCTCGGGGACTATGCTGCAAGCCCTTGCGTATCCGGTACCAACCGACCGGTCCGGCGCCGGGGTAAAGGCGCACACGCGAAAGCTGTAACTACCTTTCAGACGGCATCTTACCAATCACCATGCGCATACGGGCATAACTCCATCCAGCAATGTCTCCCTCTCCGTTCCGCAAATGCCGTTCCTGTCCAATTCTGATTTGAACGAACCGTGTCTGTCCAGATTGTGACAGCGATCACGACGACCTGTCTAATTTCACTCAGCTGGCCAAACAAGTCTGACGCACAGAGTCGCCATTGCCAAAGTCAACCTCCTGACAGTCAATATCATGCGAGACTCAATTTGGTCCGGTTTTCCTTGGCATGGCCTTTGCTAAGAGACTGCTCGACGCGCGATAGGGCGCGGCAGGATAACCGACTGAAGCAGACGATGAACACACAGCCACGAATGATCCGCCGCGTAATGATCGCCACCAGGGAGGGCGTCATGCAGTGCCCGCGATGCTCCTATGTGCTCAGCTACAGTGACGCACTGCTGTGCCGGGTGGGGGAGACGCATTACTGCCCGCGTTGCTGGAGCCGCATCGCCGAGCCCGTCGATGCCCCCGTCGTGACCCCGGCCGGTGCCACCGAGCCCGTCGCGACGCCCAGCCGTCAGCAAACGGATGACCAAGCGGCCCGGAAGCGCCCGTAAATGGCGCGGACGGACGCGGCAACGAAATATAACAAGAGGCTTTCCAGTCACATAAAAGTTCGCCCGGATGGGCGAAAAGGCAGGAGGAGAAGATGAACCGCAAAGAGCGTCTCGAGATGGTCCGCCGCATGATGTGGGACAACCGTCAGATTACCCTGGCGGAACTCTCCAAGGCGTCGGGTGTTTCGTTGCGCACGACCTACCGGGATCTGCACTCGCTGTTGTCGCACCCGGTTGTCTCCAACACGGCATCGACGATTCTCAGCAACAAGTAGCACCTCGCGGCGCCGCGGCCACCGAACCGCCAGCTCGCATCACGGCCAAAGCGGCATCCGCCGGCACCGCCTGACAGCATTGCATCGCACACCGCCGTTGACGACCTTGTCAGCGGCGGCGTCGTATTGTTGGACCCGCCGCCTGATCGCTCACCCTTATCCGGGAGGCGTCCATGCCCCACTTTCTGCTGGACGAATTGCCGGCGCTGACGCTGGCCGACGGCGTCGTCGCCCGGGTTGCCACATCCCTGAACATGAGCATCGCTCATGTCCACCTGGCCGCCGGCGCGCGATTGCCGCGCCATGACCATCCCCATGAGCAGGTGGTCAACGTTGTCGACGGCGAATTGGAACTGACCGTGGAAGGACAGTCGTTCCGTCTGCGGAGGGGCGAAGTCTACATCCTGCCGCCGCACATCCCCCATTCCGCGCATGCCATCACCGACTGCTATGTTGTCGATGTCTTCCATCCGGTGCGCGAGGACTTCCGGGCCGCCTCTTTTACCGGCTACCCCCAACCGGGAGCGGAGCCCGCTTGAACCGGATCGAGATGCACGGTACCATGTCCTGTGATCCGATGGCGTACGTTTGTGATAAGGAGCTCCCCGCGACATGCTGACTGCGTACATCTACACGGCTGTCATTATCGGCGGCGCGTCGGTCCTGGCGCTCGAGCTGCTCGGCACACGCGTCCTGGCCCCGTTCTATGGCGCCAGTCTCTATCTCTGGTCGGCGCTGATCGCCGTCACACTTGCCGCGCTGAGCGTCGGCTATGCCCTCGGTGGTCGCTGGGCCGACTGCGGCCCGCGACTCGGGCGCTTCGCCATACTCTTTGGTCTGGCCGGACTCTGGACCCTGCTTATCCCGCTACTGCGCACTCCGGTCTTGCATCTCACCGAGCCGCTCGGACTGCGCGTCGCGGTGCTTGTCACCGCCGCGCTTCTGTTCTTTCCGCCTCTGGCGCTTCTGGGTATGGTCAGCCCCTATGCCATCCGTCTGAAGGCCGCGCGATTGGAAGAAGTGGGAAGGACCGCGGGCAATCTTTACTCCGTCTCGACCGTCGCCAGCGTGGTGGCCGCGCTGGCCACGGGCTTCTTCCTGATTCCCAATCTGGGTGTCACGCGGCTGGTCACGGTCACCGGTCTGCTGCTTTTGGCCACCGCCCTCTGGGGGAGCATGCTGGCCCGGCGGCTGCGGTCAGCGCCACTTGTGGCCCTCCTCCTCCTTCTGGCCGGCGGCTGGGCCATCGCCGCGATTCCCGCTGAGACCGCCGACCCCGACGCCGGACTGCTGGCCATCGAGCAGAGCGCCTACGGCGAACTGCGAGTGCTTCAGGATGGGCCTGAGCGCTTCCTCCTGATCGATGGCGGCACTCACACCGGCGTCGACACCACACTCTGGGAGTCGCTCTTCGAGTATGTCAACGTGATGGACATTCCGCGTGGTTATTTCAACGAACCGGGGCGCATGCTCTTAGTGGGGTTGGGCGGGGGATCGGTGGTCAAAAACTACGCCCGCAACGACTGGACCGTCGATGTGGTCGAAATTGATCCGGCGGTGACACGACTCGCCCGGCGCTACTTCGCGCTCCGCGATGATGAGGCGCGCGTCTTCCACGAAGATGGCCGACAGTTCTTGCAGCGTGGGGGAGAGGCCTACGACATCATCATACTGGACGCGTTCGGCAGCGGATCGATCCCTTTCCACCTGATCACGTCCGAATCGTTCGGTCTGGCGCGCACACGGCTTTCGCCCGATGGGGTGCTGGCGGTGAACCTGCAGTCGATCGGCTGGCATGACACAATCGTGACCGCCATCGCCGCGACCGCCCGCCGGCAGTTTGCCAATGTCCTGGTCCTTCCGATCGCCGAGCCGCCGAATCAACTGGGCAACATCGTGCTGCTGGCGGCCGATCGTTCCCTCGAACTGCCCGAAGAGCCGCCGCGGCCGCAGGACCGCTTCTCGCCCGAATATCACCGCGCCCACGCCTGGGACAACCGCTTCGTGCCCCGGACCGAGGGCGTCCCCGTCATCACCGATGACCGCAATCCGATCGACCTATGGACCGAGCGGGTCAATCTCCGCTCGCGGCAGGAACTGCACGACTACTTCCGCGCCCGCGGCGCCACCTGGTGATCATCTGCCGTCCAACGGTTTGATCAGGCCGCTTTCCACGATCCGGACCGGATGCCCCTCCAGCGTCGCAGGAATCCGTTTCTTCAATTCTTCGGTTTCCTCCTCCACCAGCACCTGAATGCAGGGTGTGCCGTCCTCCAGTTTTCCCAACGCCACACCGGTCACGCCGGGAATGGCCATCAGTTCGGCGATGTGCGCCTCCTGAACGGTCTGGATGTCACGCTGCGGCACGGTAACCTCGGCTTTCCGCGTTTCCTGACAATTGGCAAGCAGTCCCACAGAGGCGGTGAGCAAGATGGCGCACAAGACCATCCGGATGGCCGGCGTCCGCGTGGTTTCGCGCATCGGCGCCCTCCCAAGCAGAGACCCGTCCCCGACACACCGGCCGGGGACGGGCCCAGTTCACAGCATGTCCGGCCCGAGGGCCGGGACATCATCGTTTTTATTGCCCGACCATGGTGCCACCGACCCAGCTCAGCACCTGTCCGATCGGGTTGGCGACAGCAATCGACGAGCTGCCGGCAAACAGCAGGCCGACCGCGCGCGGATTGGTCGTGACATCCTCGACCATCAACGAGCCAGAGTCGCCGCCGGCGAGGAACTTGCTGGCTTTGTTGCCGATAAGAATCTGGCCGGTGAAGGTCTTGGTGAACGCCGCGCCGCCGGCGCACTCGTTCTCATACGCCACGCTGACCGTCGCGTTCAGTCCGCTGACCGAACTGCGGGTCAATCCGGTGGTGCGCCCGCTCTTTTTCACCGCCTGTCCGACGGAGGCGGCCACGGTCGAAGCCGAGATGGTGCCGATCTCGAGGATCGCGCCGTCACTGCGGACCATGCCCGGAATTACCGCCGCGTAAGCCGCATCAACGTTGCTGCCCGGCAGGGACTTCTGTCCCGAGAGGGTCGCCACATCCTGGGCGTTGGTCGCGTTGCAGCCGACATCGATCAAGCCCGGCTGAATGACCGGATCGCCGGCCTGCGCCGAGCGGTTGTTGCCCCCGGCCACAATGTCGGCTTCCAACACGTGGTAGTTGCTGAGCACGTACTGGGTGCCGCCCTTTTGCACCAGCGAGCCGAGCGTGCCGCCGCAGCAGTAGCCATTGGCCAGGTCATAGCGCCAGCCGCCCGAAGTGCCGAGTTGAATCGGCGGGGTCTGCTTGGCGGTGTGGCTGACACCGCCACCCGCCTTGCCCATCGCGACAATCTTGTCGGTCAGGAGCACCGTGGTCGGGATGCCCTCGATCGACTTCGGCGCTGCGCCGCGGGCTCGCTCGCTGGTCACCAGGAGCATGATCGCCGGCTGACCGCTCTCATCCAGCGTCGTCGCCGTGCCAATCACATCGGGATCGGCCATGAGACGTTGTGTGTGACGGTCCTGGACCGCCATCACGTGCAGAAGTTGGGGATTCACGCGCCCCAGCACGTCATCCATGCCGGATGGCGCGGTGGGGGTGTTGTCCACTCCGCATCCCCAGATGCCGAGTGTGACGACCACGGCGGCGCCGACAAGCCATAGCCCCAAACCGCGGTGAGGCAGGAACGAGCGCTTCATCAAGAGCTCCTCCCAAGTTGTGAGGTTTTGTTGGGCAAGCGGCCCCGCGCCGAAACGCGGGGTCGAGTGACTTGTGGCCACGATCTATCACACTCAAGAAATTGTCAAGCGCGAATTGCACGCTGTGGGGAAAATGCCGTTGCCCGCGTCTGGAGATGCCCCGATTTCACGTATCCCGCGAGCAAACGGCGGTGCATAGCACATCCCGTGCCGTGATCGCTTGCGCTGGCGCCGAACTCCGCCGTAATCGACCATTGCTCCCGAATGCCCGGTTGGCGAGATTGCTCTCGCGTGACCGACAACGGAAGCGATCCGGTCCACAGCCCGGCGAATCCGGACAAAACAAGTCAGCATGAACGAGCCCATCACACCTCCGTCGCTCTCCGGACTGCGCCGCCAGTTGCACATCATCTGGCTGACGATCGCCATCCCGGCCACGCTGGTCGGCGCCGCAGCCATCTGGTACTGGTTTGAGTATGTTGAACATGATGCGGCCGAGAGGTGGATTGTCTTTTGGTTCTTGCTCATCTTCATCACCATCCCGGTGATCTTCGGCGTGCTGCGGGTCAACAAGATATTCCGCATCCTGCAGGAGAGCGAAATCCAGCTGCACACGCGCAATCAGCAGCTGATCACCGCCGACCGTCTGGCCTCGGTCGGCACGATGGCCGCCTCGATCGCCCATGAGGTCAACAACCCGCTGACCACGATCAAAATCCTGATCCACGCGCTCAAGGAACAGGTCCCCGCGACCGAGGCCGCGCGCGACGACCTCGAGATCATACAGGGGGAAATCGACAAGATCAGCACCCTCGTCCTTCGTCTGATGCAGTTCGCCCGTCCCACCGAGCCCGAGCTGGTGCTCGCCGATTTGAATGTGACCTTAAGCCGGGTAATCGATCTGATCCGTCCGAAGGCCCAGTTGGCGGGGATTGTCGTGCACGAGCACTGCCGTCCCGTGCCGCCCGTGCTGGCCGATCCGGCCCAACTGGGGCAGGTATTCCTCAACATCCTGCTCAACGCCGTCGATGCCACCCCGCAGGGCGGCACGATCAAGGTGATCTCGGGCACCGAGAACAGCGATGTCGTGGTCACGATCTGGAATTCAGGCAAGGGGATCGACCCGGCGCTCTACGACCGCATCTTCGACCCATTTTTCACCACCAAGGCGACCGGCACCGGGCTGGGGCTGTCCATCGCCCACATGATCATGGCCAAGCACAACGGCACCATCCGCGCCATCGGCCACAACGAGAGCGGAACCACGTTTCGTATCACTCTACCCAGGGCCCAGACCGCCAAGAGTTGACGCATGCCTCGAGTGCTTATTATCGACGACGACCGCAATCTGCGCTTTGCGCTCCGCCGTATTCTCGACGCCAAGACCTACGCCATCGACGAGGCCGGCACTGGCGAGGAGGGGCTGGCGCTGGTGCAGTCGCAGCCCTATGACGTCATCCTGCTTGATCTGCGCATGCCCGGCATGTCCGGCATCGAGGTTCTCGAGAAGCTGCGAGCGGTCGATCTGCGCACGCCGGTGGTGATGATGACCGCCTTCGGAACCACCGACACCGCCATCCAGGCGATCAAAATGGGCGCCTTCGATTTCGTGCTCAAGCCCTTCGAGATCGACGAGATCCAGCGCGTGGTCGCCCGCGCCGTCGAGTCGTACCGCCTCATGACCCGCCGCGTCGAAGTGGCCGAGGATGAATCCCCCGCGACGGCCGCCGACGCCGACACGCTCATAGGACGCTCCCGCCCAATGCAGGAGGTTTACAAGCAGATCGGACGGGTCGCGCAGACCGATGCCTCGGTCCTGATCACCGGTCCCTCCGGTTCGGGCAAGGAGTTGGTGGCGCGCGCCATCTACCAGCACTCCAAACGCGCCGGACGGCCGTTTCTGGCCGTCAACTGCGCCGCCATTCCCGAGGGGCTGCTGGAAAGTGAACTCTTCGGCCACGAACGCGGCTCGTTCACCTCGGCCGACCACCGCCGTCTCGGCAAGTTCGAGCGCGCCGACAAGGGGACGCTCTTCCTCGACGAAATCGGCGACATGAGCCCGATGACCCAGGCGAAGATTCTGCGCGTGCTGCAGGAGGGAGTGATCGAGCGCGTCGGCGGCGCCGAAACCATCGAGGTCGATGTCCGCATCATTGCCGCGACCCATCGCGACCTGCCGCAGATGGCGCAGGAGGGGACTTTCCGCGAGGATTTGTACTACCGGCTCAACACCTTCACGATCAATCTGCCGGCGCTGGCCGACCGCCCCGAGGACATCCCGCTGCTGGTGCGCTACTTCATCGATCGCGCCTGCCGTCATGACGGGCGCCCCGGTGTGCATGTCCTGCCGGAAACGATGGACAAGCTGATGGCCCACCAGTGGCGCGGCAATGTGCGCGAACTGGAAAACGTCATCAACCGCGCCCTGATCGTCACCACCGGCAACACGCTCTTGCCCGAGTCGATCGTGCTCTCCGATGCCGGCAGTCTGGCGGCGCGCGCCGATCTGCCCGCCGGCGATGAACAATTGCTCGATGTGCTCTTCGAACGGTTGGTCGCCCGCTACTTGCGCCATCCCGAGGATCCCATCCTGAGTGTGCTCGAACGGGAGATGCTCGCCCGCGCGATGAAGCACGAAAACGGCAATCAGGTGCAGGCGGCTCGTCTGCTCGGCATCTCCCGCCAAACCCTCCGCAACCGCCTGGCGGAGGAAGAGTCTACGCTGCCCGACGAAGGCATGTGACCATCCCCATCCGCCGCGCAAGGGGCATTCAGCCCATCGCGCTCCGCACCCGCGGGCAACAAGAGTATGCTTCCCGCCACGGTGGACTCCTCCTCGCAATGACGATTGCAGGCAGGTTTTGGGATTACATCGTGTGCGAGGAGGCGCGATTCGCCGCTGGCGGATCGCGACGACGAAGCAATCCTTTTCCGCCGCTGCGCCACAGAACAAAGATTCCACGGCTAACAACCGTCGGCATCACCTCCGGTTGTTGGTCGTGGAATGACGGCAGGGGAGGGGCATTCGCCTAAGACCTTCTAACAAAATGGGTGTTGCATTTGGACTGGGTTGTTGATCTTA
>CAZQIZ010000011.1:0-91328 GCA_964593585.1 uncultured Ignavibacteria bacterium
GAGACATGAAGACAAGGCGACGATCACGAGAGGTTTTTCAGCAACCTGCTAGACCGTGTCGGCCACTCCAGACCATCCCACATTCATGAAACCGAACCAGAAGTTGCCAGGGTCTGCTGCCGCATGGTTTGGTTGCAGGAGAAATACGCAACACGCGATCACCATGCAAACCAGCGCGTTACCAACGTCTTGTCGCATGACTGACCCTCCTTTGAGACTCCATGCTGCGTCGGACTCACCTCAACAACGCGATTTTCGCGGGCGGTCCATGCACCCGCGTTCCGACGCGCAACTGGAGCAGGTATACACCGCTTGCCAGTTCCTTGCCCGTGTTCCCCGAAGACAAATCACATGCGATCGTATGCTCTCCCGGCGTCAACACGCCGGCGTAGGTGGTGGCGACCCGGCGTCCCAGAATGTCCAGGACCGCGATTTGTACCGGCATCTCCCCTCGGGTGCTCTGGGCAATCGTCAGCACGACCGAAATCTGTCCGTTCGTAGGGTTCGGGAACGCTTTTAGAATGCGCGACCGATTGGGTTTCTCGGTCGAATCATTAAGCAAAACCGAAACCACAACACTCTCGGAATCGGCCATCTCCCCGTCGCCGGCAACAAAGACAACGACATGCTGGCCGACCTGGCTCGTATCAGGCGCGAACTCGAAGACTCCACGGCCGCCGCCAAGGTCAGTGAATATCGCATTGACCGGCGCGCCCGCCGCTGAAAGCGTCAACGTGTCCCCGTCCGGGTCCGTCGCCGTGATCAAAAGCGACAGCGTGTCCCCCACGTTCACCGACTGCTCCGGGATGCTTTGAATGACCGGCGGCCTGTTCGCAGGATGAGCGGCGACCAGGTAGCGGACTTCCCGCGACGGCGGACTCTCGTGCCCCCCAAGGTCAACGGCGGTGACCACGTAGAAGGCGCTGTCCTCCGAGTCAGGGAGTAAGTCGATCCAGGATGTGTCGGACACAGGGACTTCGGCAAGGATCGGTGCCCCCACCGACCAGAATCCTGGGACGAATCCCCGATTCAGACGATACCCCCGCAGATCAGTTCCATGCCCGCGCGACCAGCCCAGCCGCACGTCTCGCCCTTCCCCCGAGATTGCAACCATGTCCGGCGCCAGCGGGGGCAGATCGACATAGGGATAGGTCCTCCCCCCCGGCCCCCCCAACCAGCCGATGTCGGAGCGAGACCCATCGACATCGAGCACGGCCGGGTCGCCCGCATCGATCAGCGGACTGCCGTACTGCAGTTCAAACAACGACTCCTCAGCAAACAGCGGATGGGCGTTGACGTTGGCCGAGTCGATCACGATCACCGAATCCGGATTGCTCTGCGGCCATTTGATCCACATCGTGTCGCGCGGCGGCCAGAACGTGTTGTGCACAAAATAGATCGGGCCAGTCGCCAGACCGCTGCCCAAGGCGTCGTTGCCAAAATCCCACGGCGCCTGGAAGTCGACGCAGGCGTTGTTGCGAACCGTGAGGGTCTCGTACCAACGCAGTTCGACCGGTATTCCGTAGTGGAGTGGCCAACCCCCGTAGACGCCCGTCGCCATGACCATCGTGTTGTTCTCGATGATCCCGGAGGCAAACAGCCAGTACACCGGGGCCGTCGTGTTCAGAAACAGGTTGTTCCGGATCGTCGCGTGCGTCACGTGATCCACAAACACGCCCGTGAGACGCCCGACCGACAGGTCCCCAAAGACATTGTCCTCCACCTCGACAAAGCCGGTATAGCGTATTGAGAGCCCTTCGGAGGTCGTCGTGTTGCCGTAAAAACGGTTGTTGTGGATCCGCGCAGGCGCTGTACCGACGTAGAGTCCACCAGAACTAATGTAGCCACAGTGGAAAACACAGTCGTGGACTTCCAAGAATCGATCGCCGACAACGATGACACTCAGGTCCTGAAAAACGCAATCATGAACCCTCAGCGTATCCGGGGCAAACACCGACAGGGCGAATATCGACTGATTCCCGCCGCTCCCGCGTGGGTAGCGCATCTTCACTCCGAACACTTCATTGTCTTTGCCCAGAGCGAAGATCAGACCCACCTGTCCCTCGAACAGATGATCATCCCAGTCAATCGTCACGGAATCCATCCCGACACCCGCGAGCGTGAGGCCGGATGGAACGTGATGGACCGTGTCGATGACATATGTGCCGGCGTGAATGAGGACCGTGTCGCGGTAGCCGCCAGACGCCAGAAGCGCTGGAGCGATCGTCGTGGCGGCCTTAGCGTAAGTGTCGTACGGCGGCGTGTTGGAGCCGAGGGGTGAGACGTGGTAGGTGGCGGCCGAGGATGGACCGGAAGTCAGGCCAAGCGCCGAGAACGCAAGAACCGCCAACAGCAAGAATCGTCTCACATTCATCGATCATCCTCCAGCCATGTGCGTCCATTCACGCCGCGATTCCCTGTTGCCGAGCCTCTCCCTCACAGGGGAAATATAAGCCCCCGGCTGGCCCTTACGGACCGCGGCGGAACAGAGGTGCAGTGGCTGATTGGACCAAACCCGGCGTGCTGGCGGTTCACGCCCCCCGACCCTGCGTCTGAACAGGGCGCCTGATCGGACATTCACATATAGCGAGTGTTCAGAGGGAGTCGCCAAGTCAAGCGAAAAATGCGCGATTCTTCTGGGCACGTGCGTGGGCGGAAACCTTGGTGGGAATTCCAAGTAAGTCAGCAGAGCGCAACTGGTGAATTCAGAAGGCGATATGACTCATTACTATACCCGCAAAACCGGAGCGTTATCATCCGCTCAAGACCGCAGGTCACTGTCTCAACCAGCGACTGGACCATCTGAGTCTGTTCGGCCGGCATCAGCACCTCCCATATTCCGTCAAACTCCGCCAGCTTCCGTCCCACGTCTGCAGAGTCGATGCCTCGCTGCCGCAGCGAATCCAGTTCCGCGTCGATCTCCCCGGCACGCCCGTCGATGCGGCCCACCACGGCCTCAAGTTCTGCCAGTCGCTGCGTGACCGCGGCCGACTGCCTGCCCACGCCAATCGCCGCCACCAGCCGCCGGATCTCCTCGCTCTTGGCCTGCCTGTCCTTGAGTAACCGCCGGCGCTCGGATTCAAGCTTGGGGATGAACGCCTTCTGCTGTCTGCCGGCTTCCTCGAACACCTGACGCTGCAACTCCGGATCCCGGGCCAGAGTCTTGATCTGCTCCACCACAAAGTCCTCGATCTCCTGCGCCGGGAGACTCGGGGTGGGGCAGGCATCTTTGCCTTGCCGGACTCTCCGGCTGCAGGTGTAGTACCGATAGAGCCGGTTTGGCGGCTTCTTCGTCCAGATGTGGGTCATCGCCGCCCCGCAGTGGCCACACTTGAGCAGCCCCCGCAGCAGGGCCCCATGCTTGTTCCGAGTGTCCCCTCCCCCGTTCTGCGAGTTGGCCTTGAGCAGCATCTGCGCCTCGGCAAATGTGGATTGGTCAACGATCCCCTCCTGCTCCCCGGCGTACAGCTTGCCCTTATGAGCCACCTGCCCGATGTAGGTGACGTTGACCAGGATGTCGTAGAGCCGGGCTTTGTTCCAAGCCACACCGGATTTGTGGGTGCCGTTCTTGTAGACCGTGGTCTTGGTGGTCCAGCCCCGGGCATTGGCCACCTTGCAGACCTCGATTAAGGACCGGTGCTGCAGGTACAGGTCAAACAACTCCATTACCATCTCCGCCTCGGATGGATCGACTACCAGCTTCTTCTTCTCCCAGTCGGGCTTGTAGCCCAGCGGGGCATCATCCGCCCAATCAAACTCCGGACAATAGCAGAGGACTGAGCCACTGCCGCTGGGCGAGACTGCGCTCGCGTAACCCGCGAACGTGTGCGGATATGCGGCGGGTCTGCATCGGAGGTGCGGCCCTTGGCAAGGCTTTATCTCGTCTGGGATCACGTCGACACACGACGAACCAGAAGACTGTCACGCTCCGTTATGCTCCGGCTCGTCGGGTGGACGCGTGTTCATAGGTGAGTCACGAGTACCCTGACGAGAAGGTCACGACAGAGCCACACGGCTCAGGGTGAATACAGTCCCCGTTGATGGACCTCGACGATGGCATCGGCGAGCCGCTGCCGTGTCTGGCCACCTGTCAGCAACTGATGGCGGTACTCGCAGCCGACGATCAGGGGGGACCCGTCCCGCTGCGGGCGGTTGGACGCGGAATACTGACGCTGTGGGCAACGTCGTCGGCTTCTGGGTTACTGCTTTTCCGACATGCCGCGGCGGAACTCGCGAACGCTTTGGCCGAGGCCGCGGGCCAGTTGCGGGATCTTGTTGGCGCCGAACAGGAGGATCAGCGCCAGCAGTATGAGCAGGAGTTCCTGCGCGCCTAAACCGAACATGGGGACTTCTCCTTTGTGTGCGACCTGTCCGCCACCGGTGATTCGCACTCGGGCAACTCCGTGACCGCCTCGGCCAGGGCAGCGGCCAATTGCAGCGCCGGCTGGGCCATTGTCAGCGGGGCATCAGCGGCCGCCACGACGGCCTCCGGCAGCCAACTGCACAGATGCCGTCGGGTGTACTCGCGGCAGGCCTGACGTGCCTGTCCCGCGCGATCATGGTCACCTTGGGTTTCCATCTCCGCCAGATAGGTCAACAGGTGGCGGACAAACTCCATCTGATGACGCAGATGATCTGCGCTTTCCAGAGCGCTGTCGCGCAGCTGAACGCCGAACTGGCGGTAGAAGAGGATATTCTCATGCAGAATGCGCGGGATCGGCTCGCGCTTGTTGTAATGCGATTCGATCAGCGGAACCGGCGGGGTCGGGGTGCCGACATCGAAGGTGGCGATGAAGCGCTCGGCGTAGTCGTCAAAGGCCTCCGGCACATCGAGACTTTCAACCACACCTGATGCGCCGGCCAGCTCGCGCCAGGCATTCAGGCATTCCATTGAGCGCAGCCAGGCGTGTTGCTCCGGCGACGGTTTGCGGAAAAGCGCGTGCGCGAAGGCGAAGGCCGCGGCCCACTGCCGCGCCTCGGTGCCGGGATCGGAGGTCATGGCGTCACCTCATACCAGAGACTGTAGTATTTGAGGCCATCACGATGTTGACGGCTGCCATCCCAAAGGGCAATGGCCAGCGGCTGCGGAGTCTGAATCATCGGCACCGCGAAGATCACCTGCCACTGACCATTCGCATGACGCGCATGCCCGGCAAACGCGCTGGTCGACAGCACAGTCGAGCCGCGTCCGGCAGCGGTCCCGGTGACAAACCCCTCGCCGTTGCGCCAGTAGTATAAGGCGACAGGATGATTGACATCGCCCATGACCAGCGACGGCGTCACCGCCGCCTGCGCCCGCGGCATCATCACGCAGGCGGCATCGCGGAAGCGGTCGATGACCTCGGACTGCCGCTTGTAGATCGCCGAGTCGCCGCCATCGGCGTAGCGTTTGGCCATCGGGATGCTGTCGACGGTGGCATCATCCCAGACAAGGCGCATATAGAGGATCGTGTCGGCGCGCAAGAGTTGCATCGACGCCCCCGGACGGTGCCCGTCATCGCGCGGATCGGTATCGTAAAGAGGCGGCGTGTGATTCAGATGCAGCGGCTGCGGGGTCACAGCACCCCAGACTGCGGCATCATCGGCGAGGATGGCGGACGCCGGCGATGTTGTCGCTGACACCGCCAACGGCAGCGCCGGCTCGCCGGAGGTTGCTCCGGTCTGCGCCGCGGTTGTGGAGAAAGCCGACAAGAGGATGGCGGCGGTCATCAATACGCGACTTAGTACCATGAGATCAATCCCTCCGCGCTTTCGCCGGGTCCGCCGTTTTCGGTGCTGGAGGCGCACAGTTTGCTGATGGCGCAGCTGCCGCAGGCACCGGCGGCCGGCGTAATCGAAGCGACCGCGCCCAGGCCAAAGGCCTCGCTGACCGCGGCGGTCACCGGATTGGCATCGGTTGGCTCCAGCGACGCATGCCCCGATACCGGCGCGGACAATTCGCGACTCCCCTTCTTCTCGATGGCCGGTCCGGCCGGTTTGGATGGATCGGTGCGCTCCTTAACCTCCGGAGGCGCATCGCGACGGACCAAGTCGGGAACGATGCGATAGCGCACATGCTCATCACGGCCAATCAACAACTGCAGCACCTCGCTGGTGTGCCCCGACTGGGCGCGCTTCAATTCGCCTTCGAGGAACGAAATCACGCCAACCACCTTGGAACCGAAGAGGTACTTCAGATAATCCAGCGGCAGGCGCGGGTCATCGAGGATACTCTTGCCATAATTGCCCGTCTTCGGCGGATTGAAGGGCGGGACATAGTAGACATTCGGCTCGGTCCCTTTCTCCGGGAAAAGCCCCAGCGCGACCTGGTACTTGCGCACCAGTTTGTGCACCGGCGATTCCGGATCATCGAGAATGCCGACAAAGCGGATGCGTCCCGGGCACTGCGCGGCGCAGGCGTTGACCTTGCCCTTCTCCAAACGCGGGTAGCAGAAGATGCACTTCTCGCTTTTGCCGGTGACCTCGTTGAAGTAGATCTTCTTGTAGGGGCAGGCCTTGATGCAGTAGCGGTACCCCTGGCAGCGCTGCTGATCGATAAGCACGATCCCATCCTCGGTGCGCTTGTAGATTGCCTTGCGCGGGCAGGCCTCGAGGCAGGCGGGATAGGTGCAGTGATTGCAGATGCGCGGCAGGTAGAAGAAGTAGGGATTGTTCGGATCCCAGCCGCCGACATCCTCGTCCCAGTTGGGCAGATACTTGGCGTCCTTGTGCGGCATGACCGGCTTCTTGCCGCCCTCGAAGAGCCGCTGGGCGTAATCGTACTCGAGCGCCTCGCCGTAATCCTCGCGCGCCGGCAACGGAGAGGGCTGCAGGTTGCGGTGCTGATCGAAGCCGCCGCCCATGGTGTGCCAGCCGCGCGGGTATCCGGTGCCGGGATGGGTCTCGACGTTGTTCCAGTACATGTAGTCCATGCCGTCGCCATCGGTCCACTGCTTCTTGCAGGCCAACGTGCAGGTGTGGCAACCGATGCACTTGTTGAGATCCATCACCATCGCGTATTGATGCTGGGACATGATCGTCTCTCCCCGGCGTTATGAGGCCGCGCCGCTGTAGTCCGCCACCGGACCGGTGTACCTGGCGATGTCGACTTTGATGTCGCGGTTGTTGCCGGTCGGCCCCCAGTAGTTGAGTTTGAAGTTCAGGTGGCCGTAACCGCCGATCAGTTGTGTCGGCTTGATCTTGATGTAGGTCAGCGACTGCCATCCCCCTTGCTGGAAGCCAAGGTACTTCTCCCAACCATGGTACATGGTCAGACGCCCCGCCTTCTCACCGGGAAGGATCTTGGCGCGAACCACCGCAAATCCCTCCTGGTTGAAGATCTTCACCCAATCGTTGTCGGCGATGTTGCGTCGGGCGGCATCGTCGGGGTGGATGTAGACGATCGGCACGCCGCGCTGCAGGCGCAGCAGGTAGCGGTTGTCGCGCCAGGTGGAGTGAATCGACCAGCGGCCGTGTGGCGTGTTCCAGTAGAGGGGATACGCGGGATCATCCTGCGGCTCCTTGTGCGCCGGCAGTTGCTCGCCCAGCGCCAGGTACCACTCGTGGTCGACGTAGAATTGCTGGCGGCCGGTCAGTGTGCGCCAGGGACGCTTCTTCTCGATCTGATGAGTGAATGGGGTGTAGGCGCGTCCCGGCTCGATATCCGAGTTCCAGACTTCCGCGTCGATGCCGGTAAAGCGCGCCGGACCATCCTGCAGCGACTTGTATGACATTCCTTTGGTCTCTTCCGAGTTGGCGAGGATGAAATTGCAGGCGTCTTCGTCGCTGGCGAGTTTGCCGTCATCGTTCCAGTCGGCCAGGAAACGGCCGAAATCACGATCCCAGTCGAGACCCTCATCGCGGAAATGCGTCTGGCCGCGCGCCTTGGCGCGTTCTTCGATCTTGGCCGCCAGGGCCGCGAAGATGTCCCAGTCGGTCTTTGACTCGTAGAGTGGATCGAGAACCTTCGAAAACGGGTGCATGTATGAGTGGCAGTCGGTCGAGTTCAGGTCGGTCTTCTCGTAGTACGATGCCGCCGGAAGGACCACATCGCTGTAGAGGGCGGTGGTGTCCATGCGGTAGTTGACATCGACGATCAAGTCGAGGTCCTTCCACAGCGAGCGGAGGATGGCCTCGTTTCCCTTGGCCTGATTGAGATAGTTGGCGCGCCAGACGATGAGCGCGCGCGGCTTGCGCGGCAGGTTGTGCATTTGCGTGGCGTCCAATTTGTCCCAGTCGTTCTTGGGCCACAGCGGCATCCAGCCCTTGCGCACCGATTCCAGGATGTAATGCTCGATCGGTTTGCCGTCGATTTTGTGCGGATCGGACATGCGCGAATGGCAGTAGGTCCACATCGTCGTGTTCTGGAACCGCTGTTTCTTGCCGCCTCTGGGGAAGGCCAGCATCTTGAAGCCGTGTTCGGGCCAGATGCGTTCCTGCCCCACGTAGTGATTGAAGCCGCCGCCGTTTTTGCCCACGTTGCCGGTCAACGCCACCAGCAAGATCATCGCGCGGTTGAGCAGATCGTTGTGGTACCAGTGATTGGTGCCGGCGCCGTGGATGATCATCGCCGGCTTGGTGCGTCCCAGGTCATCAGCGAACCGGCGGATATCCTCCAGCGGCAGATGGCAGCGTTCGGCGGCGCGCTCCAGCGAGTACTGCGGATCGGCCAGAGTCGCGCGCAAGAGCCCGAGCACGGTGGTGACTTCGATGGAGGCGCCGTCGACGCCACGCACCGCCCACTCCCCCTCCAGCGCCGGATCAATGCCCTCCAGTTTGAGCGTCTTCTGCTCCGATCCCTCGCAGCCGGGCACGGGCGTAAGCGCGCCTGAGGCCTGATCCCAGACAAAGAACTGGTTCGGTTTGCCGTCAGCCGACAGATCGACGGCGCGCAGGAAACGTCCGTTGTCGCGGCGCACCAGGAAAGGCAGGTCGGTCTGCTCTTTGATATAGGGGACATCGTGTAGATTGTTCTCGAGAATGTGGCGCGCCGCCGCCAGTGCCAGGACCGCATCGCTGCCCGGCGCGATCGGTAGGAACAGATCGGAGTGAATCGCCGAGCAATTGTAATCGGGAGAGATGCAGACCACCTTGGCGCCGTTGTAGCGCGCCTCCCAGGCAAAGTGCGCGTCGGGGATGCGTGTGGCGTTGATGTTGGCCCCCCAGAGCACGATATACTTGGCGTTGAACCAATCGGCGCACTCGCATGACTCGGTCTGCACGCCCCAGGTGATCGGCTCCCCCGGCGGCAGATCGCAGTACCAGTCATAGAAGGAACACATCACTCCGCCGAGAAAATGGGCGAGGCGTGTCCCGCCGCAGAACGACACCGGCGACATCGCCGGAATGACGGTGAAGAAGGTATTGGTGTCGGGACCATGCTGGAAGACGTTGTCGAGCAGCTTGTCGGCGATCACGGTCAGCGCCTCATCCCAGGAAGCGCGCTTCCACTTCCCTTCGCCGCGTTCGCCGGCGCGAATCAACGGGTACTTCAGGCGCTGGGCGCCGTAGACGTACTCGACAAAGCAGGCGCCCTTCTGGCAGCCGCGCGGGTTGTAATCGGGCAGGTCTTCGTTGATGCGCGGGTAATCGCCGGCCTGTTCCTCGCGCAGCATGACGCCGTCCTTGACATACACCTTCCACGAGCACGAACCGGTGCAGTTGGCGGAGTGGGTCGAACGCACCACCTTGTCCCAGGTGTATTGGCGGCGGTAGAGATCCTCCCAACCACGATAAGGATAGGTGCGCAAGGGATCGACATCGATGATGTCAAACTCCTCCAGTTGCCCGAAGGCGCGGCTGGCCCAGAAGGCGGCCAGGCCGGTTCCGGCACCGAGGATGAACTTGCGGCGGTTCACCGTCGCAAACAGACCTTCGTGCTTTTCGTCATTCTCGGTCATGGCAGCATCCCTGTGGTGGCCTGGGCGGTGGAGGGCGAAGCCGGCGCGGTCGCGCGCGCTCCGAGCGTGCGCAGATAGGCGATGAGGTCAATTAGCGCCGCATCATCGAGCCCGCCGGCCGCAGGCGCCCGGAACGCGGGCATCGCGGTGTTGCGGCGCCCGTAGGCGATCGTCTGATAGAGCATCTCATTTGAGGCGTATTTCTGAAACGTCGGATTGGCCAGCGCCGGCGCCAAATCGCCGATACCGCCGGGCGCGTGGCATCCGACACAGAGCCGCGCGTAGAGGGTGCGACCGTGCTCGGCACGGCCGCCATCGAGATGCACGGGCGGACTCGGCAGCGACACTGTCTCGGCCTCGGCGGACCCGGCGCGGAGATAGGCAATGATCCGCGCGATTTCGCTGTCGTCGAGCCCGCCCTTGTCCGTCGACCAGCCCGGCATCAGTGTGCCGGGACGGCCATCGCGGATGGTGTTGGCCAGATAGGACGAATCGGCTACCGCCAGGAATGCCGCCGACCGGATGGCGGGCATGAATTTTTCGTAGAACTTGTCGTAACGGCCAATGGCCCCAGAACCGTGGCAGGTTCCGCAGAACTGCGCGTACAATTGCGCGCCGGTCCAGTCGCTGGGACGGTCCTTCAGGGCCAGCGCGGCGTGATAGGCCGGCGACAGATATGACCGCGGCAGGTCGCGCGGCTGCTGCGCCAGCATGAAGGTGGTCAACGCCAGGATTTCGTCGTGATTCAAGCCGGGTGTCTTCATCTGGCTGCCGGCGACGATCTTCTGCGGATCGCGGAAATGCTCGATTAACCATTGCGGCACGGTGTGCGGACCATCGACGCCGGCCATCGGGAGCTGGTGCTTTATCTTGAGCCCCTCGTTGTCCAGGGCCGGACCGATCGACCCGCCGCGCCCGCCCAGTTGATGACAGCCGCGGCAACCCTTCACCTCGAACAGACGCGCGCCTTCGGCCAGACGGCTCCCGCCACGGCCATCCAGCTCGGCGGGAGTGTGACACAGCCCGCAGGAGGCCTCGGTCAGATCACGCGGCAGAAGCGGGTAATCCCAGAAATAGTCCTCGGCCTTGGCCTCGGCAAAGGTCACCGCCGCGCCCTGCCCCCGATGGCAGATGGTGCAGCCGAATCGCTCCGGCGGATGAATGTCGAGGATGTCACCCGGATGGACTTTGTAGGGTTGCGGCACATCGGTCATGCGTGGGTCGTCGATCCCGGTGTGGCAGGACAAACAACGATCGATGGCATCCAGTTCCGGCACCACCGCCTGGCGCAACCGCACCTCGAATCGGTCGCGGATGTCCTGCCCCTGCCGGTCGGTGGCCTTGGTTTCGAGAATCTCACGGTAGGCGCGCTGATGCAGACGCCATTCGGTGAGGAAGTTCTCCCGCACCGCGGCGACCAGAAGCGCCAGGATTGTCAGCACCCCGGCCACCAGGAGCCAGACTTTGACACGATGATCGATCGATTTGATATCCGGCGCTGACATCGTTGTCTCCTAATGCGTGGGCCACTGCGACGGCCACCAGTAGAAGTCCCAGTTGGGTCCGCGGAACACCGTGCCGACCGTGGTCAGGATCGCAAATCCCACCAGAAAACAAGTGAACAGCGCGATGGCCGCCATCCGGGTCGAACCGGAACGCTTCAGTTCATAGACCGACCAGAGCGCATACAGCGCGGTCAGGATCGTGCCGGGATTGACGAGGATGATCCACAATTGCGGGATGCCGGGGAACCAGTTGCGCAGCCAGCCGAAATTGACCGGCAGGGCCACCATCGCCACCGCAGCGATGGCGCCGAACACGAGCGACCGCCAGGCCACCACCCGTCCGACCGCCCCCGAGAACCAGACACCGACCTGTTCGCGCTCGCGGTCCAGATACGGAATCAGTGCCAGCCCGATCATCGCCACCGCAGGCACAACGACGCCGCCGATGAAGGCGGAATAGGACACCATTTCCTGCAGACCGAGGAAGTACCAAGGGGCCTTCGCCGGATTTTCCGGGACCGACGGATTGGCCAATTCCTTCAATGGAGCATCGAAGAAGTAGGCCAGCACCAGCGAGAAGAAAGTGAAGACCATGAGAACGAGCAGTTCGGCGCGCAGGAGGTACGGCCACGATGGAACCGTTTCGTCGAGGTTCTGGTCGGTCGCCGGCGTCTTGCCTTTCACCACGCACATGAGGCCGTAGGTCTTGGTCGGCGACGAGGAGGGCGCCTGCGGAACCGGCTGCGATGCTCCCACCCCCTTGCCTGCGGCGGTGGTGTCGCGGCCCGGACGGGACAGCCCGCCATCCTTGCGCACCCGCCAGATGTGCACCGAAATCCCGATCGCCAGCAGGATGGGCAGGATCATGACATGGAGCACATAGAAGCGGATCAACGCGTCCTCGCCCACTTCGCTGGCGCCCAGCAGCAACTCCTTCTGGAATGCGCCGATGTTGAACCAGTGCGTGATCCCGATCGCGTCTGTCAGCTCGGTCGGAGAGGCGGCAATGTTGGCGCCGATGGTGATCGCCCAGTAGGCCAATTGATCCCACGGCAGCAGGTACCCGGTAAACGACAGCGCCAGCGTCAGCACAAACAACCCGAGCCCGATCACCCAGTTGAACTCGCGCGGCTTTTTGTAGGAGCCGGTGTAGAACACCCGCGCCATGTGCAACAGCACGGTGATCACCATCAGTTGCGCCGCCCAGCGATGGATGTTGCGGATGAAGCGGCCGGTGGGGACCACATAATGAAGGTCCTTGATCGACTGATAGGCCAGCTCGGTGGACGGCTTGTAGTAGATCATCAGCAGCACGCCGGTCACGGTGAGAATGAAGAAGAGCGCCGCCGATGCGACCCCCAGACCCCAGGTGTAGGAGAGCCGCAGCGCGTGCGGATGGACCCGCGTGGAATGGATGTGCAGGAAGATGTTGGCAAAGATCGATTGCGAACGCGCGCGGTCGGAGGTCGGCGCCGAGCGTCGCGCGAACGACTCCCGCAGCGACGACGGCAGCGAGACGACATTCTGCCAGAAGAGCCCCAGTCCGGAGGTTTTTGTTGTCATCTCAGACCTCGTAGAATGTCCCGGGCCGGACATCGCCCTTGGTGTCGACCAGCAGGGAACCATCGGCGGCGCGCGAGATCGGCAACCAGCGTAACGCCCGCGGCGCCGGTCCGCCCAAGACCTGCCCCTGGGCATCGAACCGGGAACCATGGCACGGGCAGTGGAAACCATCGGGGCCTTCGGCCACCACACATCCCAGATGGGTGCAGATTAACGACATCGCCGCCAGACCCTGATCGGTCGAAATCACCCGGATGCGGTGATCGGTGAACACCTTGACCGTCCCCGCGGGATAGGCCGTGGCCGGCCCCACCTTGACGGTGCCCGCGGCTTCCGGCAACACGCGCGGCTTGGGCAGTTGCGCCATTCCCGCCACCGACCCCACGATGGCAATGGCCGCGCTCCACAACCCCGCCAGTCCGAGAAAATCCCGTCGCGGGATCGGCTTGGGTTCTAAGCGACCCGGCATATCGGCAACTCCTTGAAGAGAAAACGTTCCATGGTGATCGCGCCGGTGGGACAACGCTCGGCGCACAAACCGCAGCGGATGCAGATGGTCTCGTCCTTGACGATCGCGGTGGCCTCCGCCGCAGGGAAACCGTCGAGCTGGCGATCGATGACCTCCGACGCCGCGCCATCGGCATCCAGCCGCTCCAGCGACACCAGCCGCAGGCACAGCGAGGGACAGACATCGGCGCAACCGCCGCAGAGGATGCACTTTTCGCCGTCGAAGATAGTGTTGACGCCGCAATCGAAACAGCGTCCCGCCTCGCGCCGCGCGGCGCAGGCGTCGAACGGACGCTCGACCTCGACGCTGTTGGAGCGCACACGCTCGGTCACCGGCGCGGTCGGCAGATGCAGACGCGGTGTCTTTTCGTAATTCATCTCGCGTCCGTAGTCGGCGATCGGGAAATGCAACTCGACTTGGTCGTGGCGCAGCGGATGCCCGGTGACCTGCTCGTAAATCGCCCGCGCCACCGCCTTGCCGGAGGCGACCGCATGGATGAGCAATTTGGGCCCGTACGCCAGATCGCCGGCGACATACAGATCGGGCCACTCCGTGCGTCCGCTGATCGGATCGCAGGTAATCAGTCCGCGCTCATTGAGCGCCACTCCTTCGGCGCCGGATACAAATGACAAATCAACCGACTGCCCGATGGCAACCAGCACATGATCGCAGGGAATGACCGTGGTGTCGTTGGGATCAAACAGCGGCGCGAAGCGACGGTTCTCGTCGAAGACACGCAGACACTTCTGGAACTCGACCCCACGGACATGCCCGTCGGCATCGGTCAGGATCGCCTTCGGGCCCAGATTGTTGTGGCGGAGAATGCCCTCTTCGGCGCCCTCGATGATTTCGATATCATCGGCGGGCATCTCCTCCAGCGACTCCAGCGAGCAGAGATGCACCTCGGCCACACCGGCGGCGCGCAACGCGGTGCGTGCCGCATCCAGCGAAATCTGCCGCAAGACCGTGCGCCCGACATCGTAAGCGACATTGCCGCCGCCGATGACCACCACCCGGTGTCCGAGCGACACCGGCTCGCCGAGCGAGACCGCGCGCAGGAACTCGACGCCGCCCAGGACTTCGGGGGCCTCGGAGCCGGGCAACGGCAGACGCCGTGAGCGCTTGGCGCCCACCGCGACGACCACCGCATCATGCTGCCGCCGCAGCTTGGCGAACGACACATCCTTGCCGACCTGGCAGGAGGTGCGCGCCTTGACTCCCAAGGCGAGGATGACATCGACTTCGGCGCGAATCAGTTCGCGCGGTAGACGGTATTCCGGCACGCCGGTGGCGAGCATCCCGGCCAACACCGGCTCCATTTCATAGAGGGTGACATCGAAGCCCAGCAGCGCCAGATCGTGTGCACAGGCCAGCCCGGCCGGGCCGCTGCCGATTATCCCCACGCTCTTCCCCTGTACGCGCGGCACCGATTGATCGGTGAGCGCCTGCAAAAGCGGCAGGAGTTCGTCGTGATCCTCGCAGGCGCGTTCGGAGCCGGCGGCCCGGCGCAGGAAATCGATCAAGTGCGCGGGGGCGTTTTCCTCTTCCGGACCGAACTGTGAACAGACATAGCGCTTGAGCGCGCGGATGGCGATCGGATCATCGAAGTCGCCGCGACGGCAGGCCTGCTCGCATGGCGCGCCGCAGACCCGTCCGCAAATCGACGCCAGCGGGTTCGGCCCGCGCGCAATCAGATAGGCAGTCCGGTCATCCCCCTCGGCGATCGCCCGCACATACCCGCGCGCGTCGGTGCGCACCGGACAGGCATACTGGCACTTGATCTGCTGCTTCCAGTACTCGCGATCGGGTATAGTGATCGGATAATTCATGCGCGCGCGCGTCGTTTGGCCGTGCCCGGTCGGGCGCGGAACGGGGGCTTAAGCGGCGGCTCCAGTTTCTCCAGCGTCATCCGCCGCAGGAAGGTCTCGTACTTGTCCCACACGCCCAACCACATCGCGTGGGCGGCGCAGGCGTGATCGTCGCTGCAGAGCTTGTTGCCAAGGAAGCAGCGCCGCTTGCCGTCGAGATCGTCGAAAAGCGCCACGATCTCGTAAGCGGTGAGACGGTTGGCGGGTCGGGCCAGACGGAACCCGCCGCCGGGGCCGCGGACCGAGTCGACCAAACCGGCGCGTCCAAGGGTGTGCATGATCTTGGAAAGGTAGTTGGCGGGGACGCCGCTGGAGCGGGAGAGGGCCCCGGCGCCGACCAAACCGCCGTCGGACAATTGGTTGAGGGCGGCCATCGCGCGGATGGCATATTCGGCGGTGTGCGAGATCATGAACCCATGATAATTCTTGAATTCTTCATGTCAATATGATTTATTACTCTCCGTGACAGAAATCGGAGGCGCGACGCCCATGCTTGAGCGCCCCCTCCCCGGTTCTGTCAAAACCGGACCGCCGACGGTCCTATCCAGGAGGCCTGCAATGCCCGGGTTGTGCGATTCCCTGGTGCGGGAGCATGAGACCATCGAACGCGCCCTCGACATGCTGGAAGCCCGTGCGCGCGCCGTGGCCGAAGGCGCCCCGGTCGACACCGGCTACTTCACCGCCGCGATCGGCTTCGTCCGCCATTTTGCCGACGGGCTCCACCATCAGAAGGAGGAGCAGGTCCTCTTCCCCGCCCTTTGCGAGGCCGGCATGCCGCGGGACGCCGGCCCGGTCGCGGTCATGCTCTCCGAGCACGACGAGGGACGTGGGCATATCCGGGCCATGGAGGTGGCGCTGACGCCCGCCGCCGGCGGCGACATGGCGGCGCGTCGGCAGCTGATCCGTGAGGCCCTGGCCTATGTCGCGCTGCTGCGCGCCCACATTCAATAGGAGAACATGATCCTCTTCCCGATGGCCGAGCGCGCCCTCGATCCGGCCAGCCAGGAGCGTCTGCTCCGGCAATTTGCCGCGTTGGAAGAGCGTGAGCGCGTCCGCAGCCAGTCGCAGCGCGACTGGGTCGACTCGCTGACAACCTGACAACCGTCGTGTTGCCACTCCTCGTCGTGCGCCCGCCGTCAGCGGATGGCGGGCGCTTGCATTATCGGACGCAATCGCTATACTTTCGCTCCTGATTCGTGGACGCGCGAAACGGAATCCAAGGAACGAGCATCGATCGGAGGGAGCGATGAGCGCATATCGCATTCTGTCCATGGACGGCGGGGGGATTCGTGGGTTGATCACCGCCATCCTCATTCAGCGGCTGTCCCAATCACCCGGCTTGAGCGGGTGGCTGAACCAGGCCGATCTTCTGGCGGGGACATCGACCGGCGGCCTTCTGGCGCTCGGTATCGCCAAGGGGCTGGACATCGCGGTCATCCGCGAGCTGTATGAGAAGAAGGGCAAGAAGGTCTTCGACGACAGCTGGCTGGATGATGTCTTCGACCTGGGCAAGGTCATCGGCGCCGACTATGGGCTGACTGGGCTGAAAAGCGAACTGAAGGCGATCCTGGGCGAGACCAAACTCAAGGACCTGAAGACCAAGGTCCTGATCACCGCCTTCGATCTGGACAACGAGGACCCCGATCCATCACGGCGGCGCTGGAAGCCGAAGCTTTTCCACAATTTCAGGAGCCCGTCGGACCCCGGCGACGGCGATCAATTGGCCTGGAAGGTGGGGGTCTACACCGCCGCGGCTCCGACCTATTTCCCCTCCTTCGAGGGGTACATCGACGGCGGAGTCTATGCGACCAATCCGAGCATGTGCGCGCTGGCGCAGTCGCAGGATGTCCGACTGCCGAACCGTCCCGCCTTCGGCGATGTTGTGTTGTTCTCGCTGGGAACGGGCACGCCGCTGGAGCATGTCCGCGGTCAGACGCTCAATTGGGGGTATGCACAATGGGCCAAACCGCTGGTTAGCCTCATGCTCGATGGTGTCGCCGGGATTGCCGACTACCAATGCCGCCAACTGCTCGGCGATCGCTACTGCCGTGTCGGACCGGTCTTCCCGCCGGATGTGAAGATCCCAATGGACGGAGTCGCAAAGATCCAAGAGATGATCGACTTCGCAGATTCCGTCGATCTGAAGCCGGCGGTCGCGTGGCTGAAGGCGCACTGGATCTGAGAGGCCCTACAATCACGGCGGGTGATTAAAGATATGGCGGCTCTGTCGGTCGCTCGGCTGATTACCGGCCATGCCCGCACCCTCCGCCCCGTCAAACCTCACGCCGTCCGGTGCTCTGCACCGTGAGATTGGCTGGCATTCCTTTCTACCAAAGGGCCTGGTGCTCCTCACGCTTGCCGCACTCATGCTGTGGGGCGTTGCACAAATCCTCCGGTACTACCCTGATAATTTCTTCCCGCGCTTCGCAGATGAGGGAATCTATGCCGGCGACGTGCGTCGCCCGACGCAGATTTTCGCCTCCTACAATGAGAATATCGTCCGCTACGCACCCGCGAAATTGGGCTACGGACTACTGGCCGCAGGATCCTCGGCGTTGCTCGGAGAGAATGGACCAATGTACTTGTCGACGATCATGTGGGGCGTTGTGGTTGTGACAACCGCTGCGGCAACGCTGTGGTGGTTTGGATCTGTTGCGGCCGTCATCACGATGGCATTTCTACTTTACAGCCCCGTCTTCGGGAAATACCTCGCCGAGGCGGGCCCGACAACGACCGCGGCATTCGCGTTTCTGCTCCTGTGGATCGCAAGCGGATGGCAACGAGCCTGGCTTACGGGGATCTGTGTCGGACTTGCCGCGCTTGTCGACTTCAAATGGGCCATTCCGGCCGGGATCGCCTTCGCGTCCATCGTGTTTGTCGAGCGGCGAGCAGACGGGTGGCGGCGGGTCGTCCGCGACGTGATGACGGGAATCGCAACCGCATTAGCTGTCATCGCGTTGGCGTTCTGGCTTCACCCACCCTATTGGGACTTTCTGCGGGAATACATTTTCCCCCATAGCCGTCTGGTTCGATTCCAGCCGTCACCCGTTGCGATTTACCACCTGTGGCTTTTCGGTGCGTTACCGGCAGTCGCCGTGGCAGCGCTCGCCTACACTTGGCCGACCGCACGCTCCAGCCTGCCGATTTGTAAATCCACCGCGAAGGATTCGCTTGTCCGGGTGGCAATTCTCTTGGTCGTGCCAGCGCTTTTCTACTCAGTATTCGGCGTGCACAAAGCCCTGCGCTTCTTCGCAGTGGTCTTTCCGCTGCTATCCGTTTGCGTGGGGGTCGGGCTCGGCGCTCTGCTTCTCATCGCCTGGCAAGGGGTCGCTCGACTTCGCCATCTCCTGCAGGTGCCTGCTTCAGCACTCATCGCCCTGGTGGCGGCATGTTTGGTGCATGGCGGATCGGATGGACCGGCTTACCACATGACCTTGGCATCAGGATTTGATACGGCAATCCGGGAGATGAACGCACGCGGCCTGACCGGCGCAAGCATCAGTTCCTACAATTGGCCGGTCATCACGTATGCCTGGCCAGCGCCGACGGCGCGCGCGCCGTTCGCCATGTGGGGTCCGCTCGATACTGATCGCTGGCTGATGCTGGCGCCGGCACTTGATCGACCAACGGTCGACCTTCGGGTCCATCTGGGAGGATTCGAGATTGACGCCGACTCGCTGTGGGTTCACAACACTAAAATCTACCACGGCAAGACCGACTCGCTCTTCAGCGTGCCGTGCACGTTCTATGGCTCCGACTACTTTCTCAGCGAGTTGGTATACGACGGGATCGGAGTCTTTCGCCGATGGCGCCGCCAAGCGGCGGAGAATGGAATCATGCTGACAGTCCGGCAGTTTCGCGGCGAGCCGTTCCGATACGAGCGGCTCCCGCTGCCGGAGCGTTGAAGGGTTCCTACCCCGACGCCCGTTCCGGACCGCAGGCCATTGGCATGTGCATCTGCGTCAGTTCGGCCGCCAACTGTTGGATGGTCCAGCGTCCGAGGTACGCATGCAGTTGATTGAACGCATCCTCGAAGAGATGCCGGATCGGGCAGTTGGTCTGGCGCGGGCACTCGGCGTCGTGGATCACGCAATTGATCGGCGCGTCGGCGCTACGAATGGCGTCCCAGATGTCGGCGACGGTGATCTGATCGGCCGGGCGTGCAAGCGTGTACCCGCCGTGGGCGCCACGGTAGGTGTGCGCAAGGCCGGCGGCGGTCAGGTGGCACATTATGTTGGCCAGATACTGCCGGGAAATCCCCTGCTCGACCGACAAATCCTCCAGCGTGGAAAGCCCGCCGCCGGGCTGGGACGCGAGATGAATGATGCAGCGGAGTCCGTAGCGTTCCGCTCGCGTGAAGAGCATGGCGTGTCGACCTCCCCCTGAAACTGCCTAATCCACCGTGATGTCCGCCACCCGCACATCATGCGCCTCTTCGATTTCCACCGCTGTGCGGCAGCGCGGACAGATGAACACGTGCCCAATCAGATCGTCATGACGGACGACTTCCACATGCGCGCAGCGCGGGCAGGTGTGCGTAATGTCGAACGGTTCGATCGTCAATTCCGATCCCTGGAACGGTGTGCCGGGTGACAGCATGTCAAAGGCCTGACGGATCGATCCTTCGGCCACGGTGCTGCCGAGCCGGAGGCGCAGGCCGCGCACGGTCTGGACTTTGCGCACATCCATTTCGCGGCTCAGTTGCCCGAGCAGAGACTCCATCAGCGCGTATTCATGCATCGACCGGCTCCCTGATGTGATCGTTTGCCAGAATGGCTTCCACCTCGCTGGCCAAGGGCTGCAAGGCGGCCGCGACTGCGGCCGACATTGCGCCGCCCACGGTCACCGCATCATTCACTTCAATAGCAACCAGGTCGATCTGCGAGGGGAATGGCAGCGCCAATTGGCGCGCGACGGCGAACATCTCCGGCAGTCCGGCGTAGTGCGGCGATGGCGAGTAGACCCCGCGCAGGTCGCTCGGCACAAGCCGGAATATCGAACCGGCCGGGCGTGATCCGGTCTGGATTGCGTCAATGATGACGGCGCGCTGGTAACCCGTCAGCAGATCGAGCAATGCCATGCCCGATTGGGCGCTGGCAATCACCGCAATGTCCGGCCCCAGCCGTTCGCGCAAGAGACGCGCGGCCAGAATGCCCACGCCGTCATCGGCCAGGAGTTCGTTTCCCAGGCAGAGTACGACCGTACGGGGTCGATCAGTCGCGTCGGAGCTCATCGAGCAACCGGTGTTGATGGTCATACAGCCGGACGATCAATGGCATTTGCCCGGGCAGGGCGTGCGTCGCACAGCCGTGGCAAGGATCATAGGCGCGAAAACCCATCTCAATCAGATTGAGGATGCCGTCGTCGACTTTGCCATTGCGAATGGCGCCGCGAGCGGCCTTGTCGACCGACATTGCGATGCGCGCCGCGTTGTTCTGAGTCGCCACAATCAGGTTCGCCTGCGTGATCAGCCCCTGTGCGTCCGTCTTGTAATGGTGGAACAGCGTGCCGCGCGGCGCCTCCACCACGCCGATCCCCTCGGTCGGCGTCGCGGTCGGAATCTCGCGAAATTCCGGACTGGTGATCTCGGAATCCGTCGCCAGCTCGAGACTGCGCTCGGCGGCGTACAGCAACTCGATCACCCGCGCCCAGTGATTGGCCAGCGTGTGATGCACCGGCCGGCCGCCGAGGGTACGGAAGAACTCGTCGTAGGACTCCTGCGCTTTCGCGGTCGCCATGCCATCGGCGGCGTTGAGACGGGCCAGCGGCGCGACGCAGTACACCCCGCTGTCGGGGCCGTCGACGAAGCCCTTCCAACCGACATCCTTCAGATAGCAGAACTTGATGTAACTCCAGGGCTCGACATGCTCGGCGACATGGTCGAGGTATTCCTGCGCCCGGAAGCGGCTCTGTTGCGAGCCATCGGGACGCACCACGCGGATCTGGCCGTCATAGAAGTTGAGCCGGTTGTTGTCATCCACCAGGCCCATATAATGGGTGCGATGCGTGTACGCGTCGGAGAGGATCGTTTCGACATACTGCGGGTTTTTCAGCACGATGTCATGGAAGACCTCGATGCAGAACTGCCCGAAACGGACCGCGTGCTCGGCGCCGGCGATGAACCGCGCCTGATCCGCGGCGGAAATCCCCTTGGCCACCCCGCCCGGCAGACCGAAGACCGGGTGGATCACCTTGCCGCCGGCCAGGGAGATCAGTTCCCGCAGCTCTTTGCGCAGGGCGATGACCTCGCGGCCCACCTCCACGCCCACCTTGCCGAGCACACCGAGGATGTTGCGCTCGGCCTTCGGCGCGGTCGGCCCGACGACGAAATCGGGCCCGCCGAGAAAGAAGAAATGCAGCGCATGATCTTCGACATAAAAGAGACTGTAAATCAGTTCGCGGATCTTCATCGCCGCCGGCGGGGGCTCGACGTGAAACAGATCGTCGAGCGCCTTGGTCGCCGCCATGTGATGGGCGGTGGGGCAGACGCCGCAGATACGGTTGGTGATCTGCGGCATGTCCTCGGCGGGACGTCCCACCGCGAAGTTTTCGAAGCCGCGCAATTCCGGAACCTGGAAGTAGGCGCGATCGACATTGCCGTCATCGTCCAGCAGGATGTCGATCTTGCCATGCCCCTCCAGCCGCGTGATTGGGTCGATGAGGATGCGTTGGCTCATTGAGGCGCCTCGCGTCTGGTGTCGGTGGGCATGCGCCGATGAAGCAGGGAGGCCGGCAGGCTGTAGCGATAGATTGTTCCGGTGGGATCGGGGATTCCTTCAAAGGCGCGGGCGATGGCCTCGGGATTCTCGGCGTTGGCCAGCGACGCGAACGCCGAGATCGCTTTGGCTCCGTAGTCGCGGATGCCATCGACCGGCCCCATGCACCCGGTGCAGGGCATCTGTCCGCCGACACAGGCCGCCTCACAGCCGCTGCGTGTCACCGGCCCCATGCACAAAAGCCCCTGCGCCAGCAGGCACAGCTCGGGATCGACCTTGATGGTGTGCGGACGGTTGAATTTCTCAATCAGGAGTTCATCGGGCTTCGATTCCTTACGCGGGCATTCGTCGCACAGCGCGATGTTGGGCGCCAGGACCGAGCCCCTGGGAGGCATCTGCCCCGCAAGCAGCGCCTGCACCGCGCCGACGATCAACTTCACCGGCGGCGGGCACCCCGGCAGGAAATAATCGACCTCAACCGTCTGCGCCAGCGTACGGACGCTGTCCTGGAATTCGGGCAGCGTCAACATGCCTTTCTCCGTCGGGGTTTCCACCTGCGGTTCCACCGTGTTGCCCGCGGTGACACTCGGGGCGTCGTGATAGGAGTAGCGCAGAATGTCGCGGCGATCGCAGAGGTTGGCCAGCCCAGGAATACCACCCAATTGAGCGCAGCTGCCAAACGCGATCAGGCAAGCGGCCTTGCGACGCATCAGGTGCGCCATCTCGACCTGTTCGGAGGTGCGAATGGCGCCGTTGACGAAGCAGGCGGCCATTTCGCCATCGGCCATCGCCTCCACATCGCTGCGCTTGAAGTCGAGCGCCACCGGCCAGAAGACGATGTCCACCGCTTCGACGACATCGAGCACCGCCTCGGCCAGGTCGACCACTGCCTCCTCGCATCCGCCGCAGGAGGCGCACCAGTAGAAGCCGATCTTGGGTTTGCTCACAGGGCGCCTCCGGCGCTAACGGCCTCCGGCCGCGGTGTGGGGGCCAGATGCAATGGCCCCAGCGCGCGCAGCCGCGCGCTCATGTCATTGATGACGTGCTGGACACGGTCTCCCTCCGAGGCGGAGATCCACTCCAACCGGATGCGCTCCTCCTCAATCCCCATCGCCGTGAGCACCTGCTTGAGCATCACGAAACGGCGCAGCGCCTTGTGGTTGCCTTCCTGGTAGTGGCAATCGCCGGGATGGCAGCCGCCGATGAGCACGCCATCGGCGCCGTGACGGAAGGCGCTCATGACAAACTGCGGATCGATCCGCCCGGAGCACATCACCCGCACCACGCGGGCATTGGGGGCGTAGAGCATCCGCGCGGTGCCCGCCAGATCGGCGGCGGTGTAAGTGCACCAACTGCAGAAGAAGGCGACAATCCGTGGCTGAAACTCCCCGTTGCCGCCCACCACTTTCCCGGCGTCAGACATAATAGAGCACTCCTTCGAGTTCCTCGTAGATCTGCTCGTCGGTGAACAGATGCTGTTGCGCCACGCCGGAGGGGCAGGCGGCGACGCAGGTCCCGCATCCTTTGCAGAGCGCCTCCTTGACCGCCGACACGCCCTCCTCCGAATCGAACGTGATCGCATGGAAGGGGCAAAGCGGCACGCAGGTCTTGCAGCCGGAGCAGCGTTCATCGTCGATGTAGGCGGTGTTGGGCTCGATCTCGACATGGCCGCGGTCGATCAACGCCATCGCCTCGGCCGCGGCCGCGCCCGCCTGCGCCACCGTGTCGGGGATGTCCTTCGGCCCCTGGCAGGCGCCGGCGAGGAAGATGCCATCGGTGAACGTCGATACCGGCGCCAGCTTCGGGTGCCGTTCCAAAAACCAGCCGTCGGCGCTGCAACTGGTGTTGAACAGCCGGCGAATCTCCTCCGCATCGGGCTGCGGCTCCAACCCCACCGAGAGGATGACCATGTCGACGGGCACGCGGCGCACGACGCCCAAAAGCGTGTCCTCGACGCGGATGACAAGCCGCCCCTCCTCCGCCGGGTCCATCGCCCAGTCGGAGATCTCCGCGACGCGCCCGCGGATGAACTGCACACCCTCGCGCAACAGGCGATCGTAGAACTCCTCGTACCCCTTGCCGGGTGTGCGCATGTCGATGTAGAAGTTGTAGACGTCGCCCTCGGTGCGCTCGTGCACAAGGTGGGCGAGCTTGAGCGAATACATGCAGCAGACGCGCGAGCAGTAGGCGTTGGTCGACTCGTCGCGGCTGCCGATGCAGTGCACGATCCCGATGCTGCGCGGGCGGCTGCCGTCGCGCATGCGGATCTCGCCGCCGGTAGGCCCCGAGGCGTTCACCATCCGCTCGACTTCCAGACTGGTGTAGACGTTGGGGTACCTGCCGTAGCCATAGCGCGGCAACCGGCGCGCGTCGAACGTCTTGAACCCGGTGGCGAGGATGATGCTGCCGACTTCCAGTTCCTCGGTGGTGTCAACCGCGTCGTAATTGATCGCCTGCTTCTCGCAGACCTTGGAGCAGAGTCCGCATCCCCCGGTGTTGAAGTGGATGCAATGCTCCGGGTTGATGCGCGGGACATTCGGCACCGCCTGGCGTGTCGGCACCGAGATGGCGGAATTGGGTCCCAGAATCAGGTCGGGATGTCCCTCCTCGACCGCGTCGAGTTCCTCCATCCGGATGTGCCCGGTCGGGCAAACGTCGGCGCAGGCGCCGCAGAGTATGCAACTTTCGCTCTCTTCGCCGAACGGCGTCGACACCTCGCGGAAGATGCCGCGATCGACAAACGTCAACGCGTTGGCTCCGACGATTTCCTCGCAGACGCGCACGCACAGCCCGCAGAGGATGCAGGTGTCGGTGCCATACCCCCACCGCGGCTCGGTGATGCCCAACTCATGGGCCAGCGTGTCCAGCACCGGCATCTTGGCGCAACGGCTCATCAGCATTTCCAGGTTGAGACGTCGCGCCGACCGGACGCGGTCGGTGTCCGTGCGGATTTCCAACCCTTCCCAGGCCGGGTAGTTGCAGGCGGTGACGACGCGGCTCCACCCCTTGCCGTCGCGCGCCTCCACCGAACAGAGACGGCAGGCGGCATAGGGCGTGATGTGCTCCAAAAAGCAAAGCGTCGGGACCTTGATGCCCAGCCCGCGGATGGCGGGGAGCACAAACGATCCCTCTTCCGCACGCACCGGCTGGCCATCGATCGTGATGTTCACCATGCTCATCGGTGTGTCCCTCAGATCGTCGCGGCGACGCGCGACTTTCGCTCCCGCGGTTTCCAGGCGGCGCGGGCGTGGTCCTGCACAACGTCGCCCTCATCGCGGCGGACGCGCTTGACGGCGCCGGTCTTGCAGACCTGATAGCAGGCGCCGCATTGGATGCACTCCACCTGCCGGATGCGATGCAACATCTTCGGCTCGCCGTCGATGGCGTTGGTCGGGCAACTCGCCGCGCAGAGATGGCAGCCGTCGCAAGTCTCGGCAATCGCATGCGCCACCAGCGCGGTGCAGACTCCCGCCGGACAGCGGCGCTCGGTGATGTGCGCAAGATACTCCTCGCGGAAGTAACGCAAGGTCGAGAGCACCGGATTGGGCGCGCTGCCACCCAATTGGCAGAGGCTCGTGTCGATGATGACCTGCGACATCTCCTCGAGGAGGTCGATGTCCTCCAGTTTCCCCTCGCCGGCGACAATGCGATCGAGGATGCCGAGCATCATGCGAATACCCTCGCGGCAGGGGAGACATTTTCCGCAGCTCTCTTCCTGCAGGAAGTGCAGGAAGTAGCGGGCGACGTCGACCATGCAGGAGTCCTCGTCCATGACGATCATCCCGCCGGAGCCCATCATCGAGCCGGCTTCGGTGAGCGCGTCGAAGTCAACCGGCAAGTCGAGATGGTTGACCTTGACGCCGTTGATCGTGGAGGAATCGTCGGTCATCAATGTGCCGCCGGAGGGGCCGCCGGTCTGCACCGCCTTGAAGCGCTTCTGACCACGCACCCCGCCGCCGATATCGTAGAGGATGTCGCGCAGCGTCATGCCCATTGGCACCTCGACCAGCCCGGTGTTCTTCACCTTGCCGGTCAGCGCGAAGACCTTGGTGCCTTTGGATTTCTCTGTCCCGATGGCGGTGTACCAGTCGGCGCCCTTCTCGATAATGAGCGGGACGTTGGCCCAGGTCTCGACGTTGTTGAGTGTCGAGGGACGGTCCCAGACGCCGGCATCGACGGTGTGGATGTATTTGGCGCGCGGTTCGCCGACTTTTCCTTCCAGCGAGGCCATGAGCGCGGTCGATTCGCCGCAGACGAAGGCGCCGCCGCCGCGCGAGACGGCGATGTCGAAGGAGAAGCCGGTGCCAAGGATGTTGTCGCCCAAAAGCCCCAATTCGCGCGCCGCCTCGATGGCGATCACGATGTTGCGCGCCGCCAGCGGGTACTCGTTTCGGACGTAGACATAGCCGTGGTGACTGCCGATCGCGTACGCGCCGATGACCATCCCCTCGATCACCGAATGGGGATTGCCCTCCAGAAGCGAGCGGTCCATAAAGGCGCCGGGGTCCCCTTCATCGGCGTTGCAGATCACGTACTTTGGCTCGAGTTTGGCCCGGCGGCAGGACGCCCACTTCTTCCCGGTCGGGAAGCCGCCCCCGCCGCGCCCGCGCAGCCCGGACTTTTTGATTTCCTCGATGATCGCCTCGGGGGTCATCGACGTCAGCGCCGTGGCCAGCGACCGATAGCCGCCCAGCGCGATGTAGTCGGAGACTGCGGTCGGGTCGATCACGTTGTTGTGACCGATCAGCAGGCGCATCTGCTTTTTGAAGAATGGAATGCTGTCCTCACTGGGGCAGGCCTGACCGGTGACCGGGTCGTGATAGACCAGCTTCGGGAGGATTTCGCCTTTGATCAGCGTGCGATCGACGATGTCATTGATGTCGCGGGGGGCGACATGGATGTAGAAGGTCTTCTCGGGGTGGATGGTCAGAAGCGGCCCCCACTCGCACGGTCCCGGACAGCCGGTCGCCTTGATTTCGACGTCGGCATCCAGTCCGGCGGTATGGATCTTTTCGCGCAGGGCGTGGAGTACCCCCTCGCAGCCGCAGGCCTGACAGCCGGTGCCGGCGCAGACGGCGACGATACGCTTGCCGTCGCGGCGCCGCTCGATCAACTGCCGGCGCAGGATGTCCAGCGCAGCCGGCGAATCCAGACGCGACGGGATCATGCCGCCTCCCGCTCGGAGGACTGGGCGGCATCGCGTTTACGGATGCGTTTCATCATCCGATCGATGTCGGCGTTGGTCATGTTGCCGTAGTATTCGTCATCGGCGGTCACCAGCGGTCCGAGGGCGCAGGCGCCCAGGCAGTTGACTGTCTCGAGGCTGAACTCGCCATCGGGTGTGGTTTCCCCCGGCTTGATGCGCAGGTCGCGCTGGAGCTTCTCCACTATCAACCGCGCGCCGCGCACATGACAGGCGGTTCCGGTGCAGACACAGACGTGGTGGCGTCCCTTCGGCTTGAGACTGAAGGCGCGATAGAATGTCGCCACGCTGTAGACGCGCGCCAGCGGCAGGTGCATGAGGTGTGCGATTTCGCGCAGCGCCTCGCCGGGCAGGTAGCGGTAGACCTTCTGCACATCCTGCAGCACCATGATCAGCGCGGCGGTCTGGGCATCGTACTTGTTCACGATTCCGGAGATGCGCCCGCTGCCTCCTTCGGCAATCATCGTTGGGTTCATCGCGGCACTCCCTGTCCATTGCCCGTAGTCGCGGCGGGATGCAGATGCGTCCCTTCCTTGAAGACCCGCCCGGCCAGCGTCATCCGACGTCGGCGCGGAAACGGATGGCTGGGGCACACCTCATAGCAGGCGCCGCAGCTGTTGCAGACGGCGACATCGACGTAGCGGGCCTTGTGGCGGATCTTGACCTTGAAATTGCCGACAAACCCGCCCACGCTCTCCACTTCCGACCAGGACATCAGATGGATGTTTGGATGCACGCGCACCGAGGTCATCTTCGGCGTCAGGATGCAGGCGGCACAGTCCAGCGTCGGGAAGGTCTTGTCGAACTGCCCCATGTGGCCGCCGATGCTCGGCTCGCGTTCGACCAGATGAACCTTCTTGCCGGCGTCGGCCAACAAAAGGGCGGCATGGATGCCGGCAATGCCCCCGCCGACGATGAGGACATCGGGGTGCACGTCGATCTTTTTGCGCTCCAGCGGCTCATGGAGAGCGACACGGCGCACCGCCCCGGCGACATGCGCCTTGGCTTTCTCCGTGGCGCTGTCGCGGTCGAAGGTGACCCAGCTGACATGCTCGCGGATGTTGGCCATCTGGAAGTGGAAAGGGTTCTCCCCGCCCACGGCGGTCGCGCGGCGGAAGGTGCCCTCATGCATCAGCGGCGAGCAGGAGGCGACCACCACGCGGTTGACCGTTCCCGCGCGCAGATCGGCGACAATGAGGTCCTGCCCCGGATCGGAGCACATGAACTTGTATTCGCGCGCGACGGCCACGCGCGGCAACCCGCGCGCGAATTCGACCAGCGCGCGCACATCGACTTTGGCGCTGATGTTGATTCCGCAGTGGCAGATGTACACGCCGATCTTCGGCGCGCCGTTGGCAGCGGCATCAGGGACGGACATCGGAGGCCTCCGCGCCGGAGGCGCGCGCCAGGCGCAGCGGCACAAACAGCCGCTTCAGTCCGAGCACATCGCCCGGAAGCCCCAACGCCACCCCAAGCAATTGCGTGAAATAGGCCGTCGGCACCGCCGCCGCATCGGCGTAGCGCGCGCGGATTTTGTCCTGCAGGCATTCGAGATTGAACTGGCAGAGCGGACAGGCGGTGGCAATCGCCGCCGCCCCGCGGCGCTGCGCTTCGCGCAGGATGATGTGATTCAGCCGCAGCCCGACGTCGACGATCGTGCCCGTCAATGATCCGCCGCAGCAGCGGGTCTTGAGCGGCCAATCGAGGGTCGTCGCACCGGCCGCGCGCAGCAGACGGTCCATCGACATTGGATTGTGCTGGTCGTCGAAGGTGGCATACGGCCGCACCACCTGGCAGCCGTAGTAGCAGGCCACCGGCAACCCCGCCAGCGGATGGCGCACCCGGTCGCGGATGACATCGAGGCCGACGTCGCTGATCAGCACATCGAGCGGATGCCGCACAACCGCACGGCCGGTGTAGCCGAGGCCGGCCGACCGCAGCCCGTCCCGGACCCGATCACCCAATTCGGAGTATTCATCGAGATAGTGACGGGCCTTGGAGAGCACAAGGTAGCAGGCGGCGCAGGGGGCGATCAGTTGCGGCGCGGCGCCGTCGCCCGACTGCTGCTCGGCCAAGGCGAGGTTGCGCGCCGCCAGCGCCACCGCCTGCCCCTGGTCGATGGCCATGTAGGCGGTGGCCCCGCAGCAGTTCCAATCGTCGAGTTCACGCATCTCGACATCGAGCGCGCGCATCACCGCGACGAAGGACTCTTCATACGCGCGGCCGGTGCTGTGAAGCGAGCATCCGGGGTAATAGAGGTAGCGCATCAGCTCTCCTTCTTCTCCCGGTGGCCGTTGGCGGCGACCGCATCCAGCACCGTTTGCAGTTGGGCGCGTTGCCGGATCGAATCCTGCCCGGCCGAAATCCGCCCTTTACGGAACAGCCGCAGACCCAGCATGGTGTTGGCCGTCGCCTTCAGCAGTCCGGTCTTGCGGTAGACATTGACCAGCAACCGTCCCTCGGAACTGCGGCCGTGGCGACGAACCATTTTGAAGAACTCGCCGGCCAGGATCGGGACCGGGAAGTCCTTCGGGTAGACCCCCTTGTCGATGGCGCGCCGCTTCAAGGCGTACATGATATCGGTGATCTTGATCTCCTTGGGGCATTCCACCGCGCACGAATAGCAGGAGGCGCACAGCCAGATGGTGCGACTGTGCAGCACATCATCTTCGAAGCCGGCCCGGGTGAGGGCGATGATGCGGCGCGGCGTGAAGTCCATGTAGGGACTGATGGGGCAGGTGGCGCTGCAGGTGCCGCACTGGATGCAGGCGGCGAGATTTTCACAGCCCGGCAGGGCGGTGATGGCGGCCGGAAAGGCGGCGGTCGCCTGGGTCTGGTAACGGACCCCCGTTTGCGGAAGCTCGGGTGCCATAGGCTCCGTGGCGAACGTAGCGATATTGTGACTTGAATCACTTTTAAGTATAGCACAATCAGCCGCGCGAGCGACGCCGGAGATGCGCACCGTCTGACGCAGCCGCGCAACAAGCGGGAAGATTGACATTCTGCGGCGACGGTCAAGTTCTTTTTTTCACAAAATACAACGTCTTTGGTAGACAATCCGCCGGAGCAGCGCAGTGTCTGCAACGAGCGCCCGGGCGGTTAGACCATCGAAATTGTCAGGAATGACGATCCGCATTGCAGATGTCGTCAGCGCAACTTCCCTTCCATCGCTAACTTGAACGTGCCCGCCTCACCAACCACTGGCGGCCGTGGGCGGGCAAGTACTGGCGGTGACAAACCCATGAAACCATCGAGCAATTCGGTCCTGCTTTGGGCCCTGGCCCTCCTCCTCACGCTGGCATCGGCCTACTATCAGCGGCGCACCGGCCCGACCCGTCCGGTCCGCGGCGAGGTGGTTTTGGGCGGCTCGACAGTCGCCTTCAAGTTGCCGCGCAGCCACGGTGTCTCCGGTGATGCCCGGATCGCGATCACCGCGCCCGATACCGCAGTGCGCGGCGAGATCACCTTCCGGCGGTTCAAGAGCCACGACAAATGGACGACGATAGCGATGGTTCGTGACGGCGAGGTCCTGCAGGGGACTCTGCCGCACCAACCCCCGGCCGGAAAGATTACCTACCAGGTCAGCGTCATCACTGGAGACGGAGCGCCGGTGCCGTTGACCGCCGAGCCGGTGATCATCCGTTTCAAGGGGAGTGTTCCCCTCTCCATTCTGGTCCCGCATGTCATCTTCATGTTCGTGGCGATGCTGTTGTCCACGCGCGCCGGGCTGGAGGCGGTGACCCGGGGACCGCAGGTGGCAGGCATGACCTGGTGGACGCTCGGCTTTCTGCTGGTCGGCGGGCTCATCCTCGGCCCGATGGTGCAGAAGCACGCCTTTGGCAGCTACTGGACCGGCTGGCCGTTCGGCCAGGACATGACCGACAACAAGACCCTGGTGGCCTTTCTCGGTTGGGCCTTCGCCGCCTACCGTGTGCGACGACCAAAGGCTCAATATCCCGAGGTCCTGGTCGCTGCACTACTGCTTTTGGCCGTCTACTTGATTCCGCACAGCATGTGGGGCTCGGAACTGGACCACACACGCCCGCCCGCCGGACAGCATGTGGGACCGTGAGTCACCCCCGAACGCACTGCTGTTGCCGATCTCTTGACGTCGCCACCCGTAGCGTACCCATCGCGATTTCGTTACCATCCCCCGGTGATGTTGCGCGCCATTAACCGATCAAAGAACGACACCATCCTCGCCGCGAATGTGACTTGGGCCGGGACCTCGCAGGAGCGCCGTCGCGGCTGGTTGGGACGGACCTTGATCGCGCCGGATGAGGCGATCTACCTGACGCCCTGCGAGGGCGTCCACACCGTGGGCATGAAATTTCCGATCGACGTGGCCTTCCTCGGCGCCGATGGGCGCATTCTCGTCACGCAACACGGCCTGAAGCCGTGGCGCATTTCGAAACTGGTCTTCCGCGCGGCCGGGGTACTGGAGTTATCACCGGGACGACTGCGGGCGACCAGCACCGAAGTGGGGGATCTGATCGAATTTCAGGAGACCGGCGGGGCTTCGCCGGAGTGAGAACGGCCGACTCGCGGACAAGAGGGCAACCGCCCCGGCATCGGGATCACCGTCCGGGACACAGGCGGGGAGATTGGCCCGACGGCTATCGCCGGCCCATCTTTTCGCGACGGATGCGATTGCGGCGGCGTGTGTACCACGCGACACCGAGGATTATGGCCACGACAATCAGTACGATGTTGAGTGTGTCCATGCGCTTCCCCTTTCCGCAGGAACCTACCGCGACATTTCCGTCAGCGACCGATACAACCGCAGGGCCGCCGGCCCCAGGATCACCACCAACAACTCCGGGAATATGAACAGGATGAGCGGAAACAGCAACTTAATTGGCATCTTCTGCGCATCCTCCATGGCGCGCTGACGCCGTTTGGTGCGCAGGATTTCCGCCTGCACGCGCAGGACATCGGCGATGCTGGTGCCCAGTTTGTCCGACTGCATGAGCACCGTCGCCAGCGAGCGCAACTCGTCGACGCCGGTGCGCAGCGCCAGATTGCGGAAGGCCTCGGCGCGTCCGACGCCGAGGAAGAACTCCTGGTTGAGGATGCTCAGTTCGGTGGCCAGTTCCGGGTAGGTGTGCCGCATTTCGCGCGCGATACGCTGAATGGCGGCGTTGAGACTCAGCCCCGCCTCGACGCAGACAATGATCAAATCGAGCACGTTGGGAATGGCGCGCTGGATGTTCTCGCGCCGGGTCCGCGCCCGGCTATTCACGATCAGGTACGGCAGCGCGTAGCCGAACACCGCCGCACCCAGCGGCAGGAGCACCTTCAGCGCCCCCTTGGCGATATACTGGTCCTGGAACCAGTAGCCGATCAGCCCGAGGACCGCGCCCCAGAAGATCCGCAGGATCCAGTACCAGGTGACCGCATGTCGTCCGCGGAAACCGGCGCGGGTCAGATCGGCCCGCAGCGAGGTGTAGGAACTCGGATCGACGGTGACCAGAAGCGAGGGCCCCTCACCCGACCGACCGCCCTCCAGCGGCGCGCCGCCCTCGCGCACGTCGCGCAACCGCCGCTCCAGCGGATCGCGCGAGCGGAACACGAACAGCATGATCGTGATCAGCAGCCCGAAGAAGCCGAGGAAGATGGCGATGGTCAGCAGGGAGATGTTCACGGGTGTCCTCTAATAGCGCAGCCGCACGATCCGGCGGATGACCATGATGCCGATGATCTGCAGAACGAGGGCGCCGACGATCAGGTACATGCCGGCGGGATCGTCATAGAGCACCTTCAGGTACTCAGGATTCAGGAATTGCACGAGAATCGCCATGACCAGCGGCAGAATGACCAGAATCAGCCCCGAGAGCCGCCCCTGCGCGGTGTGAATGCGGATTTCCCGTCGCAGGAGGAATCGCTCACGGATCATCCGCGCCAGCATCGCGAGGATCTCGGCGAGGTTGCCGCCGGTGCGGCGCTGGATCGAGATCGCGGTGGTCATGATGCGCAGATCATCGCTGGGCATGCGGCGCACCATGTTTTCGAGCGCCTGCACAAAGTCGACGCCGAGGTTCTGCTCCTCATAGGTGATGGCGAACTCGGTCCCGACCGGATCGGGCATCTCCTGCGCCACCAGACTCATTGCCGCTTCCAGCGAAAATCCCGACCGAAGCGCGTTGACGGTCAGGTCGATCGCTTCGGGCAGCAGTTCCTCGAACCGGTCGATGCGCTTGGCACGCCGCCAGAACACCCAGAAGAACGGTATCGGCAGAATGACGATGAAGGCGAGAAACCCCAGAAGCCGCGAATGAAATAGAAGCGTGATGACCAGTCCGATGACGCTGCCCAGCGAGAGCGCCGCCAGCACCAGCGCGCCGGCGCGCATCGGCAGCCCGGCCTGATTGATGACATCCTGCAGATACCGCGCCGAGGTCATCCGCCCAAGGATGCGGTCGAGGAAGGGGATCGTGCTGTACGACTGGTCGCGCAGGATGAGGAAGTCTTTTTCCGGCGCCTGCGACTGCCCCTCGACGATGCGGCGCATGCGGTCGCGGAGTTTGCGGTTGCGCTTGCCCAGACGGTCGTATGCGATCAGGAAAATCACCAGCGACAGCAGGAAGAAGCCGGCAAAGATAATGATGGCGAGGTACTGCAGGTTCACAACGGCGTCCCTTCCGGATCAAACAGCTCGGTGGGCAGCTGGATGCCGGCCGCCGCCAGATGGCTGACCGCCTTGGGACGGATGCCGGTGGGACGGAATACGCCGAGCACCCGTCCGCCTTCGCCCAACCCCTGGCGCTCGAAGCGGAAGATCTCCTGCAGCGTGATCGTGCTCTGCTCCATGCCGACGATCTCGGAGATCGACGAGACCCGCCGCGAGCCGTCGCTGTAGCGCGTCACCTGCACCAGCAGATTGATGCTGCTGGCGATCAGTTCGCGGATGGCGCGTCCGGGAATGTCGATCCCGGAGAGCAGCATCAGCGTCTCCAGACGCAGCAGGCAATCGCGCGTGCTGTTGGCGTGGATGGTGGTGAGCGAGCCGTCGTGGCCGGTGTTCATCGCCTGCAGCATGTCGTAGATCTCGGCGCCGCGCACCTCGCCGATGAGGATGCGGTCGGGACGCATGCGCAACGCGTTGCGCAACAGATCGCGCTGGGTCACCGTGCCGCGCCCCTCGATGTTCGGCGGGCGTGTTTCCAGACGGATCACATGCGGCTGCTGCAACTGCAACTCGGCCGAGTCCTCGATTGTCACGATGCGCTCGTCGTCGGGGATGTAGGCCGACAGGATGTTCAGAAGCGTGGTCTTCCCCGAGCCGGTGCCGCCGGAGATCACGATGTTCAACCGCGACTTGATCGCGCCCTTCAGGAACTCGAACAGCGGCGGCGTGATCGACCCGCGCTCAAGCAGGTCCTCGATGCTGAGCACGTTGGTGCGAAACCGGCGGATCGACAGCATCGGCCCGTCCAGCGCCAAGGGCGGGATGATCGCGTTGACGCGCGAGCCATCGGGCAGCCGCGCATCGACCATCGGCGAGGCCTCATCGAGACGGCGCCCGACGCGCGTTACGATCCGGTCGATGATCTTCATCAGGTGGTCGTTGTCCTTGAAGCGCGTCTCGGTCAACTGCAGCTTGCCGCCCTCTTCGATGTAGACCTGGTTGTAGCCGTTGACAAGGATATCGGAAACTTCCGGGCGGTTCATGTACTGCTCCAGCGGCCCCAGGCCGAGCAGCTCGTCGCGGATTTCGGTGATCAGCCGCTCCTTGACCTCGGGGGTCAGATTGAGCCCTTCTTCGAGGAGCAGCGACTCGGTGACACGGCCAATCTGCGACTGCAGGACGGTGCGGTCGACGGTGATCAGGACGGAGAGGTCGAGCCGATTGATCAGGGTCTGATGGATGTGGGACTTCAGCTCGCCGAAGGCGTCGCGTTTCTCGGCCGACACCGGGGCGGCCGGGGCGGTCTGGGACGCCGGTTTGGCGGGCTCGCGTTTTTCGGGCGCGGTGGGACGGCCGAATCCCGATCGTGGACGAAATACCATGGTTGCTCCTGCCGGACGTCGCTTAGTTCGCCGGCGCCGATCCGTTCGGCGACTTGGACATGCGCGCCATCTCGCTCAGACTGCGGGCGACGCTCGACTTCTGGTTGCTGGTCACCAGCGGCTCACCGGCGTTGATCGCCTCGATCACCGTGCGGTAGTCGCTGGGAATCCGGTATGCCACCCGGCAGCCCGCGGTTTCGCAGAACTGCTCCTCGGTGATGGCGTCCTTGCGCGAAACGCGGTTGAGGATCACCTTCACCTTGTTGTCGTCAAAGCCCAGAGATCGGAACACCTGCAGCGCGTAGCGCGTGGCCCGGATGGTCGACAGTTCACAGGTGGCCACCAGCAGGACGCGGTCGGCGATTTGCAGCGCCTCGTAGGTGTAGGCGTCGAAGGTGTGCGGCAAGTCGAGCACCACGTCGTTGTAGGAGTCCCGCAGGTGGGAAAGCATTTGGCTCAACTGCTTGGCGGTGATCCCCTCGGCCGTGCTGGTGACTTCCTTTTCGCCCAGGTAGAGCAGCCCCGATTTGTGCCGGATGAGCGACCCCTGCAGGCGGGCGGGATCGACCTCGCCGCGCGGATCGATGATGTCGGTCATTTTGAAATCGGGTTCAAGGTCCAGTTGGCTGGCTACGTCGCCGATGTCGAAGGCCAGATCGGCGATGACCGTCTCGCGTCCAGCGGCGGCCAGCGCCACCGCCAGATTGACGGCGATCGTGGTCACGCCCAGCCCGCCTTTCTTGCTGAAGACGGCGATCACGTTGCCCGCCGAGCGGGTGTGAGCGGTTTCGGTTTCGATCAGGCGCACCACGCGGTCCAAAGCGCTGTGCAACTCCTTGACTTCCAGCGGCTTTGAAAGATATTCGCTCACCCCGGAACGAAACGCCGTCAGGATCAGATCCGGCGTCTTCGAAGCCGAAGTGGCGAAGATCCGCACATGGGGATGCTCCTTGCGCCAGCGATCGGCCGCCGCCAGCGCCTCATCCGGGCGTGTGGGCAACTCGAGAAAGACAAGCTGCGGACGCGTGCGCAGAAGCAACTCCTGCGCCGCCGCGAGGTTTTCCGCCTCGCCCACCAGCTCGACGCCGGGGAATCCCTTCAGTTGCTGGCGCACCGCCTTGCGGAATCCGCCATCGGAGTCCACAATGATGACAGTTACGTTATTGATCATGATGGTCGATTGCGGTTCGGAGGTGAGGTTTGAGCGTCTCCGAACCCCTGCCCCTTAATTGTGTCATTCAACGAGCGTGGCCTTGTAGAGAAACGTCGGATCGTTCGGATTCTGACAGATGATGCCCTCGGGATCGGCAACTCTCATGAACCGTCCGGTGATATTCCCGGCATTGTTGATGTTGGCCAGGAAGATGACGCCGATCTTCACCACTTTGACATGTTTTGGGTTGCTGCCAACACCATAGGACGGGTCAATCAACGCCAATTTGATGATACGGGGACTCTCCTCATACGCTGAGTTTATGACACTCTGAGTGCTCGCGTCCCAGGTGGCGTCGGGGTCCGAATCGATGATGTCCTGAACCCGCGACTGGGGATTCCCGGTCCCGGGCGAGGCGCCGGTCTGAACCGGTACCAAGTCGCCGGGTTCAATTGTCACGTCATCGCTGACACAGCCTTCGATCCAACTCAGATACTCAGGAAGTCCGGAGTTCGCCGGGTTATATTGGCTTTCCTTGCCAATCGCGGGGAACTGAATGGCGTAGTAGTACTCTGGTCGCAAGCTCGCAAGTTGCGACCCTTGCCCCTGATATGGCACTATCGTGATCACATCGCCGACGTCCGCCTCGGCATAGCCTGTACCGGCCGGATCGTAAAATTCTCCCAGCTCCGGCTCATAGACCCCGTTACCCCGTCCTTCGCAAGTTCCCGTGCCAACCGAATCACACCATTGGTCGGGAACACCCCAAGGCTTGATGCACTTAGAGCCACAGACCGGAAAGCAACCGGCCGCCGCGTGCGCGGTCATCTCCCCAAGTTCCCCGTCATCCTTGAAGATGCGCAGGAAGTAATTCATGAATTGATCATCGGTGGCCTGCGTCCGGTGCGTCGTGACATGGATGAGTCCAACACTGTCGAAGGTCACATCCGACGCAGTGATTACGACGGGGCCCATGACATTGGCGCTCCCCGATCGAATGAGCGCGTCATTGGCACCGCAGGCTAGAATCGCCGCATCGGTCGCGTCGGCCGTGGTGGCGCTCCCGCACAGTAGTTGGGCGCCCGCGAGCGCTCCCGCATCGGCGGCGTTCTGCAGTTGCGTCCGAACCAGCATCATCTGGCTGGCGTCGATGGCGTAGACGCAAAACACCAACAGCAACGCCAACAGGGCGCCGACAATAACCACCACGGCGCCGCGTTCATCCTCATGCAACCGACTCAATGCGCGCTTCATGACTCACCGTCCTTGCCGATTACCGCTCTTGCCCGCCCCCATCGGGCGTTCCGGGCGGCGTCGAGGGCTCTGCCTCCGGAACCGTGTGTTCCTTGTTTGATTCGTCCAATGTGCCATCCCAGGGCAACTCTGGAAGCGGCTCACGCCCTGCGACGTACAACCGCGGCGACACCAGGATCAAAAGCTCGTTCTCCGCGGTGCTGCTCTCATGACGGGTGAACAGCGCCCCCAGAAGCGGAATGTGTCCCAGAATCGGAATTCTATGAACGTTCTTCACCTTCTCCGTCGACACCAACCCGCCGAGCAGGAGCCCGTCACCGCTGTTCAGCTCGACCGTCGCGTCGGCGCGCCGGGTCAGAAGCGCCGGGATTGAGAATCCCGACAACAGAACGGCGTTGTTGTAGTCCAGACTGCTGACCTCGGGACGGACCCGAAGATTGATCAGTGTCGAATCGATGATCGTCGGCGTGAAGTTGAGCCGCACGCCGTATTCCTTCCACTCCAGCGTCAACTGGGTCACGCCGCCGACGCTGCTGACCGAGGCCGGGACCGGAATCTCGCCGCCGGCGAGGAAACTGGCCTCGTTGCCGCTTAGGCAGAGCAACTGCGGCGAGGCGAGCAGTTTGTAGTCGCCCCGCTGTTGCAGCGCGCGCACCGCCACCGCGATCTGATTGTAGTCGCCGACAAAACGGAAAAAGCCCGTCAACCCCTGGTTGGGGAGGATCGGGACTTTCGGCACCTGCGTCTGGCCGCCGAAACTGCCGACCGTCTTCTCCCCTTCGGTGATGAAATCGTCGTCGTTGTTGACCCAGGTGAAGTCGAAGCCCAGCTCCTTGAGCGTGCTGCGGTTCACCTCGCCGATCTGCACCTCCAACAGAATCTGCTGGCCGGAGAAGTTGCGGTCGACGATGATGTTGTGCATCACATAGGGCGTGGTTTCGCCGAAGACGATCAGCGTGGTGTTGCCGACCTTCTTGCCGATCACCACCAGTTCATCGGGGGTCACCGCCACGACATCGGCGACCTCGTTATTGGCGACCGAGACGCTTTTGATCTTTTCACGGTGGCGGAGGACTTTCGAGTGTCCTTCGACCACGCGCAGTTCCGCCGCCCCTCCCTGGGCGCGCGCGGACAGAGTTCCGGCGCACAATGCGGCCACAACCAGTGATGCGACGAGCAGGGCGCGACCAGCCGGACAGGCGAAGCCCGTCCGACCCGTTCTCACCCGCTGGGGAACCCGGTCGGTTGTCATAGGTGTTGTGTCATTCTCCTGTTGGCTTGGTGGATGACGTGTCCTGCGGCGCCGGCGTCGGCTGCATCGCCGGCTTGACCGTCTTGGCTTCCGTGCCACGGAATATAGTGACTGTGTCGGGTCTCACAATGGGTTTCGCCGGCTCGGTCTTGGCGGGCGGAGTCTTGGCCACGGTGCGCGACGGCGCCTGTTGCGGCTTTTCTTCCTTCTTGCCGCGGATCAGGTCGCTGGCGGTTACGCCCTCGGATTCGGGTCCAACCTCGGTGTCGTTGGGATTGCGCAACGACAGCGACACTTTGCCCTGGCTTTGCGCCAAAGTCAGTTTTTCGGCGCTCTCGATGTCGACCAGGAGAGTGACCGACTGCATCGTGATCGGCTCGTTGCCCTGCTTTTCGGTCTTTTCGCCGGCGGCCAGCACTTCGACGTTTTGCAGGATCGTCTTGGCCGTCGCGTCGCGTCGACCGCCGCGCTCATCGACCACGGCGATGACGTCGACCCGGTCGCCCGGCAGGATGAAGCCGCTGACGCCCGAGACGCGGTCGACCTTGATCGACATGCCGCGCAACGGCGGCTCGATTTTCAGCGACAGCCCGCCGCCGATCGAGGAGAGCTTGGTGGCCAGCACCGGCTCATTTTCCGCCAGGAAGACCTTGGTGCTCTGGCCGATCAAGCTGTCGATTTCAGAGATCGCACCCTTCGGCACGCTCTCCTGGGGGAACATCGCGATGCGCAGATTGGAAGCGGTGAGAGTCTGGCCGAATGACAGATCGGAGGTCGCGACGACCACCGGCGTGAGCACCGGCCCGGCCTTGGCCTCCTGGGCGGTTTTCTGCAGATACATCACGACCAGCGCGGTGGCCACCGCCGCGCAAAGCAAAGCGACAAACCCGATAGCGATAAACGAGCGCGTGCGCATGAAGGCCCCCTGAGGCGCGTTAGTTTTCTTTGCGCATCGCTGACGCGCCCCGCAAAGTCAGCGTGCCGGAAAACGGCAGGAGTTGCCCGGGAATCACATCGAAATCACAGGTGACAATCACGTTGATCATCCCGTTGGCATCGGCCGGCTCGATGTAGACGACCGGATTATCGGCCGCGTCGATGCCGGCGGCGGTGAGGATCTCCTCGACGCGCGTCACCGCCGAGGCCGAATCAACACCCACGGCGGCCGCCCGCGCGCCTTCGCGCGCGGCCTGCGTGAGCACATTCGTCCGCATCAACATGCGGCCCAGTTCGGTGATGCCGAAAACGAGGATGAGCAACAGCGGAAGGATGAACGCGAACTCGATGACCGATTGTCCGCGTTGCCCGCGGCCGCGAAGGCCGACGCGCCGGGTCTGGAGAAAGTCAGGCATCCGTTTCCCCTTGTCTTGCCGGGGCCCGTCCGCTGGTCCCCACACAGGATAACTCGTTTAGATGATCCGTCCACAGATCAGATACGTGTACAGGCCCAGCGCAATGGCGACCCCGTAGGGTATCATTCCCGCGGTCTGCGCCATTTGCGTGTCCGTGAGACCTCCCGTGAGACCTCCCATACGTTGTAGTAGCAACGACGCGCTCCAATCGAAGATGTTGCGAAAGGCGCGCCGCAAGGTCCCGCGTGATAACGCGCTGGCGACGGCCAGCACGCCTCCGATCAGGGCGGTGTACAGAAAAATCTGGATAATGGCCGCCACACCGGTCAACGCCCCCAGCGCCGCCATCAACTTCACATCGCCCGCGCCCATGCCGCCGACGTAGTACGGCAGGATCATGAGCAGGAAGCCAAGCGCCAACCCGGCCCCCGATAGCAACAACCCCTTCCAGCCACCGGCCACCAGGGCCAGAATCAGGCCCACGCCGGCGGCTGGAAGAGTTACAACATTCGGAATCCGTCGCCAGAGGATATCGGTGACCAAACTGACGCTCGCGGCAAGGACCGCCAACACGATCGCCGTCTGACCCGCCCACGAGCCGGAGTTCAAATCCGCCAGCCCAAAGACGCCCGCCATGATTGGCACGAAACCGACATCCATCTCGACTCGCCGCGTTAGCTAACCATTACGGCGCAGGCGGGGCATCAGCACCGGTCACTGCATCCTCCACCGAGCTGTACCAGGTCGAGATGATCGGGGAAATCGTTGTCACGGCGAGGATCAGCAGGACCGAGAGGAATGCGGCCAGCATGCCCCATTCGATCACGTCCTGTCCTTGCTCGTCACGGATGAATTTCTTGAACATTGTGGTTCTCCTCTCGTTGAATCGGTCAACGAGTACCGACCCCCTGTTTCAATGCAAGCCGCCCAACTCCGCGGCGATGAGTTTACGTCGATCACGGCGCAGGAGGAGCATCAGCACCGGTCACTGCATCCTCCACTGAGCTGTACCAGGTCGAGATGATCGGGGAGATGGCAGTGACGGCCGCGATCATGAGAACGGACAAGAAGGCGGCGAGCATGCCCCATTCGATCACATCCTGTCCCGCTTCGTCGTGTAAGAACCGCTTCAACATCTGTTGCCCCTTTCTGAGTGCAGTTTGCTTGTCCCTGCTCGTTTGGCTGTCCAAATGTCTCATTTCAAGTCCTGTTTTGACAATTCTTTTGCACACGGTTGCACAGTCGTTGGTTGCCTGGCGGCGCCGGGGTCATCCCGGAGGGCGCCGTCCCCGTGCGGCACGGCTCACGGCCGGGCGCACAAGTCCAAGCAACAGAACGAGACGCGGCCCACCGAGACTGCGGGTTGGCTAACTGGGGTTGGCTCTTGGTCCGCGCGACGCATCATAAGTCTTATGGATACTTCGCAAACAGCATGCCCCGATGCGGGGCGTTGAGCGGGTGGCGCAGAGACAGTTCCACAGGGCCCAATAGCGGGCTATCCCCTTGGCTACCCTCGTGATGTTTAAAGATATGCTTGAAGTGACAAAACGTCAAGCAGGGGAATGACCGTAGACGGGAGAGATCCGCCAAGCGGTTGCCACAAAACATCTTAACGACAAACCGCACGCACAAGAACAGGTCCAATTGGACAAATTGGACCTATTTAATGGTCGTTGTGCTCACGTGGTCTTACCGCATGAGCACGCCCGAATTGCGCGGCGCAAGAGCGGTCTCCAACGCGCGGCTCAGGAGCCGCTTCTGCAAATCGCTGGGCGCATCATTCAGGAGGTTAGACATTCCTGTCTGACCTGCCGTCGTCGATGGCGGGGCGCTTTTCGGCCCCGGCAGCGACGACGGCACTTGCCGGCAGAGCGCAGCCGCAGCGCGGCTCAAGAGCCGCCTCTACGAATTGATGGGCGATGCGGGCGGCATATTTCGGATTGTCGCCGCGGCATCCGACACCTGTATTGTGGCGTTTTGATCCTGGGCCGATTCCGGCCGGCTTAATCCCGATCAAGACCCAGAGGCAAGGCTCTCCCGGCCTCTATCTCTGTCCGGGAGAAGTGTGAAGGAGAACGTGTAACGACAAAGGGGCAGGACGCAATCGATGACCAGCGCCACTCACATCCGCAACCTGGCGATCATTGCGCATATCGATCACGGCAAGACCACGCTGATCGACGCCATCTTTCAGGCGGCGCACCTGTTTCGCGACAACGAGCAGGTCGCCAACCGGCTGATGGACAGCCACGAGCTGGAGCGTGAGCGCGGCATCACCATCCGCGCCAAGCACTGCACGGTCAACTGGCGAAATTACCTGATTAACATCATCGACACGCCCGGCCACGCCGATTTTTCCGGCGAGGTCGAGCGGGTGCTCTCGATGGTCGATTCAGTGTTGCTTCTGGTCGACGCCAACGAGGGGCCGATGCCGCAGACACGCTATGTGCTGATGCGCGCGTTGCGTCTGGGGCTGCGCCCGATCGTCATCATCAACAAGGTCGACCGTCCCAACGCCCGTCCGCTGGATGCCCTCAACAAGACGTTTGACCTCTTCATCGAATTGGGCGCCACCGATGAGCAGGCGCACTTCCCGGTGCTGTATGGCTCCGGCCTCGCCGGGTGGCTGGTGCGCGATCTGACGCACGATGCGCACAATCAGGGCATCGACCCCCTCTTCGAGACCATCATCGAGCATGTGCCGGCGCCGAAGGTCGATCCCGGGGCCCCCTTCCTGATGCAGATCAGCACGCTGGGCTGGAGCGACTATATCGGCCAGATCGGCTGTGGACGTGTTTTGCAGGGCCAACTGGACCGTGGCGGCGATTTCACCCGGGTCGTGACCCGCTGGCGCAAACCGGGAGACCCGGACGCCGGCTGGGACGAGATCGCGCGCACCAGCGAGAAGGGCGTGCACATGTGGGTGACCCGCGGCCTGGAGCGGGTCGAGGTCGACTCGGTGTCGGCGGGGGACATCGTCTGGATCGCCGGCCCGGAGGAAATCGGCATCGGCGACACCTTTGCCGCCGCCGGCGATGACGCGTCCGCGCTCAAGCCGCTGGAAATCGAAGAACCGACCGTCTCGATGTTCTTCCTCGTCAACAGCGGGCCCTTCTCCGGCAAGGAGGGCAAGGCGATCATGCTGCGGCAGCTGAAGGAACGGCTGCAGCGCGAGTGCCGCACCAATGTGGCGCTGCGCTACGAGGACATCGGCCGCGCCGACGGGGTCAAGGTGTCGGGACGCGGCGAGCTGCATCTGGCCATCCTCATCGAGGAGATGCGGCGCGAAGGACTGGAACTGTGTGTCTCGCGTCCGGAGGTCATTACCCACATCGGCGACAATGGCGCGGTGCTGGAGCCGATGGAGCAGCTCATCATCGATGTCCCCGAGGAATACCAGGGCGTGGTGATGGAAAAAATTGCGCGCCGCAAGGGTGAAATCGTCCACATGGAAAACAACGGCGCAGGGCTGGCGCGCCTGGAGTTTGCCATCCCGACCCGCGGCCTGATCGGCTACCGCACCGATTTTCTCACCGACACGCGCGGCTTGGGCATCATGGCGTCGCGGTTTTCCGGCTATGGTCCCTGGAAGGGCGAGATCGCCTCGCGCTTCCGCGGTTCGCTGGTGAGCATGGAGACCGGCGCGGTCACCGCTTACCAGATGGAAAAACTCCAGGAGCGGGCCGTCCTGTTTGTCGAGCCGATGCAGATGGTCTACCAGGGGCAGATTGTCGGCGAAAACTCGCGCCCCGATGATCTCCCCTGCAATCCCACCAAGAGCAAGGCGTTGACCAACCACCGCGCCGCCAGCAAGGATCAGAGCGTGGTGCTCAACGCGCCGCGACTGTTGACGCTCGACCAGGCGCTGGAGTGGATCGCCGAGGATGAGTTGGTCGAAGTGACGCCGAAGTCGATCCGCATGCGCAAGGCGATTCTCGACGCCGAGGAGCGCAAGCGCACCGAAAAGCGCCGTCAGGCGTCGCTGCAGACCGCCTGACCGTTCGGTCAATCTCCATCGATTTGCTCGCAGTCGTCTTCACGCCGCCTCCCGCGGCGTGAAGCGGCAGCGTTTCTCTCCGCATTGCCTCTGTCAAACTCTTTGCGCATGGGCCATCTGTGCGTGATGCTGCGTTGCTCTGTGCCCGGAGCCGGTCCTAGGTTACTCCCAAGGAGTGCCTCGGAATGCGACTTGTACGGTCATTCACTTTCGTCTGCGCGCTGGTTGTCCTGATGGGTGGCCCATCGACCCGCGCCGTCGACCTCTCGGATCAGCTCCGTCTCACCATCACCCAGCGGATGCGCATCGAGAACACCGACCGCGCCACGACATTGAGCGCCGATACGGGGGGCGGGACCAGTTAATACCGCAACCGCCTCAGTGTGATGTTGCAAAGTTTCCCGCGCCCGCAATGGGAGCTGACCGCGCGTCTGACCAACGAATTCCGCTACCACTTTGTGCCGGAAAACACCGATTTCACCTGGCACGAGGTCTTCGTCGACCTGCTCTACCTCAAGTGGGACAGCGTCGGCGGCACGCCGATCAGTCTGAAACTCGGGCGGCAGGAGATCACTTTCGGCGAGTGGTTCATCTTCGCCGAGGGGACACCGCTGGATGGGTCGCGGTCGATCTACTTCAACGCCGCGCGCGTCGATGCCACGATGGGCAAGGGGCACACACTGACGCTGGTCTATGTCGATCAGCCGGAACAGGACAAGTACCTGCCGCTGATCCATGATCAGTACGCCAGACTCCTGGAGCAGGAGGAACGGGCAATCGTGGCACACCTAAGCGGCGCGTGGCGGAAGGTGGGCTGGCAGGCATACTACATCTATAAGCACGCGCGCAACAATGGCGCCTCGCTGCCGGAGCGCGGCATTCACGCCCCCGGGCTGCATCTGCAGACGCCGCTCTCCGCGCAATTGACCGCGGTGGTGGAAGCGGCGGCGCAGTTTGGCACTGTCGGCGATGAGGATCACCGCGCGATAGGCGGCTACGCCTACGGCGAGTACCGGACAGGCTGGCCGGAGAAACTGCCGCGCGCGTTCGCCGCGGGGATGATCCACCTCAGCGGCGATGATTTCACCACAGCCAAGGACGAGGGCTGGGATCCGCTCTTCGGCCGCTGGCCCAAATGGAGCGAATCGTACATCTACACGCTGACTCGCGAGCGCGGTGTCGCCTATTGGACCAACCTCTCCTCCTTCTTTGCCCGGACCGCCATCCCGATTTCGCCCGATCTGCTGTTGGCGCTGGACTATCATCATCTGACGGCACCGGAGCATGGCGCCCCGACGCGCGCCTTCCCCGGCGGCGCGGGGAATGTCCGCGGCGATCTGGTGATCGCGAAGTTGAGCTATCAACTGACCCCCCACTTGTCCGGGCACATGCAGTGGGAGCGGTTCGAGCCCGGCGAGTTCTACTTCGACGGCGCCGACGGATACGGCTGGGCGCGTTTTGAGATGATGCTGAAGTTCTGACGGGAGGCGTATGACATTCCGCTACCTGATCGTAGCCGCCTTCGCGCTGATGATCATCACCATCGGCATCCTTGGCCTGCGCAAGACACGCTCGTTTGCCGACTACTTTCTCGGCGGCGGCACGATCGGTCCGTACATGACCGCCTTCACCTACGGCGCGGCCTACTTCTCGGCGGTGCTCTTCATCGGTTTTGCCGGCAAGATCGGCTGGGACTTCGGGCTTTCGGGACTTTGGATCGCGGTGGGCAACGCGTTGGTCGGCGTGCTCGGAGTCTGGTGGCTGATGGGTTACCGGATCAAACGCATGTCGGTCGACTACCAGGTCCAGACGATGCCGGAGTATTTCGAGAAGCGCTACCGGAGCCGCGGGTTGAAGCTGTACAGCTCCATCGCCATCTTCGTGTTTCTCGTGCCCTACTCCGCCGCCGTCTTCATCGGACTATCGTACCTATTCAAAGTCAACTTCGGCATCGACTACACCGCGGCACTCATCTTTATGGGAGTATTCACCGCCTTCTATCTGGTCCTGGGCGGCTACAGGTCGATGACGATGATCGATGTCATCTTTGGCATTATCATGGCGGCGGGCTCGTTTGTGCTCATCACGAGCACCGTCGGCCGCGCCGGCGGACTGGATGCGATCATCGCGCAACTGCGCGCGGTCGATCCCCGGCTTGCCGCGCCGGTGGGTCCGCCTGGTTTCTGGCCCCTGTTTTCGCTGGTATTTCTGACCAGCGTGGCGCCTTATGCCATGCCGCAATTGGTGCAAAAGTTCTACGCCATCAAAGACCGGCAGGCCATCCGCATCGGCATGGTCGCCTCGACGGCGTTTTCCATCCTGATCGCCGTCACCGCCTACTTCACCGGCGCGACCGCGCGGCTCTTCCTGTCGCCGGAGACAGCGCCCGGCGCCTTCCAGAACGGACGTCCCATCTTCGATGCGCTCATGCCCGAGTTTCTCACCAATGTCATTCCCGGCTCGCTGTCGGTCCTGATGTTGCTTCTGATCCTGTCGGCCTCGATGTCGACGCTGGCGGCGCTGGTTTTGATCTCCAGTTCCTCGGTGGCCAAGGACCTCTACGCCGGATTCATCAACCGCGATGTCAGCGACCGGGGGCTGACGACGCTGATGCGGATCGGCAGCGGCTTCTTCGTGATCCTCTCGGTCATCCTCGCCTACTTCAAGCCGGCGACGATCGTCTCGATTCTTTCGATTTCGTGGGGTGCGATGGGCGCGGCCTTTCTGGGGCCGTTTGTGTGGGGACTTGTTTCGCCGCGGATGACCAAGGCGGGCGCGATCATCTCATCGGTTGGCGGCCTGGGGACCTGCCTGACGCTCTACGCGACCGGCACGCCGCCGCCCCAGGCCGGGACCATCGGCATGCTGGTGTCGCTGTCGCTCAATCCGCTGGTGGGTATTCTGGCGCCGAACCGCGGAGTTTGAGCGGGGCATAGCGGCCCCGGCCGTACAAATGCCGCCTCCGCACGGAGCCGGCGTCCTCTGTGAACGGAGGCTGCGCGTCGGCCTACTTGCACCAGGGACAGGCCGATGGATCGTTGGCCAGCAGCGTCAACTCGTCTTCGCCCTCGAGGCAGGCGCGAACTTCCACGTGCAGTCCATCGGCGACCCATTTGTAGTCGATGGTCAGGCGATCGTTAACGTGGGTGTCCGTGACCGGTTCGCCGAGTTGGCGGGTCAGTTTACGCTTGAGGCAGTCGACGACGGCGCAGAAGGATTCGGAGTCGCCCGGCTCGGCCTGCGGGAAATGGTAATGCACCGCGCACAGGCGATCGTCGCGGAAATTGATCTGCGCGACCGCCTCAAAGCCGCAGACCAGCCCCTCGGTGGTCACAACGGCGGTGCGTCGCGCGCATTCCCCCGGGGCATACTCCGGACGTTCGGGGTGCGCGTGGCGCGTCACCGTGTGCGTCGCCGGCAGAAGCGGTGCGATCTCGTTGAGATGCGTTCCCCAGGCCACCCAGCCGCAGCCCGGGATTTCCACTTCAAACATGTTCACCTTGGTCTCCATCTCCTCTCCCTCCCCGACCGTCGCGGCGCGCGGTCCTACGGTTGACAGGGTTGGCAGAATTCAGATTCCGGATCCAGCCCGCGGAAGGCGACACTGATCATCCGGGTGACATCGACGATGTCGGTCGCGCCGGAGCAGTCCACGTCGGTGCGGCCATCGATGGTTCCCTGGTGCGGCGCGCAGAGCGGATCGGCCATCGCGTCGACGTTGCGGAAGGCGCGGTCCAGCACCGCGATCACGTCCAGCACGGTGTGAATTCCGTCGCAGGAGGGGTCGCCGGCGCAGATGCAAGTGCACAGATCGCAGGCGTCACCGGTTCCATCCCGATCGGTGTCCTCCTGACCGGCGTTCGCGGTCGTCGGGCAGTTGTCGCAGGCGCTCCCGATCCCGTCGGTGTCGGGATCCAATTGATTGGCGTTGGCCACCGCCGTGCAATTGTCGCAGGCGTCGCCGAGCGGGTCGCCGTCGCCATTGGCCTGGCTGGCGTTAACCACCATCGGGCAATTGTCGCAGGCGTTGCCGATGCCGTCGCCCGCACCCTCGTTTTCGCCATCCGCCTGATCGGGATTGACCACCAGCGGACAGTTGTCGCAGGCGTCGCCGACCCCATCGCCGTCGGAATCGAGCTGACCCGGGTTGGCGCGGAAGTCGCAGTTGTCGCAGGCATCGTTGATGCCGTCGCGGTCGTAGTCAAACTGTGTGGGGTCCCAGTTGTCGGGGCAGCGATCGCAGGCGTCGCCGACGTTGTCGCTGTCGCGGTCGGTCTGATCGGCGTTGGCGACCAGATCACAGTTGTCGCAGGCATCGCCGAGACTGTCGGCGTCGGAATTGGTCTGGCTCGAATTGGCCACCGCCAGGCAGTTGTCGCAGGCGTCGCCCACCCCGTCACCGTCGCTTTCGGTCTGCGCGGGGTTGGCCACTATTGGGCAGTTATCGCACGGCGTGCCGAGGCCATCGCCGTCGGGATCGCTCTGGTCGGCGCTGGTGACAAACGGGCAATTGTCGGACGCATTCCAGATGCCGTCGTTGTCGATGTCGCGATTGACGGAATAGATCGTGGCGATCGAGGCCTTCGTCATGCGCGTGAAATAGTCGAAGTTTATGTAGGCGATGCTGTCACGCGCCGAGTGGTAGACCGTCGAAAAATCGTACTCATGCAGAAAGAGCGCCTCGTACCCCCTCTGAATGAAGGGGTAGTGATCGGAGCCGCCGCTGTTGCCGGAGAGGTACCCGGTGATGCCGACCATCGGCCCGGCCATATTGATCCACTGCTGGGCGAAGCGCGTCACCGGTCCATGGTACACCCGCGCCCGGTTGGTGTTGGTGTAATGCCCGATCATGTCCATGTTGAACATGAGGACAATCTTCTGCCCTTCGGCGAACGCGGTGTTGGCGTAATGATACGCGCCATGAAGGCCGTATTCCTCGGCGTCAAAGGTGATGTAGATGATGCTGACGTCGGTGGGGATATCGTAAAGGATGCGGGCGATTTCCAGCACCGCGGCGGTGCCAGTGCCGTTGTCATCGGCCGCCGGCGACGCGCTGACCCCGTCGTGGTGCGCGCCGACGATCAGGTGGCGATCGGGATAGAGCGTCCCGATCTTGGTGGCCACCACATTATAGCAGGGCTTGTTGCCGCCGAAGACATTGGCGTAGAACAGATCGTTGTAGATCGAATCGTATCCAAACGACGCAAACTTCGCATGGATCCAGTTGCGCGCGGCCAGGACCGAATCGGTGCCCGCGGTGCGGCGGTAAAACGCCTGCAGACGGGACACATAGGCCAGCAGCGAGTCCTGCGAGATCAACGCCGCCAGCGAATCGAGATCGGCGGCGACTTCCATCACCTGCGGGGCTGCCGGGATTTCTGCCGGCGTATAGACAATCTCGGCGGCGTGGTCGGCGACCGGCAGGAGATCGGGGGTCTCGTCGGATGGCCGCAGCGCGTCGGGGTCGACCCACAACAGCCGGATGTCGTCGCGCTCATAGAGGAGTCGATGACGTGCAACGTTCACATCGTCGCGACGGCGATCCAGCGCCAATTCCGCGCGGGTCACGCTGGCGGCCAGCAACGACGGGCTGAACTCCGACGGCATGGCAACGCGGGATGGAACGAGAACCAGATAGTCGTTGCCGAATTGCAGGAGCGCGTCGCATCCAAGATCGCGCAGTGCGCGCGCGTCGGCTTCCTGCGCCAATGTCACTAGGTACAGATCGCCCGGCGCCGTTAAGTCCGGCTGCATTCGTCCGGCATCACTGGCGGGAGAGAGCCAGAATCCGGTCAACAGCACGATGGCGGCAACACACAGAGCGGCGGATCGGAAGGTCGGACGCGGCATATCATTACCTCAATTCGGAAGGACTTCGCCCCACTCCACCAAAATACGGCGACGGCGCTACTTCCCGCGTCGGTTCGCCGTCAAGCCGCACAGATATTGACACGATTCGGCGCGCTGCCCGCCTGTGACTGCGGAGGCAAACCGGATGAATCCTGTCGCAGAAAGCCGCCCGGAGGTTGCTCCGGGCGGCTTTCACTTCAACTGCAATGTCGGGATAGACTACTTCCGCTTGTGCTTGCCGTCAGGGGAATGACTAAACCAGGCGGCGGGCACTTCCTGACGGTGCATCCCCGGGCCTTCGACCAGCAGTACCAGACCACGTCCCCCTTTCTTCTGGAACATGCGCACCAGTAGCGGATAGGTCCCGGCGCGCAGACCGATGGCGCCGCCGACTTCGCCCATGCCATGCAGACCATCGTTGTCGATGAGCACGGTGTCGGCCAACGCAAGATCGCTGCCGTCATCGGAACTGAGGTAGAAGTCATACAAACCATCGACTGGGACGGTGATGTAGCCGCGGGCGATGAGGCCGAAATCCTCTTCGCGCGCAAACGGCGGCAGGGAGACCGAATCGAGAACCGTTTGCCGCGCGGGCTTCAGGGTTGCAAAGTCGGGGAGACTGTCCCACGTGCCTTCGAAATAGTCGCAGGCCAGGCCCAGTGCGGTCTTGGTCACCGTAACCGGTTCCTCGAAACCCAACAGCGCATAGGTGGCTTGCGCCACATGTGCGTCGTCGGCTTGGTCCGAGAACGCCCGCGCCTTGACCGTGGCGGTGGCCGTCAGGGTGATGGGCCCGGCGTACAGCGGAGAAGATTCGGACGGGTCGCTGCCATCGAGCGTGTAGCGCAGCTCAATCGCGGGCGACGGACTGGACAGCGAGACGACGAGACTGTCGACAAAGGCCGTGCGCGGCGCGGCGATGCGCGCAATGGTCGCGTTGGCCACATCATAGAGCGGAGCCGCCGGGCGAATATCATCGTAGGCGGCGCCGGCGGCGGTCATCGCAAAGAGGCGCAAACGCGGATTGTCCGGCAGCGTGATGCGCTGGGCGCCCCGGGGCAAGGGCAGGCGCGCGTGATAGAGGTAGGTGAACTGATACGCCTCGTTGTCACCGCGCGCGCTGTGGCGGTGTGTCCCATACCAGCCGACCGGCTGGCGCAGGATGTAGGCCGGCGCGATCAGCCCCGGCTCCTCCACCAGTCGTCCGGCCACCAGGCGACTGTCCCACTGGCCGATGTAGTCGGCATAGTCCTGCACCCAGAAACTGGTGTCGCGTCCATCGATCCTGAATCTCGCTTCCGCGGGACCGCCGACACTGGTCAGGAGCAGATGCAAACGGTTGTAATCACCGGCCGGCAGGGCCAATTCCTGCCCACGGCAGACGACGACATTGAACGCCCCGGCGGATTTCGGCCCGGTGACAAAAGGAATGTCGTGATCCAGCACCGTGTCCGGCAGGAGTTCGCCGGCAAGCGTGCGTCCGTTGTCGAAGTCGCCATCGCGACGGTCCGTATCAAGCGAAATCCCATCGAGGTCAAACGGCAATTCGATCGGGCGGCAACGCGGGGGTGCGACCGTCAGGGACTTGGGCGCGGCGATCCGAATGGCGAAGGCGCGCGGTTGATAGGCGCCCAGCGATGTCGTCAGGACCCCCTCGCGAACAACCGCTTCGCCGAGCGGTTCCTCGGCGCCGTTGACTTCCCGCGCGGCGACAATCGGGAAGGCGCAACGCACCCGCACATCGGGCGCGGCCAGACCGGCGGTCTCGCGCAGACGAATCACAATCTCATCGCTTTGTTCCGCCGCCTTGACGCAATTGAGGTGCACCGCGCCGGGGCCGGACAAAACGCGGCCATCGGAGGAGTAGGTCTCGACTTGCATCAATGCGAAGGGTGAGTCCGCGCCGCCGTGGCTCTCGGTCTGAAAGGCGATCAATGGCTGATTGAAAGCGGCCGCCTGCGCCGCCACCGCGCCCTCGCGCCAGTCGCCGCGATGCCCGATGACCGCAAACGCCACGTGATGAGTGCCGATATCCTGCGAACGTTGATCGCCCACCCAGGACCAGGAGTCATAGACACCGGGTGTGTGAATCAACGACAGACGCACGGTGTGCGAATCCGGGTGATCCCAGCCGTAGCGGGAATCGTTGAGAATCGCGACACCGTAATCGCCGGTGGTCGAGGTCATGTCGGCCCACTGCTGACCGGGAACTTCGTACAGTTTCGGATGATTCAGTCCCCGCTCGATCGTGCCGAGACCGATGTCGTAAGTGATATGTTCGTTGGGACAGGCCAGTTGGAAGGCCGCCTTCAGCAGAGTCTCCTTCTCGGCCCAATCGATTTCGGCGTCGAAACGGACCATGTCGCCCGCATCGCCGTCGGCCAGCGAGATGGTGGTGCGGAATTCCGATTGGCCATGACGGCGGGTGATGCGTACGCTGGCGCGCACCGGCCCGTTCTCCATCACTTGCACCTGCGGTTCGCCGCCGACAACCGCTCGCGGCGGAGCCTGGACTTCATCGTAGTCGATTTCCCAGCTCGGCCAGGCGTTCGGCTTGTCGAAAAGCAGTTGCCACTGGATCGGGGCGGCGAGCAACTCGCGCTCGTAGCGTTTGTCAAAGATCGAGGCGACATCGCCGACGGCGTTCAATGTCACTCGGTAGCGGCGATTTTCCAGTGTCGTGGGTGTGGCGGACGCGCCGGAGGCCGGCAGAGGGGCCGAGGCGGGACGGACATCGTAGACGGCCAGACCAACCGACGGGACACGTGCCGGGAAGAGAACATGCACCGTATCACCGCTTCGCCCCAGCACCTGCGCCGGGACTTCAGCGCCCTGCGAGTCATAGACGCGCACCGCTACCGGCGCGCCGGCCGGGAAACGCACCGCCGCTTCGACCAAGTCCTCGCGCGCAAATCCGACGGGGTTGTACACGACAACCGGCGCACCCTTGGCGCGGGTATCGAGCGCGGGACTGATGGCCTCGATTGCATGCTCAAGCATGCCGGCGAAACGGTTCTGCGTGAGGACCTCATCGTTCCAGGAGAATTGGTACGCCTCGGGGATGCTGGTGCCGGTCAAGTCGTCGTGAAATTGATGCCAGAGGAAGCGGGTCCAGGTCTCTTCCAGCGCCGCGCGCGGATATTGGATGCCGCCGAACAGCGAGCCGATCACCAGCGCCCGTTCGGCGGCGTCGGCGAGCAGCTCATTGCGGCGGTTCCAGCGTTTCATCGCCGCCTGTGAGGTGTAGCAGCCGACTCCGTGGCGGGTCATAACCAGCTCGCCTTTGTAGCGCGGCAATCTGGTGCGGTCGGCCTGGGCAACAACATCCACGATGTCACCGGGCGCGATGCTTTTCACCGCCAGCGGACCATCAGAGTCCAGCGAGCGGGCCAATTGCGCCACGGAATTGGAATCGGGCGCGCCGCCGGTGTCGCCGGTACCGAAGTAGCGCAACGCCGCCCCCAGTCCAGAGGACTTGCGCTGCGCCTCGGCGCGCGCAAGCCAAAGCGTGTCGCGCGTCAGGTCGCCTTCGATCTTGCTGACATACTCGCCCGGATTGACCGCCGCCACCAGCGATGAGCCATCGACTCCTTCCCAGACGCCGATGTCAAAGGGCGTCCCGATCCAGGAGCCCCAGGTGAGCTTTTGCGTCGAAAAGCTCTTCAAGCCGCAGTGCGCCGCGATCGACGGCAGCGCGAAGCCAAAGCCGAAGCAGTCGGGCAGGTAGATGTCATGACTTTTGACCCCAAACTCGCGTTTGTAGAATCCATTGCCGTAAAGGGTATGGCGCACTAGGGACTCGAACGACGGCAGATTGACATCGACCGCATCCACCCAGCTACCGGTCACGCGCCACTGCCCGGACCGGATGTACGGTCCCAGACGTGCGTACAAGTCGGGGCGGTACTCCCGCAGTAGCTGGTAGCGGAAGGAACCTTCGAAGCTGAAGACATAGCCGGGGTAGAGGTCCAACAACTTGTAGTTGTCGGCGAAGGTGGCCGGCACATATTCGTTGATCGTGGTGCGGATGTCCCAGCGCCATTGCGTGTCCAGATGCGAGGTCCCGACCACATAGAGCATCGGCTTTTCAATCGGTGTCGCCGTGCCCGGTGTCTGCGCGCGCGCCACCACCGCCGCGGTCAGCGCCATCGCCGCCAGTGTCATTATCCATCGATTCATCTTGATCCCCTCCAGGGTATGCCGTGCATCAGGATTTGTCGCGCTCGGACGCAACCGTCGGACGGCGCAGAAAGCGCCAGCCGCGCGCCATGCCGCGGTGCTTCAGTTGATCGATCAGGACCGCCGCCAGGATGACCAGCCCCAACACCACCTTCTGCGTGTAACTCTCAACGTTGGTAAGATTCATGCCGTTCTGGATAACGCCGATGACCAGCGCGCCGATCAGCGTACCGAGGACTCGTCCTTCGCCGCCGCTGAGACTGGCGCCGCCGACCACGACCGCGGCGATGACATTCAGTTCGTAGCCCGCGCCGTAAGTCGGCGCCCCGCTTTTCAGTTGCGACGCCATGATCACGCCGCCCAGCCCCGCCAGCGCGCCGCAGAGGGTGTAGACCGCATACTGGATGCGATGGACGCGCACGCCCGCCAGACGCGCCGCTTCCGGATTGCCGCCGACGGCGTAGATGTAACGACCGAAAACGGTGCGCGTCATCACCAGGTGCGCAATCGCATAGAGCGCAATCATCAACAGAACCGCGTGCGGAATGCGCAAGAGCGGCTCGGTGCCGCGTCCCAGCCAGACAAAGCCATCGGGAATCTGATAGATGGGCAAACCCTGCGAGATGATGTAAGCGACGCCGGCGCCGACCTGCATCATTGCCAGCGTGGCGATAAAGGGCGGAATACGAAAACCGGTGATCATCCAGGCGCTGAACGCGCCGGCCAGCCCGCAGACGACGATCGCGCCCAGCGAGGCGAGGATCATGCCGCCGGTGGAGGCGGCATGACCGCCCATGGCTTCGATGAACCAGGCGGTTAACACCGCCGACAGCGCGATCAGACTGCCCGCCGACAGGTCAATTCCGCCGGCGATGATGACCATGGTCATACCGATCGCAATGATCGCGATCACCGCGATCTGATTGGCGACATTGCGCAGGTTGTCGGCCAGTAGAAAGGTGGGCCACCGCGAAGGCGCCGGCGTCACCAGCGTCAGCGCCGCCAGCTCGGGCGTGCCCTGACGCAGCCCTTCCAGAATCGACCGCAGGGCCGCCGGAGCGGCGACCAACGCCGCCCCCGCGCCCTGTCCCAGCCGCTCACGGATCGCGGAGGGTTCGCCGAAGAGGACACCGGCGACGGTCTGCCCCCGCGATTCCAGCAACTGCCGCAGATGCGCGGCGAACAGACTGTCCTCATGCGTGGCGCGGCCCACGATCAACACATCCTGCGCGGAGGTGCCCCGCGCCGCGATCGACTCAGCCACCGTCGCCGCGGCATCGGAGCCAGTCGGGTACTGATCGGCCACGGTGAGGATGGAGAAGAAGATACCCAAGATGACGAGCACACCGAGCATCCCATAGTCGCTCAGGAGACCGACCAGACGGCCACGCCAGTGATGTAGAGGGCGAGCGTACATCATCGAATCAAACGGCCAGCGCCATGATGGTTTCGGCGGAGGCCGTCTCGGTGTTGACGATTTCGCCGGCGATCTGACCGCGGCGCATGACCAGAATGCGATCGCACAATCCGAGCAGTTCGGGGAATTCCGAGGAGATGACGACAATCGCCTTCCCCTGCGCCGCCAACCGGCGGATGAGAAGGTACATCTCATGCTTGGCGCCGACATCGATCCCACGTGTCGGTTCATCGAAGATCAGGACACGGGCGTTGGTCTCCAGCCAGCGCGCCACCAGGAGCTTCTGTTGATTGCCGCCCGAGAGGTCGCGCGCCGGTTGCGCCGGCGAACTGAGACGCAGTTTCAATTCGCCCGCCCGCTCGGAAAATCGCGCGCCTTCGCGCCCGCTGTCGATCCACCCCGCGCGTGACCACGCGGCCATGTTACCCAGCGCGAAGTTGCCGAGCGCCGAGAGGGACAGAACCAGTCCCTGCGACTTGCGGTCCTCGGTCAGCAGACAAAGGCCGGCGGCAATGGCATCGCGGGGATTTCGAATCCGCGCCGGTCGGCCGTCGATGATGATCTCGCCGGATGTCATCGGGTCGGCGCCGAAGACCAGCCGTGCCAATTCGGTGCGTCCGGCGCCGACCAGGCCGCCCAGCCCCAGCACCTCGCCGCGACGGACCGCAAACGAGATGTCGGAGACGCGCGCGCCGGTCAGGCGACGCACCTCCAGCGCAATCTCTCCCGGGTGAGAGTCGCGCGGCGGGAACTCCTCGGCCAGCGACAGCCCGACCATCATCTCAATCAACGTGTCGCGATCCAGCGCGGCGGTCTCGCGCGCCGGCACGGTCTGGCCGTCGCGCATGACGGTGACCCGATCGGAGAATGCGAGGATCTCCTCGAGCCGGTGACTGATGAAGATGATGCCGATGCCGCGCGCGGCCAGCTCGCGCAGGATGCCGGCCAGACGGCCCGCCTCATGCGGCGAGAGCGATGCCGTCGGCTCATCGAGGATGAGAATGCGGGCCTCGCGGATCAACGCACGCCCGATCTCCACCAACTGCTGATGCCCGATGCTCAGATCGCGCACCGGGGTCTCCAATGGCAGATCGACACCCAGCCGGTCGAGCACCGAACGGGCCAGCGCGCGTTCGGCGGCGGCATCGATGAAACCGCGCCGCGGGGATTCCCGTCCCAGCAACAGGTTCTCGCGCACCGTGAGCGCGGGAACCAGTGAAAATTCCTGATAGATAGTGGCGATGCCGGCGGCGATCGCGTCGCCGGGACGCCGGAATTGAATCGGTCGGCCCTCCAGCTGAATATCCCCGGCGTCGGCGCTCTGCACACCGGTGAGGATCTTAACCAGCGTGCTCTTTCCGGCGCCGTTGGCGCCGAGGAGGGCGTGGATTTCCCCCGTGCGCAATTCAAACCCGGCGCCCCGTAGCGCGACCACGCCGGGGAAGGCCTTGTGAATGCCGGTGGCGCACAGAAGCGGCGCGCCGCTGTCAGCGATGGAGGATAAGCTCGTATATGCCTCGCGTGGCCGGCGCTACGACGCGCTGGCCGCGGTGAACAGATCGCAGGGCACCAGAACCTGCGGCGCGACAGCGGCGCCGGACATGTAGGCCCGGATCGCCTCGATGGTCTTCTGCCCGATCACGCGCGGCTGCTGGATCACATCGGCAACGATCTTGCCGGCCTGGATCGCCGCGCGCGCTTCGGGGACGGCATCGAAGCCGACCACACGCACACTTCCGAGTTTGCCCGCCTTTTCGATGGCCGCCAACGCGCCCAGTGCCGAGTCGTCATTGATGCCAAAGATCCCATTCAGATCGGGATGCGCCTGCAGGATATCCTCGGTGGTTTTCATCGCCTGGTCTTTCATTCCGCGACCGGAAAGCTTGGCGACGATGCGCATGCCGGGATGTTTGACCAGTTCCTCCTCGAAACCGCGCACGCGCTGGATGACCGACTCGACTTCGGGATGGTCGATGATCGCCACGTTCCCCTGGCCGCCAAGCGCCTGCGCCAGCGCCTGGGCGGCCAGCGCGCCGCCGGCGACATTGTCGGAGGCCACATGCGAGACGATCCGCACACCCTCGGCGAGGCAGGCGATGTCGGCGGTGAAGACCGGAATGCCGGCGTCATTGGCAACCTTGACCGCGGTGCCGATTGATTTGGAATCGCAGGGCGCGACGATGATGGCATCGACCTTGCGCACGATGAACTCGCCCAACTGATCCTTCTGGCGCGCGACATCGAACTCGCCGGCGGTGACAATCAGCGTGTACCCCGCCGCCGCGGCCGCGTCGGTCAGGCCCGCTTCGAGTTCCTGATAGAACGGATGCGTGCGGGTCAGAAGCGAGACGCCGACGGTGAATTCCTTCTTCGCTTGCGACGACGGTTCGGGGCCGCTTTTCCCGCAGCCGAGCACCAGGACGGCCGCCACAACGGCCGTCAGCAGACCGGAGACCAATGCGCGCATTCTGTTCCTCCGTGAAGGGGCGTCCGTCTGCCCGCGCAGACGAAGTATTCAGGCAAGGGAAACTAACTCACGCGCCGGGGTGTTTCAAGCGGCGGTTCAGCAGATTCGTGGCAAAAGCTCGCCGGTAGGCATGTCGATGATCCGCTCGGTGCCGATCACGGTTCGCAGCACGACCAGCCGGTCACGCGTGTCGGACACTGTGCCGATCCGGCCGGCGCCGGAGGCGACCGGGTGCCGGCTCAGGATGGCCAGCGCCCGCTCGGCGCAGTCGGCGGGCACAAAGGCGCAGAAACGCCCCTCGTTGGCAATGTGCAGAGGATCGAGACCGAGAATTTCGCAGGCGCCGCGCACTTCATCGGCCACCGCGATCGCTCCTTCGTCGATCTGAAACCGGCAACCCGATGCGTCCGCCAACTCGACCAAGGCGCTGGCCAGCCCCCCGCGGGTCAGGTCGCGCAGGCAGTGAACCGGGATGCCCGCGGCCAGAAGATCGAGGACCGGAGCGTGGAGAGGCGAGCAGTCCGACACGATTGGGCATTCGAAGCGCAGCCCTTCGCGCACCGCCATCAAGGCGATCCCGTGACGTCCCAGATCGCCGCTGACAAGGATCGCGTCGCCGGGTCGTATCCGCGCCGGCGCGATCTCCACCCGATCGTCGACCCAACCAATACCACTGGTGTTGATGTAGATGCCGTCGCCGTGGCCATGCTCGACCACCTTGGTGTCGCCGGTCAGCAGTCGGACACCGGCCGCGTGGGCCGCCGCGCGCATTGAGCGGACGATTCGCGTAAGATCGGAAATCGGAAAGCCCTCCTCGAGAATCACGCCCACGCTCAAGGCGTCGGGAAGCGCGCCGCACATCGCCAGATCGTTGACCGTGCCATAGACCGCCAGTGAACCGATGTCGCCGCCGGGAAAGAAAAGCGGCCGGACGACAAATGAGTCGGTGGTGAAGGCCAGACGGCCGGAGTGACAGGGCGTCACCGCGCCGTCGTGGAGTGTGGAAGATATCGACGGATCGGCCAGAAAGATGCGCTCGATCAGTTCATGCATCAACCGCCCACCGCCACCGTGCGCCATCGTGATCGTCGGTTCGGACGCGGGCACCGGACAGGCCAGGCCGCCGGGATGGGCAGATTCCGTGTTCATTGTTGCGTCTCCCCTGTCGGATGGGCCGCCACCCGTCGGCCATAATGGAAGTAGGCGGCACAGGCCCCCTCGCCGGAGACCATCGTCGCGCCCAATGGATGCTCGGGGGTGCAGATTGTCCCAAAATGCGAACACGCGCGCGGATCGAGGATGCCGCGCAGAACATCGCCGCTGGGACAATTCGAGGGCTCGGCATCCGGGGCGTCCGAGAGCGCAAAACGCGCCTCGGCATCAAGGTCGCGGTATTCGTCCGCCAACCGCAGACCGCTCCGGGGAATCACACCCAGGCCGCGCCACTCGGCATCGACGATCTGAAAGACCTCGTCCACGAGCGCACGCGCCGCCGGATTGCCGCCCTCGCGCACACTGCGCGCATATTCGTTGACCACTTCGACGCGTCCCGCTTCGAGCAGTTCGACACAGGACAGGATTCCGCGCAGGATGTCGAGGGGTTCGAAGCCGGTGACAACGATCGGCACGCGATAGGTGGCAGCCAGAGCGTGGTAAGCGCTGTTTCCGGTCACGGTGCAGACATGCCCGGCCGCCAGAAAACCCTGCACCTGCGCTCCGCCGGGCGCCAGAACCGCGGCCATTGCCGGCGGGATCAGCACCTGCGCGCTCAAGACGGAGAAGTTGGAAAGGCCGGTATCATGCGCCCGACGGACCGCCAACGCATGCGCCGGCGCGGTGGTTTCAAATCCGACGGCAAGGAAGACGACATGCCGGTGTGGCTCGCGCTCGGCCAGCACAACGGCGTCCAGCGGCGAATAGACCACGCGCACATCCGCCCCCTGCCCGCGCGCGGCCTGCAAACTGCCGCGCCGTCCCGGCACCCGCATCATATCGCCAAAACAACAGAGCGTGACATGATGGTCAAGCGCCAGCGCGATGGCGCGGTCGATCACCGGCTGCGGTGTCACACAGACCGGGCATCCCGGACCATGGAGAAGTTTGATCGTGTCGGGCAGAAGCGCTTCGATGCCATATCTGACAATCGCGTGCGTCTGACCGCCGCAGACTTCCATGATCGTCCACGGCCGCGTCGTGCGCCGGGCGATGCGCGCCGCCAGGGTCTGTGCCCGCGCCGGATCGCGAAAATCATCGACGAACGCCAGCGCCATGTTAATCGCCGCCGCTTTCGCCGAGTCGTTCCAGCTCCGCCAGCGTCGCACGCGCCTCGGCCTCATCCAGACGGCTGATCGCCACGCCGACATGCACGATGACATAGTCGCCGATCATCGCTTCGGGAACAAAGGCGAGATTCACATCGCGCACGATCCCGCCAAAATTGACGCGACCATGACGCGCCAGCGGATTGTCGCCTTCAATGGTCTCGACCCGCCCGGGCACCGCCAGACACATCAACGCTCTCCTTTTCCGCGGCATGCCAGCGCATAGAGTTGACCCAGCGCCAGCCCGCCGTCATTGCAGGGCACCTGACGATTCCAATAGACATGGAACCCCGCGACCTGCAGCTGCGCGACCATCAGTTCCAGAAGCCGCTTGTTTTGGAAGCAGCCGCCGCCCAACGCGATCTCCGGCGTGCCAACACGGCCGGCAATGGCGACTGCGAAGGCGACCAACGTCGCATGGAAACGCTCGGCAATCCGACCCACCGAAACGCCGCTGCGACGATCGGTTACGATTTCACGAACCATCGGCCGCCAATCAAGACGCAGACAGTCGTGCGCGTCGACTTGGTATGGATAGGGCGGCGCACCGGCGCCATCCGCCGCGAACTCCAGTTCCATCGCCGCCTGGCCATCGAACTGGATCACCTGACGCAGACCCAGCAGACTGGCGATGCCGTCGAAGAGACGGCCCACGCTGCTGGTCAGGGGCGAGTTGATGCCCCGTGTGCGCATGATTTCCAGATTCGCGCGGTCGGACGCGGGGAACTCACGCAGGCACTCGAGCCATTCATGCTCCGACGGCGCGCCCTCGCAGGCGTCACACAGAAGCGCATAGGCGATGCGTCGCGGCTCCCAGATCGCCTTCTCACCGCCGAGCAACGGAAACGGCCGCAACGACGCAACCCGTTCAAAACCGCCGATCGACACCTTCAGGAACTCGCCGCCCCAGACTGAGCCATCGGCTCCATATCCGGTGCCGTCCCAAGCGATGCCAAGCACGTCGCGGGTCAGGCCGTTGTCGGCCATTGTGGCGAGAATATGGGCATGGTGATGCTGGACACCCTGTGTGGGGATCGTCAATGCCGCGGCGTAGCGTGTCGAGTGATAATCCGGGTGCGGATCGGCGGCGACGACCACGGGCTCCAGCGACAGATACTGTTTCAGGTCCGAGATCGAATCGTTAAAGGCGACAGCCGCCTGGGGCGCGTCGAGATTGCCGATATGACGACTGAGGTGTGCGCTGGTCTTGTGCGCCATCGCCACCGAGCTCTTTTGCTCGGCGCCGACCGCCAGTGAATCCGGAACTGGCAACGGCAAGGCGATAATATCGGGGACATAGCCGCGCGCGCGACGAATCAGAAGCGGCCGCCCGGCCGCCACACGCACAACCGAATCATCGATGAAGCGGGCGATCAGGCGATCGTGAAACAGGAAGCGATCGACGATGTCCCCCAGACGCGCGAATGCCTCGTCGTTGTCAAAGCAGATTGGTTCTTCGCTGCGGTTGCCGCTGGTGGCGACCACAGCAAACCCCAGATCACCGAGGAGCAACAGATGCAACGGCGAATATGGCAGCATGATGCCCAGCGTCGGATTTCCCGGCGCGACCAGCGCCGAAATGCCCGCCTTCTCCCGCTGCGGCACAATGACGATCGGTGAAGCGGCCGACTGAAGCAGAGCGCGCTCGCCATCGTCCAGGACGCAATCCATTTCCGCCGCATCCAGCGACGGATACATCAGCGCCAGCGGACGTGCCTCGCGTCCCTTGCGGGAGCGCAACCGCCGCACGGCCTCATCATTGCGCGCATCAACCATGAGATGGAACCCACCGATTCCCTTGACCGCAACGATCTGTCCGTTGCGAATGGCCTCGCACGCTTTTCCTATCGCCGCCTCACGCACCGCGACGACATGACCGTCGGCATCGCAGAGTGTCACCTGCGGCCCGCAGTGGGCGCAGGCGATCGGCTCGGCATGAAAGCGGCGGTCGCCGGGGTCCTCATACTCGCGCCGGCAGTCGGCGCACATCGGGAAGCCGCTCATCGTGGTGCGGGCGCGGTCATAGGGCGAGCCGGTGACTATCGAAAACCGCGGTCCGCAGTGGGTGCAATTGATGAAGGGGTAGCGGAAGCGTCGGTTGCCGGGATCGCGCAATTCCGCGGCGCACTCGGGGCAGACGGCCAGATCGGGCGGAATGGCGAAGGTGTCCTGCCGGGAAGCGCCGTCGGTGGAACTGGCCACCACACTGAAGCCCGCAAACGATCGCGTCTCATCAGGCGACGCATCCAGGTGCATCGGTCGCGCATGCGGGGGAGCATCGCTCATAAGCCGCCGCTTGAATTCTGTCAATGCCTCGGACGTCGCGGCCGCGTGGATAACGACGCCCGACGGGCTATTGCGCACGTCGCCGTTGATCCCCAGTGACGTTGCCAGACGATACACAAACGGACGGAAGCCGACCCCCTGCACCACGCCGCCGACCACGATGACCTCGTGGCAGAGCGCCGCGCGCGCTGGCCGCGCTGTGGCGGGCGAAGCGGACATTTACTGTGCGACCTCCACGCCGGTGATCATGATGTCGAGGGCGTGCGGATCGGCGGGATTGTCCGCGACGGAGATGTCCAGCCGCGCATTTTCCGCCGGCGTGCCAGCCGCCGCCTCGGTGAAATGCTCGTTGAGATGGGATGGCGTCATGTTTACCAGCGCTCCCAACGTTATCTGAACGCCGGTCACACGCCGTCCCCTGTGCGCGTCCATCTGGGTCAGGATCTGCTTCATTAATCCTTTCATCAGCGATGATTCATGCATGCGATGCCTTCCACTCGCGCAGCCGCTGCGTGATCAACTCGGCCGCCGGCCCAACGGCGGCCCCCACCGATTCCGAGAGCGCGGCGCCTGCGTCAAACTGCCCGGCTTCGATGCCGAGCACGCCGACACGCGCCGGCATCTGGCCCAGCGCCTCGGCCATCGCCAGCGCCGCGGCCAGACCCAGGTCGTGCGTGGACTGGCTGGGGAAAGCGGCCGCGGGAAAGGGTTCACGCCGCAGATCAATCCACCGAAGAGTGCCGGGGGGTTGGCCGGAACGCATGGCATCGACGATGATGACATCCTGGTGGCCGCTCCAGGCCTCCAGCAATTCGGCCATGTCGCCGGTCGCTTCCTGGACAAGGACCCCGGATGTCATTCGCGCACTCACCGCGCGAGCCACCGCCGCGCCGATACCGTCGTCGCCGCGCAGGCGATTACCCAGACCAATGACCAAAATTATCTGCTTTTGGTCCGTACCGGTCGGATGAGGTGTCGGCGCAGCCATGCTTCAACCCCGGTCAACGTTCAGCTTGATGAAATGCGTGGCGCAGGAGATGCAGGGATCGTAATTGCGAATCGCCTGCTCAGCCAGCCACTGCAACTTGGCGTCGGGTAGATCCAATTCCTCGGCGATCACATGGCGTAGATCCGACTCGATCGTCGGCAAGTTCTGCGAGGTGGGCGGCACGATCTTCGCGTCGCGGATCAGCCCCGACGAGTCGATGCGGTAGCGGTGGTAGAGTGTGCCGCGCGGCGCCTCGGTGCAGGCGTAGCCGGTTGCGGCGCTCGGCGTGACCGGCACAAACGGCGCCTCCGGTTCCTGGTATCCGGCGATCAGGCGCAAGGCCTCCTCGCAGGCGAAGACCATCTCCACGGCACGCACAATAATGCTCTTGAAGGGATTTCGGCAGACATCGCCCAGCCCCGCCTCGCGCGCCGCCGCTTTCGCGGCCGGCGTGAGCCGGTCGTGATTGAGAGCATAACGCGCCAGCGGCCCCACCATGTACGCGCCGCGTCCCTTCAGATGGGAGTGCAACGCGTTGGAATGAGCCACATGCTCTTCGGCGAAGTGCTGATCGTATTCGGAGGCCTCAATGTCCAGCCCGCGGTTGGAGACCAGTCGTCCCTCGGTGATGGCGTACTCATCGGGATGACGCAGCGCCACGAATTCGTAATCGCGCTCGAAATCGGGGAACGGGAAACCCGTGACCAGTTTGACCGTCTCCAGCGCGACATCTTGGGCCCACTTCAACTTGTCGACCAGCGGGGCCAGCTCGCCGCGCGTGGGAACGCGGTAGAAGCCGCCAACGCGAACATTGATCGGATGGATTTCCCGGCCGCCCAGAAGAATCATCAGTTCATTGCCGATCTTCTTGAGTTCGAGCGCCTTCTTGACCGCTTCGGGGTGATCCTTGGCCAGCGCGATCGCGTCGGGATAGCCGAGAAAATCGGGGGCGTGCAACAGGTAGATGTGCAGCGCGTGGCTTTCAATCCACTCGCCGCAATAGAGCAGACGGCGCAGGTCGCGAATCGGCCGCGGAATCTCGACTGCGAGCGCCGACTCCATCGCATGCACCGCGCTCATCTGATAGGCCACCGGGCAAATGCCGCAGATGCGGGCGGTGATGTCGGACGCCTCGGTAAAGTGACGGCCGCGCAGGAACGCCTCGAAAAACCGCGGCGGCTCGAAGATGTTCAGTTCGACGTGCTCGACGGCGCCGTTGCGGATCTTGACATAGAGCGCCCCTTCGCCCTCCACGCGCGCCAGCATCTCCACGCGGATGGTCTTAGTGCTCATGGGCGTCTCCCTGGCGATGGAACGCGTCGGCGTAGGCGTTGAAACTGCGGTAAGCGCGCAGAAGGACCTGATCGCTGGCGCCCAGCCGCTCCCACTGCGCCGAGAGGGCGTCGGTGTTGGGCGACTCCATCGGTCCAAAGCAGCCGTAGCAGCCGCGGTGATAGGCCGGGCAGAGCGCCCCGCAGCCGGCCTGGGTCACCGGTCCCAGACAGGGTGTGCCATGGGCCACCATCACGCAGACGGCGCCGCGCCGCTTGCATTCGAGGCAGACCGAATAGGTGGGAATCGCCGGCTTCCGTCCGGCCAGGAGGGCCGAGATCAACTCAAGCAACTGGTACTTGTTGATCGGGCAGCCGCGCAGTTCGAAATCGACCACGATGTGGTCGCTGATGGCCGTCGACTTCTTGAGCGTTTCGATATACTCGGGATGGGCGTAGACCACGGATATGAATTCGCGCACATCCTTGAAATTGCGCAGGGCCTGGATGCCGCCGGCGGTGGCGCAGGCGCCGATCGTGACCAGCACCTTCGAGGCGCGGCGGATCGCGTGAATGCGCTCAGCGTCGTGCGGCGTGGTGATCGAACCCTCGACCAGGGTCAGATCATACGGGCCGCGCAGAACGGTGCGCGACGCCTCAGGGAAATTGGCGATGGTCACCACATCCGCCAGCGCCAGCAGCTCGTCCTCGCAATCGAGAACGCTCAACTGGCAGCCATCGCATGAGGCGAACTTGTAGACCGCCAGACGGGGTTTGCGACGTGGACTCATCTTAAAGCTCCCGCACCATCATGAGATCATCGACGGCATCGTAGCGGAACACCGGGCCGTCCTTGCAGGCGAAAACCGGGCCGATCTGGCAGTGGCCGCAGAATCCGCAACCGCACTTCATGTTGCGCTCCATCGACACGTACATCTGGTCGGCCGGCAATCCCTGCGCCAACAGTTCGATCGCCGAAAAGTGCATCATCACCTCGGGACCGCAGACAAAGGAGATCGCGGAGGTGGGATCAAACGGGGCCCGTCCGATCAGATTGGTGACCACGCCGACATAGCCGCGCCAGTCGGCGTCGGCGCGGTCCACGGTGACATAGGCGTGCAGATCAAAGCGTCCGCGCCAGGACTCCAGCTCCTTGCGGAACAGGATGTCTTCCGGTTTGCGGGCGCCATAGAGGAGCACCACGCGGTGATACTGATCGCGGTTTTCGAGCACGGAATAGATGGCCGGACGCAGCGGCGCCAGACCGATGCCGCCGGCAATGATGATCAGATCGCGTCCGGCGGCCTTTTCCAACGGCCACTCGGTGCCGAAGGGCCCGCGCAACGAGACCATCTCGCCCTTTTCACGGGCGCAGAGGGCGCGTGTGACCGCCCCCACCGCGCGCACCGTGTGCACCAACAGTCCCTCATCGGCCGGATCGCCCGAAATGGAGATCGGGGCATCCCCGACGCCAAAGTTGTAAAGCATGTTGAATTGCCCGGGGCGAAAAGCAAAGCCGCCGCCCTCGTCGGCCGGCTCAAGCACCAGCGTAAAGACATCGGCGGTCTCGCGTTTGCGCTGGCGCACACGGAAACGCCGCGGCCGCAGGGCCGCCGCACGGTCGGTCGCGGCGCGATGGTCAGTCACGACTTCCATAGACATCCAATAGTTGGAGGCGGGACGCCCGCAGGCGCTCCTCAATGACGTGGGCGAAGCGTTTCAGGATTTCATAGCCGACGTGGTGGTCGGCCTCGCATTTGGTCCGCAGGCACTTGCCGTCGAGCGCGATGGCGCGCACCGGCATCGTCGCGCGCGCGTCATACTGCCAACGGTACGGTGGGAGCAACCAGGACCACGAGAGAACCTCGCCTTCGTTGTATGTGTCCACCGGGACCGGACCGCGTCCCGGCGCGAAGATTTCCAGCGACACCCGCCCCTCGCGGATGAGGAAGAACTTGTCCGCCTCCTGCCCGATGCGGAACAAGTAGTCGTTGATGTCATAACGCGTGTTGGAGGCGCAGCCGACGATGAGCTCCAGGACATCGTCGTTCAATCCCTTGAAGAAGGGATGGGCCGCAAGGATAGGTTTGAGTGAATCCATGGTCAGGCTCCTTCACTATCGAGTGGACGTCAACGCGCGGGCGTTCCCGTCACGGCTTTCGCTTCCTCAGTCAGGTCGATCTGCGCCGGGCACCAGGTGATGCAGCGACCGCACCCCACACAGCCAAACGCGCCGAATTGGTCGACCCACGCCGACAGTTTGTGCGACAGCCACTGCCGGTAGCGTGACTTGACCGAGGCACGGACCGCGCCGCCGTGGATGTAACTGAATTCGAGCGTAAAGCAGGAATCCCACATCTTGCGGCGGGCGCTGCACAATCCGCACAGGTCGGTCTCGTCGGCGGTCGTGCTGCAAAAACAGGTGGGGCAGACCATGGTGCAGTTGCCGCAGGCCAGGCAGCGGTGCGCCACACGGTCCCAGTGGGGATGCTCGCGGCGGCCGGCAATCGCTTCGCGCAATCCGCCGGTGTCCAACGTGCGTCCCATTCGCGTGGCGGCCTCGGCGATCAGGCGCTCGGCGTGTTCCACCTCCGCGGCGGTCGCGTCGCGGTGCGGTACATCGGACAACAACCGCGCGCCGCGCTCGCTGCCGATGTCGACAACGAAGTGATGGGCGCTGCCGCCGGACACCTCGGTCATCGCCAAATCGAACAGCGCTGAGGCCTTGGGGCCGGTTCCCATTGACGCGCAAAAGCAGGTCCCCCCCGCGCGGGTGCAATTGACCGCGATGATCAAGAGCGTTTCGCGCACCGCCTGGTAGGCGCGGTCCACATACGGACCACGCAGAAAGATCTGATCCAGCCGGTCGATGGCCGCCAAGTCGCAGGCGCGCACACCCACAAACGCCAACGGCAGAGAGGTCGGCTTCGGCGACGGCGCAAAAGTGAAACCCTGCTTGCCGCGCGTGACCTCCCAGAGGGGCGTCACCGCCGGCAGCAGGAACTTCTTCCAGGAATGCGGGCCATGCGTGGCCGCAAACAGCCGGTCGCCGTCGGGATGGAGACGGTAGGTCCCCGCGTCCTGGTCGTCGGCCCAGCCGATCGGCAGTTCATCAAAGGAGGTAATGCTGTCGTAGACGATCGCGCCGTCGCGCCGGGTGGGACCCACCAGCGCGTGACCCGACGCGATCACGGCACGGGCCAGCTCGCCGATTTGAGCGAGCTCGATGACCACATGTCGTGACTTCCGCGGCGTCGTTGCCTTCATCGTGCCACCTCGTGTGTGAAAGAAACGGCGCGCGCGACGGGTGTGGTGGTCACAACGACGCGATTCTGTCAAAACCGGAATGCCGCGCTTGCGCGGAGAAGAAAAGTCGGGATTGAACCCGCCGCCGCGTTGCCGTAGTATGCGGGGCGGTCGCGACGCCGAACGACGGCGCGTGCGGAGACGATCGATTCGGTATGGAATGCCAATTCCCCAAGCAAACTGCATCGCTGGAGTCCATCTTCGAATTTGTCAGCGAATTGGCCAACCGCCACGGCGTGTCCGCCGACATCACCCGCGACATGCAATTTGCCATCGAGGAGATCTTCACCAACATGGTGCGATACAACACGGAAACGCACAACGATGTGACGATCGACGCTGACGTGGCCGACGGCGTCTTCCGCGTGACGCTGGCCGACCGCGACGTGCACTCCTTCGACCCGACGCAGCGTCCGCCGGTGGACACCGAGCGTCCGCCGCACGAACGCACCCCTGGCGGATTGGGAATTCATCTGGTGCGGCAGATGATGGATGATGTCCGTTACGAGTACGTCGACCGCACCGCGCGCATCACATTGATCAAACGTCTGGAGACCTGACCATGCTCAAGGTTGAACTGGCCGACAAATCCACCATCGTGCTCATCGGTCGTTTCGACGCCTCCCAGGTGTCGCAGGCCGACCCGGTCTTCGACAGTCTGGAGGGCAATAGCGTGCTCGACTGCCGCGGCCTGGACTACATCTCCAGCGCCGGCATCGGCGTGGTTCTCGGCACCTACAAGCGATTGCACGAACAGGGGCACACCCTGACCATGATCAATGTCAACGATCACATCCGTCAGGTCTTCCGCTATGCGGGTCTGGACAAGATCATCAAGATGTAAGGTTGACTTTGCCGGAGGCGGCATCTGGTCCGGAGTGCGGCTCCAATCCCCCTTGCCCCAGCCCTGATTTCCTGCTATCCTGAGTTTCATCTGGCTCAGCCGATCCGCCAAGAGGCCCCGCGTTGGCTGAGGGCCTAATGCTCTGAATGACAAGAGGTTAATGGTCGCCCGGCGGAACGGGCTGTCGAGACCGGACAAAAACCAACCCCCTTTGACCAACCTTAGGATCGGATGGCTGTCATTATGTCGACGTTCGATGACCAGGCACTGGTGAGAAAGTGCCTTGCCGGCGAAACGGAGGCATTCGGGGAATTGATCGATCGTCACCAACGGGCGCTCTTCAACACGGCCCTGCGGATGACGGGTGACAGTGAGGAAGCCGCCGACCTGACGCAGAGCGCCTTTGTCAAGGCCTACGAGAAATTGGACAGTTATCGATCCGAGCACAAGTTCTTCAGTTGGATTTATCGGATTCTGGTGAACGAAACCATCAACGCGCTCAAACAGAGGAGACAACAGCAGGGATTGGACATGGAACCGGAATCGTCGGACCCGACACCGGATGAACTGCACGAGACCAATGTCCGCAATCTTCGCATCGAGACGGCCCTGCGTGAGTTGTCCTTCGACTATCGGTTGGTGATTGTGTTGCGCTACTTCAACGATATGAGCTACCAGGAGATGAGCGAGATTCTCGCCGTGCCGGAGAAGACGGTCAAGTCGCGGCTTTACACGGCGCGTCAGAATCTGGCAACGATCCTGGGACGGATGGGAGTGGTGACGCTGTGATCGAAGAACGTCTCCTGCAATTGATTCATCGGGCGGCCGACGGCGCGCTGTCCGAGCGCGAGCGGATCGAACTCGACCGCCGTCTGCAGGACTCACCCGAGGCGCGCCGACTGTATGATCAGATTCTCGGATTGAAGGATCTGGCATCGGCGGTGCCGTCGGTGGACCCGCCCGCCGCGTTGAAGTCGCGCATCCTGGCCCAGATCGATCCGGCGCGGTATCGCCGGCGCGCGGCCGGTTCGCGGACGATCGCGAGCTGGATCGGCCATCTGTGGACGCCGCAATTGGCCTATGGTCTGGCGACCGGGCTGATCCTCGGTATCGGGGTGGCGTCGCTGACCCACAACGCGGGCGTGGACCCGTTGAACCCGCGGGACCTGTCCGGCACGATCCTGCGGCAGCAGCCATCGACGTTGTCGCGGATCGACGCCGACGTCTTCACCACTGGCCAGGCGACCGGCCAGCTGGCCGTGGATGCGGGCAATGGACTGACCTATGTCCAGATTGCGCTGGAATCTTCGCTGGAAGTCGCCGTGGTGCTGGAGTTTGACGAAAACGCCCTGGTCACCCGCGCCTACGAGCAACAGCAGCCGCAGGCGGGCAGCATCACCGCCGCCCCCGGACGGATCACCGCCACCCACTTGGGACAGAATCGCTATCTCTTTGTGCTGGGCCAGATTGCCGACACCGACCGGCCGCTGGTGTGCCGGATCGAATCCACCGGGCAGATCTACCAACGGGAAATCCATCTGCCCCGGCAGAGCATCTGACCAACCTTTTCCACCCTGAATTGTCATTATGGCACTTCGAATAGGATTGAAATCGACAGAAAGCGAGGAGGACGAAATGGCACAGAACAAATCGAACGGCACGAAGTTCATCATCATCGGCGGCATCGCCGTCGTGGCCGTGGTGGCGATCGTGCTTATCTCCGGCGTGTATCCGCCGGCCAAGGAAGATGTGTCGGGAACGATCGGGGTGGCGGACCGCTACCGGACCGAGCAAATCACCGACGCGGACGTGAAGATCGAGGACGCGGGTGTGCAGGCGCTTCTGCAGGACGACGAGGTGATCGCCCTGTTGCAGAGCGACGAGTTCCAGGCACTGGCCTCCACACCGGGCGTGCTTGAGCTGATGAAGAGCCCGACCTTCGCGGAGCTGGCCAAGTCGCCGGTCTTTGCCGAACTGTCGCGCGATCCGCACTTTGCCGAACTGGCCAAGAGCCCGCAGTACGCCGAACTGATGAAGTCGCCGATCTACGTCGACTTGGCCAAGAACCCGCAGATGATGGAACTGGCCAAGAGCCCGATCCTGATGGAACTGGCGAAAGTGCCGACCTACGCCGAACTCTCCGCCAAGCCGCAGTGGATGGAGCTGGCCAAGAATCCGCAGATGGCCGAGTTGATCCGCGATCCGAAGTTCGCCGAGCTGGCGCGGGTCCCGAACGTCGTCGAGTTGTCGTCCAACCCGCAGTTCGCCGAATTGATGAAGCAGCCGCAGTATGCCGAGCTCTCCAAGCAGCCGGCGCTGATGGAACTGGCCAAGACCCCGCTTCTGATCGAACTGGCCAAGGTGCCGGCCTTCGTCGATCTGGCCAAGCAGCCGTCGCTGATGGAGCTGGCCTCGCGTCCGGGCATCATGGAACTGGCGAAGAACCCGACGCTCGCCGAGCTGGCCCGTCAGCCGCAGTACGCCGACCTGATCACCAAGCCCGGCTACGCCGAACTGATGAAGTCGCCCAGCTACCTCGAGTTGGCCAAGAAGCCGGTCTTCATCGATCTGGCCACCAACCCGAAGTTCGCCGACCTGATGAAGAAGCCGGCGTTCATCGACCTGGCCACCAATCCCAAGTTCGCCGATCTGGCCAGCAACCCGAAGTTCATGGAGATGATCAAGCGTCCTGAGTAATCGGAATCGGGACGATCCGAAAGCCACGGCGGGACGCGGTCGACATTGACCGCGTCCCGCCTTTCATTGTTCCTTACCGTCCGATGAAGACTCCCCCTGTCCTCTTTCCGCTGGCGGCGCTGCTGTTGATCGGGGCGGCCGCCACGCCCGTGTGGGCCGGTCTGCGCTACATGGAGACCGCCCACCTGCGGCTGGTGTACATCGATGGCCTTCACTCGTTTCTCGCCCCACACGCGGTCCGTTGCTTCGAGAATTCCTACAGCTTCCACTTGAATCTCTGGGGCCACGAACTGGACGGGAAGACGAATGTCTTCCTGCACGATCTCGGCGACCAGGCCAACGGCGGCGCCAAGAACATCCCGCGCAACATGATTATCGCCGCCATCGCGCCGTTCAACTACGCCTACGAGACGATGCCCGCCAACGAGCGCATCAACACCATCATGAATCACGAGGTGGCGCACCTCTACACGATGGACCGTCCCGGCGCCTGGGACCGTTTCTTCCGCGCCGTCTTCTTCGGCAAGCCGGAGCCGATCGCCGAGCAGCCGGTCACCATCCTCTACGACTATCTCACCTCGCCGCGGCGATCGGCGCCCCGCTGGTACCAGGAAGGCATCGCGGTCTTCCTCGAAACATGGATGGCGGGCGGGTATGGCCGCGCGCTGGGTTCCTACGATGAAATGGTCTTCCGGACCATGGTCCATGACAGCGCGCGCTTCTACGACCCCGTTGGCCTTGAGTCGGAGGCCACGCGGAAGGACTTCCATGTCGGCGTCAATTCGTACCTCTACGGAACCCGCTTCATGAGCTACCTGGCGCTGCAGCACGGTCCGGAGAAGGTGATGGAGTGGGTCAATCGCGCCACGGGCAGCCGGGCCTACTTCATGGCGCAATTCCGCCGGGTCTTCGGCCACTCGCTCGACGATGCCTGGCGTGACTGGATCACCTACGAGAAGAATTTCCAGGCGGCCAATCTGGCGCGGGTGCGCGAATACCCGGTGACGCCCCACCGCGATCTTTCCGACATGGCCCTGGGCTCGATGTCGCGCGCCTTCCTCGACTCCGCCTCGCGGACTCTGTACGCCGCGGTCAACTACCCGGGACGCATCGCCCACATCGCCGCGATCAACATCGACAACGGAAAAAGCGAACGGCTCTGCGATATCAAGGGCGCCTCGCTCTACTACGCCAGCTCGACCGCCTACGACCCCGAGTCGCACACACTCTTCTACACCGCGGACAACTACGGCTGGCGCGATCTGTGCGCCGTCAACACGCAGACCCGCAAACGCCAAACCCTGATGAAGGATGCCCGCATCGGCGACCTGGCCTTCAACCGCATCGACAGTTCGCTGTGGGGGGTGCGTCATTTCAACGGCATGTCGACGGTGGTGCGCATCCCGTTTCCCTACCGCGAATGGAAGACGGTCTACGCCTGGCCTTATGGGCGGGACATCTATGACCTGGACATCTCGCCCGATGGCCGGCTGCTCTCCGCGTCGCTGGCCTATGTCTCGGGTCGGCAGACGCTGATCCTGATGCACACCGATTCCCTGCTGGCGGGCGACACGTCGCACGTCGAACTCTACGACTTCCACAACACCATCCCTCAGAGCTTCATCTTCTCGGAGGATGGCCGCTATCTGTACGGCTCCTCGTACTTCACCGGCGTGTCGAACATCTTCCGTTATGATCTGAAAGTCGACTCAATGGATGCCATGTCCAACGCCGAGACGGGATTCTTCCGTCCGTTGCCGGTGGGCGCCGATTCGGCCATCGTCTTCCGCTACACCGCCGCCGGATTTGTGCCGGCGATGGTCCCGTTGCGCCCTTTGCAGGACGTGAATGCGATCGACTACTTCGGGCAGCAGATTGTGGAGCGGCATCCCATCGTGACGGAGTGGCTGGCGGGGTCGCCGGGAAGGATCGACGTGGATTCGGTGGTGACCAAGCGTGGCGACTACCGCATCGCCACCAGTTGGCATCTGATGTCGCTCTATCCGGTGGTTGAAGGATTCAAGTCCACGACCGCCGGCGGTCTGCGCCTCAATTTCGCGGACCATCTCGGACTGCATCAGGCCGACGTGACGGTGTCGTATTCACCGGAGGAAAACCTGCCACGCGATGAGCGCTGGCATGTCGGGGCGCACTATTCCTATGGCGCCTGGGACGCCCGATTCACTTACAACAAGGCCGATTTCTACGACCTGTTCGGCCCGACCAAGACCAGCCGCCGCGGGTACTCCGGCACGCTCGAACACTCGCGCTCGCTCATCTACGATGAGCCGCGGGTGATGGACCTGACCGTCGGCGCCGCCGGGTATTGGGATCTGGAGCGCCTGCCCGATTATCAGAATGTCGCCGCGGCCTTCGACGAACTCTACACGGCCTGGATCGATCTGCACTATGAGAACATGACCACATCGCTGGGGGCGGTCGAGCAGGAAAAAGGGATCCAGTGGACGCTCTCTCCCAGCGGGGCGTATGTGAACGATGATTTCTACCCCGCGGCGGTCGGCCGTCTCGATGGCGGATTGCCCATCTTGATTCCGCATTCGTCGATCTGGCTGCGCACCGCCGCCGGGATTGCCCCGGACAAGAAGGATGATCCGTTCGCCAACTTCTACTTCGGCGGCTTCGGCAACAACTGGGTCGACCATGGCAAGGTGAAGCGCTACCGCGAGTGGTACAGCTTCCCCGGTCTGGCGCTCAACGAGGTCGGGGGCACCAACTTCGTGCGCGTCATGGCCGATTGGAACCTGCCGCCCCTGCGATTCCGCCGCCTCGGATTCCCGGCGCTCTACTGCGCCTGGGCGCGGGCCTCGATTTTCTCCTCGGCGCTGGTCACCAATCTCAACGTCTCCGACGCGCGCGTCGAGGTCGGCAACATCGGCGCGCAGCTGGACCTGCAATTCCAACTGCTGTCGCAGTTGAAACTGACCTTCTCTGTCGGCTACGCCCGCTCCTATCGGAAGGACCAGCGCGGCGCGGATGAGACGATGGTTTCGCTGAAAGCCCTATGATCGAACTGCTCAAGACGGGTGTCAGTCTGTTGCCGGTGCTGATCTTCCTGGCGCTGCTGATCCTGCTGGACAGTTACAAACTGGTCGCCAAGCAACTGGTGGCGGCGACGATCGTGGCCGGCGCGGCGGCGGCGGCGTTGTGCGCCCCGGTCAACGCCCTCCTGGTGCAGACTCTCCCCGGCGGTGCCGCGGTCTATTCGCGCTACCTGGCGCCGATCGTCGAGGAGAGCGTCAAGACAATCCCCCTGATCGTGCTGTTCCGCGGCAACCGTGTCGGCTTCATGGTCGACGCCGCCATCTATGGGTTCGCGGTCGGCGCGGGGTTCTCGCTGGTGGAGAATGTCTTCTATCTGTTCAGCCTCAAGAGCGCCAATGTGGTGGTCTGGATCATCCGCGGCTTCGGGACCGCCGCCATGCACGCCGCCACCATGGCGATGCTGGCGGTCATCACCAAAACCCTGATTGATCGCCGCGGCCGTCTTGTTGGGTGGGCTTTCCTCCCCGGCCTGCTGCTGGCGGTCGCCACGCACTCGCTGTTTAACCACTTCATCCTCTCCCCCACCCTGTCCACTGTGCTGCTCATGGTCCTTTTGCCGCTATTGGTCGTGCTAGTCTTCCAGCGCAGCGAGAAGGTCACCGAGGAGTGGCTGGGGGTGGGCTTTGACGCCGATCAGGACCTGATGGGTCAGTTGACCACCGGCGAGTTTTCGCAGACGCGCATCGGACAGTACCTGCACACCCTGCAGGCGCATTTCCCGCCCACGGTGGTCGTTGATATGTTCTGCCTGTTGCGCATCCGCACCGAGCTGGCCCTGCGCGCCAAGGGCGTGGTGATGATGCGTCAGGCGGGCATCGATGTGCCCCCTGATCCCGAACTGCGGGAGAAATTCGCGGAGATGGCCTTCCTCGAACGCAGCATCGGCAAGACCGGGATGCTGGCCATGCGCCCCTTCCTGCACACCTCCACCCGCGACCTCTGGCAGTTGACCACGATCAAGTAGAACCGGGCGGGTTTTCCACATTTTCCCGGCGCGACGCCTTTTCGCTGGTAAAGCGGAGGAAACTCGTGTATTCTCCCGGCTCGGAAAGAATGAAGTCGGCGGTCCTGCCGGTTTATCGCGACGATGCGCACACGCCCTGAGTCGATCCTCGTCCTTGCGGATGGCCGCCTCTTTCGCGGCCATGGATTCGGCGCCCGACGGACGGTGGTCGGCGAAGTGGTCTTCAACACCGCCATCACCGGCTACCAGGAAATCCTCACCGACCCCTCGTACTGCGGCCAGTTGGTCTGCATGACCCAGCCGCACATCGGCGTCTATGGGATCAACGACGACGACATTGAGAGCCACGACCGCCGTGTCTGGGTCTCGGGGTTGATCGTGCGCGAGCTTTCGGAGATCGCCTCCAATCGCCGCGCGACCATGACGCTCTCCGACTACCTCGAACGGCACAACAACGCCGGGCTGACCGGGATTGACACCCGCGCGCTCACGCGGCACATCCGCGACCGCGGCGCCATGGTCGGCGCGATCGCCCCGGCCGAAACCGCCATCGAGGACCTGCTATCGCATTTGGCGCAGTGGGGCACCATGGAAGGCAAGTCGCTGGTGGGGGCGGTCAGTTGTGATGCGCCCTACACCATTCCCGCCCTCGGACCCGAACGCTTCCGGGTGGCGGCCTACGATTGCGGCGCCAAGCAGAACATCTTCCGCGAGATGGCGCGGCGCGGCATTACAGTAACGGTCTATCCCGACAACACTCCCGCGGCGACCCTGGCCGCCGGCAATCCCGACGGCTACTTCATCTCCAATGGCCCCGGCGATCCGGCCGCCTGCGGCGAGGCGGTCGCCAATGTGCGCGCGCTTTTGGGAACCCGGCCGGTCATGGGCATCTGCCTGGGACATCAGCTGATGGCGCTGGCGATCGGGGCGCGGACCTACAAACTCCCCTTCGGCCACCATGGCGCCAATCACCCGGTCAAGGACACCACCACCGACCGTATCGAAATCACCTCACAGAACCACGGGTTCGCGGTCGAGGAACGTTCGCTCGTCGACGCCGGCGGCGAGATCACTCACATCAACCTCAACGACGGTTCCATCGAAGGATTCGAATTGCCGGATCGTAAGGCCTTCTGTGTGCAGTACCATCCCGAGGCCGCGCCCGGCCCCCACGACGCCGGTTACCTGTTCGATCGCTTCGTCCGATTGCTGGAGCGCGGTTAGCCGATGCCCAAGCGCACCGACATCGAATCGATCCTGATCATCGGCTCCGGGCCGATTGTGATCGGCCAGGCCTGCGAGTTCGACTATTCCGGGGCGCAGGCGGTCAAGACCCTCAAGGCCGAGGGGTACCGTGTCGTTCTGGTCAATTCCAATCCGGCCACGATCATGACCGATCCGGAACTGGCCGACCGCACCTACATCGAGCCGCTCAATCTGCGCACGCTCACCCGGATCATCGAGCGCGAGCAACCCGATGTGATCCTGCCGACTGTGGGCGGACAGACCGCGCTCAATCTGGCCATGCAGTTGTCGGATGCGCGCGTGCTCAAGGATTTCGGCGTCCGGTTGATCGGGGCGCGTCCGGAGACAATCAAAGTCGCCGAGGACCGCCGCATGTTCGCCTCCGCCATGCGCGAGATTGGGCTGGAGGTGACCCGCGGCATGGTGGTCGCCTCAGTGCCCGATGCGCTGGCGGCGGTCGACACCGTCGGCTTCCCTGCGATCATCCGTCCCTCCTTCACCCTCGGCGGCGCCGGCTCGGGGATCGCCTACAACCGCGAGGAGGTCGAGCGGATCGTGCGCGCCGGGCTGGAGATCTCGCCGGTGCATGAGGTCCTGCTCGAGGAGTCGGTGCTCGGCTGGAAGGAATTCGAGCTGGAAGTCATGCGCGACCGGGCCGACAACTTCGTCGTCGTCTGCTCAATCGAGAATGTCGACCCGATGGGGGTGCACACCGGCGACTCGATCACCGTGGCGCCGGCGCTCACCCTGACAGACCGCGAATATCAAATCCTGCGCGACCAGGCGCGCGCGGTTCTCACCCGGGTCGGTGTCGAGACCGGCGGCGCCAACGTGCAGTTTGCCGTCAATCCCGAAGACGGCCGTGTGATTGTGATCGAGATGAATCCGCGGGTGTCGCGGTCCTCGGCCCTGGCCTCGAAGGCGACCGGATTCCCGATCGCCAAGATGGCCGCCAAGCTGGCAGTCGGCTACACGCTCGACGAAATCCCCAACGACATCACCCGCAAGACCCCGGCCTGCTTCGAGCCGACCATCGATTACCATGTGGTGAAGATTCCCCGTTTCGCCTTCGAGAAGTTCCCCGGCAGCGAGGATGTCCTCGGCACGCAGATGCAGAGCATCGGCGAAACGATGGCCATCGGACGCACCTTCAAGGAGGCGCTGCAGAAGGGGTTGCGTTCACTGGAGACCGGGCGGTACGGGCTGCGCAGCGAATCGGCCCCGCCGCTGTCGCCGGACGAGGTCCAGCAACGGCTGGTCACGCCCAACTCGGGACGGCTCGATGCGGTGGTGGCGGCCTTCGAGCAGGGCCTGAGCGTCGATCAAGTCCACACCCTCAGCCGCATTGACCGATGGTTTCTGCAGGAAATTGCCGATCTGCTCGCGCACGAACGCGATATCCGCCGCGCCGGACCGCTCGTGTCCGCCGCCCAACTGCGCGATGCCAAACGCGCCGGTTTCAGCGACCGTCGCATCGGCAAGCTGATCGGCGCCGATGAGGACTGGGTGCGCGCCCGCCGTCTGACGCAGGACATTCGCCCGGTGTACAAGACCGTCGACACCTGCGGCGGCGAATTCCCCGCCGAGACGCCCTACCACTACTCCTGCTACGACGAGGAGAACGAGTCGCGGCGCACGGAGCGGCGTCGGGTGCTGATCCTCGGCGGCGGACCCAACCGCATCGGTCAGGGCATCGAATTCGACTACTGCTGCGTGCATGCGTCCCTCGCGTTGCGCGAAGAAGGTTTTGAGAGCATCATGCTCAACAACAACCCCGAGACCGTCTCGACCGACTACGACACCTCGGACAAGCTGTACTTCGAGCCGCTGACGTTGGAGGATGTGCTCAACGTGGTCGCGCAGGAAGAGCCGGAGGGCGTCATCATTCAGTTTGGCGGCCAGACCCCGCTGAAGCTGGCGCGGGCTCTGCACCGGCATGGCGTGCGCATCCTCGGCACCTCGCCCGAGGCGATCGATCTGGCCGAAGACCGCAAGCGCTGCGGGCAGTTGCTCGATGAATTGGGCGTGCGGACACCGGCCAACGGCATCGCCGCCTCACTGGAGGAGGCGCGGTTGGTTGCGCATCGCATCGGCTACCCCGTGCTCGTGCGGCCCTCGTATGTCCTCGGCGGCCGGGCGATGATGGTTGTCTACGACGAAGAGGAGCTTGAACGCTTCTTCGACCGGGCGCTGGAGGCCTCCGAACAAGGCCCGGTGCTGATCGACCGCTATCTCGAGGATGCCTTCGAGGTCGACATCGACGCGCTCTGCGATGGCCGCGAGGTGGTGATCGGCGGCATCATGCAGCACATCGAAGAGGCCGGGGTGCACTCCGGTGATTCCAGTTGCGTCCTGCCCAGTTACCTGATTGGCGAAGAGGCGCTGGCGACCATGCGTCGCCAGACACACGAAATTGCCCTGGCCATGGGTGTGCGCGGACTGGTGAACATCCAGTTTACCATCAAGGACGGCGTCGTTTACGTCCTTGAAGTCAACCCGCGCGCCTCACGCACAGTACCGTTTGTGTCCAAGGCGACTGGTGTGCCGCTGGCCAAGCTGGCCGCGAAGATCGCGGTCGGACGGACGCTCGAATCCCTCGGCGTGTTACGGGAACCGGCCACCGCCGGCTACTCGGTCAAGGCGAGCGTCTTCCCCTTCAAGAAGATCCCCGGGACCGATCCCTTGCTCGGACCGGAGATGCGCTCCACCGGCGAAGTGATGGGCATTGCCCCGACCTTCGGCGTCGCCTTCGCCAAGGCGCAGCAGGGCGCCGGATTCGCCGTGCCGACCCGCGGCAGCGTCTATATCACCGTCAACGATTTCGACAAGCCGACCGTGTTGCCCATCGCGCAGTCCTTCGTGGAACTCGGGTTCCGCCTGTATGCCACCGGCGGCACGGCGTCGTACTTGTCCCAGCATGGGCTGGCGGTCAAGCGCGTGAACAAGCTGAAGGAGGGACGCCCCCATGCCCTCGACCTGCTCAAAAACTGCGAGATCGACATCGTCATCAACACGCCGCTGGGACGTCAGAGTTTCCGCGATGACATGCTGATGCGCCGCGAGTGCCATGCCTCCAACACCCTGCTGTTGACGACAATGTCCGCCGCGCGCGCCACGGTGGAGGCGATTCGATCGCTTCGCGAAAACACGCTCGAACCGGTCGCGCTGCAGGATTGGTACCGAAGAATCGCGGCCTCCCCGGACAACACATCCGACCTGGGCATGAAGTCCACCGTCTTGTCCGCGGAACGCCGACAGGCATAGCAGCAAGCTCCCTAAAACCAGCTAACAGATTGAAATGACGACGCTCCCCGTCACCCCCGCGTAAGCGGGGGTCCAGTCCCTTGCGGGACGACTGGATTCCCGCTTCCGCGGGAAAGACGAGACCGAGTTCAGGAGATCTCGGGTATCGCGGGCTTCGTTTTGATAGAGCACCTAAGAAAAGAGCAGGCTCGGCGGGAGCCTCGCCCTCCACGAAGACCTAAGACGGGAGGGCGAGGCTTTGCCGAGCCTGCTATTGAGCGGAGGGCCGGGGACTCGAACCCCGATGGGCTTTCGCCCGGCAGTTTTCAAGACTGCTGCCTTACCAGTTAGGTCTAGCCCTCCGGGCGATTCGCTTGGAATTATACGAATCCGAAAGCGAGGATTCCAGACAGCAAGATCAGCGCAGCTCAGGCATCCTGTGCACTCCCGAACGATGCCCGTACGGGAGATCCTCGCGCGCGGTGCGCCTGATCTACGTTTGCGGGAATAGCGATTCGAGCAGCCGCAAATCGTCCGGAGAATTCACACCCAAGACTTCGCGCGGATCGGGGGCGATGTAGGCCATCACCTTATGGCCGTCGTCGCGCAAAAAGCCGATCACGTCAGTCAGGTAGTATTCCCCCTGCGCGTTGTCGTTGTCGACACGTTCCAGGTTGGACCAGAGCAGTTCGGAGCGGAAGGCGATCATGCCGGAGCTGATTTCGCGGATGGCGCGCGTCGCATCGTCGGCGTCGCGGTGTTCGACAATGCGGTCGACCGTGCCATCGGCGGCGCGCACGATGCGCCCATACCCCGTGGGATCGTCGACTTCGGCCGATAGGATCGTCGCCGCCGCGCCCGAATCGTGATGCAGGGACAACAGATCCCGGATCGTGTCGGGGCGCACGCACGGCGCATCACCCAGCAGGACAAGAATGTGGCCGTGATGGCCGCGCAGGTGAATCTCGCACTGGCGCACGGCATGGCCGGTGCCGAGCCGTTCCCGTTGCCAGACAAACTCCACGGACTGGCCGGCGTAGAGCTGCTCGATTTCCTCGCCGTGATGTCCGATCACGACGACCACGCGCTTGATGCCCGCCTCATGCAGCGCATCGGTGACCCATTGCACCAGCGGGCGGCCATGGAAATGCGCCATCACCTTGGCGTGATCGGCGCCGAAGCGTTTGCCCAGCCCCGCGGCCAGCACGACCGCGGCGGTCGCATCGAGTGTCTTGTAAATGTCGGAGTCCGCGCCAGTCATGGCGTCAGGCGGACAGCGGGCGATTGTTCGCGTCGACGTGGACGATCTTCGGCGTCACCTTCTCGGTTGCCGGATCGATGTAGGCGTAGGCCAGCACGATCACGATATCGCCGGTCAGCCCCAGACGAGCGGCGGGGCCGTTGAGGCACATTTCCCCGGGCTTGCCTTCGATGACGTAGGTCTCGAACCGCTCGCCGTTGTTGAGATTGACCACCTGCACACGCTCGTAGACCGAAATCCCGGTGGCGCGCAGCAAGTCGGGACTGATCGCGATGGAGCCCTCGTAGTTGAGGTTGGCGTCGGTGATGCGGGCGCGGTGAATCTTGGCGCGGAGAGTCGGGATCAGCATGAGGTCACATCCAGGCGGAGTTCAGCGGATCAAGAGATTGTCGATATAGCGCCGGCCGAAGGCGGGGCCCTTGACGCGGCAACGCGCGGCCACCAGGATCACCAGCGGCGGGACGGCGGCCTTCTTTGGTTCCAGTGTCGCCGGGTCGCAGAAGCCGATCTGGTCGACGTCGAAACGTCCCCCGGCTTCGATCGCCCCGGTCATTGTCCTCGTCAGCCGCGCCACGTTGCGCCGTCCGGCGCGAATCTCGCGTCCCGCCCACTGCAGCGAGCGGTGAATCGAACGCGCATCCTGGCGGCTGAGCGTATCAAGATACGCATTTCTCGACGACATCGCAAGACCGCCCGGCTCGCGCACCGTCGGCGCGACCACCAGCCGCACCGGCAGATTCAGATCGGCCACCATGCGCCGGATCACAACCGTCTGCTGGAAGTCCTTTTGCCCGAAGACCGCCACATCCGGCGCGACGATCGTGAACAGCTTTGCCACCACCGTGGCGACGCCGTCGAAGTGCCCCGGACGCGCCGCGCCCTCCCAGAGATCGCCGATGGGGCCGACATGAATCATCGTCGCAAATCCCTCGGGGTACATCGTCTCCACCGATGGCGCAAAGACCAAATCGACCCCCGCGCGGCGGCAGTCGCGCAGGTCGCTTTTCCAGGTTCGGGGGTATTTGGAGAAATCCTCGCGCGGGCCAAACTGGGTTGGGTTGACAAAGATTGAAACGACGGTGCGATCGCAATGACGGCGGCAACGGCGCACCAGCGACAGATGCCCCTCATGCAGGGCGCCCATGGTGGGGACCAGCCCCACACGCAACCCCCGCGCCCGCCAGGCGGCCACCTGGCGACGCACGGATGCAATGGAGCGCGCCACGGTCACGTCAGAGCTTCGGGACAGTGATGCCCTGCTGGCCCTGGTATTTCCCCTTTTTGTCGGCGTAGGAGACTTCGCAGTCCTCGTCGGATTCAAAGAAGAGCACCTGGGCGATCCCCTCGTTGGCGTAGATGCGCGCCGGCAGGGGCGTGGTGTTGGAGATCTCGAGCGTGACAAACCCCTCCCACTCCGGCTCGAAGGGGGTCACGTTGGTGATAATGCCGCAGCGGGCATAGGTCGATTTGCCGACGCAGACGGTCAGCACACGGCGCGGGATGCGGAAGTACTCCACCGAGCGCGCCAGCGCAAACGAGTTGGGCGGGATCGTGCAGACATCCGCCTGGATTTCCACAAAGGCGTTGGCGTCGAACTGCTTGGGATCAACCACCGTCGTGCGCACGTTGGTGAACACCTTGAACTCATCGGCCACCCGCATGTCGTAGCCGTACGAGGACACGCCGTAGGAGATAACGCCCTGGCGGATCTGCCGGTCGGCGAAGGGTTCGATCATGCGATGCTTGAGCGCCATTTCCTTGATCCAGCGGTCCGACTTAATCGACATGCGTCTCTCCTCGTTGAGGTCACAAAGGCGGCGGCCAAAGTACGCGAAAAGTCCGCGCAGGTAAACCCCCGGATTGGGCTAACGGATGCCCGGCCGGTGGATCAGGTCGAGGAACTCCGAGCGGGTCATCGGGCAGTCCTTGAACACACCAAGCATGGTCGAGGTGAGCGCGACCGAGTTTTGCTTTTCCACCCCGCGCATCTGCATGCAGAGGTGCTCGGCTTCCATCACCACCGCCACTCCAAGCGGTTTGACCGCCTCGGCGATCGTGTCGGCGATCTGCTTGGTCAGTCGTTCCTGCACCTGCAGGCGACGGGCGTACATGTCGACGATGCGCGGCAGTTTGGACAGGCCGATGATCTTGTGGTCGGGGATGTAGGCGACATGGCACTTGCCGAAGAACGGCAGCAGGTGATGCTCGCAGAGACTGAAAAAGTCGATGTCGCGCACCACCACCATTTCCTTGTTCTCCTCGGTGAAGAGCGCGCCGTTGAGCAGTTCGGCCACATCCTGACGGTAGCCGCGGGTGAGAAACCGCATCGATTCGGCCACCCGCGACGGGGTCTTCAGAAGCCCCTCGCGACCGGGGTCCTCGCCGATCTCCTGAAGCAGGGTGCGTATGGTGTCTTCCAGCGCCATGTCGATCTCCTCTCATTGCCCGTGGAAGGCAAACGAGTTCTTCTCGGTTTCCACCAACCGCACCGTCAGCGCCACCCCATCGGGCAGGTGGGGCGCCAGCAGCCGGTGCACGGCGACGGCGAGGTTCTCGCCGGTGGTGATGACATCGTCGCCGAAGGTCTGATTCAGATCGCGCCGATCAAACCGCGGCGCGATGATCCGCGCCACCAGTTGATCGAGCCAGCCGTGGCCCACCACCACATCGTCGGTCAGCCGCGGCGCGCGCAGTTGGAATTCCAGATGGTAGTCGTGCCCGTGACCGGCGGGATGGGCGCATTTGCCGTAGACCCGCGCGTTCTCCGCCGCGCTCAGATGCGGCGACCGCAGCGTGTGCGCCGCCGCAAAGCGATAGGTCCGCGCCAGCGTGATCATGACGGCCTCCGCCGCGCAGACCACAGGTCATCGGCCTCGTAGACGCGCACCTCGTCGAGTTCGCCGACCGGCAGTCGGCCCTCCAGCGCGTTCCAAATGAAGTCGGCCAGCACCTCGGTCGTGGGGATGCGTCCGGCCAGCTCGGGAATGTCGACATTCAGGTTGCGATGGTCGATGCGCTCAATCACGTGCTGCTGGATCAGTCGGTCGAGGTCGGTGAGGTTGATCACCATGCCGGTCCGCGGATCAACCGGTCCGCGCACCGTGACCTCAAGCGTGTAGTTGTGCCCGTGGCCATGCTCGTTGGCGCAGGCGCCGAAGACCTCGTGATTCTTCTCCGGGGTCCAGTCGGCGCGCCAGTAGCGATGCCCGGCGCAGAAACGTGCTTTGCGGGTCACGGAAATGGTCATAGGCCTCTACGAAACACAACCATACGGGCCAGAACAATACCCAGCCAATAAAGGTTCAGCCCGATCGCGATCGCCGGTAAAAACCAGAAAGGCCGCTGCGTCATTAGGCAGAGAATCAATACCAAGGCCTGGGTGCCGAAGCAGAGGGCCGAATTGGCCACCATGAAGCCGCGATGCCCATACCAGTCGCCTGTGGACGTGTCGGGAATCCCCAACCGCAGGCGCAGCCAGCGATCAAAGGCGGCCAACAGCCGGTCCTGCCAGCCAAACCAGAGATCATAGATCCGGGCCATCCACGCGACCGGCCCCTGGCCTGTCTCTTCCCGTTCATCGAGACGGCTGGTCAGGCGCGCGCCCGCCAGACCGATGTAGTGCAATTGATGGAAATTGAAGTACGAGCATTGCAGGAAAAGCGACACCCAGGCAATAATTCCCCAGATCACCGCGGCACGGTCGGACAATCCCACATCCGGCGCGCGCCAGGCCGCCGCCGCAATCCAGGCGGTAAAGACAACGCCGTCGCCGATGGTGTCGAGGAATCGTCCCAGTCGATGGCCGGTGCCGGTCAGACGCGCCAGCGCCCCGTCGCAGGAGTCGAAGAGGTCTTTGAGATGAACCAAAATCGCGGCCACAACGAACATCGGCAGCGAACGGGCGCCGGCGATCAGGACCGCGGCGGCCAAGCCGGAGAGGATTGAGGCGAGTGTGACCAACTCATGACGGACCCGCAGGTTGTAGAAGACGCGGATCGCCCGTCGGTAGTAGGGGATCCAGAGCACGCTGATGTTGAAGTACCGCCAGTCCCGCGGCAGTTTGTGGATGGCGTCCCAATCGATGGCAGTGTTTGTGTGCAGCTGGTTCACTTGGACGATCGTCGCCAGAGGATCAGTCCCACGGCGAACCCGAACAGGATGCCCAGACAGTCGGCGGTCCAGTCGAGGAAACTGGCTTCACGCCGCGGAATCCAGAGTTGATGCAGTTCGTCGACGGCGGCAAACAGCAGCAGAAACAGGACGGGCCGCCACTGGGTCTTCCAGGCACGCCACCCACCCGCCCGCGCCCAGCCCCCGGCGACCAGGCAGGCAAAGAGCGCATACTGGGCAAAGTGCGCGAATTTGTCGGTCCAATCGATGCCCAGATCGGGCAGCCGGATGCTCGGCCATGAAGAGACTATCGACACCAACACCGCGTAGAGAACCGACAGGATGCGAAAAGCCGTGATGGCGCGTGGTTTCATGGGGATGTGAGCGGGATGGAAGGTAGCCAATCGGCGCGACGGCGGCAAGCGGCGGCCGGGATGGTTGCCGAGGGTGTTGGTTCGTACCCGGCGATCATCTACATTGTTCCCTGTCATGCCTCGCGTCCGCTTCCACCATGTGCCTGCGCGCCCGCTTCGGGGACTGTGGCTGGCGACGCTGGCCGTGCTGGTATGGACCGCGACGGGAGGGACCCAGCCCCTCGATTTGCTGCAACCACGCTCTCCGATTTCCTGCCGGAATGACTCGTCGGGACCGGCTGTGGCGTTGGCGCTGGCCGGCGGCGGCGCGCGCGGGATCGCGCACATCGGCGTCCTGCGGGCCCTGGAAGAACAGGGGATTGCCGTGGATCTTATCTGCGGCGTCTCGATGGGTGCCATCATCGGCGGCCTGTACGCCTCCGGAATCCGCACCGATTCCCTCGAGGCGCTGGTGCATCGCGTGGATTGGGATCTGCTTTTGCAAAACACCCCTTCGCGGGCCCAACTGCTGCTCTCGCAGAAAGACGAGAGCGCCGAGTGGTTCTTCAGTCTGCCGCTGCGGGGGCTCGAACCGGTCTGGCCCACCGGCGCCACGTCGGGTCAGGGACTCTACAATTATCTGATCGCGCTCACCCAGCGCGCCACCTACCTGTCGCAATCGGACTTCGACCGTCTGCCGACTCGTTTCCGCGCGGTGGCCACCGATTTGATCACCGGCGAACGCGTGGTGTTTGCGCGCGGCGGGCTGGCCTCCGCCTTGCGCGCATCGATGGCCTTTCCCCTGGCCGTATCGCCGTTGCGGCTGGATGGCTACCTGCTGGCCGACGGCGGGTTGATCGATCCGCTGCCGGTCATTCTTGCCGATTCGCTGTCCGATTGCCCGGTGGTGGCGGTCAACACCGCCTCGGGCATGGCGCCGGCCGATAAACTCGATGATCCTTACGCGCTGGCGAATCAAGCCACGACCGTCATGACGCACGAGCGGTTGGCGCGCGCCTGGGCGGCCGCCGACTATCGCTGCGAACCGATCGGCGACGAGCTAAGCAACGTCGATTTCGACCGGGTCGATTCGCTCATCGCCCTCGGATACCGTGCCGGCCTTGTATTGGCCGACGAGATTCGCGCACGGTCCATGCAACCACCGCTGGTGGCGAGCACGGCGGCGGAGACGATCCGTCATCGCGTCGACACGGTGATCCTCTCCGGCCACAGCGTCATTGCCGATTCGGCTCTGCGCGCGGCGTTGGCACTGCGGCCCGGTCAACAGTACTCAACCGCCGAATTGCGGGCGGCGATCAGCCGTCTGGAGACGGCCTACACCGCGCGCGACTTCTCGCTGGCCGCCGTCACCCATGCCACGCTCGACAGCGCCGGCACGCTGGCCATCACCATCGACGAGGCGCGTCTGGCCGGCATCCGGCTCGACGGCAACCGCACGGTCAAAAGCTGGGTCATTCTGCGCAGTTTCCCGCTGAAGATCGGCACGCCGTTCAATGCCGCGCGGATGGCGCGCGGATTGGCCGACATGCACGCCACCGGGCTGTTCGAGCAGGTCACCAGCGAGATTGTGCATTCCCCCGGCGGACCGGTGGTGCATCTGACGGTAACAGAGAGATCGACCGACGCGTTGCGCCTGGGGCTGCATCACAACCTCGAGTACCAGACCGAGGGGTTCATCCAGTGGGCCAAGACCAATCTGTTCGGGCTGGGCAATGAACTGACCGCGCATGCGCAGTACGCGCCGCGCCGAACGCTTTACTTTGCGCGACTCAAATCGGACCGGATTTTCCGCACCTATCTCACCGCCGTGCTGCGGGTTTACTACCACAAGCACGAACGCTACCCCTATCGCGATCACGAACGGCTGCCAGCGTTCATCACCACCCGTGACGGGATCGAATTGACGATCGGGCAGAACATCTCGCGGTTCGCGCAGATGTCGCTTCTGGTCGGCAGCGAGAACATCGACTACGAGATCGACTCGGTCGAGACCGAGTATCGCCATTCGCGGATTGCGGCGGTGGCGCGCCTGGATGATCTCGACCATGCCGAGTTCCCCACGCGCGGCCGGCGGCTGACAGCGCAGTTGACCTGGGGGGATGACTTCATCGACGGCGATCTGGTCTACCGCGCCTTCACCGCCGACGGCGAGTGGTTCCATTCGCCGGGCAAACGGCTCACGTTGTCGATCGGAGCGCGCTTTAGCTCCGCCGACCGGGTCCTGCCGATGTTCGAGCGCTTCTCGCTGGGGGGACGTCGATCCTTCATGGGGCTGGCCGAAGACGAACTCCTCGGCGACCGCCTGGTGGCCAGCTCGCTCGGAGCGCGCTACCAGTTCCTGTCAATCGGCTATGCGACGGGGCGTGTCGATCTGGGCAACGCCTGGTCCAAAGGCAGCGACATCGACTTCTGGGGCGCCTTGCGGGCCGGAGTCGGCTTCGGATGGCTGTTTGAGACGCCGCTGGGGCCGCTGGCTCTCGCCTATGGCCTGGCCGACCGCGGCCACACCAAGTTCTATTTCAGCTGGGGACACGATTTCTGACAATTCCGTTGTCGGCGGACGGAATTATTCCCGCCTCCCGTAACAACCCTGCTCGACTGGAGACTACTGTATTGAAGGATTGGGTCGGACCAATCCTGGGAGCACGGCGAAGGAATTGGGGCCTGGGCCGTGACACATGGCGCGGTGGTGCAGTGATGCATCGTCGCGCCATTTTTTCTGAAGGGCGTCAAATCCGGAGCTTTTTCACAAGCTTTCACTAGAGTCCGAACGTGGGGCTTGCCGAAGTGTTTAATAGGTGGAAGAAGAGTGGTGATTAAAGAATTTTTGGCCTTGCATCACTTTTTCTGTTGCGCCCAGATATGCAGACGGTTAATTCCCGCTACTCGCTCGACTGCGGATCGGGCGGAACCTACGGAATGACAGTAAATTAAAGCAGGGACTTCAAGAAATTGCCTCAACAAGCTGGTTGAAGGCGCTCAAACAAGGGGGGTTAACACCATGCAGGGATTCTGGACAGCCTTTTGGGCCATTGTGCCGCCTGTAGCCTTGTTGGTCATGGCGTTTGTACAGTTCTTTCGCCGTGATTTTTCTGAGCGACTCTCCGAGGAACACCGCTCGTAACGATTCAGACAACTGTATAATTAGAGTTGCGGGCACGTCTGCCGATAATTATGGTGTGACGTGTCCGTCGACGTTTGCGCCGGATCGCATATATGTAACCTATTGAAGCGTAATGGATTGTGACCGTGATGCGACGGGGCGCCGAGTTGATCGCAAACTGAATCGGTCTTGATTCGTTTAGTCTTTTGAGGCAACCTGTGGTGGTGAGAACACCCACCATACTTTCGACACATCCCGCTTGGGCCGCATTCGGTCTGGGCGGGACTTTCACTATAGATCTCCCCTCAAAGGAGGGAGCCATGACCACCGCCCCACGGTGCGAGGCGTGCGGCATGCCGATGTCACGGCCGTCACAGCACGGCAATGGCAATTCCGGCGGCCGTCTCTGCATCTACTGCACCGATCCGGCGGGCAACCTGAAGCCCCGTAGTGAGATTCGGGAGGGAATGATCCAGTACACGATGAAGCTGGAAAGCTGGACCCGCGAGAAAGCCGAGCAGGAAGTCGATCGTCAGATGTCGCATCTGCCCGCCTGGCAGAAGGTGGGATAGCTTCACGCCGTACGGAATCCGCGCTCCCGTAATCTTCGAACCCCCGTCCCGTCTGGGACGGGGGTTTTGTTTTGGCATGGGCACGATAATTCGCCTGCAAAGCCATTCACGAATGAACGAAAGGCTCAATTCAAACTGTGTCGCGCTCGGGGTCAATCCCAAAGTTAGTTGAAGTTTGAACGGCTCATTTACGTTTACGCCGCTTTCTTCAGGGCGGCGTTCTCCAATTTCAATTCCCGCTGCAATGCCTGACGCATTGCCGGCAGATGCCGGTACCCCATCACCAGACGCAATCGTGGTTCGATATCCAAAAGCGCCGCCGCCAGCCAGCGGTGACGCTGATTCGAGTTCTTCCAGCAATCGACCTTGGCGCAACGATCTTCGATCAAGCCGTTGACGTTCTCCAGGCAGTTGGTCGTTTTGAACGAGCGTCCCAACTGCGCGAAGATGCCCAGTCGATGCAGCGTGAGAATCTCATCGAGCCCTTCCCGCAGACTGGCCGCCGCCGACTGGTTTTGCCCATCCAGCTCGGCGATCAGGCGCTCCAGAGCGGCTCGGGCTTCGGCATACGTCGGCCGGTCCAGCGCCTTCTGTAATCGTTGCCGCCAGGTTGCCTGCTCCCGCAACGGCAGATAGCTGATCACATTCTCCCGCTTGTGCCACATACACCGCTGCACCAGCGCCCGCTTGGCAAACACCGTCCGTACGGCAGCGCGCAGTCCCTTCCCACCGTCAATGATCACCAGTAATCCCTGGGAGATGTCCAGACCGCGATCCAGAAGCGACCGCAGAAACGCCGACAGCACCGTCTGATTCTCCGTGTCGGTCTCGACAAATCCCAAAAGCCGCTTCTCGCCGCTCATCGTGATCCCCAACGCGATCACCATCACGGCGTCGGCAAAACTCTTCCCGTCCAAGAACACCGCGACATAGTCCTCGCGCGAGAGGTCCCGCTCCTGGAACGCCTTCAACTGCGCGGTCGAGGCCTGCACAAACGCCCGCGACACCGACGAACCGGACAACCCCATCGCCCCCGGCACCGCCTGAGCCGCCCGCTCGTAGTTGCCACAGGAGATGCCATAGAGAACCTGGCGCAACAGCCGCTCGTCGGTCTCCCCGTCCCCATCGTGCAATTGCCGGTAACTGGAAAGCGGGATCTCGCCGTCCTCCCCGCGCACACGCGGCACCGCGACCCGGAGCCGCTGACCGGCCATCTTCACGCTCCCGGGATTGCAACCATAACGCCGACCCACCTGATCGTCCGTCTTCCGCGCATGACGCGCGCCCGCCAACTGCTGAACCTCCGCCGCCAAGGTCTCCTGCACGTGCAATAGACCCAAAGGAATCCACTGCTGAATCAACGCCACCTTCGTGTCCAGATCCGCCCCGGCATATGCCTCCGGACGCATCACCGTCACCCGTCCCAACCGCCTTTGCTTCTTGCGTCGTCGGCTCCTCATCCCGATCTTGCTCATGAACGGTTCCTCCTTTCCGTGGCTCCTGATCTC
>CAZQIZ010000012.1:0-83631 GCA_964593585.1 uncultured Ignavibacteria bacterium
GCATCCTGATCTGTCATCGTACATTGCAATCGTCATTATGTTAGAGGGTCTAAGCTGGGCGAAGCGCCGAAGAGCGACTCCGGCCGTTAGTACTGTGCGACGATGACGCAGCAAACGCTTTTGACCCGACGACGCGATCGGCCGACCTACGGCCTGCGTCCGGCCGATCGCCGCCGCGACCTGATCATGAAGTATGTGATCACGGCCGGGGCGATCGGGGCGATCGCCGCCATCGTGCTCATCTTCGTCTTTGTGGGTCGCGAGGCGTTGCCGGTCTTCTTCTCGGCGGAGGTCCATGAAGAAGTCACGCCGTCGAAGATGGTGACGCCGCTGGAGTGGCGCGCCAACAAACCCAAGACCTTCATCTGGCAGCCGGTCTCGGAAGTTCCCAAGTACTCACTGCCGCCGCTGCTCCTCGGTTCGTTGAAGGCGACACTGATCGCCATTCTGTTTGCGACCCCGTTTGCGGTGGGAGCGGCGATGTATTCCTCCGAATTCGCGCCGCGCCGCGCGCGCGAAGTCATTAAGCCGGTGATCGAGATGCTGGCGGGGATCCCGTCGGTGGTGCTGGGCTTTTTCGCGCTGATGGTGCTGGCCGGCTGGCTGAAGGAGGCGTTCGACTGGAAGTACCGTTTGAACGCCACCACGGCGGGCATCGCGCTCGGGATCGCGATCATTCCGATCATCTACACGGTGGCCGAGGAGGCGTTGCGCGCGGTGCCGCGGCAGTATCGCGAGGCGGCGCAGGCATTGGGCGCGAGTTCCTGGCAGATCGCGCGGCGGGTGGTGCTGCCAGCGGCGGCGCCCGGCATCTTTGCGGCGGTGGCGCTCGGATTCGGACGCGCCATCGGCGAGACGATGATCGTGCTGATGGCCTCGGGTAACGCGGCGACGTGGAGTCTGCCGTTCACCGACTCGGTGCGGACGATGTCGGCCACAATCGCCGCGGAGATGGCGGAAGTTGTCAATGGCTCGGCGCACTATCATGTGCTCTTCTTCATCGGCGGCCTGCTGTTTGTCGTGACATTCCTGATCAACCTGGTCGGCGAGATGTATGTCGGACGTCTGAAGCGACGGTTGACCGGACGGGCGGGATAAGCGCATGAATCCGTCCTTGTCGCCATCTGCGAATCCTGAGCTGGTCGCCACGGCGCGTGAGGCGCTGGCGCAGAAATCGCGCTGGAAGCAATGGCTCTCGCCGTTGCCGCTTCTGACCGGTTTCCTGACGCTGTGCGTGGTGGCGATGCTGGTCATCATCCTGTGGAACATCGTGGCGCACGGAATCGGACGGCTGACCTGGGAATTCCTCAGCGGGGCACCCACGCAGGGGATGAGCGAAGGTGGTATCTTTCCGGCGATTTTCGGCACGGTTTTCCTCGTCATGCTGATGACGATTGCGGTCATCCCGCTGGGGGTGGCGACGGCGATCTACCTGCGCTACTACGCGCGTCCCGATGCGTGGTTTTCGCGCGCGGTGCGGGTGGCGGTCAACAACCTGGCGGGTGTGCCGGCGATTGTTTTCGGATTGTTCGGCCTGGGATTCTTCATCCAGTTCGTCGGACAAGGAGTGGACAACGTCTTCTTTGGCGGGCAGCTCACCTTCGGGCAGCCGGCGATCCTCTGGGCGTCGCTGACGATGGCCCTTCTGACTCTGCCGGTGGTAATCGTGGCCACCGAAGAGGCGATGCGCGCCATCCCCAACGACTACCTCGAGGCTTCCTACGCGCTGGGGGCGACGCGCTGGCAGACGATTGCGCGGGTGATTCTGCCCAATTCGCTGACGGGGATTCTCACCGGCGGCATTCTGGCGGTGTCGCGCGGGGCGGGCGAGGTCGCGCCGATCATGTTCACCGGCGCCGCCTATTTTCTGCCGTACCTGCCGAAGAAGCTCAATGACCAGTTCATGGAGCTGGGGTACCATGTGTATGTGATGTCGACGCAGTCGCCAGATGTCGAGGCGACGCTGCCGATTCTGTACTCGACGGTGCTGGTGCTCCTGTTGCTCACCTTTGCGCTCAATGCCCTGGCCGTGTTGATCCGGTACCGTCTGCGCGGACGGCAGGCGGTTTGACAGATGGGCGGTCCTGTCCCTACATTGCCGCGCATTCCGGAGACGAGCCCGGCACGTTCCATCGATCGTGAGGTGTCATCCCCGATGTCGGATCCGACCACCGTCAAGATGCGCGCCCGCGGGCTGGATTTCTATTATGGCGACAACCAGGTGTTGCACCATGTCGATTTCGACATCGTCACGCACGCGGTGACGGCGCTGATCGGGCCGTCGGGATGCGGCAAGAGCACGTTTTTGCGCGCGCTCAACCGGATGAACGACCAGATTCCCGGGGCGCATCTGACCGGCGAGGTCTCGATCGACGGCAATGACATCTACGATCCGCGCGTCGATGTGACCGCGCTGCGGCGGCGGATCGGCATGGTCTTCCAACGCTCGAATCCGTTTCCGAAGTCGATTTACGAGAACGTCGCCTTCGGGCTGCGGATTGCCGGGGTCAAGGACAAGCGGATTCTCGACGAGACGGTCGAGGAGTCGTTGCGGCTGGCGGCGCTGTGGGACGAGGTAAAAGACGATCTGAACAAGCCGGCGTTCATGTTTTCGGGGGGCCAGCAGCAGCGGCTGTGCATCGCGCGGGCGCTGGCAGTGCGCCCCGAGGTGTTGCTCATGGACGAACCGGCCAGCGCGCTGGATCCGATATCGACCGCGAAGATCGAAGAATTGATCGAGGATTTGAAGACGCGCTACACGATCGTCATCGTCACGCACAACATGCAGCAGGCGGCGCGGATTTCGCAGTTCACCGGGTTTTTCTACATGGGCGAGCTGGTCGAATACGGTCCGACGGCGAAGATTTTCACCACGCCGACGCAGAAACGCACCGAGGATTATGTGACCGGACGGTTCGGATGAACCGACGCCGCCGGCGGGGGAGTTTGTAGCGACTATGCAAAGGCATTTCGACGCCGATCTGGCGGAGTTGCGCCACGTGTTGGTCACGATGGGGGCGCTGGTCGAATCGATGCTCGGCCAGGCGGTGCGTCTGCTCACCGAGCACGATGAAGCGGTGGCGCAGCAGTTGTACCAGGATGAGGCCGAGGTTAATCGACTGCACCTGCAGATCGACGACATCTGCCTGCGGCTTTTGGCGCTGCGTCAGCCCGCCGCCGCCGATTTGCGCCTGATCGCTTCGGCGCTGAAGATGAACTCCGACCTCGAACGGATCGGCGATCAGGCGATCAACCTGCTCAAGCGGGCGCAGACGCTCGACCGGCAGGAGGGGGAATGGCCGACGATCGATTTGTCACCGTTGGTGCGGACCGCCTCCTCGATGGTGGCCGATGCGCTTGACGCTTTCATCCGCAAGGATGTGGCGCTGGCGCGCAAGGTGCTGGAGGACGAGAAGACCGCCGACCAGCTGCGCCACGAAATCGAGAGTGTCCTGATCGGTCAGGCGGAGAAGAAGACCCACAATATCGGTCAGGCGGAGAAGAAGACCCACAATTTTCTGCAATTGCTTCAACTGATCCTGGTGACCCATCACCTCGAACGGATCGCCGACCACGCCACCAACATCGCCGAGGATGTGATCTATTTCCTCGAAGGGCGCGATGTGCGGCATCATCATGCGTAGGGCCTGGCGCGCCATCGCGTAGCAATTCCCAATTCCCAGATCGTAGAAGCGACTTTCGAGCCGCTTCGCCGCCTGCCGCATTGCGGTTCGTGTGTGGTGGCCGCGGGGCGGGCGAACAGAAGGTTCGCCCCTATGGGGCCAGGATAAAGCTGCGTAGAAGCGGCTCTTGAGCCGCGTCCCGCCGCCCAATACAGGCGGAATGAAGTGCCAGCGGGCGAAGCCCGCCCTACACGGCAATCGTGAATTCCCAGCAGCAATACTTGCCGCCGGTGGCATCAGGCGGGCAATGGATACAGCGCGTCTGGATGCGCGGATCGATGGTCCGGGCGAAGTTGCTGAATTCGATGATCCCAACGCTCTTGCAGGGGAAGTCGGGCAGGCCCTTCTGACGGCGGGTTTCCTGAACGCGGCAACGGTCCATGGTAAAGCGGAGGGTCTTGCGATCGGCGGACCACTCGCTGTGCTGCTCGTTAATCAGGGCATACATGCGCAGGTGGAGCGCGCGTTCCAGCGCCTCCAATCCGCCGTTGGCGGGGATGCCAAAGGTGGACATGATCCGTCGCGCTTCGGAGACCGAAAAGCGCTCCCAGGAGCGCTCATCCAGACGGATGGCCTCTTCGATGCCATGCTTTTCCTCGGCGGCCAGAAACCAGCAGCCGTCATGGGCCAGCCAGTTGGCGGCAGACATGCGCAGGGCGCGCAGCAGGTCTTCGCGGCTGAGTTCATCGTAGGCGGTCATGCTTGGTCCCTTCGTCAGAGCGCACAGATACGGCCCCGATTGCGGCGCATCAACGGTGATCCGTCGGAATTGACGGGCCGTTTGTCAAAACCACGGGGCGCTGCCTCAAGGGGATCGGTCGGATTCCGTAGATTGCATTGGCAACTGGGTCGTCGATCCCCACCCCGGAGGTGTCCTGTGTCTCTGCGTACCCCTGAGCAATACATGGACGCGCTGCGCGCCATGCGTCCGAACGTGTACAAGTTCGGCGAGTTGATCAACGACGTGACGACCCATCCGGTGACGCGGCGGGCGGTGGGCGGGCACGCGCGTCTGTTTGCCGCCGGGCAGAATCCCGACGAGCGGGGGATTGTCACCACCCAATCCGACCTGACCGGCGGGCCGGTCTCACGCTATCTGTCGCTTATGCGGTCCGCCGACGATGTCGTCGCCGTCTGCAAGATGAAGCGCTGGGCTTTCCAGCAGACCGGGACCTGCACCGGGGGACGGTGTGTCGGCGGCAATGCGCTCAACGCGATGTGGGCGACCACCTACGACCTGGACAACCAGAAGGGCACCGACTACCACGCCCGTCTGCGCGCCTGGCTGAAAAGTGCGCAGGAGCGCGACACCACCTGCTGCGGCGCCTTGACCGATCCGAAGGGCGATCGCAGCAAGTCGCCGTCCCAACAGGCCGACCCCGACATGAACCTGCATGTGGTCGAGCGCCGTCCCGATGGCGTGGTGGTGCGCGGCGCAAAGGTCATGATCGCCGGTTCGGCCGCGGCCGAAGAGGTGTTTGTCTTGCCCGGCACCGGCTGCAAGAAAGGCGAGGAAGATTGGGCGATCGCCTTTGTCGTGCCGCGCGATGCCGCCGGGCTGACGGTGGTCGAGGCGCGCCGCCCCTCTGACACGCGCGAGACGGAGCCGGGGTATGATGTTCCATCGGGCACCGGCGGGATCACGCAGGGGTATCTGCTCTTTGATAATGTCTTTGTGCCGAACGAGCGGATCTTCCTCAACGGCGAAATCGAATTCACCGGGGCGTCGGTTTTGAATTTCATCATGCCCTACCGGTCGGCGATCGGCGGCTGCGTGGCGGGGCAGGGGGATGTCAAGATCGGCGCGGCCATCCTGGCGGCGCGCGCCAACGGGCTTTCCAGCAAGGCCTTTCGCGACAAACTGGTCGCAATGCAGATCAACAACGAGACGACCTACGGTGTCGGGATCGCCGCGGCGACGCTGGGCAAGCAGCATCCCTCGGGTGTCTGGATTCCCGATCCGCTTTTGGCCAATGTGAACAAGGTGCATGTGGCCACACTGCCCTATGAGACCTCGCGTCTGGCGCAGGAGATCGCCGGCGGCATCGCCGAGACCGGCTGCATGCCCTCGTCGGTGGATCTGGAAAACTCCGAGTACGGCGACAAACTCAAGCGCTACCTCGGCGGCGCGGTCGACGGCGACACCCGCTATCGGGTGGCGCGGTTGATCGAATGGCTGACGATCGGCGCGGGCGTCCCCGGCTGCATGCACGGCGGCGGCTCGCCCGACGGGGCGAAGTTGATGGTGCGGTTGCGTTCGGACTGGGAGGGGTCGGCCAAACACGCGGGACGTTTGGCGGGAGTCAAGCAGGTGCCATCCGATCCGGCGTAGCGTAACACCCAACAGTTCTTGAAAACATGAAGGGCGGATCCGGATGGGCCCGCCCTGATCTATGACTGCAGGCACCGCGCGCTCACCGCGCGATGTACTCACCCGGCGGAACATCCTTGGCGGTGCGGCCGTCGTCGTGGCAGCCGGCGCAGTTGGGCGCGGCGGCGTACTGACGGCCGGTGTGGCAGTCTTCGCAGTCCATTTCGCGGTGGACTTCGTCGAGTTGCAGTCCGGTGACCGCGTGCTTGAAGTTCGACTGGTTCCAGCCGCCGTGGCAATTGCCGCAGGCGTTGTTCAGCCGTGCGATGCGTTTGCCGGTCGGATGGCAGGCGTAGCAGTCGAGGTTCTGGTGGTAGCGGTTGAGCGGCCAACCGGTCACCGCGTGGGTGAAGCCGGTCTTTTGCTTCGTGTCGTGGCACTTCGCGCAGGGATCGCTCTTGTGACAATCGTTGCAAAGGGCGTGCATCTCTTCCTGCGTCTTGACCACTTTGATCGTCTGTTGCAAATCGTGGCAGCGGCCGCAGTTTTCCTGTTTGTGGCAGTCGACACAGCGCAAGCCGAAGAGATCAATGTGCTCTTTGTGGAAGAAGGTGACGACCGGCCCCGGCTGGTAGGGGGTCTGGTAAACTTTGATGTCGGGCTCGGTGATTATCGGGTGGGCGGCGCCCATGATGTCGGACATGTCGCCGACCGCCTCGGCCATCGGCTTGCCGGGCTGCGGGGCGTGGCAGACGACGCACTGGGTGTCGTGCGACCACTCACGGTGGCAGGCGAGGCATTGGCGATGATAGGCGCCCTTGAGACTGGGACGGCGCATGTTGGCTTCGGCCTCGGTGCCGTGGCATTCGCCGCAGGGCGGGATGCGTCCCGGCGGGCTGTAGTGATGGCAGGTCTGGCAGTCGCCGCCCATTTGCGCCATGCCGGCGTGCTTTTTGTGATCGAACTGCACCGGCTGGTACATGTCCGCCAGTTTGTCGAGCACCACGCTGTCGGGCCCTTCGCCGGGATCGTGCTGGCCGGTCGCGTGGATGGATTGCAGACGCGGGCAGGCAACCAGGCAGGGGTTGTCGGCGGTGGGGCTGGCGCAGGTGTGGCACTTGGCGCAGTCGATCTGCAGTTCGGGATGCGGCACCGGAGTCGGCTGGGCAAAGGCGGAGCCGGCCAAGAGGACGAATAGGACCGATAGGACTGATAATTTCTTCATGATATGGCCTTTCATCTGCCCGCTCCCACGGCGACGGGTCGTTCTTTTGCGGCGGAGGCGAACGGCGGCTGGAGGGCCGGGTCGGGCTCGCCGGAAATCACCGGGAAGGTCAACACAAACCAGCGGTAGACCAGGATGAGCGCGCTGGCCAAACCGACAGTGACGCCGATTTCCATGAACGACGGGAAATAGGTCTTGGTCGGGTAGAGCGGCTGGTATGCGACCAGAAAGACGTTGATGCGGTTGAGCACCACGCCCAGCACTACCATCAACGCGGCGATGAACAGGCCGTTGACGCTCTGGCGAATCTTTTTCTGCAGCAGCATCACCATCGGCGCAACCACGCCGAAGAGCAGCTCGAAGATGAACATGAACGAGCGTCCCGAACCCTCCACCAGATACGGCCAGGCGTCGCGCATGGTCAGATCGACAATCTTGATGCCGAGGTAGACCGCCAGCAGAATCGGCGTGTACATCGCCAGCGACGAGAGCACATCCTTTTCCGGTTTCAACTTGAACGAGCGCGAGGCCGAGATCGACTCGACAATCACCATCGGGAAACCGACCGCGATCGCCGAGAGCAGGAACATCAAAGGCGACATCGGCGACCACCACAGCGGGTGCATCTTGTCCTTGGCGATGACCATCAGCGTGCCCAGCGACGACTGGTGCAGGCAGGAGAGGACCACGCCGAGGATGATGAACACGAAGATGAAGCGGCCGAGGGTGACATCGGCGATGTGCAGGAATTTCTCGGTCAGGCCATTGGCCCAGCGCAGCGGCGCGGGCCAGTTCACCCTGCCCTTGAAGCGTTCGACCACGATCGGCAGGAATTCGATGTAGAGCACGGTCAGGTAGATCATCACGCACATGCCAACTTCGAAGAGCACCGAGTTGCCCTGCCACATCGAGGGAAGGATCGGGTGCCAGACGTTGTAGTAGCGGCCGAGGTCGGCCAACAGGCCGATGACCACGAAGGTGTAGCCGAGCATCGCAGTCAGAAGCGCGGGACGCACGACGACGTGGTAGCGTTCCTTGTGAAAGATCTCGGCCAGCGCCGCGGTGGTGAAGCCGCCGGCCGCCAGCGCGACGCCGGAGGCGACATCGATCGAAATCCAGATGCCCCACGGGTACTGGTCGTCGAGGTTGGTGGCGGCGCCGAGGCCGAAGATCAGGCGGTAGGCGTAGAAGACCAGGCCGATGCCGGTCAGCGCCAGCAGGATCTTCGTGCCCTTGGTCAGAAAGGGCGCCTGCATCGGATGCGGGTGTTCATGGTGCGTCATGGCCGCCCTCCTTGGTGGATTCATCCGACGCGCTGCGCAGGGTGCCCATGATCAGCCCCAAGAGGGCGTAGAGGGCCAGCGGCGGGACGAAGGACTTGAAGATGCCGTGCTGAATCTTTTCCGAGGTCGCGGGAACTGGCTCGGGGCCGAGTTTGGGCAGTTCGCTGTTTTCGAAATCGGCGCCGGCGAGGTAGAGCCAGGCGGTGCCGCCGGCCTCCTTCTCGCCGTAGATGTGGTGCGTGTACCGCTCGGGATGCTGGTTGATCCGTCCCTTGGCGATCTCGATTAAATCCCGCTGCTTGCCGAAGGTCAGCGCCTCGTTGGGGCAGATCGCCACGCAGGCGGGGCGTTCGCCCTTCTCCAGCCGGTGCAGGCAGAAGGTGCACTTGCGCACCTCCGGGTGCAGGACATCGTGGTATTCGTAGGCCGGAACCTGGAAGGGGCAGGCGACCATGCAGTAGCGACAGCCAATGCACTTCCAGGCGTCGTATTTGACCGGGCCGCGCGGGTCCTTTTCGAGGGCGCCGACGATGCAGGCGGAGACACAGGCGGGGTGGTTGCAGTGCATGCACTGCACCTTCATGGTCCAGAGGCGGCGCGGGTCCCGGGCGTCGTGGAACTGGTTGAGCACGGTGTAGGCGCGGGCGTGCGGGCGGCGGTGCTCGTTGTAAACCGACTTGTCCTCGTAGGATTTCAGGTCGGCGTCGTTGAGCTTGTGCTCCTGGTTGCAGGCCCACTCGCACTTGCGGCAGCCGATGCAAACGACGGTGTCAACCAGGACGCTCCACTGATCGTCGAAGTTGATGGCCGGTTTGCCGGACGAGGCCTGGGCGGACGTCCCGGCCAACGTGGCCGAGGCGGTGCCCGCGGTGATAAGGAAATCGCGCCTTTTCATGGTCTTGGTCGCCTCCGTCACTTCGGGAGAAAAAGTGAATTATTTCACTTTCTCTCCGCTTTCAGTCTCCACTGCTATTTACGACAGAAGTGGGCGGGCATGTGTCACAAATGCAATGGCGGCTGCGAAGATTGACAGAGTTGGTCGCCTTTGGAGAACATACGCAAGGCCATGGGGGACAGAGGGGTGGAGACGGGCGGGCGCGGCGCAGCCCCGTGGCGCGGTTTAGGTTTGATTATGTGATTAAAGTCACATAATCGGTGGACAAAAACTCGCTGCCGCCAAGGGGTTTTCGGCGCAGGCCGGCGCCAACGAAAAGCACCCCGGAGGCGGTGGTATGATGCACGTTGGATCTGTTAGTGAGAAGGCAATCGGCGCAGTTGTTCTTCGCTGACCCATCCCGAGTCGGTCCAGTATTGGACCAGCAGCAGAAGGGAATCCAGATAGCCCGCTTTGTTGGTTTGATGCAGGGTGCCCTGCTCCACGAGCTGATCGCGGGCCCCAGAAGTAGTCATCGGGAGTCACTTGCACGATGCGGAAGTTGCTGTCGACGGTAAACCACATCTCCGTGATGCGAGGTCGGTCTGCTTCTGTAACGCAGACGGTCATCAAGCCCTCCGATTCCGATCGCAACTGGCTCGGACAACTGTACGCCAAGCCAATCGCGGAGCTGAGATCGGCTCGGGGAAAACTGACGTACGCCGACTGAGTTCCGCGTCTTACCCATGACAAATCCCACACTGTGTCGGAATACGGGGGAGAACAGCCGGAAATGGAATCCACGCACAGCGAGTACAAGCCAGCAGTGCCGCCCATGCGGTTATTGTATCCGAGCAGGCAGACCTCTCTCCTGTCCTTAAGAAGGATGTGTTCAGTGGACACCCGAGCCGGGAAGCCGGCATGGATGTACCATCCCGTGAGCTGACCCTCGCCGGTCCAGAACTTTATATGTCCTCGCGCGGGATTGGAAGCGGTCACCACCGACATGATGCGTTTGTCGTAATCGAAATCCAGGACAGCCAAGCCGTGGGCTTGATACGGTTGTTGCTGGAGCGAATCACCGGGGTATTCCCCGAATATCGCCGCCGAATTCCTGGCCTTCTCCTTCCCATCGTGGTCAAACAGGATGAGTGTCGCGCTTGAGGTGCATGTCGCCGATACCGGCGTGTTAAGGAGAAGCACCAGCTCGTTTTTGGAATCATAATCCAGATCGTTGAGACACCACAGAGAAAGCGAGTCAACAGTCGCGCATGGATAGGGCCACCGCCAGAGCCCCTGGTGACTGGCGTTCAGAACGCGCAGTTAGGTAGGCGGGAGGACCACGGCGGCGGGATTGCGATCGAACCAGGCCATGCCTTGGGGTAGATCAGACAGACCAGCAGATAACCGAGCACCGCCAGCGCGGGGATCTGCATCTTGACGCTGCGGCTGTATTTGGCGGCGGCGCGGAAGGCGAATTCGGCCGGGCAGACGCGCTCGGGGGTCATGATGTTGCCGTTGGCGGCCAGGTCGGCGGCGCGGTCGATGGCGATGATGCGCAGACGGCGGCGGGCATGGCGTTGGCTCAACGCGGTGACCGCGGCTTCGGCGTCGTCGCGGTTGGATTTGGGCACCGCGAGACTGGCAAGCGGCGAAAAGAAGACACGCTCGACTTTGCAGGCCAGCGATTCGGTCGAGACCGGCGCGGAGCGGCCATCGGCCGCCAGCGCGCCGGTGAGCGCGACGGCGTGGCTGATCAGTTTGCGGGCCCGGTGCAGGTCCTTCGACCAGAGGTCGCCAAAGCCGGTGGCGAAGCAGGCGAAGGCCAGCGACGCGCCGCCGTGGAGCTCCCTGCCGGCGTCGATGAACGCGTAGCCGGCGCGCCATGACACCGGCGACGGCTTGCCGACCGGACCTTTCCATTCGGTCTTGCGAATTCCCGATTCGGCAGTGGCCAGCGCGGCGAGGGCGGCGTAGGCGCCGGCAATCTGCGGATCATCGGGGCTGCGCAGTTGGTGAGCGAAGACCACCTGATGGCCGCCGTTGCCGTTGTTGAGTTTCTCCAATTGCCCTTCGAGGACGCGCAGACGGCCGCGCAACGGCCGTCCGGCATGATCTTGCTCGACCACCACGCAAGTGGCGCGGTTGGGACTGCCGCCATCGAGATATTCGCGCCATTCGCTGTCGAAGGCCTTGAGCCATTCGACCAGCGAGGGGGCCACCCGATCGCCATGCCGTTCGAGCAAGCGCTGTGGCAACTCATGCGGCTCGCCTGGGTCATCCGACGCGGATGTGATTGGTTTGACATCCACACCGGCGCCGATGGCGGTTTGGCTCAGCGCTTGCAGCGCCCGCTCAACTTCGCCGACATAGAGCCACTTCTTCGCCGCCAGCTCCCGGAGGGAGGGCGGGGTTATTCCTGACGTCAGTCCCAGGGACGCAAGGCGTTCGATGAATTGAGCCAGCGCTTCGAGTTCATCGGGCAAGAGGTCGTGGAAGTCGGGAGCGCCGGCGGTTTCAAGCAGCGGTGGCAGATCTTCCCGCCAGAAACTCTCGTAGGCGGGATCGCCGAGGGCGGCGCTGTGCTCGCTCCAGAACTGCGCGGCCTGGAGCAGACGCGTATCCCGATAGGGGATCGCGGCGGCGCGGCCGCGGTAGTGCTGGTAATCGCGCGTAAAGCTCAGCGCTGAGAGCGGAGAGCCGGAAGTCATCGTCGGCCATCAGGTGCGAAGTGTTGGCGTCATGCTAAGTCAGGAACAATCGAATTTCGATCGGCTCATCGGTCGTCACCTGCGTGGTGATGGTATCCTGCGCGGTGGCCGCTTCGCCCAGCCGCCAGCGTCCGCCCGCCTGCGAGACGACGACGCGCACCTTGGCGAAGGCGGTCTGGCCGAAGATCGACAGGGGACGGATGCGCAAACTGACCGAATCGCCCTCGTCGACAATGGCCGCGGCCAGACGGTGCCCGCCTTCGGCCTCGAGCACGGTCTCGGCGGCGCGCAGCCGTGCGGCCAATTCCAGGGGCGAGAGCGCGAATGTGGCATCGGGCAGACGGATCTGCCAGTGCAGTCCGGAGGGATCATCGGGCATGGGCGCGCCGATTTCGGCGATGCCGCGATCGTCGGTGAAAAAGTCGGTCGGCGTATCGGCCAGGTGGACGCGCACATTGCGCGTCAACGACGGATCGGCGCCGGTCAGTTGCAGGAAATCGCGATGACCCTGCGGGTCATGCATGATGCGCAGGATGACTTCGGGATCCTCGGAGTAGAGCGTAGCGCGATGCTGCCAGCCGGCGCCGGGTGGTTCGCCGCCATCGGCGGCCAGGGCATAGGTTGACGGTGCGGGCAGGGCGGCGAAAGGTGTCAGATCAATCCGTCGTGTCGATCGCACGGCGAGGCGATAGACCAATTCGGAGAGAAGCGAGGGCGATGGCGCGGCGGCGGCATCGGCGGACTCGGCATCAAGCCATTCGCTGACAATCGCCAGTTCCTCGGCGCACTCCGGGCATTCGGCCAGATGCTGTCCGATGGCAGGCAGGTCGCGGCGTCCCGTCTCATCGAGGCGGGCATAACGGATCAGATCATAGTCGTCAAGATGCGGCAATCCCCGCCTCCCTCTTCAACCTGACGATAGGGGCCAAACCGCGTGATTGTCGGTTGCCGTGCAAGTCAATCCTCCGTGGCCAGGCCGTCGGACAGCGACTGGCGGACATGATTCAAGGTGTTGGTGACCAGCGTGTTCCAGAGATAGTGGTATTTCTGCCGGTACGTTGCATCGTCCAAGGGGCCCGCCAGTTCTTCCAAATAGACCCGCCGCGAGTCGCACTCCTTGTGCTCGGCCCAGTCGTTGGCCAGCAGCATGAGGGCGCCGACGACGGTCTGACGTTCAGCAGGAGTCAGGCCGGCGGTTTTGGCCAGGCGCTCCAGGTCGCGGGCGACCGTGGCGCTGACCGCCGCCAGGACCGTGTCGCGCACACGCTCCTGATCCAGATACGCCTGCGGGGTCAGTGTGTGCGATGCTTCGATTTCGGTATCGACGGAGTGATGATCGTGAAGTGCGCGTAAGAGCGCGAAGAATCCCAGCGAATTGCGAAAACGGTCATCGCTGTCGAGTTTGGCGAACAAGACACGGCAGATGCCGGGGATGTTGTCGGAGTGGCTTTGGGCGGCCAGACACCAATGCCGCAGGAGAGCCGGTTCGGCCGAGGGCAGTTCGATGCGGTGCGGGTGCTCCGCCCTGGTCCAGCGCCATTCCTCGCGTCCACGCACCAGCACTCGGGCAAACTCGCCGCGACCGTGATGCAGCAGGCGGAGCAGCGAGCGGCGTGTGTTGTAGCAGAGCGGATCCTTCTCATGCATAAGGTGCATGATGCCCTGCCGCAGGTGGCGGCGCAGGACGGTCTCGAATCGGTCGAGCAGTTCGCTGTCGGCTGCGTCGCGATACGCTGCCAGGGCCTTGGTGAGTTCCAATGGTTCGCCGAGACGCGCCGGAGAAAAAAGCGGTGCCAGGCAGAAGGCGGTCAGGTCCCGGACGGCGTTCTCGATGGGGAAGAGGTCCAGCGGCAGAGCGCGTCCGCGCGCCCGCAATGTGTGAATAAACGAAACGCCGCGACGCACCGCGAACTCATAGACCGGGCGCAGACAGCGCTCGTCGTGGGGACGCGCGAGGAACTCGCGCAGAAGTCGGGCCGGTTGCGAAGGGTCGTTCATGCCAGGCGCAGGTGCTCGGTATTAACAATCACGCATGGTCAATATGCCACACACGCGGCCGCGGCGACAGCGCCGCCGCTGCTTGTCGGTCGAGGTCGGATTGATCCCATGAATTGACAACGTCTTAGCGGCGCGCCCCTTCGCCGGAAACCATGCCTGATTGGGTCAAGCGGGCGCGCAAAATTCCGACAAAGTAAGTGGGGATCTCCGGGAGAGCGCCGACCGGAAGCGGGGTCCGGGCTGTCAGGGATGACGGGCATCGGAGCGTCCGCCCGCCCCGCCGCAATTGCCGCCCGCCCAACATCACGCTTGGTACACTTTCCCGGTTCTCTCGACCCGATCGATGACATGTCGGCGACGGCCTTCACATCTCCATCCGAAGCGGGGCGCACCCGGGAGCCGTGGTTTCTGCGGTCGCGGCGGCGTCTCTATCTAGTCTTGGTGTTGGCGCTGGCAATTCCCGGCGCGGCGCTCTCGGCGCTGGTCGCCTTCGACGTCAAAAGCGAGTTGCGCGCGCAGGCGGATCGGGAAAACGCGCTGGCCGCAACGATGGTCACGCAACTGGTCGAGGAGCAGTTCAACGGGCTGCGTGACTATGTGCGCAGTTACGCCGACCGGATCAAGTTTTCCGAATCGGTCTGCGCCCGCGACACATCGTTTGCCCAGCGGGTGCTGGAGCAGATGCGTGCCGGCAGCAGTCTGATTTCGCGTGTCTTTCTGGCCGACACCGACGGCGTGCTCTGGCTCGATTCGCCCGCCGATGCCCATGTTCGCGGCCAGCGGTTTGCGCACCGCGACTGGTACCGCGGCGTGCATCTGTCGCCGCGCGCCTATGTCTCCGAGATCTACCGCCGCGACGCACTCGGCCAACCGTACACGGTCGCGGTCGCCGCCATGGTCTACGACGGCGGCGGGAGCGCCTGCGGCATTCTGGTGGCGCAGGTGACGGTGGAGCATCTGGCGGAATGGCTGTTGGATTTGCGGTTGTCGCAACACGGCATCGTGACGCTGATCGATCCGTGCGGTCATTGGATCGACAACGCCGGGCACGGGGTGCATCCGGCGCGGTTGATGGACACCACCGCGTTTCAGCCGCTGATCGCCAGCGCGCCGTTTGCCTCCGAAGGCGCCGATCCGCTCACCGGCGAGCTGTCGCTGATTCACCGCGCGCCGGTTCGGGGATCAGACTGGACGGTGGTGGCGCGGCGACCGCTGAGCGATGTCCTCGCGCCGGCGCGGGCCATGCAACGGACGATCCTCCTGTTCTTCGCGGTGGGGCTGCTCGGCATGGTCGTTATCGGCGGTTCGATGTACCGAACGCTGCGCCGTCACGGCGAGGAGCGCGAACAAGCGCAGGAGCGTCTGTGCCAGGCGTACCGCGATGTCGAAGCCGTCGTGCGGGAACGCACCGATGAACTGGTGCGGGCCAACCGTGAGCTGGCGCGTCTGGCGGCGATTGTGGAGTCCTCCTACGACGCGATTGGCAGCGCAACACTTGACGGGGATCTGACCAGTTGGAATCCGGCCGCCGAGCGCATCTACGGCTACCGCCGTGACGAGGTGATCGGGCGGCACTCGTCGATTCTCTTGCCGCCCGACCGCGCCGATGAGACCACGGGAATCCTCCGGCGCATTGTGGCGGGAGAATTGGTCGAGCCATTTGAAACGGTGCATCGACGCAAGGACGGGCGGCTGATTGATGTCTCGCTGGCCTACTCTCCGGTGCGCGACGAGACCGGAACCCTCACCGGCGTGGCGGTCATCGCGCGCGACATCACCCGGCAAAGGCAGATGGAAACGCAAGCGCAGCGCCTCGAGCAGGAGCGCGCCGATCTGCTGGAGCGGCTCCAGATGACGCTGGAGCGGATGCCGGTTGGCTGCATCCTGCACGACACTGATTTCCGTTTCACCTACTGGAATCCCGCCGCCGAAAAGATCTTCGGCTATCGTCTGGCGGAGGTGATCGGCCGTCAGCCCTTCGGGCTCATCACCACCGAGAAGTCGCAGGATGCGGTGGCCGCGGCGCTGCGCCGGCTGGCCGCCGGCGAGGAGCGTTGCGACGAGGTCGGCGAGAATCGAACCCGCGACGGTCGTCGGATCACTTGCGTCTGGCACAACACCTCGCTGCGGACGCGCGATGGGGCGTTTCTGGGGGTGATTTCCATGTGTCAGGACATCACCGAGCAGAAGCGCGATGAGGAGCGATTGCGGCGTTACGCCGCGGCGCTGGCGCAGACCAACCGGGAGTTGCGCGACTTCGCGTTTGTCGCCTCGCATGATCTGCAGGAACCGCTGCGCAAGATCGTGGCGTTCGGCGAGCGGCTGGCGGCGCAGGCCGGGGAGACGCTGGATGAAGAATCGCGCGACAGCTTGGCGCGGATGCAGGCGGCGGCGCGACGAATGCAGACCTTGATCGGTGACTTGCTGGACTTTTCGCGGGTGACGACCCAAGCGCAGCCGTTTGCGCCGGTGGACCTCAACGCGGTGGCGGCCGAGGCGCTCTCCGATCTGGAGGCGCGTGTCCTGCAGACCGGCGGCCGGGTGCGGATCGGGCCGCTGCCGACCATTGAGGCCGACCGTGTCCAGATGCGCCAGTTGTTCCAGAATGTGATTGGCAACGCGCTGAAGTTCCACGCCGCCGGCCGTCCGCCGGAAGTCACTGTCAGCGCGCGCCGGACCGCGCCGCCGGACCCGTCGGCGCAACCGGCCGAATGGTGCGAAATCACTTTTGCCGATAACGGCATCGGCTTCGATGTGAAATTCGCGGAACGCATCTTCACGCCGTTTATCCGTTTGCACGGACGTCAGGAATACGAGGGCACCGGCATGGGGCTGGCCATCTGCCGCAAGATCGTCGAACGTCACGGCGGGACGATCACGGCCACCGGACGTCCCGAGTCGGGAGCCACCTTCACGGTGAGCTTGCCCCTGTGCCAATCCCCCGCAGGACGAGACCTATGGACCGCCATCGATCATTCGCCAGGGCAGCCGCAACCGGCGGCCCTGTCGAACGCCGCGTCGTAGGCGACGCGCCTAACGGTCGCCGCCCCGTCGCGCCGATCCGTGTGCTCCTGGTCGATGACGACGAGGACGATTTCGTCATCACCCGGCGTCTGCTGCGAGAGGGCGGCAACGGTGGGATCGAACTGGAGTGGATTGCCGACGTTGACGAGGCGCGGCGGGTGATCGCCGAGCGCCGGCACGATGTCTATCTGCTCGATTACGCGCTGGGCCCGGTGACGGGGGTGCAGTTGATGCGCGAGGCGCTGGCGGACGGCGGCCTGGCGCCGATGATCATCCTCACCGGACAGGGCGCCGCCGACCACGACATGGAGGCGCTCTCGGCCGGGGCGGCCGACTACCTCGTCAAAGGAGAGTGCTCCGGGCCACTTCTGGCCCGCACGATTCGCTACGCGCTGGAGAAGACACGTTCGCTGGTGGCGTTACAGCAAAGCGAGGAACGCTACGCGCTGGCGGTCGAGGGCGCCAGCGATGGACTCTGGGACTGGGATTTGGACGCCAAGGTCATCTACCTGTCGCCGCGCTGGAAGCGGATGCTCGGATACGATCCGGCTGAGATTGGGCGCAGCGTGCACGAATGGTTCGGGCGGGTGCATCCCGATGATCGCGCCCGCGTGCAGTCGGAGATGTCGGCGCACCTGTCGGGCGAGATGCCGCAGTTTGAAAGCGAGCACCGTCTGCAGACCCGCCAAGGCGTGTACCGTTGGGTGTACGCCCGTGGGCTGGCGGTCCGTCGCGCGGACGGCACGCCCTACCGGATCGCGGGGTCGCTCTCCGACATCCACGCGCGCAAGATCGCCGAGGAGCAAATCATCCGCGGGTCGATGTACGACGCGCTGACGGGACTGCCCAACCGGGTGCTCTTAAAGGACCGGCTGCTTCAGCAACTGCGGTACGCCGAGCGCCACGAGGGGTATCTGTTCGCGATTCTCTTCGTCGATCTGGACTGCTTCAAATTGGTCAACGACAGTCTCGGTCACATGCGGGCCGATCAGTTGCTGGTGGCGGCGGGGCAGCGGGTGCAGAACAATCTGCGGCCCGGCGACACGGTGGCGCGGTTCGGCGGCGACGAGTTTGTGATCCTGCTGACCGACGTTGCCGACGAAGAGGCGGCGGTGATGGTGGCCGAGCGGGTTCAGGCCGATTTCATGCGGCCGTTTTCGATCGACGGCGAGGAAGTGTTGACGACGATGAGCGTCGGGATTGTGGTGCATGGATCGGGACGCGCCACGCCCGATGAGATTTTGCGCGATGCCGACACCGCGATGTACATGGCCAAACAGCGCGGCGGCGCCGGCTATGTGGTCTTCGGCGCGGAGATGGGCGGCAACGCGTCGGTGCAGTTGCAACTGCGCGCCGATCTGCGCCGGGCGGTGGCGGCGCAGTCGCTGGCGTTGCGCTACCAGCCCATCCTGCGGCTCTCGGATGGAAACATCGCGGGCTTTGAGGCGCTGTTGCGCTGGGAGCATCCGGAGCGGGGCGCGGTCGATCCGATGGAGTTTATCCCGGCGGCGGAGAGCACCGGGCTGATCGTGCCGTTGGGACGCTGGGCGTTGATGCAGGCCTGCCGCACCGCGGCCGCCTGGCAGACAGACGGCGCGGCGGCGGTCCCGATCAGCGTCAACCTCTCGGCCCGGCAATTGCAGCGCAGCGATTTCCTCTCGTCGTTGGAGGCGGTCCTGCGTGAATCCGGATTGCCGGCGTCGGCGCTGGTGTTGGAGTTGACCGAAACCGCGTTGTTTGCGCATTCCGAACCGGTAGTGCGGGCGCTGGAGGGCATCCGCGCGCTGGGGATTTCATTGCACATCGACGATTTCGGCACCGGGTACTCATCGCTCAATTACCTGGCGCGTCTGCCAGTCACCGCGCTGAAGGTCGACCGCAGTTTTGTGCAGGGGCTGGGTCGCGACGAAGGAAGTCGGAAGATCATCCGCGGCGTGGTGACGCTGGCGCACAGTCTTGGCATTGAGGTGATCGCCGAAGGCATCGAGACCGCGGCGCAACTGCGGCTTTTGCGCGACGAAATGGAATGCGATTTCGGGCAGGGGTATCTGTATGCGCGCGCGCTGGAAAGCGATGAGGCATTCTCCTGTCTGGTCCGTCAACCGTGGAAACGCGTCCCGCAATCGGGGCCCCAGACCGCTGCCACGTCCTAACGCGTTACCAGTCTTCGTTATACGATTGCGGATTTCCCCTCGATTCCGTAGTTTCTGCCGTCGGATGCGATGTATAAGTTACATGTAGCCGGCGAGGGTCGCCTTGCCGCAGAGTCCATCATTCACGGAAGCGCCGGCATGACACAGAGGAGGATGGTTATGGAATTCAATCGAGGCATTACCACAGTCGCGATCGTGGCAATCGTTGCCCTGTTGATCGGTTGCGGCCAGAGTCAGAAACAGTCGCAAAGCGGAATGACCGACTCGACGCAGGTGGCCGCGACGGAACCGGCGCAGATGCCGCCGACAACCGAGCCGGCCAGCAAGCCGGCGACGCAACCGGCCACATCGCAGCCGTCGACCAGCAAGCCGGCGGCGAGCAAACCGTCCACTTCGGGCGGCAGCACGACGTCCCAGCCCGCCAAGCCGGCGGTCCAGGAGCCGGCGCAGCCCAAGATGGTGACCATCCCATCCGGGACCAAATTGACGGTGGCGCTGGAGACGCATCTTCGGACTGACTCGAACGCGGTCGGGGACCGTTTCCGGGCGCGCACCACCGATGCGATTCGCATTGATGAGATGACGGTGCTGCCGGCCGGTTCGGAAGTGCGCGGCCGTCTGACGCATGTCGAAGAGCCGCATCGCACCGCTGGGAAGGCGCAGATGACGCTGGCTTTCGAGGAAATCATCGACCCCAGCGGTCAGGCGCACAGCATCAGCGCTCCGCCGATTGCCCTGGAAGGCGAAGGGGACAAAATCAGCGACGAGGAGAAGGTCGCCGGCGGCGCGGTGGTCGGCGGCATCATCGGCGCGCTGACCAGCAAGAACAAGGGCAAGGGGGCGCTGACCGGCGCCGCGGCCGGCGCAGCCGCCGGCGGCGCGATCGCCCTGGCCACCAAAGGCCGGCAACTGGATCTCCCGCCGGGGCAGCAGTTCTCGGTCGAACTGAGCGCGCCGGTGACGATTCCGGTCTCGCAACTGACCGCGGGCAACTAACCGATTTTCGGCAGAGCAACCGACGGGCGCCAGCGACGTTGGCGCCCGTTGTGTCTTTCTGTCTGCTGACCCTACCAGAGTCCGGGCACGAGACGGTAACGCACCGCCGCAGCGTAGGCCTCATACCCGTCCAAGTTGCGCCGCAGGAATTGATCTTCGAGAATGGCCCGACGCAGGATGACGAGGGCATACCCCATCGCGGGAATCATCGCCAGCCATGATCCCAACGCCAGCGCGCTGGCGGGGACCGAGAGCACCATGCCGAGGTATCCGGGATGGCGGACAAAACGGTAAGGACCAAGCGTCACCAGGTGGTGACCCCGGTCCTCCTGTAAGCGGACCACCGGCGAGAAGAAGCGGTTAACGACCACGGCCCAGATAGTCAGACCGCCAAAGATGGTAAAAACCAAGAGTCCCACAAGTTGGAGGAGTGGTGGGACAGAGGCGGACCAGAGGAGGCGGCCAACATCGAGCGGTGCGATAATCCAATGAGCGGCAAAGAGTAGCGTGGAGAAATGCCAAGTGAAGTGATCGACTCCGCCGGGGCCGGGGCGGTTGCGCTCGCCTGCCAGCCCTGGGTCCATTCGCAGAGCGATCCACAGGCCTTTTCCAACACAGACAACGAAATAGCCCCAGTACATCGGCAAGTCCACACGCCCGGCCGACCCAAACAGCAGCAGTCCGAACAGACAGGAGGCGACTAGCCATTGCCCGATGCGGACCGACCGGTTGTGTGCGATGACCACCGAACCACCACCTGTTGAACTCAAGTCAAACTACGGAAAGACCTTACGGGCGAAGTACACAACGCCGACAGTGATCCATACGATTCGGAGTCGGCGACCTGTTTGGACTAAAACGGTCGCGTTGCCCGGACTTGGGCAGGTCCAGGTCGCAGCCGGAGAGATTTTGTGGGAATTAAGGAAATAGCGCTTGCCGGAATCGCCTCTGGGCGTTAATTTCATCTTGAGGCAAACGGCGGAAGTGGAGTTCGCCTTTCCTCTCTTTGTCTGCGTCTCACAAGTTGTCTGACCGTCGTACCGGTTGAACTGACAAGGGAAGAAACCTGCAGAGTGGCATTGTCTGCGGAGTGATAGCGCAAGGATGCGCGCTCCGGACGGGTCGCAGAACCGTGTGAGGGCATTCTATTCACATTCGTATGCGAGGACGTTGTTGCACATGATGGATTGAGAGAGGTTTTCGCACATGCGCTCCCCACACCGCGGTCGCCGTTGCGGGCAGATGCAGTCGGTCTGTCTGAGTGGTCGTTTCCTGCAATTCTGTCTTCCGGCGCTGTTTGCCTTGCTGGCCTTGTCGCCGAACGTGCCGCTGGCTGGCACCGGCAGCGCCAGCATCAGCACGGATCAGTCGGAGTATCTCCTCGGCGACACCGTGGTGTTTACCGGAGCCGGGTACGGCGCCGGCGAAATCGTGCTGATGGAAGTGCAGCGTCTCGACGGCACGGTGTATGATTCCTGGACAGTGACGGCATCGTCGACGGGGTCGTTCACCACCGCCTGGCCCTCGACGGTCAACCTGTACGAGGGCGTGGTGCTCGAGGCGGCTGCGGAAGCGGATCCGTCGGGGCTGGTGGCGACGACGACGTTTGTCCTGGCGCCGCCGGCGGTCTCGCTTGAGCAGATGCGCAACGGCGCGGCCGGTTCACCGGCCAGTCCGATCAACTGGGTGAACGGCAACGCTGGCGCATCGAATTCGCATCTGACGGAGAAGTGGTCGCAGGCCTACCGCGCGGTCTTCACCGACCTGACCGCGGGCGACACGATCGAATTTGTCGTCGGTTACGACATTACCCACAGTGGCAAGCACGCCATCGATTACCTGACCTACTACGATCGGATCAACGATCCTGCGCACACGTCGCTGTACGGGCACGCGCAGGAAACGATCGATCCGCTGCTGGGTGTCGGGGCGTTGCCGGGTCCGGTCTATGCGCCGATTCCGCCGCCGCCGCTGTCGTCTTGCACGCTGGTGGTCCCCAACCCGCCGGGACCGGCGCAACTGCAGCCGTGCACGAGTTTCGACAACCTTGATAATGATCCCACGCAAGTGCGGATGACGCTGTATGGCGGCGCGTTCTCGGTCCCGACGCCGGTGAGTTATGACGCGGCCGGGGATCCGACGCAGGCGCAATCGGAGGCGCGGGTGCGGGTGAAGTTCGTGGCCGGCGGCTCGACGGCGGTGCTGCTCTGGGGCGGACACCTGGCCTCCAACACCGACTGGGGCGCCGGGAATTCCGCCAGCGGCATCAGCGGCTCGCCTTACCACAGCCGTGCCATTGAACTGCGTGTCAACGGTGACTTGAAGAATGTCGGCAACCAGGATCGGTCGCTGTCAGCCGAGGCCGTCGCGCCGTGCGACGTGACGATTACCTGCCCGCCCAACAAGACCATCGCCTGCACGGAATCCACCGATCCGTCGAACACCGGCACCCCCACCTACACGGCCAACAACGCGTGCGGCACGGTGACGCTGACATACCATGATGCCGTCTCCGGCGCATGTCCCGTGACGATCCTGCGTACCTGGGTGGCCATGGGGTCAGGAGGCGGCGACAGTTGCATCCAGACCATCACGGTCGTCGACACGCTGAAGCCGACGCTGGTCGGGTGTCCGGCCAATGTCACGGTCTCGTGCGGCGCGGTCCCGGCGCCGGCCACGGTGACGGCGACGGACAACTGCGACCCGTCGGTCGCGGTCGTCTATTCCCAGACCTCGTCGTTGTCCGGTTGCGGCGGGTACACGGGCACGATCACCCGCAAATGGGTGGCCACCGATGATTGCGGCAACAAGGACTCGTGCCTGCAGACGATCACCGTGGTGGACACGCAAGCGCCGACCTGCAACATCGGGGCCGGACCGTTCAATTTCACGCAGTGCGCGCCGGCAGCGGTGACGATCCCGGTGTCGGCGACGGACAATTGCGACGCCTCGGTCACCTGCGCGGTGGCTGCGGGGCCGGGGACGGTCAGTGCCGGCAACTGGACCTACACGCCATCGGGTGACGAGAGCTTCAGCGTCACGATCCGCTGCACCGACGATTGCGGCAATTACTGCGAGCAATCGTTCAACGTCACTTTCGCCATCAACGATCCGCCGGCGTGCGCCACAGTGTCCGACACCACCTACTTCCAGTGCGCGCCGACGCAGGTGTGCCGTCCGGTTTCGGCCACCGATCCGAACGGCAATCTGAGTGGGTGCGCGGTGGTGGCCGGTCCGGGCACGGTCTCCGACGGCAACTGGTGCTACACGCCATCAGGGGACGAGACGGTCAATGTGACCATCCGTTGCACCGACGCCTGCGGCGCCTTCTGCGAAGAAAGTTTCAGTGTCACCTTTGTGATCAACGACCGGCCGGTGTGCTCGCCGATCGCGGACACCAGCTATTTCCAATGCGCGCCGACGCAGGTCTGCCGTCCGTATGGCTCGACCGATCCGAACGGCAATCTGAGCGGCTGCGCGATCGTGAGCGGGCCGGGAACCTTGTCGGGCGGCAACTGGTGCTACACGCCGTCGGGCGACGAGACAGTCAGCGTCACCATCCGCTGCACCGATGCCTGTGGCGCCTTCTGCGACGAATCGTTCAGCGTCACATTCCAGATCAACGATCCGCCGGTGGTGGATCTTGGCAGCGACATCTCCCTGCCGCAGACCTTCCCGCAGAACCCGGTCTGCTTCAACTACACAGTCAGCGATCCGAACGGCCTGGCCGGGATCACCGAGACGCTGGTCGGCGCGCCGGGCGGCACGAGCTTCGACACCAGTTTGAATCAGATTTGCTTCACGCCGCCGGGGACGGGGATCTATGAGTTTATCGTCTCCGCCACCGATCCGTGCGGCGCCTCCGATGTTGACACGCTGTATGTGCTGATTTCCGCCACGCAGCCGCCGGTCTGCAACCTGCCCGGCGACACCAGTGTCCTGCAGTGCACGCCGACCCAGATTTGTCTGCCGGTGTCGGCGACGGGCATCCATGGTCCGGTGACTTGCGCGGTCACCTCCGGCCCGGGGACGGTCGCGGGCGGGCAGTGGTGCTACACGCCGGTTGGCGACGGCGCGGTGACGGTGACGATCACCTGCACGGACACGCTGGGTGTCACCTGCAGCGGATCCTTCACAGTGACCTTCGAAATCAACGACGCGCCGGTGTGTTCGCCGATTGCGGATACATCCTACTTCCAATGCGCGCCGACCCAGGTTTGTCGTCCTTATGGTTCGACCGATCCGAATGGCAACCTGACCGGTTGCGCAATTGTCAGCGGGCCGGGGACCTTGTCGGGCGGCAACTGGTGCTACACGCCGACAGGCAACGAGACGGTCAACGTCACCATTAGTTGCACCGACGCCTGCGGGGCCTTCTGTGAGGAGTCGTTCAGCGTTACGTTTGTGATCAACGACGCGCCGGTGTGTTCGCCGATTGCGGATACAACCTACTTCCAGTGCGCCCCGACTCAGGTCTGCCGTCCCTATGGTTCGACCGATCCGAATGGCAACCTGACCGGTTGCGCCATCGTCAGCGGGCCGGGGACCTTGTCGGGCGGCAACTGGTGCTACACGCCGACAGGCAACGAGACGGTCAACGTCACCATTAGTTGCACCGACGCCTGCGGGGCCTTCTGTGAGGAGTCGTTCAGCGTTACGTTTGTGATCAACGACGCGCCGGTTTGCTCCCCGATTGCGGATACGAGCTACTTCCAGTGTGCCCCGACTCAGGTCTGCCGTCCGTATGCATCCACTGATGCCAACGGCAACCTGACCGGTTGCGCAATTGTGAGCGGTCCGGGGACGTTGTCGGGCGGCAACTGGTGTTACACGCCGACAGGCGACGAGACGGTCAACGTCACCATTCGTTGCACCGATGCCTGCGGCGCGTTCTGCGAGGAATCGTTCAGTGTTACGTTTGTGATCAATGATGCCCCGATCTGTTCGCCGATTGCGGACACGACTTACTTCCAGTGCGCTCCGACTCAGGTCTGCCGTCCGTATGGTTCGACCGACCCGAATGGCAACCTGACCGGTTGCGCGATTGTGAGCGGTCCGGGGACGTTGTCGGGCGGCAACTGGTGTTACACGCCGACGGGCGATGAGACAGTCAATGTGACCATCCGTTGCACCGACGCCTGCGGCGCCTTGTGTGAGGAGTCATTCAGCGTCACGTTTGATATCAACGACGCGCCGGTTTGTTCGCCGATTGCGGATACGAGCTACTTCCAGTGTGCCCCGACTCAGGTCTGCCGTCCGTATGGTTCGACCGATCCGAATGGCAACCTGACCGGTTGCGCGATTGTGAGCGGGCCGGGGACGTTGTCGGGCGGCAACTGGTGCTACACGCCGACGGGCGACGAGACGGTCAATGTCACCATCCGTTGCACCGACGCCTGCGGCGCCTTCTGCGAGGAATCGTTCAGCGTCACGTTTGATATCAACGACGCGCCCGTGTGCTCGCCGATTGCGGATACGAGCTACTTCCAGTGTGCCCCGACTCAGGTCTGCCGTCCGTATGGTTCGACCGATCCGAATGGCAACCTGACCGGTTGCGCGATTGTGAGCGGGCCGGGGACGTTGTCGGGCGGCAACTGGTGCTACACGCCGACGGGCGACGAGACGGTCAATGTCACCATCCGTTGCACCGACGCCTGCGGCGCCTTCTGCGAGGAATCGTTCAGCGTCACCTTCATGATCGGCATGCCGCCGCAGATAGTGTGCGCGCCGAATGCAACTTACACCTGTGACACGCAGGTACCGCCGTGCAGCCCGTCGGATGTGACGGTGACCGGCGGGGCGGGCACGGTGACGGTGACCTGCCAGTCGAGCAACAACGGCGGCACCGGCTGCCCGGGCAATCCGCTGATTTACACGTACACTTACACCGCCACGGATTCCTGCGGCGCGCAGGCACAGTGTGTGCGAACTTTGACGGTTATCGACAACGTGGCGCCAACGCTGTCCGGCTGTCCGGCCAACGTGACGATTGCCTGCAACGCGCCGCTGCCGCCGCCGGCCACGGTCACCGCGGCCGACAATTGCGATCCGAGCGTCGCGGTCACATTGTCGGAGACGTCAAACCTGACCGGATGCGGTGGGAACACCGGCACGGTCACGCGCGTGTGGACGGCGACCGACGATTGCGGCAACAGTGTGTCGTGCACGCAAGTGATCACGATCCAGGACACCCAGGCGCCGACGTGCAACATTCCGAGCGATTCTGTGATTCGTCTGCAATGCGCGCCGGCCAAGATCACGGTGCCGGTCTCCGCGACCGACAACTGCGATCCGGCGGTCATCTGCGACGTGGTGGCCGGGCCGGGGACGGTCATCTACGGCAACTGGGAATACACGCCGGTCAGCGAGGGCACGTTCGAGGTGACCATCCGCTGCACCGACGATTGCGGCAACTTCTGCGAGGGTTCGTTTGTGGTCTCGGTGCAGTTCAATGATCCGCCGACGATCGCGCTGGGTCCGGACCAGTCGGTCTTCCAGTGCGCGCCGGCGCCGATTTGCGTGAACTACACCGTCTCCGATCCCAACACCACGGCGGGTCTCACCGAGACGCTGTTGTCCGGTCCTCCCGGCGCGGTCTTGAACGCCGGGGCCGATCAGGTCTGCTTCACGCCGGCCGGGGCAGGCGCCTACACGATCATTGTCCGCGCCTCCGACCACTGCGGCGCGAGCGATGTCGACACGGTGGTTGTGAATGTCTCGATCAACGCGCCGCCGACCATCTCGTTTGGTCCCGACCTGACACGCTTCCTCTGCGCGCCGGCGCCGTTGTGCATCGGCTACAGCGCCTCCGACCCGAACGGCAACGCGCTGACCGAGGTCCTGCTGTCCGGACCGTCAGGGGCCACACTGAATGCCGCAGCCGATCAGGTCTGCTTCACGCCGTCGGCGTCGGGGAATTACACGTTCATCGTGCGGGTGCAGGATACCTGCGGCGCGAGCGATGTGGACACGGTCAGTGTGATCGTGACGCTCAACCTGCCGCCGATCGCGGTGGGCCCGAATGACACGTCGCTGTTCCAGTGCGCCCCCGCGCCGTTCTGTCTGCCGGTCGGCGGGATCGATCCGGAGGGCCGGCCGCTGGTGATCACCAAGATCAACGGTCCGGGCACGATCGCCGCCGGGCAATGGTGTTACACCCCATCGGGTGACGAGACGGTGAATGTCACCTTCCGTGTCACCGATTCATGCGGTCTTTTCGACGACGAGAGTTTCGCCGTCACCTTCAATCTGAATTCTCCGCCGGTCTGCCAGGTGCCTAACGACACGACCATTGTGATGGCCTGCTCGCTGCGCACGGTGGCGCTGCCGGTGAGCGCGAGCGATCCGGATGGCGGCCCGGTAACCTGCCAGGTGGTCAGCGGTTCGGGGACGATTGTAGACGGGATGTGGACGGTGACGCCCAGTGGACCGGGGAACTACTGCGCGGTGGTGCGTTGCACCGATCCATGCGGCGCGGTCTGCGAGGAAACTTTCTGTGTCAGCGTGCTGGTCAACAACGACGATTGCAACTGTCTCTTCAAGGTCAGCGTCAACGAGGGGGCCTCGATCAACGCGCTCAACGGCCAGCTGGTGACCGTGCCGGTCAAGTTCGACCTGACCGGGGTGCCGGTCGGCGGCTTCGATCTGCTGCTTTGCTGGGATGCGAGTGCGATCTCGCTGGTCGATGTCGACAAGGGGCTGGCGATCGCCGATTGGGAGTATTTCACCTACCGTATCGGTGTGTCCGGAAACTGCACGGGCAGCACCTGCCCGTCCGGGATGGTCCGTCTGGTCGGCATCGCCGAGATGAACAATGGCGTGCCGGTCGATCCGAGCGCCTTCCTGCCGATCGGCACGGTGGCGGACTTGTCGTTTGTGGTCACCTCCGACCGTAACTTCATCCATCAGTGCATTCCGATCCGGTTCTGCTGGTATGACTGCGCCGACAACACGATTTCCAGCAAGTCGGGCGACACGACGTTCCTGGAGATCAGCTTCGTCTACGACACCTGCCAGTCAAACCCGAAGGGCGATCCGGTGCCGGCGATCTGTTTCGAGAACGGCCGTATCTGCATCCAGGAGCCGCCCGACGACCGCGGCGACATCAATCTCAACGGCATTGCCAACGAGGTGGGTGACGCGGTGCTGTTCACCAACTACTTCCTCTTCGGCGGCACGGTCTGGGATCCGGTCTGGAGCCAGGTGCAGATTCTGGCGACCGATGTGAACGACGACGGCATCGTGCTGACGGTGGCGGATCTCATCTATCTCATCCGCATCATCACCGGCGACGAGCAGCCCTTCCCGCCGGGCGGACATCCGAAGCTGGCGCCGTATGCGCACACTGGCACGGCCACGCTGCGTCGCGAGGACGGTTATGTCACAGTGGCGACAAACGCGCCGGTGGACATCGGCGGTCTGTTGTTGGTCTTCCGCGCCGACGGCATCGCCACCGGCGAGCCGGAGCTTTTGAGGGCGTCGGCCGGATTGAACGTGCGCGCGCATCGCGATGGCAGCGAGCTGCGTCTCCTTGTCCACCCATCCTGGTCAGCGGGGCGGGCGGTGATCCCGTCGGGACGGCATGATGTGCTGGCCATCCCCACGACCGGATCGGGGCAACTCGAACTGGTCGAGGTCCAGATGTCGGATGCGCAGGGCGCGCTGTTGTCCGCGGGCGCGACGCAGGCGTTTGTGCCCGGTGACTACGCCCTGATGCAGAACTACCCGAACCCGTTCAACGCCGGCACGGTGATCTCCTTCAACCTGAAGGAGGCGTCCGACTGGACCGTGACGATCTACAACGTGATGGGTCAGACGATCCGCGGTTTCAGCGGGACGGCCGATGCCAGCACGGTCAATGTTGAATGGAACGGGCAGGATGCCAACGGGACGACGGTGGCCAGCGGCATCTATTTCTACCGCGTGTCCACGCCGGCCTGGAGCGCCACGAAGAGGATGACGTTGATTCGGTAGCCTGAGTTCGAATGCAGTGCATTTGAGGGCCCGCGGCGTTCTACGCCGCGGGCCTCTTGTTTGCGGGAAACGGGGTGCGCTCCCCCGCGATCTGTGCTATTTGATCAAATCCTGCAACGGCCGGCGGGGCACGGCGCAAATAGTCACGGAACTGATCGAATTTTGTACGGTATCAGTTCCGAGGATTCCTCCGGGGGGAGTGGTATCCGAGTCAAGCCGCTGTCTTGCATGACCCGCTGCCTATCGCCTGCTTCCCGGCACGTGTGATTCCCGGACCGAATCACTCATGTTAAAAATCTGATCGATCCCAGGGGTTCCGTCGTCTTTGGACGCGGACAAATCGGGGCGATGAAGCTTTTCCTCTCAATTCTTCGGCTGTCATGGCCGATCTTGAAAGATCAGAGGCGGCAGCATCAACGATAGAATTTGTGCAGATTGACCCGGGACTCCGGTCACGCTTCTGGTTTTCAGTCTCCGCTGATACGGGGATCACGGCAAGTCAGAAGGCACGCTGGGCAGAAGATGAACACGGCGAACAGCGAAGCGGCCATCGAACTTACCGCGGCGACGGCAACGACTCCGATCGAGGCAGGGGCGTCGGCCGTTGCGAATGCCGGCGCGTGGCGGCGACGTATCAAAGTCGCGGCCTACCTGGCGGCGTTTGCTGTTCTGCTGGCGCTGTTCATCGACGGCTATTCTTACTACACAACGCCGCTGGGTGAACGACCGCATCACCCCGATTATCGGATTCTGCGCCCGGCGGGAAGCCGTGGATTGCTCTACGGCATCTCCGGCGCGTCGCTGATGGTCCTGATGCTGGGCTACACACTGCGCAAGCGGTTCCGGGCGCTGTCGCGCTGGGGCGCGCTGCCCGTCTGGCTGGATTTCCATATCTTCTGCGGGGTCGTTGGTCCCCTGCTGGTGGTCCTGCACACCTCGTTTAAGATTCAGGGGCTGGTGGCGGTGGCGTTCTGGGCGATGGTGTGCGTGGCCGCCAGCGGCGTGCTGGGGCGTTATCTCTATCTGCAGATTCCCCGCAACCTGCGCGGCGACCAATTGACACTGGAGGAGATCCGGAAACTGAAGGATGAACTGCGCGCCGAGTTGCGCGGGCAGTTCGGGCTGTCGGATGCGGCCATCGCGCATCTCGAAGGCGGAGTTGGACACCGCGCTGCCGATGGCGGCTGGCGGTCGATGTTCTGGTTTGTGTTCGATGATCTGATCTCGCGCGTGCGCCGCGGGACGCCGTCGCCGGCTGTGGCCGGCGCCGGACGCAGCCACGCGCAGATCCACCGTCTCAACGACCTCATCGGCCGGATGGCCCGGTTGGACCGCCGCATCGCGGTGTGGGGGCAGATGCAGCGGCTCTTCCATTACTGGCATGTGTTCCACAAGCCGTTCGCCATCGTCATGTATGTGGTGATGGGCATTCACATTGTCGTGGCGGTCTGGACCGGCTACGGCTGGATGTTCTGAACGCACTCATGCGTCAGATTCTCATTGTCCTGTTCGGCGGAGTTGTGATGACGGCCTTCATGGCGGACACCACCAAGGCGCAATTGTCGCCGGGCGATTTGCACAGGGTGCACGCGTTTCTCGACGGGGTCGAGAATTGCACCAAGTGCCACGATCGCGACCGGGGCGAGCTGCGGGCCAAGTGCCTCGACTGCCACAGCGCGATGCGCGCGCGGATCGCGGTGGGACAGGGACTGCACGCCCAGCCCGACTACCGCGAATGCCAGCACTGCCATGTGGAGCATCAGGGACGCGACTTCGCGCTGGTCTGGTGGCCCGAAGGCGACAGCGCGTTTGATCATGCTCTGACGGGTTATGTCCTGCTTGGCCGTCACATTCAGGCGGCCTGCCGCGCCTGCCACCGGCCCGAGAACATGCGCGACACGGCGCCGCTTGTGGCGCAGAAGAAAGATCTGGCCCGCACCTATCTCGGATTGGACACGACCTGCCTATCCTGCCACTACGACGAACACCGCGGACAACTGGCATCCGCCTGCCAGCAGTGCCACACACAGGATGGCTGGACGCCGGCGCCGGGATTCGATCATGGCCGGACGACGTTCGCCCTGACCGGCAAGCACACTTCCACCGCCTGCGGCAAGTGCCACGAGACCGTGCCCGACCCGGGGCATGCGCGGGACACATCGTATCTGCGGTTTGCCAATGTCAAACACGACAACTGTACCGACTGTCATCAGGACACGCACGGCGGACGTTTCGGCGGCCGGTGTGAGAGTTGCCACAACACCGGCGGATGGACGGTGACGCAGACGGCGGCATTCGATCATGCCCGCACGCGCTATCCCCTCGAGGGCGCGCATCGTCAGGTGACCTGCGAGAAGTGCCATCCGGCCGGGCAGAAGAAGACGGGACTGAAATTCGCTCGCTGCCTGGATTGTCATCAGGATCATCACAAAGGCGAATTTGCGCATCGTCCTCAGCAGGGCGCCTGCGAAGAGTGCCACACCGTGGCGGGGTTTGCGCCGGCGCTGTTCACCATTGAACAGCATGCCGCGGGTGAATTCGCGCTGCGCGAGGCGCATCTGGCGGTGCCTTGCAATGCTTGCCACGGCGTCAAGGCGGCGAACCTCGTCGGACGGCGGGCGCCGTTTACCTGGAGTTCCACGCGCTGCCAGGACTGCCATACGGATGTCCATAAAGGCACATTGGCACGGCTGGTGGAACGCGACGGTTGCGACGGTTGCCATTCCGAATCGGCGTGGAGCGCGATCGTCTTCAAACACGACAGCACCGCTTTTCCGCTGCGCGGACGTCACGCATCCGCCGCCTGCGCCGCCTGCCACAAGGGGGACACGACGGTCGCAACGATCGCGCGGATCGACTTTGCGCCGCTGAAGCACGATTGTGAATCGTGCCATCGCGACATTCACCGCGGGCAATTCGCCGTCGCCGATTCACTGCCGGCAACACGCTGCGAGCGTTGCCATACGTCGGAGAACTGGCGTTCCGAGCTCTTTGACCACAGCCTGACCGAATACCCACTGGATGGCGCGCACGCCAAGGCGCCCTGCGTCGGCTGCCACAAGCCGTCGATTGTCGATGGCGCGCTGTTTGTGAACTACCAGATCGCCGATCGCACCTGCCGCGCCTGCCACGGCAGCGACACGGTCGTATCCGCCGGAGGCCCGCGATGAGACGGCTCCTCCTGGCGGCCGTGTTGGTGCTGGGTGCGGCCGTTACGGCGGCCGCGCAGACCGCGCCGCGAAATCCGCACGGTGAGATCCGCTGGGATTGCCAGGATTGCCACACGCTGACCTCGTGGCGCCGGATGCGGGAGCCGTTGGGGTTTACGCACGGCGAGACGGGGTTTCCGCTGGTCGGCGCGCACGCCAAGACGAGTTGTGTCTCCTGCCACCACGATCTGCGTTTTGTCGAAACCGAATCGTCCTGCGCCAATTGCCACACTGACATCCATCGCGGCCAACTGGGGGCGGAATGCCAAACCTGCCACAGTGCCGAGAACTGGCAGAGCCGTCGCGAAGTGTTCGAGCAACACGCTCAGCGCGGTTTTCCGCTGGTTGGCGTGCATGCGATCGCCAACTGCGACGCCTGCCATGTCAACCAGTTGCCGCGCGAGTTTGCCGGGACGCCGACCGATTGCGCCGCCTGCCATGCCGCCGACTTTCAGGCGACCAGCGATCCGGCGCATATGGCCGCCGGGTTTTCGCAGGAGTGCCAATCCTGCCACGGCATCGGCGCGCTCTCGTGGATGAACGCGACATACCAGCATCCCGCCTCGTTCCCGCTTGCCAACGCCCATGACGGGCCATCCTGCAACGATTGCCACGCGACCGCCTACGCCGGGACATCCCCGGACTGTTTTGCCTGCCACGAATCGGATTACCGCACCGCGCCCGACCCCGACCATGTCGCGGCGGGGTTTTCCATGCAGTGCGCCGAGTGCCACACCACGGTCGCTTGGGAACCGGCCGCGCTGGATCATGGGCTGACATCATTCCCGCTGACCGGCGCTCATGTGGAAGTCAGCTGCAATGCCTGCCATACCGCCTCGTTCAGCGGGACGCCATCGGCCTGTGTGGCGTGCCATGAGTCGAACTTCACCGCCGCGGCCGATCCTGATCATGTGGGCGGCGGATTCCCGGAGGACTGCGCGCTCTGCCACGGGACGGCCGCCTGGACGCCGGCGACGTTCGATCACGACCTCTCCGATTTTCCGCTCTCCGGCGCGCATGTGTCGGTGACCTGCAACAGTTGCCACGCGTCGGGATACACCGGCACCGCCAGCGACTGCGTCGCCTGCCATGAGTCCGATTACCTGGCCGCCGCGGATCCGAAACATCTGGAGGCCGGATTCCCGCGGCAGTGCGCGCAGTGCCACAGCACCCCCGCATGGCGTCCGGCGAACCTGAATCACGATCTGACGGATTTTCCGCTGACCGGCGCGCATGTGTCGGTGACCTGCGAGAACTGCCACAAGGCGGGGTATACCGGCACGGCCTCGGCCTGTGTGGCGTGCCACACATCCGATTACACCAATGCCGCCGATCCGAATCACGTGAGCGGCGGGTTCTCAACCGCGTGCGCCGAGTGCCACACCACGGCGGGTTGGGCTCCGGCGTCGCTGGACCACGATCTCACCGATTTCCCGCTGACGGGCGCGCACGCCACGGTGACCTGCAACAGTTGCCATGCGTATGGATACACCGGGACACCGCTGGAATGCGATGCGTGTCATCATGCTGACTACCTTGGCGTCGCCGACCCGAATCACACAAGCGCCGGATTCTCAACTGCCTGCGCCGAGTGCCACACCACCGCGGGCTGGGTTCCGGCGTCCCTGGACCACGATCTCACCGATTTTCCTCTCACCGGCGCGCATGTGGCGGTCAGCTGCAATTCCTGCCACAGCGCCGGATACACGGGGACCGCATCAGCGTGTATCGCCTGCCACGAGACGGATTACACCACGACAACTGATCCCGATCATGCCGGCGCAGGATTCTCCACGGAGTGCGCGCAGTGCCACACAACGGTTGCCTGGGAGCCCGCGGGGCTCGATCACGATCTGACGGACTTTCCGCTGACAGGCGCGCACCAGATGGTCGCCTGCAACGACTGCCATCAGTCAGGATACACCGGCACCGCTTCGGCCTGCTTTGCCTGCCACGAGGCCGACTACGTGTCCACGGATGATCCGGATCATGCCGCGCTGAGTTATCCCACCGAGTGCGCCCAATGCCACACGACGACGGCCTGGGAGCCAGCGTTGTTTGACCATGCGACGACACAGTTCCCACTCACCGGCGCCCATGCCAAAGTCACCTGCGAGAACTGCCATGCGTCCGGCTACACCGGCACGCCGCGGGAGTGCGACGCTTGTCACCATGTCGACTACACTGCCGTGTCCGATCCCAATCATGTGAGTGCCGGTTTCTCGACCGCCTGCGCCGATTGCCACACCACCGCGGGGTGGACGCCGGCGTCGCTGGATCATGACATCACCGGCTTCCCCTTGACCGGGGCGCATACATCGGTCACTTGCGCGAATTGCCACACGTCGGGGTACACGGGCACCGCGTCGGCGTGCGTCGCCTGTCATGAGAGTGACTATCGGGATGTGGATGATCCTGACCATATTGCCGCGGGATTTCCGGACAATTGTGTGCTGTGCCACACGACCGCGGGCTGGGAACCGGCCAATCTCGATCATAAGTTGACCGACTTCCCGCTCACCGGCGCGCACTCATCTGTCACTTGCGAGAACTGCCATACTTCTGGGTATACGGGGACACCATCGAGCTGCTTTGCCTGCCATGGGTCGGATTATCAGGCGGCGGCGGGCCCTGATCATGCCGCGGGAGGATTTCCGACCGACTGCGCCCAGTGCCACACGACGACCGCCTGGGAGCCGGCGTCGTTTGACCATGCGACGACACAGTTCCCACTCACCGGCGCCCATGCCACGATCACCTGCGCGAACTGTCATGCGGCCGGTTACAGCGGGACGCCGTTGGCGTGTTTTGCCTGCCACGACGACGACTACAACGCCGTGGCTGATCCCAATCACGTCAGCGCCGGCTTCGGCACGATCTGCAGCGAATGCCACACCACGTCGGGGTGGACGCCGGCATCGCTGGATCACGACATCACCGGCTTCCCGCTCACCGGCGCACACCTGGCGGTATCGTGCAACACCTGCCACGCGTCCGGATACACAGGGACGGCGTCGGAGTGCCTGGCCTGTCACCAGAGCGATTACACCGCGACTGTCAATCCGGATCACAGCGGCCTGGCGACGGATTGCGCGCAATGCCACACGACGATCGGGTGGAAGCCATCATCGTTCAATCACAACCAGACGCAGTTTGTGCTGACCGGGGCGCACACATCGGTCACCTGTAACAACTGCCACGCCGCCGGGTATACCGGGACACCAATGGCATGCTTTGCCTGCCACGATGACGACTACAACGGTGTGGGCGATCCTGACCATGCGCTGGCGGGTTTCTCGACGGTTTGCACACCTTGCCATAACACGACGGCCTGGTCGCAGGTGTCGTGGAGCCACAATCAGACGGGATTCACACTGACTGGGGCGCACCAATCAGTGACGTGCAACAGCTGCCACTCGACGGGGTTTGCGAACACGTCATCGGCGTGCTATGCCTGCCACGGCAGCGACTTTGCCGGCGCGACCAACCCCGATCATGTGGCCGGCGGATTCCCGACACTGTGCGAGCAGTGTCACACGACCACAGCGTGGACCCCCGCGTCCTTTGATCACAATCTCTCGGGATTCCCGCTGACCGGCGCGCACGCGACCGTGAACTGCAACAGTTGCCATGCCAATGGTTACACCGGCACGCCGACGGACTGTGGCGCCTGCCACCATGCCGACTATCTGGGTGTGCTGGATCCCAATCATGTGAGCGCGGGATTCTCGACGCTCTGCCAGCAGTGTCATACCACAACGGCGTGGACGCCGGCGTCGTTTGATCACAATCAATCGGGATTCCCGCTCACGGGGGCGCACACGACCGTGACCTGCAACAGTTGCCACGCCAACGGCTACAGCGGCACACCGATGGAGTGCGCGGCCTGCCACAGCAGCGATTACCTGTCCGCGACGCCCAATCATGTGGCGGCGGGATTCCCGACGACCTGCCAGGCATGCCACACGACCAGCGCCTGGACGCCGGCCAATTGGGATCATGACGCGCAGTACTTCCCGATCTATTCCGGCAAGCATAAAGGCAAATGGAACGATTGCGCCGATTGCCATCTGAATCCGGCAAACTTCGCGACATTCGAGTGCATCTTCTGTCACAAGCACAATCAGACGGACACCGACAGAGACCACACCGGGGAGCCGGGATACCAATATCTCAGTTCGGCATGCTATGCCTGTCATCCGCGGGGGTCGCATTGAGACGCGCACTTGCGATCATGCTCTTTGCCTGCCTGATCCTCTGTGCTTCGGCGTCGACATGGGGCGATGTTGTCGAGCGGACGTTCAAGGTTACCTTTGTCTCGACCGAACTGGTCTACATCAATGGCGGCCGTGCGGAGGGACTCACGGTCGGCGCGCGCCCTGCGGTCTGGAGCGGCGACGCCAAGGTGGCCGAACTGGAGGTGGCGCATCTGGCCGAGCATTCCGCCGCCTGCCGCATCCTCGGTCCGGGCGGTAACATCCGAATCGGTGACCCGGTCAGGATCACCCTCGAACTTTCGACAAATGCAGATACCCTCAGTGCGCTATCCGTGTCCGGCGATTCCACCTCAATGACCGACTCGCCCGCTCCTTCGCCGACTGCTCCGCCGCGGACGCCGTCGGCGCCGGCGAAGGTCTCCGGCGGCATCGCCGTGCTTTACAGCAATTGGAACGATCGCAGCGACGCGGATTTGGATTTTGCCCAGGGCCGTGTCGATTTCGATCTGCGGGTGGACCGTCTCTGGACGCCGGGGCTGTCGCTGGTCGTGCGCTCCACCGGACGTCAGGATCGCTGGAGTGGGGCATCATCCGGTCGCGGCGACAATGCCTGGGAGAGCCGGATCGCCACGCTGACGCTCGACTATCGTTCACCGGGTACGGCGGTGGGACTTTCGGCGGGCCGGATCAATCCGGCGCGGCTGGGAGCGATTGGGTGGCTCGACGGCGCGTCGGTTGAATACAATGTCTCGCCCGTGTGGCATCTGGGCATCTTCGGCGGCGCGAACTCGCGCTGGCAGTACACTGAAGATCGCCCGGAGTTGCAGGTCTATGGGGTGTTCGCAGGATTCCGCCGCGGCAGCGCGCGGCGATTGCTGGTGGATCAGACCATCGCGACGGTTGGGCAGTACCATGGCCGGACCGCCAGCCGTGAGGCGCTCTTGGCGCAGGGACGGATCGTGCGCGGAGGCCGCTTCAGCATCAGCCATCTTCTGGAAATCGATATGAACCGCGGCTGGCGACGCGATCAGGCCGGTGAGTCGATCAGTCTGTCCTGCGCGTTTGCCCAAGGACAGGTGAATCTGTCGCGGGCAGTGATCGCCAGTGTCTCGTATGATACGCGCAAGAGCTTCCGCAATTACGAAACTCGCGATATCGCCGACAGCATCTTCGATGACCGCGTCCGTCAGGGTGTCCGGGCGCAGCTCGATTTGATGCTGCTGCCAGGGTTATCGCTTTCCGGGGGTGTCGGTTTACGATCCGTGGCGGGCGAGGCGGAGAAGACCCATTCCTACAACGGCGCGGTGCGCAAGCAGGGCTTGTTCAACGCGCGGAGCAACGCGAGCGTCAGCGGCTCACGGTTTTCGGGTGAATCCAGCAGCGGCTACAACTTGAACGCCTCGCTGGGCCAGGGTCTGGGCGCGCGCACCTGGCTGTCGCTAGGCGGTGGATGGTATAGCTACACGCTGGCGGGGCAGTCGCAACGGTGGTCAAACCACAAGATCGATCTGAGTGCGCGGGTTGCGCTGTCGCGCGCGCTGGCCCTCAATGGGCTCGGGCAGTGGCAGGACGGTGATGACACCCGCGGGCATCGTGTCGAAGCGGGCATTAGCGTGCAATTTTAGCGGCTACGGTCATGACGGAAACCACGATCATGTGGGCGGGAGTGCTGGCGCTGGGCGCGGGGATCATCGTGCCCTATGCGCTCCGTTTCCATCGCCGGCAACGGGCGGCCTGGCGGCGCAAGCATGAAGCGCTGCAGGCGGGCATCGAGAAGCCGCGCGGGCAGTATCCGTTCATCGATCCCGGATTGTGCATTGGCTGCGGCGGGTGTGTGGCCGCCTGTCCCGAGGGCGATGTGCTCGATGTTGTGTATGGGACCGCGATGGTCATCAACGGCGTCCGCTGCGTGGGACACGGCAACTGCGAGCGCGCCTGTCCAGTCGGCGCGCTGGTGGTCGGGCTGGGCGACACCCGTGAGCGCGAGGACATTCCGAACCTCTCCCGTGAGTATGAGACCACGGTGCCCGGGTTGTTCATCGTCGGGGAGCTCGGCGGGCTGTCGCTCATTCGCAACGCGATCCGTCAGGGGCACGCGGTGATCGAGACCATCGCGCAACGGCTGCCATCGCAGCCGCCGGCGGAGGCCTACGATGTAATCATCGTCGGGGCCGGCCCGGCCGGGCTGACCGCGGCGCTGTCGGCGATCGAACGCGGACTGAACTATCTGGTCATCGACCAGAACCAGATCGGCGGCACGATCCTGCATTATCCCCACCGGAAACTGGTGATGACCCAGCCGGTCGAGATCCCTCTCTACGGCTGTCTGCGCCGCGAGGAATATTCCAAGGAAGAACTGCTTGAGATCTGGACGGAGATTACAACCCGCTTTGATGTCCAAGTGCGCACCGGCGAGCGGGTCGACGATGTGTCGAGGGACGGCGGGACATTCCGGATCTTCACCAGCGCCGGGATCTACCGGGCACGAAATGTGGTGCTGGCGCTGGGGCGTCGCGGCACACCGCGCAAACTGGGCGTGCCGGGCGAAGATCTCGCCAAGGTGATGTACCAACTGGTCGACGCGCGTTCATATGCCGGGCAAAACCTGCTGGTTGTCGGCGGCGGCGACAGCGCGGTCGAAGCGGCGGTCGGGTTGGCGCGCCAGCCGGGGAACCGCGTCTGGATTTCCTACCGCAAGGCGTCGTTTGCGCGGGTGAAGAAGAAAAACGAGGACAAGATTCGCGAACTGGTCGATCGCGGCAAGGTGACCGCGTTGTTTGAATCCGAGGTGCATCTGATCGACCCGGCCGCGGTCACGCTGGCGACCCGCGAGGGGACGGTGGAAATCCCGAACGACTATGTCTTCGTGATGATCGGCGGACTCCCGCCGTTTGAGATGCTGCGGGCGGCCGGGGTCCGTTTTGGCGGCAAGACCACCGACGCGCGCGCGGCCACGCTTTCGGGCGCTACCGTCGAAACGTCCGACACGCGCCGCCGATAGTTGAACTCCCAATTCATTCGTCAGTGCAGATTGAAACGGCCGCTAAACCCGCAGGAGCCGTCGGGCCCGCCGTGCACCTTGATCTGGAACCGCTCGCCATAGGGTGAATCGCAGCGGGTGACCGTCCAGAGGTAGGCGCCGGTGTTGGGGGCCGCGGGATCGAGCACGCAGACGAAGTCGCCGTTGTGGTACAGCTCGAGGACCACCGCTTCGGGCAGGTGGGTCGGATCCCAGGTGATTGAATGCTGGGTCTGCAACGGCCAGATGTCGTTGGCGGTGGGGCTGGTCACACGCACGGTGCAGGCCTGAACGCTGAAGAAGTCGCTGAACTGCGAACAGTTGAATTCGTTGAGGTCGCTGATCCGTATGCGATAGTCGGGCCCGCTGCCGCCCCCGTAGTCGTTGACCACCCAGTCGAAGTAGCCGTCGTCGGGGGTGTTGGCGGCGATGATGTACTGATAGTCCGAACCGCGATAGAGATGCAGGCCGACTTTGATGTTCGTGCCCAGCCCCAGTGGCTGCCACTGGATTGTGCGCGCCTCGCCGGTGACCCATAACTCGCGCTCGCGGGGCACGGTGACCTCAATCGGACAGGGGAGTTCCACGGTGAAAAAGTCGCTGAAGTCGTAGAGGTTCTCGTCCAACAGCGATGTGACTTTGATACGGTAGTCGGGGTCGCTCTTGTCCGCGCAACTGGTCAGCTCCCAGTCGTAGTACCCGTCATTGTGCGTCGCCTCGGTGATGTTGCAGAGGTTGAAACCCGCCTTGTACAGGTCAAGCCGCACCTGGCTGCCGGCGTAGCCGGAGCGCCACTGGATGGTGCGCGATTCGCCACGCGACCAGGAGGTGGCCCAGTTGGGATAAATGACCGCCATGTAGGCCGGCGGGTAGACGGTGGTGAAACTCCAGATCGGGCCGATGACGTTGCGGCCGTCTTCATCGATCAGAATGACCCGCCAGTAGTAGGTCCGCGCCAGCGACAGGGAATCGATGGTCAACGAACGACCCGCGACGCTGGGTTTGTAGAGCAAGGGCGGATTGCTGGTGCCCAGGTAGACATCCTGGCGGATGGTGCGTCCTTCGGGCGAATTTCCCCCCTCCCAGGAGAGGGTGACCGAGGTGGGTTGATCGACGGCGCCGTTGGCGGGGGTCGGGTTGGACGGGGGTGTGAGCTTCTCGTCGCAATTGCCGGTCAACCAACACAGGCACCCCCCGCCCAGAAGGACGGCGAGGGCGGCGATTAGAAGAAGACGAATGGGACGGTGCGCGCGCATGCGAGGTCGCCGGATTTTCTACCGATGTGCGGGGCGATTATTCCCGAACCTGATACGAATCCGGAGGGGGTTATTGTTCCCGGAGAGTGGCCTCGCCGGCCACCACCGTGATATCGCCGGTCGTGGTGCGCAGGATCAGGGCGCCATGGTCGTCGATGGCCACCGCCTGGCCTTGGATCACCTTTTGTCCATAATGGATGGTGACGTCGCGTCCCAGAAGCAGCGAGCGGTCGCGGTAGTCGGCCAGGAATGGAGTGAGGCCATCGCGACGGAACCGTCGGTAAACCGCCTCGAAATGGGTCAGGAATGAGCGGAAGAAAGCCAGACGGTCCAGCGGACGGCCGCAGGCGTGTGCCAGCGAGCCAGCGGTCTGACGAAGGGCGGGGGGGAAATCCTCCAGCCGGTGGGCGACATTGATCCCGGTGCCGCAGACGACAAAGTAAACACGGTCGACCTCGGCGGAGACTTCGGTGAGGACGCCGAACACCTTGCGTCCGGCAATCAGGCCATCGTTGGGCCATTTGAGATCGACTTTCAGACCGAGATCATCCTCCACGGTTTGCGCGAAGGCCAGCGCGGCCAGAAGCGAGACGCCGGCGGCTTTCTGCAGCGGCAACTGCGGGCGCAGGATGAAGGATGCCCAAATGCCCAATCCCGGCGGCGAATGCCAGACCCGTCCCAGGCGTCCACGGCCGCTGGTCTGCTCTTCGGCGACCACGATCGTCCCTTCCGGGGCCTTGGCCTCGGCCAATTCGAGTGCGCGGGCATTGGTCGAACCGATGCGGTTGTAGCAGTGCAACTGGCGCGCCAGGATGCGTGTCTTCAGTCCGGCGAGGATTTCGGTGTCGATCATCCGGTCGGGAGAACGCGTGATACGGAGGGACTCGTTGCGTCCCGCGGTCAGTTCATATCCCAGCGCGCGCAGTTCATCGAGTCCGCGGTGGACACGCGCGCGCGAGATCCCGAGCGCCGCGGCCAATTCGGTCGGTGTCCAGCCGCTTGCGGTCTTCCGCGTGCGCAGAAGCAGAACGATCTCGTTGACGAGGGGATCCATGAATTGGCCGTTCAGCGCGCGGCGTGTCGGATGCTGCGCTCCGGCGCGCCGTCCCACTCCAGCGAGAAGTTGATCGAGCGCGCCGAATGCGTGATGTGGCCGGATGAGACAAAATCGACGCCGGTGCGGGCGATGGCGGCGATATTGCGCGGGGTGACTCCGCCGGAGGCCTCGATCGTGATGACCTTGTCATGCCGGCGTTGCCATTGCCGGATGGCGCGTGTCGCCTGCCTCAGTTGCGCGACAGTGAAGTTGTCCAAAAGCAGCCAATCGACGCCCAAGCGCAGAGCGAGTTCGATTTGCGCCGGGGACTGGATCTCGCAGATCAGGCGTCGCTTGCCCTGACGGCGATGCGCGGCGGTGATGGCGGCGGCGAGTCCGCCGGCGGCGAGAATGTGATTGTCCTTCAACATCAACGCATCATGAAGTCCGAGGCGGTGATTGACCGCGCCGCCCAGGAGCGTGGCGCGTTTCTCAAGCAGCCGCAGCCCGGGAGTGGTCTTGCGCGTGTCGAGCAGGCGCGCCCCTCGTTTCGGCAGCCGCGCGGCCATCGCCGCGCTCTCGGTGGCGATGCCGGAGAGGTGCGCGACGAAATTGAGGGCGCAGCGTTCGGCGGAAAGCAGCGCGGCGGCATCGCCGCGCACAATCGCGACGGCAGTCTGCGAATGGAAGCGATGCCCCTCACGTATCATCCAGGTGATCCGGCAGCGCCGATCCAATCGGCGAAAGCAGGCGGCGAAGGCATCGGCGCCGGCCAGGACGCCATCGTCCTTGGCCAAGAGAATGGCGCGCCCCGGTTTCCCTTTCAAGCCGAGCGCCTGCGTGGTATGGTCGCCGGTTCCCAGATCTTCACCGAGAGCGATGTCGACCGCCTGCCGCAGCGCGCGACGGTAGGCGGCCGTCGGGATGAGAAATGGGGCATCTTCCACTCTCATGGCTATACTCCCAGCGGCAGGGGGTGTCCCAGTCCCCAGTTCGGGTAGGCGTCGAGCGCGAGTGGGTCGTCGCAGGGTTTCTGATAGAGTCCGACGGCGGCGATCATGGCTGCGTTGTCGGCGCACCATTCGGGGGGCGGGGTCACCGCCTGGCGTCCGGTGCGTTCGGCCCAGCCGCTGACCTTGGCGCGCAGGCGGCGGTTGCGTGCCACACCGCCGGCGACGCTGATGGCTTTGATATGCAATTCCTCGGCGGCGCGGAAGAGATTGTCACAGAGGGCATCGACCACCGCGCTCTCGAAGGAGGCGACCCAGTCAGAGAGATTGACTTCGGGTTTGCGCCCGGCGCGGCGGTCGTTCCAGTCCTGCGCCGCGGCGGTCTTCACGCCGGAAAAGGAGAAGTCATACCCCTGGCCATCGAAGCGGGCGCGCGGGAAGGGGATGGTGTCGGGGTTGCCATGCGCGCCGATGCGATCCAGATGCGGGCCGGCCGGATAGTCGAGGCCGATCAGTTTGCCGACTTTGTCGAGCGCCTCGCCGGCGGCGTCATCGCGCGTACGGCCGATCTCGCGGAAGTGTCCCGGCTCATCGACGACCACCAGCGACGAGTGTCCGCCGGAAGCGATCAGGACGAGATACGGATACTCCATCTCCGGGGCGGTCATCGCCGGCGTGTGGGCGTGACCTTCCAGATGATTGATGGCATAAAGCGGGAGGTTGCGCGCGCGCGCCGCCGCGCGGGCATAGGCGACACCCACCAGCAAACATCCGACCAGGCCCGGTCCGGCGGTCACCGCGATACCAGCCAGATCATCCCAGGCCAGATTCGCCTTGGCCAGCGCCTGCTCGACCACGGAGGGCAGACGTCCGGCATGCTCGCGCGAGGCCAGTTCCGGCACGACGCCGCCATAGGCGGTGTGCACCGTTTGTGAGAAGATGATGTTGGCGAGGATCTGTCCGTCGGGGGCGGCGACCGCCGCGGCGGTCTCGTCGCAGGAGGTTTCAATCCCCAGAATCGGCCCGTTGGTTCCCACGGCGGTCCACGGTAACAGAATCGGGGCTCACCTTCAAGACCCTCAGGGGGTCGGGCACGGAGGCCACAGCGCGCAGGATCAGACGGTCCTCCTCCTCGCGCAGGGGATCGCAGACTACGTCGATGGCGTTGGCGGCCAGTTGCACCACGGCCGACTGCGGTCCGGCCACCTCGACCCGCACAAGCGCGGGTTCGGGGACGGCCGACTCCGGTTGTCCGAGTCCATCCAGACGCACCGGCACGGCCTCGAAGGCGCGGGTCAGGTAGGGCTCGATCTTCTGGTAGTAGCGAACCTCGCTGACGGCGCTGGTGATGCCATGACCCGAGGGCGGCAGGACGGCCAGGAGACGTTCGATCGGATCGCGGGCATCGTTGATCACCTGCGGCTGGGTCCACACTTCGGCGATCCCGGCCAGCGCGCTCCGCGGTCCGGTCAGCGCTGTCGAGTCGGGCGTCAATTGCGGCGGACGGGCGCAGACAAAGCCATCGTCGGTTTTGACCTCGACGGCGTTGCGGATGGGAACCGTCTTGGTCGCGAGACTGTCGAGCGTCACCGTGACGGTGTCGTAGTCGAGCAGTTCCAACACCTCGAGGTCCTTGATGCCATAGAGCGGGACATTCTCGCGCTGCAGCGGGACCGGCTGTGTGCCGACGTGGCCGCGGCTGAGGTCCAGCGGCCAGCGGCACTCGCCCCACTTGAGGCGCAGCAGCGCCTTGCCGGTGCCGCGCAGCAGAACCGATACGCTGCCGACCGGGGCCTCGGACATGGTCAGGTGCGCGGGAATGTTGACGTAGGAGAGGTTATACCGGATCGCCAAATCGTAGCGCTGATTGGTCGCCACATGGAACCAAAGGACCATCGCGAAGGCGATGGCCAGGATCTTCAGCGGGATGTTGCGAAGCAGGCGCATCGGCACGGGCCCATCGATCAATTCAGTCGGAACTTCTCCCCCAAATATATCTTACGCGCCTCGGGGTCATTTGCGAGATACTCCGAGGTGCCCTCTTTCAAAATTTCGCCGTCGCACATGATGTAGGCCCGGTCGGTGATCGCCAGCGTCTCGCGGACGTTGTGGTCGGTGATCAGCACCCCCAGCCCCTTGGCCTTGAGGCCGGCGACAATCCCCTGGATGTCCTCGACGGCGATCGGGTCGATGCCGGCGAAGGGCTCATCGAGGAGCATGAATTTGGGACGGGTCGCCAGGGCGCGGGCGATCTCGACCCGGCGACGCTCGCCGCCGGAGAGTTGGTACCCCTTGGACTTGGCCACGTGGGCAATGCTCAGTTCGGCGAGCAGTTCCTCCAGACGGGCGCGACGCTCGGGGCGGGAGAGTTTCTGGGTCTCGAGGATGGCGAGGATGTTGCCCTCGACGGTCATCTTGCGGAAAACCGAGGGCTCCTGCGAGAGGTAGCCGATGCCGAGACGGGCGCGACGATACATCGGCAGCCGGGTGATCTTGCGCTCGCCGAGGAAGACGTCCCCCGCATCGGGTTTGATGAAACCGATGGTGAGGTAAAAAGTGGTGGTCTTACCGGCGCCGTTGGGCCCCAGCAGCCCGACGATTTCCCCCGGGCTGATGGCCACCGAGACACCATCAACCACCCGCCGCCGGCGATAAGTCTTCACCAACCCGACCGTATGCAGGCGCTCCCCATTGGCCGCAGGCGCAATCACCCCGGCAAGATGGTCAGGAATCTGTTTAAGGGCAAGAGGTTAGGGGGGGCTACGCCGCCACGTCGGCGCAAATCAACTCCGCCTGCTCCAGCACGGTCTGTGTCGCCTTTTCCTGCTTGTCCGGCGGGTAGCCGTGTTTGCGCAAAATCCGCTTCACCAAGACCCGCAGCTGCGCCCGGATGTTCTCGCGGACGGTCCAGTCAATCGTGACGTTTGAACGAACGATCTGTGCCAGTTCACGGGCGATGGTCCGCAGTGTCTCATCGCCGAGCACCTTGACGGCGCTGTCGTTGGTCTCGAGGGCGTCGTAGAAGGCCAGTTCGGCTTCGTTCAATCCCAGCTCTTCGCCTCGCGCATCGGCTTCTCGCATCTCTTTGGCCAGCGCGATCAACTGGTCGATTACTTCGATAGTCTGAATCGACCGATTGTGGTAGGCGATAATGCTCTTCTCCAGCAAATCGGCAAACGACCGTGCCTGCACTGCGTTCTTGCGCGCCCGAGTTCTGATTTCCCCGTTGAGCAACTTCCGCAGCACTTCGATCGCCAGATTCTTGTGCGGCATGGCGCGCACTTCGGCGAGGAATTCATCCGAGAGGATGGAGATATCGGGTTTCTTCAGACCGGCGGTGGCGAAGATATCGATCACCTTGTCGGAGGAGATCGCCTTCGAGACAATCTGCTGGATCGCCAGATTCAATTCCTCATTGGTCGGCCCGGTGACCTGCTTGGATTTCGTGAGCGCCGCCTTGACCGTCTGGAAGAATCCAACATCGTCCTGAATCCGGAGCGCCTCCTCATGCGGCACCGACAGCGCGAACGCCTTTGACAGATCCGACACCGCCTGCGCCAATCGCTGGCGTCCATCGGTCTGCTTGAGAATGTGCTCCTGCGCGGGCGGGAGAAGCCGGAGGCGCTTTTCCGGGTCGGGGGATTTCCAACCGGACCAATCGAAGCCGTGGAACAGATCACGGCAGATTTCGTACTTTTCCAGCATGACGGCGACCGCCTCCTCTTGATCGATGGCGGTCTTGCCCTCGCCGCCGCTGTCGGTGTAGTCCTTCAGCGCGCGCTGTAACTGATCGGCCAACCCGAGATAATCGACAATCAATCCGCCGGGCTTGTCGCCATAGACACGATTGACGCGCGCGATGGCTTGCATGAGGCCATGACCGCGCATCGGCTTGTCGACATACATGGTGTGGAGACACGGCACATCGAACCCGGTCAGCCACATGTCGCGCACGATGGCAACGGTGAACTTGTCGTTCGGGTCTTTGAACCGGTCGGCCAGCTGCTCCCGACGCTGTTTGTTGCGAATGTGAGTCTGCCACGGCGGCGGATCGGTCGCCGATCCGGTCATAACCACCTTGATGAATCCATCTCCGTCGTCTTCCGAGTGCCATTGGGGGCGAAGCCGGACGATCTCGTTGTACAGCGCAACGCAGATGCGACGACTCATGCAGACGATCATCGCCTTGCCGCGAATGGTGTGCTGGCGGGTCTCGAAGTGGTTGACCAGGTCCTGAGCCACGATCCGCAGCCGGCGTTCGGTGCCGACCAGCGCCTCCAACGCCGCCCATTTGCTTTTGAGCCGTTCCTTGCGTTCGCTTTCCTCCCCTTCGGTCACCTCCTCGAATTCGGGATCGAGGCGTGGTTTCTCCTCTTCCTTCAGTTCCAGTTTGGCGAGACGGCTTTCGTAGAAGATGGGCACCGTGGCGCCGTCGACCACCGCGCGCTGAATGTCGTAGATGTCGATGTAATCGCCGAAGACCGAACGGGTGTTTTTGTCCGACAGCTCGATCGGCGTTCCGGTAAATCCGATGAAAGTGGCATTGGGCAGCGCGTCGCGCATGTGGCGGGCGTAGCCGTCGATGAAGTCATACTGGCTGCGATGGGCTTCATCGGCGATGACGAGGATATTGCGTCGATCCGACAGCGGCGGATGCTTCCCGCCGGGAAGCTCGGGGAAGAATTTCTGCACCGTCGTAAACACAATGCCACCGGATGAGACCGTCAGGAGCTCGCGCAGGTGGTCGCGGCTGGTCGCCTGATCGGGCTTCTGCCGGAGCAGTTCGCTGCAATTGGCAAATGTTTGGAACAGCTGATCGTCGAGATCATTGCGGTCGGTGATCACGACGATGGTCGGGTTCTCCATCGCCGGATGGAGGACAATCCGTCCGGCGAAAAAGGCCATGGTCAGGCTCTTGCCCGAGCCCTGCGTATGCCAGATGACACCGGCGCGTCGGTCGCCGGAGGGACGCGTGGCGGCCACGGTCGTTTCGACCGCCTTGTTGACTGCGTGGTATTGGTGATAGCCGGCCATCTTCTTGGCGTAACGGCCGGATTTCTCTTTCTCGAAGACGATGAAATAACGCAGCAGATCAAGGAAGCGGCGCTTTGCGAAGATACCCTTGATCAGCACTTCCAGTTGCGGCAGGGCTGGATTGGCCAGTTCCGTTCCCTCGATGGTGCGCCAGGGCATGAACCGGGAGCGATCGGACGTCAGCGTGCCGACCCGCGCTTCCAGGCCATCAGAGATGATCAGGCCGTCATTGTGCACAAAGAGCGACGGTATCTGTTCCTTGTAGGTCTGGAATTGGTTGAAGGCCGTCCAGATGTCGGCCTTCTCATCGGCCGGGTTCTTCAATTCAATGACGGCCAATGGAAGGCCGTTGACGAAAATGACCACATCGGGACGGCGGTTGTGCTTGTTTTCAATGACCGTGAACTGATTGACCGCCAGCCAGTCGTTGTTGTCCGGGTCATCGAAGTCAATCAGGCGGGCCTGTGCCCCGGCGATACTGCCATCGTCGCGGCGGTATTCGACTGTGACGCCGTTGACGAGGCCGTTGTGGAAGAGGCAGTTGCGCTCGGTCAGATTGCTGGCGCTGATGCGGGTGATCTTGCGAAACGCGTCGTCTTGCGCGCCCGCGGGCAGATCGGGATTCAGGCGCGCGAGGGCTTCGCGGAAACGCCCTTCGAGAATGACCTCGCCATAGTCCTGCCGCTCGGCCGCCAGTTCGCCGGGGGCGATTTCGGGGCCGAAGGCCGTGAAATACCCCAACTGCTCAAGCCAACCCAGGGTGGCTTCTTCGACGACGGATTCAGTCAGATGCGCCACGGTTCGTCTCCGTGGGGGCGGGGTGACCCCGCCCCTACCGTATCCGGGTTTTCGCGGTCCAACGCCCATTGCAAAGGATTGTTTGTGATGTATTCGCGGATTCGGCTTAATGATTCGTCGTTGCGGATAATGTGTTCGTAATAATTGCGTTGCCACACCCGCGCGGACGGCGTTTGGCGCAATTCATTGATCGTTTTCGTCGTCTGGTATTTGAAATACGCAACGATGTTTCCCAATGACACCCGCCGTCCCCGTAGGGGCGCGGTTTCCGCGCCCCTGGCGGTTTCCGCGCCCCTGGCGGTTTCCGCGCCCCTGGCGGTTTCCGCGCCCCTGACGGTATGCGTCGCAATGGTGGCGTAGGGGCGGGGTAACCCCGCCCCTACAATGACAATGATGCCGTGGACATGATTGGGCATGACGACAAACGCATCGGTGTCCACACCGACGAAATGCCGCGGGATGTCGTCCCACAATCGGACGACGCATTTCCCGGATTCATTCAGCAACATTTCGCCATCAACAATCTCGCCGAATAGGCATTCCCGACCCTGCGCGCAGATGGTCACGAAATACGCGCCCGCCAGCGAATAATCGTATCCCTTCAGGCGGATGCTGCGGCGGTGGTGCCGTTCCGGGTCGTATTTCACAGTCCCCGTTCCTTCAAGAACCGCTCCGCATCCTTCACCCGAATCTCCCCCGAAATCAGCTTCGGCAGCAACGCGTCGCGCAGGGCGGCGAGGGTGCGGGATTCGCTCCGACACTCGAGCGTTCGCGCAAGTAGGCTATCCGCTGAACGATCGAATACCGCGACGACGGACGAAGGGGGCACAACGACTGCGAGATTCAGAATCGAATCGACTTGAGCGCGCTGATGGCTCTTTGAGGTTCCAGTCACGAGCGCCTCGATCTGCTGCCGAATCAAAGGCGACCGGGCAAGGCAGTAGGCATAGTTGCGCGTGAACGGAGTCCGCGCGCGCAGCACGAGAAACTCGGTGGAGCAGACCGCTCGCAGGCCCGGGCGTACGTCTACCAGCCACACCCGTTCAATTTCCGGGTTCAGCTTCGAGAGCAGGATTATCCCGTGCGGTACGCGCCACTTGAGACTCTTGATGCTCTCCCCATGCTCGAGCTTCGGGCTTTGCCCCTCGTCAAAGGCTGGGATACTGTAGTGGTGGTAGAGCATATTCGGCGACGCGAGCGGGTTTTCTTGGTCGCGAAGTTGCTCGACCGCGTCGCCGAAATGACCCACCTCCCACCCCTCCGGGATCTCGCCCAGCTCCGAGTCCTGGAAGGAATCGGGGAAGAGGTCGAGGATATGTCGTGGCCATTGTAGGGGCGGGGTTACCCCGCCCCTACATTTGGCGCGGACCGGATCGAAGTCCACAAACCACGACTTGAACAGCGCCCGCGCCATTTCCTCCAGCGTCTCGTTCATCCGTCGGTTCAGTTCGATCTTGTCGTCCAGCGTGCCGAGGATGTGGGCGATGGCGCGTTGTTGGGGGAGGGGCGGAACCTTCACCGGCACCGGGTGGACGAAGTTACGATTCAGGGACGGCTGGGCGCTACCTGAGTTATAGCCCTTGAAGTCGAACTGCTTGAGGAAGTAGTAAGCGAAACGCTCGTCGTTCCCATGGAAGTCGACCACGTAGAGCGCCGTATTTAGCGGCCAGAAGTCCGAGGGCGAGTAGCTGACAACGCCGAACGACGCACCGCTTCTTCCGACTGTGACGCCGGGCCCTCGCGCCTTTGGTACGTCATGCCACCCAGTGATCCCAAACGATCCGAGTATCGGCACGTGTCCGGGCCGACGACTTTCATCCGGAAGGTCGTGGCCGCGCTGAAGCGTCACGAACTCACCGAGTGGCATTCGCTTCCACTCACCCGCCATACCCCAACTCCCTCAGGTTGGCGGTGATCGCGGCATCCAATTTCGCGGCCTCGGCCTGTTGCTCGCGCAACTTGGCGACAAGGCGCTTCATCTTCTCGTCGAACGGTTCTCCGTCGTCCTCCTGCGCTTCGGCACCGACGTAGCGGCCCGGCGTCAGGACGTGGCCGTGCCGGCGAATCTCGTCCAGGGTGACGGATTTGCAAAATCCCGGGATATCGGTGTAGGGGCGGGGTGCCCCCGCCCCTACGTTGTCGCCGCGCCAGGCATGATATGTCCCGGCGATCTTGGCAATGTCCTCGTCGGTTAACTCACGATGAACACGGTCGACCATGGTGCCCATCTTGCGGGCATCGATGAAAAGAACTTCGCCGCGCCGGTCGCGGAAACGGCCGTTCTTCTTGTCGCGCGCCAAAAACCATAGGCAGACGGGAATCTGCGTTGCATAGAAGAGTTGCCCCGGCAGGGCGACCATGCAATCGACAAGGTCGGCCTCGATGATGTTCCTGCGGATTTCCCCCTCGCCTGACTGATTCGATGACATCGAACCATTGGCGAGCACAAATCCCGCCAGCCCCGTCGGCGCGAGATGATGGATGAAATGTTGCACCCAGGCGAAGTTGGCGTTGCCCGCCGGCGGGACACCATATTTCCAGCGCTTGTCACTCTTCAGAAGTTCGCCGCGCCAGTCGCTGTCATTGAAGGGCGGATTGGCCAGAACGTAGTCGGCCCTGAGGTCGGGGTGCAGATCGTTGTGAAACGTGTCGCCATGCGCGATCTGGGCATCGATACCGCGAATGGCGAGGTTCATCTTGGCCAGCCGCCATGTCGTGTAGTTGGATTCCTACCCGTAAATCGAGATGTCGCCGATCCTGCCCGAATGTGCCTCGATAAACTTCTCGCTCTGTACGAACATGCCACCAGAACCGCAGCAAGGATCGTAGACACGCCCTCTATAAGGGGAGAGCATCTCAACGAGGACGCGCACAACGTGCGTTGGCGTGTAGAATTGCCCGCCCTTCTTGCCTTCGGCGGTGGCGAATTGGGAAAGAAAGTACTCATAGACACGACCGAGGATGTCCTTCGCCCGATCCTCCGGGGTGCCAAGCCCGATGTCGCTGACCAGATTGATGAGTTGCCCGAGCCGTTCCTTGTTGAGTCCCGGCCGGGCATACTCTTTCGGCAGGACACCTTTCAGCGACGGATTGTCCCGCTCGATGGCGGTCATGGCGTCATCAACGATCTTGCCAATCGTCGGCTGGGGCGCGTTGGCCTTCAGTCTTGACCAGCGCGCCTCTTTGGGGACCCAGAAGATATTGGACGCCCGATACTCGTCCGGATCTTCCGGGTCGGCGCCTTCGGCTTTCTTCGCCGCCAGTTCCGCATGCTTCGCCTCGAAGGCATCGGAGATGTACTTGAGGAAGATCAGGCCGAGGGCGACATGTTTGTACTCGGCGGCATCCATATTGCCGCGCAGGGCATCGGCCATCTGCCAGAGCTTGGCCTCAAAACCGAGGTTTGCCGTGTGGTTGTTGCGGGTGGTACGCGCCGAACGGCCGCGAGGGGGCATCACAGATTACCTCGAAACGAGACGTTAAAGCCGGGCGGCTTCCACAACGTGTGCCGGAGCCCGGATCATGACTATCTCAGTAAATGATACTACTGAGCCAAGTCGTGATCAAGAGGCGCTCCCGGGGACGAGCGCGGGATGCCACACCAGGCTCACTTCGTCTGTGGCAGGCCGGAGGCGGCGAGGGCGGCGTCTTTGTCGGCGATCAGGGACGTGCGGGAATGGCCGTGGCCGTTTTCGCCGTTGAGGTAGGCGTAGGGGTCATGGTGGACCGCTTCGCGGGGGAGCCAGTCCCAGAAGTGGCCGAGGTCGCGCTGCATGTGGCGCCAGTAGAAGCCGGGCAAGTCGGTGGATTCCTGCTCGAAGTAGGCGCGGAAACCATGGTCGCCGTTGAGATGCGCGCGCACCTTGCTGTAATACTTCACACGCCCCGACAGTTCCGTTGACATCGCGCGCACCAGGTTCATCGCGCCGGGAATTGAAAAGCCGTTGGCTATGAAGCGTCGCGCCATCATTTGACGCGAGCAGGCGTAGGCCGTCAGGTCAATGATGTGGTCGTAGAAGGTCGACCACTCGTAGTTTTTCACCCGCACGTTCATCGCGTGATTGTTATTGAGGAAATGGAAGGGGAAGGGCAGGACGCGTCCGGCGCGCTGGTATTCGAGATTGAGATGCGCGGCCTTGCCGAAGGCGGTCAGAAGCGAGAAGGCGGGGAAGGCGCCCGGGGCCCGGTCGAGAAAGCGCTTGGTCAGTTCGAAGGGATCGGCGCCCTCATCGGAGTCGAGGCCGAAGACGAAGTTGGTCTGCACATACGGGATGTGCCGCATGATCATGTTCACCTGGTCGGCGACCCGTTCGACTTTTTCCATCCCCTTGTTGGTGCCGGTCTTTGATTTGCCGCCCAGTTCATACCAGGACTCGATGCCGGGCAACACGGCGCGGAATCCGTTTCGCTTGAGCCGTTTGACATGCGACTCGCTGAGAAGCGAGAGACTGCTTTCGGCGATGAAATCGATTCGGCCCTCGGGGACCACTTCCTCGATGGCGTCCATGCATTCATCGAAACGCACGCCGAAATTGGGATCATGCCAGCCGACCCGCGGCCGCTTGAACTTGGTCAGGAGGAAGCGCAGGTCCTCCTTCATCACATCGAAGCCCAGCTGCTGGAAGGGAACGGCGGCGTCGATGCAGAAGCAGCAGGTGTAGGGACAGCCGACGCTGGAGATCATCGGCACAATCTTGATGAAGGGGGCCTTTTTCAGCGTGGCGTCGATGAACTTCCACCGCTCGCGCACTCCGGGCAGGGCTGTGGGCTGCCGCGGCGCGCCCACCAGACGTCCCTCGGGTCGGTGCGGAGATGCGTCGCTTAAGATCTCGCCGATGACATGCTTGTCGGTAAACCCGGCGACGTAGTCGAAGTACTTGAGCGCATCCTCGGGGTAGCAGCGGGCATGCGGTCCGCCAAGGACCGTGACCGCGCCGCGCGACTGGAAGAGGCGCGAGAGCGCATACGACAATTGCGCCGATTGGGTGAAGGCGCCGATGAAGATGACGTCGAGCTTGTCGGGGAGTTCGTCAAGTAGGTTCTCAAATCCGGTGTAGCAAACCAGCGTGACATCATGGCCCATCTGCTCGCACCAGCAGCCGATGGCCTGCGGCATGATGCTGGCAAAGTTGGCGTTCATCACCCGGGCCCAGAGGCCGGGGTTGGGATTTTTCGCGACCAGGTCGATAATGCCGATTCGCAGCCTACACACGTCGACTCACCATCCATGACTCCCTCGCCCCGAGCGGTTAGGGTCGGGTGCGGTACGAACCATTCGCTTGCGAATGCATATGATCCTGCGGCGCGGCGCCGACAGGAGGTCCGGGTGGCGATCAGAGTTGACCGTGCGACGCCACAGCGACGGAGGGATGGTACACACCACAGTGCCGGGAGACTACCGATTTCGTCCCGATCGAGGGCTTCATGTCAGCGGCGGCCACGGACGGACCGGGTCGGCGGTGATATAAGGCGTTGCGCGGCGCGATCTTACGTGTTCAATACAAAAAAGGAGTGAACTATTCCGGGAAAATGCCGTATTATGCAACAGAACGAAGCCACTGACTTTCTCAGATTGACCGCACGGTTCAGATCCGACGGCACTCGCAGGAAAGATCGAATGGTTTCACCGGCCGTCGGGGCCAACGGACCGTGGGTGCCGATTCACCCACAGAAGAACAAAGGAAGTGTCATGGCGCAAGGAACCGTCAAGTGGTTCAACGATGCCAAGGGCTACGGATTCATCTCGCAGGAGGGCGGCAAGGACGTCTTCGTGCACCATCAGGCCATCCAGGCCGATGGGTTCCGCAGTCTGGCTGAAGGCGACCGCGTTGAGTTCGAAGTCGTGCAGGGCCCGAAGGGTCCGCAGGCCGCGAACGTTCGCAAGCTCTAATCGCTGCATCTGCCAACACAAACCCCCGGTGGGCATTGCCCGCCGGGGGTTTTTCGTTGTCCACGGTTCCGATCTCTGGCTTAGTACCGTCCGCGTCCGCCACCACCGCGCCGGTCGCCACCGCGGTTGCGGTCGCGTCCGCCCCGGTCACCGCGTCCGCGGGGCGGTCCGCCCCGATGCCCGCCGCGCTCGGCCGGCGGACGTGCCTCGTTGACCTCGAGGGTGCGTCCCATGTACTCGGTTCCCGACAACGCGCTGATGGCGGCGATCGCCTCGCTGCGGGTCGGCATCTCGACAAAGCCGAAGCCGCGCGGCTGGCCGCTGTAGCGGTCGTTGACGACCGCGGCCGATTCGACCTGGCCGTAGGGAGTGAACAGTTCCTTCAGGGCGGCGTCGGTGACCTCGTACGATAACCCGCCGACGAAAATCTTCATGCCGTACTCCTCTCTCTTTCTACACCGAACGCCTGCTGACCATCAGGCCACCTGCCTGACACGTCACGAGTAAGGACGGACAATTGCCGCCGGGTTCCGAGCGGTATTTCCAACTTTGTTGGCATCCCGCGGGCGCCCGTTGGCGTCACGCGCCGGCGGAGAAGACGATGGTTTTGTGGCCGGCGATGATCACGCGCCGTTCGAGGTGGGCCTTGACCGCGCGCGCCAGCACCAGCCGCTCGATGTCGCGTCCGATGCGCGCCAGTTCGCGCGGGGTGTCCTCGTGGGTGACCCGCTCGACATCCTGCTCGATGATCGGGCCGGCGTCGAGTTCGGCGGTGACATAGTGCGCGGTCGCGCCGATCATCTTCACGCCGCGTTCATAGGCGCGCTGGTAGGCGTTGGCGCCCTGAAAGGCGGGGAGGAAGCCGTGATGGATGTTGATGATCCGTCCGGCGTGCTTCGCAACCAGCTCCGGGCTGAGGATCTGCATGTAACGCGCCAGGACCACCAGTCCGATTCGTTCCTGCGCCAGAAGCGCATCGATTTGCGCTTCCTGGTCGCGTCGAGTGTCGGCGGTCACCGGCAGATGATGGAAGGGAATGTCGAACTGCGCGGCGACAGGCGCCAGGTCGGGGTGATTGCCCATCACCAGCGGGATCTCGCAGGGGAGTTCTTCCTCGCGCTGGCGCACGAGCAAATCATAGAGGCAGTGCGGCGCCTTGGAGACCAGGACCGCGACCCGTTCGCGCGCGCCGGTGTCGTGGATGGTCCAGGCCAACTGCAATCCCTCGGCCAGAGACTGAAAGTCCGACACCATCGCCGTGTCCGGCCAGCCGCGTGATTCCAGATCGAGTTTGATGCGCATGAAGAAACGGCCCTGGCCGTTGTCGACATGCTGCTGGCAATCGAGCACGTTGAAGCCACGCTCATACCAGAAGGCGCTGATCTTGGCGACCAAACCCTTCTGATCGGGGCATTGAATGAGGAGAATGACGGCGCGCGGCATATAGAGAAGGTGTCGGCAGCGGAGGTGGTCGGCCGCAGCTGATCCGAAACGCAACCGGGCGGCGGATTTCGACAGATCGGGTGGGCGCGGGGGGCGATTTCGACAACGCGGCGTGTGTCGAACGCGGCACGGGCATGCCGCTTGCCTTGCTGCTTGTGAAACATTATGACAAGATTAGATATGTGTCTGTTGGTCTGCGCACCGATATGACGTATTAAATGCGCGGAGGATACGTGAAATGAATCACAAATTATCAAGTTTCTCGTTAGCCGGCCCGTTGGCGGCCTGGGCGACCCTCCTGCTGCTGTTGGCCGGCTGCGCGACCGAACGCGACCTCGGGTTGGGCAGCGCCCGCGGCGGCAGTTGTGTGGGTTGCCACACCAGTAAGGACCAATTGATTGCCACCGCTGACCCGGACACCGGCGACGGGGGCGAAAATCCCGGCGAGGGGTGAGGCGGATCGGTACCTCCGTTGGAGGTATGGGAACGGGTGATGGTCAGCCAAGCCGGCTTCATCGATGACGTCCACAATTCCGTCGGGTGCACCGGTTGCCATGGAGGCAACAAGATCGCTGAGAGCAAGGAAGCGGCGCACGCGGGGTTGATCACGCATCCCTCGGACAACGCGGCGGAGATCTGCGGCCAGTGCCACGGCGGCACGGTTGGCGACGACTCGACGTCGGTGCATTCGCGTCTGTCCGGGTACGTGAGCATGATCGACGCGCGCTCGGGCGGGGCGTTTGACCCCGAGGCGCCGTCGTATCGGGACAAGTACCAGTCGCAGTGCGCCAAGTGTCACACCAGTTGCGGGCAATGCCACATCTCGCGTCCGGCCAGTGTCGGGGGCGGATTTCTGGCGGGGCACGCGCTGGTGCGCACGCCGTCGATCATCAATAACTGCACCGCCTGCCACGGCAGCCGCGTGGGCGAGGAGTACCTCGGGGCGCGCGCCGGATACAAGGCCGACGTCCACTGGAATCCGAACGCGATGTCGTGTATCGCCTGCCACTCGGGCGCGGAGATGCACGCCGACGGGCGCGCCTACGACAAGCGGTATGACGTGGCCGAGATGCCGCGTTGCGAGGACTGCCACGACGACGACGCCGATGCCAACATCTGGCACGACCAGCATTGGAGCGACCTCCAGTGCCAGGGGTGCCATTCGCAGGAATACAAGAATTGTTACAGTTGCCACGCCGGCGAGGGGTTGCAGGAACCGTCAACACTCGGGTTCAAGATTGGCCGCAATCCGCTGCCGGACCTTCGCGGTTACAAGTACGTCGTGCTGCGCCATGTGCCGATCGACCCGAACACTTTCGGCGACTGGGGCTTGGCGCTTTCGAACTTCGACGTTTTGCCGACGTGGAAGTACGCCTCACCGCACAACATCCGACGCAACACGCCGCAGACCGACACGACCGGGACGGGCAGCTGTTCCGCCGTCTGCCACAACAGCCAGACGCTATTCTTGCGCGCGGCCGACTTGAGGAACTATGAGATCGAGGCCAACGCCGGCGTGATCGTGCCGGACGGCCCATTGCCGTGGGAAGACTGACGTTTGCCGTTTGTTCACTATTGTCCAGGAGGAGACCGGAATGAACCGCATCAATAGCCTTACGCGCCTCGTGGGGATTGGGCTGATCGCCCTGGCGCTCACCTTCAGTCTGGGTTGTTCGGACGACGATGACGGGGGCACGGGCCCGACGATTTCGGAATTTGACGTGATCGCCGACGCGGCCAACGGCTACCTGGCCGCGGCCACCGCCACCACCACCGCGACTGCGCTTTACAACAACATCAACGACGGCAACGCCGCCAACGACCCGTTCATTCTCGATGTGCGGGGCGCGACTGATTATGCCGCCGGTCATGTTGCTGGCGCAGTCAACATCCCGTACCGCGAAATCGCCAAGGCCGCCAATCAGGGTCTGCTGCCCGGCGATAAGTCGAAAGAAATCGTGGTGATCTGCTACACGGGCCACACCGCCAGCCAGACCGCCGCGTATTTGGGCACGCTGGGATATGCCAACGCCAAAGCGATGAAATTCGGCATGACGTCCTGGACGGTCGATCCGGTGGATTTCCCATGGATTGTGGCCAATCCACCCTATAGTTCCGCCACCGATTGCGGCGACTACCCGGTGAGCACCGTGAACGTCACGCCGGGAACCCACGCGTTGCCGACGGTGGAGAACACGACATCGTCGGATGAAAGCGAGATCATCCGCGCCGCCGCAGATGCCTACCTGTCCTCCGGCGCGGCGCCGACCATCACGGCGGCGACGCTGTACAACAACCTCAACGACGGCAACACCGCCAACGATCCGTTCATCCTCGACGTGCGGAGCGCGACCGACTACGCCGCTGGTCATGTGGTGGGCGCGATTAACATCGGATGGAAAGTGATCGCCGACCCGGCCAATCTGGCCAAATTGCCGACTGATCGGCAGATCGTCGTGATCTGCTACACCGGCCACACCGCCAGTTACGCCAACATGGTGCTGAAGATGCTCGGCTACAACGCCATCACTATGAAGTACGGCATGACTTCGTGGACGGTCGATCCGGCGAAGAACCCGTCGATTACGACCAACAGGGCGTACGACGTCAACGTCGACTGCATGGACTATCCCTGCGTGAAGTAGCGCCGGGAGTCACACCAGCTCCGGCATTGTATCAACGCAATCGCCCGCCCAGGGACCATGGGCGGGCGATTGTGTTTTCCTCCCCCCGGGAGGGAGAGATGGGTCTTCAGGGCTCTCCCTCCGGGGAGAGTTGCCCATCCCGTCACAGCGGGATGGGTGGGGAGGGGGCTTTTGTCCGGCGCGTCGTTTACGGACGTCCGGCTTCGAGTTCGGGCGCCGGCGGGGTCCGGAACGCCGGTTCAGCGGTGGTCGGCTTCTTGCCGTGGCCGGCGCCGAAGAGCTTCTTGGCCCAATTGCGACCGGCTTCGTGCTTGTAGTAGTCGTACCACGGACGCAGATCATCGACGAAGGCGAGCAGACTGTCGCGCTGGCCGCGGTACTTCTCGGCGTCGCCCTGGGCCATGGTCAGCTGCGACTCGAGACTGGCGACGGTGGCACGGTGCTCGTTGATGGTGCTTTCGAGCGTGGCCCGCATTGTGCCGAGACTGTCGATCGTCCGGCGGTGTTTGTCGCGCGCGCTCTGCAGATTCGCCTCGAGCCGTTGGGACTTGGTGACCGCGGCATGGAGCATGTCGCTGAGACTGTCGCGGATCGTCTGACCGCGCTTCTCGACATGGCGCAAACTGTCGGCGAGACTGTCGGCCTTCAACCCGCTTTGCACCACGCTCTGCTCCAGTTCGCTGATGCGCGCGGTCGCGGTCGCCAGTTCGCCCTCGAGGCGTTTCTTTTCGGTGTTGCATCCGGCGGCCACGAGCACGGCCAGCAGACTTGCTGCCACAATGGCTTTGCGCATTGTGTCCTCCCTTTCTGAGTCCGGCGGCTGGCAGACGCGGACGATCAGACGGTGATCGATCCCGCCCGCTCGCACCCGGTGATTTTCCTGTTTTGCGTCGCGCCGTGACGCGACGCACGTCGTTGGACCCAACGGCTCCGTCAGGCGATGCTGACGACAATCGGATGTAATCGTGAGGAACGACCGCGGGGCGATGCCCGCGCGACCGTGGAGGCCTTCAGGATGATTCTATTCCGCTTTGGCGGGAAGGTTCGGAATTATTTCGCTGCGGTTACGGAGATCGTGCGCGGCAATCCCGTTGCCGGTGAATCAATTAGGATTTGCCCTCGTCGGGGGGCAGTTCCTCGGGACGATTCCAGAAGATGTAGTCGGTGCTCGTGGTCTGGCCGCCGAGCAGGCGAACCAACTCGACAATCTGCCCGCGATGGTACCAGGCATGGCCGGAGACCTGGGTGAGGATCAGTTCGATCGGCCAGTGCCAACGTTTGGCAATGTTGCCCAGCGGCGTCCAAGTCAGCAGGCGCTGCAATTCGACGTCGTCGATGCGCTGCAGGTAGTCGACCCAGGCCGTCTCGGTCTCGGCCACCATGGCGGGCAGGTCTTCCAAATTGGTGCCGGTCGAATCCCAGCCGCCGGGAGGCGCGGTCCAGTGGCCGAGGCGATAAAGCCACATGCGGCGTGCCAGCATCAGATGCGCCACCAAATCGAGCGCGAGCTGGAATTCCGGCGTGGCACGCTTGTCCTCCGGCACCGACGACAGCATGGCGAGGATCTTGGCATTGCAGTCGCGTTCATGGTCGTACCAATTACGGAAGCGTTCGATCATGGTCTTCATGGGATCCTCCAGTCACCGCACAGCGCCGTAACGATAGAGCCGCGCCACAAGGATTGGCAATCATCCTCTGCGCTCCGAGTTGGTCTTTACTCAGAAAAGGACGCTGTGACGACCATGCCGACAGACACGGCCAATTGCCACGTGCGGGGATCAACGCTACGTGGTGGCGGGGAGGCCTTCGATGTCGGGCCGGGGGGTGATTTCCGCTTCCTGGCCGCGCCAGGAATCGACGCTGGAGGCGCGACGGACGCAGGCGACGGTGCAGGTCAGTTCGCACCCTTTGCGGGTGATCGAACTGCGGCGCAGTTGCTCCTTGCCGTATTCGAGCAACGGGATGCCGGGATCGTTGCGGCGCTGCGAGCAATACGAGACGATACCGAACTCATCAATGTAGAGATAGCGCGCCCCGGCCCGGCACTTCCAGTCGGACTGGCCGGTGCGGATCATCTCGTGTTCCCAGCCCTCGCCGAAGCGATGGAAGAAACTGCGGCGGCGGTCGCCGGTCATCTCGTCGAAGAGCGGCTCGAGGTCACGGTGGGCCAACAAGCCGCGGTCCAGCGATCCGTTGCTGGAGTGCAGAAGCCCCACGGTCATGTAGAAGCCCATCTCGCGGACTTGACGGGCCAGCTCGCGGGTCTCGGCCACCGGGGAGGAGCCGAGGACGGCGTTGACGTTGACGTTGAAGCGGGCGTATTGCGACAACAGCGGCAGTTTCTTCTTCAGCAAATTGAAGGACTTCTGCGATTGGCGGTTGGGATCGAGGTTGTCGACCGACACCTGCAACAAGTAAAGCCCCGCATCGTTGAGCCGCTCGACCCATTCCTTCGTCAACAGGAAGCCATTGGTAATCGAGGTGGGGACCATGTTGTGGCGGTTGACGCGCGCCACCAGCGTGTCGAGTTCGGGGTGCAACAGGGGCTCGCCGCCGGTGAAAGTGACCACCTGTGTGCCAAGCGCGGCCAGGTGATCGATGTATGTGATCAACGTCGCGGTCGGCACCGGCTGGGAGATCTTGTCGAACTCGTTGCAGTAGCCGCATTCGAGATTGCAGCGACGCGTTACAACCACCTGCGCCAGCATGGGACGGGTGGGATTGAGGAGCGCACCAATCCCGCGGGCAATCTGAGCGGGTCGCAGGGACAAAGTTGGCATCGAATGAACCGTTGTGCGCCCCCAAGGAGCCGGGGGGTGTGGACGAATGGCACGAAAATAGTGCGCGATCGGCACGCGGGCAAGCCAAAATGCCCATCGCGCGCGCATGTGCTTTCACGCACAAGCCAGTGATGAGTGGGTAAAATCCCCGCGGGGGCGTGAACGCGGCTGTGGTCTTAACGATCTTTCAGCGCGGTCAGCACCCGATGCGAGACCGGGTACGCCCGCATGAACTCGGTGATGCGTTGACGGAGCTCGGCGGGAATGTCGGCGATGACATTGGTGGTTTCGCCGGGGTCGACGGACCAGTCATACAGTTCTTCGACGCCGCGTTTCTCTCCCTGCAAATTGAGGATGTAGTGCCAGTGGTCGATGACCAGCGACAGCCCCAGATGGCGGCGGGTCATCTCGGTCAGATTCGACGTGACGATGATCCGGTCGGGCGGGATCGAGTCCATAAGCGAGCGGCCGGTCATGCCGTCGGTGATGTGGCGCAGACTGTCACCGCCCCAGAGATTTTCGATGTCCAGCAGCGTCGGCAAAATGTCGAGGTTGGAGACGTTGCGTTGCGCCGAGTCGCGCAACCGCAGGAGGCGGGTGTGGTGCGGCAGCAACGGGTTGTACCACGGGATGAACATCAGCAGGGGGACACGGATGCCCTCGCGGTAGAGGCAGTTGAGGTGCCCGAAGATCTCATGCTCGTAGAAGGCCTCCCCGTGGTCGGAGGTGATGATGATGAGGGTGCCGTCCAGATGGCCGTAGACGGCCAGCGCGTGGATGATGCGGCGCAGTTGATCGTCGGTGTAGCGAACGGCGTTGTCGTAGAGGTCGCGGCGGTCCGCCGCGCCGAAGGGGCGGAGACTGTTGGGGGTCCAATAGGGGTAATGCGTCTGGTTCAGTTGGATCACGCCGGCAAACGGCGCGCGCGACTGCTGGCTGCCCAGCCAGTCGATGAAGTGATCGACGACATAATGATCATCGATGCCCAGGTCATTCTTGGCGCCGATGCCGGCGATTTCCTTGTTGTAGTAATGATCGATGGCGGGAATGGTGAAGTAGGTCTTGATGTTCTCCCATTCCTGGCTCTGTGAGGTGAAAAAGAAAGTCTTGCGTCCCAGGGCCTTCTGGTACTCCCAGAAGGTCGGTTGTGTGTGCAACGCCAGCGCCGAGGACAGCGGCGAGACACCGGTCAAAAGGGTGGGCACCGCAATGTAGGTCATCGTGGCGGTGGCATAGGCGTTGTCGTAGCGCACGGTCAGACCGCGGAGATTGTCCACCAGCGAATCGACAAAGGGCGTGGTGGGGCGTGTGTACCCATAGCATCCCAGCACGTCGGCGCGCAGCGATTCGGTCAGGATGATGAGCACGCTGGTTCGCGGCACTGCGCCGAGGGGCGGCAGGTCCATCGGCACCCGCGCCGAAAGCCCGCTGCGTCCGGCGTTCGGATCGGAGAGGCGGGTGTAGACATTGCGCAGGACGCTGGCGGAAGTGGTGAAGTCGGCGGTGTAGCACTGGTCGACGAAGCGGATGTTGTTGTGGATGACGAGGAGAATGATGACCGCCAGCGCGGCGTTGGCGGCCGCGATGATCCGGTGGCGGCGGATCTGACACCGGGCCCCGAGGAAGGCGCGCCAGCGCGAGAGGCCGATCCAGATCAGCGTGAACACAACCGGCAACGCCAGGGTGTGGCTCCACGCCCAAGAGTCGCGCAGGATGGTCCAGCTGTTGTAGGGCTCGGCGAACAAGTACTCGAAGGTGTAGTAGTTGGGCATCGTGCCGACGGTCAGTCGGTAGCCGTAGACCAGCACGAGGTTGACGGTGTAGAGGGCGGCGACGACCGCGGCGGCGACATTGCGCGGGCGCGTCGCCGGCGCCCGCAACAGCCAGCCGACGAAGAGCCAGAGGGTGATCGAACCGGCCAGCGACAACAGGTAGAAGAGCTTTTGCTCGAGGTTGAACGCGGCCAGGCGGCCCAGGATCAGGTCGAGGACCAGCGCCAGGAGCGGCGGATTCAGCAGGAAGGTCACGGCAGGCACATTATGCGAAACGCCCGGAGGATCCTGCAAGGACACTCCGGGCGCGCGTACATGCAGTTTTTGGCGGCGATTACTTCTCTTTCTTCTTCTCTTCGCCGCCGCCCTTTTCCTTTTCCTTCTCGGCGGCGCGGGCCTCGCGTTCCTTCTCGCCAATCACTTCCGGCTCGCCCGCGGCGGTCTCTTCAGTCGCGGCCGGCGCGCCCGGCGTCACCTCCTTGACCACCGTCGGCGGGACCACCGAGACGATGGTTTGGTCGCCGGGGGTAACCACGGTGACGCGATCGACGGAGATGTCGCTGGCGTGAATGGCCTGATGGATGCCCAGGTGGCTGACATCGAGGTCGATGTAATCCGGGATGTCGGCGGGCAGCGCCTCGACTTGGACTTCACGGGCCGAGTGCTGCAGAATGCCGCCGAAATTCTTGACGCCGTCGGCGACGCCGAGAATCCGAATCGGCACGGTGACGCGGATCGGCTTGTCGGCGGAGATGTGCTGGAAATCGACGTGGATGACCTCGCCGGAGAGCGGGTCATGCTGGACATCCTTCACCAGCGCCAGTTCGGTCTTGGCGGAGCCCTCGACCGTCAGATCAACGATCACATTCTCCGAGGATGACTTGTGCAGCACGGCAGTGAAATCGCGGCGGTTGAGCGCCAGTGTGGCCGGTTCGGTCCGCTCCCCATAAAGAATGGCGGGAATCGAGCCGGCGGCGCGCAACTGGCGGGCGCCACCCTTCCCCTTGGCGGTGCGCGGTTGGACGGTCAAAGGCATGGTCTTCATTGCGATGGACTCCTCAAGCGAAAAACCCAAGAACGATCAAGCCCCTGCGGGCGTGTTTGTACCTACGGCGGGACGCGCCGGCTGTTTGGCCGGTGTGTCAGTTTCTTTTCGTTGATGCCCCTCTTCGAGCGCGTCTGGCTCGCCGGGGAATAGGGCCGAGACCGACTGCTCGTGCGCGATCCGGGCGATGGCCTCGGCGAAGAGATGGGCGGTCGAGATAACCTTGATCTTTTCGGGGATACTTCTTTGGCTCAAATCGATGGTGTCGGCCACGCACAGAAGCTCAATCGGCGATGCGACAACGCGTTCCAGCGACTTGCCGGAGAGGACCGGGTGGGTGCAGCAGGCGTAGACCTTGCGGGCCCCGCCCTTGACCACGGCCTTGGCCGCCTCGGTCAGCGTGCCGCCGGTGTCGATCATGTCGTCGCGCAGGATGGCGGTCTTGCCTTCGATCGAGCCGATGATGTTGAGCACCTCGGCCTGATTGGGATTGGGGCGGCGCTTGTCGATGATCGCCAGGCCGCAGGAGAGGGTCTTGGCAAAGGCGCGTGCCATCTTGATCGATCCGACATCGGGGGTCACCACCACCGGGTCGGAGACGCCGAGGTTGAGGAAGTAGTCGTTGAACACGATCGCCGAGTAGAGGTGATCGGAGGGAATCTGGAAGAATCCCTGAATCTGCGAGGCGTGCAGGTCCATCGTCAGCACCCGGTCGGCTCCGGCCAGGGTGATCATGTCGGCGACCAGACGGGCAGTGATGGAGACGCGGGGCTGATCCTTGCGGTCGGCGCGAGCATAGCCGAAGTAAGGAATGACCGCGGTGATGCGTTTGGCCGACGCCCGTCGGGCGGCGTCGATCAGCATCAGCAGCTCCATCAGGTTGTCCGCCGGCGCGTTGGTGGACTGGACGATGAACAGGTCGGAGCCGCGCACGTTCTCGTCGATCTTGACGAAGACCTCACCGTCGGAGAAACGAGTGACCGTACAGGCAGTCAACGAGCGGCCCAGATGGTTAGCGATCCGCTGGGCCAGCGGTCGGTTGGCGTTGCCGGTGATGATTTTGAGCTCAGCATCCATAGCGGGGGTCTCGGTTCCGGGAAGTGACCGGTGGCGCGATGATTGTTTGGGAGCGGTTGGCTGGGGCGCCAGGATTCGAACCTGGGAATGCAGGCTCCAAAGGCCCGTGCCTTACCGCTTGGCTACGCCCCAGACGCGCGACCCGCCAAGGTACGAACTTTGGGTGCGTCCCGGTCGGGGATTTTTGCCGGGTCGCCGGCCCGGGATGGGAGAGGATCTCAGGAGGGTTGGTGATCGTCGTCGATGTCGGCGCCACCGCGCGGCTTGCCGGCGGCAGCGGCCTTCAGCTCTTCCTCGTAGGCGGCCAAAACGGCCCGTTCGATCTTCTCGCGCATCTTATTGTTGATCGGGTGGCAGATATCCTGATGCGTGCCATCGGCGCGTTTGCGCGACGGCATGGAGACAAAGTATCCGTTGTTCCCGTTGATAATCTTCAGCCCCCGGATGACAAACTCCTCGTCGAAGGTGACGTTGGCGAAGGCTTTCAGCTTCTCTTCATCGCGCAGGGTGACACGGACTTCGCTGATCTCCACAGGTTGCTCCTTGGGTCAGGGCACCGGAAGTTACGCAAACCCGACCGAAATAGTCATCTTCGTATTCAGCGGGCGGACCAGAAACAGATCGACGTTGTCAGTCGCGAGCGATTCGATCACAGCTCGATCTGGCGGCGTCCGGAAGATTCCGAACACTGATGGTCCACTGCCGGATACGTATGCTCCTTCCGCTCCGAGAGTTAAAAGTCGCTGTTGCCACTGGGGCACTTCGGGGATTCGACGCGCGACAACGTCTTGTAAGTCGTTGTGTAATAGCGCCAAGGCGGCGAAAAACCCATCCCCATCGAGACGATGGGGATAATCGGTCATTTTTGGCACACAAGTCAAGTCCAAAGCCGAGTAAACTTCCCCGGTCGGACTGGATATCTTAGGGCAAGCTACTATGGCACACCAGGTTAGATTGATCGCTGCTTGGCTGAGCCGCTCGCCTTTCCCACGTCCGAAACTGACCGGAGGACCAAGGAAGAAAGGCACATCGGCGCCAATTGCTGTCGCAAGGGCTGCCAAGTCCAGTCTGGCCGTCTCCTCGGAATAAAGTCGGCTTAAGCCGATCAAGGTTGCTGCGGCATCGGCGGACCCGCCGCCCAGGCCGGCGGCGACGGGAATCGATTTCCGCAGATGGATGCGGACATTGATGGGCGCGCCCGCCATCGCCTCAAAGGCACGGGCGGCGCGTACAACCAAGTTGCCTTCGCCGGCGATCAGATCGCCCGCGGCCAGGTCGGCTCGTCCCGGCGCCCAGGAAAACTGGATGCCGCCGGACGGCAGTCGCTCCATCTCCAACTCATCGAAGAGCGAGACCGCGACGAAGAGCGTTTCGATTTCGTGGTAGCCGTCGGGACGTTTGCCGAGCACACGCAGGCCCAGGTTGAGCTTGGCCGGCGCGCGCAGAAGGAGTCGTGAGGGTCGATCAGACACCGAAGGTCTTCCACCAGAGGGCATTCACACGCAGCTGTACAAACCATCCGCTGCGCCGGGCGCCGTCGACGTGCGCGACGTTGTCGATATCGTCGTAACCCACCAGCGCCCACGCCACCAGATGTCCGTCCTGCTGCCAGCGCGGGCCGATGGCCAAACGCCACTCGCGTTCGACCGTGCCCGAAGGGAAGGGCGTGCCCTTGGGCACACCCGACTTCTGCGGATCGCTGATCCGGTTGGCGCCGCGGCGGATGTAATGAAAATCGCCGCGGAGATCCAGGCGCGGCGACAGATGGCACAGCGGTTGGATGCTGATCCGGTCGGCATCGGTGCCGAGATTCGATCCGATGCCGATCACCGCGCCGTCGTAGTCGCGATGGTGGAAGTACCGATTCCACGGCTGTCCCTGTCCATAGACGTAGGTGTTGATGCGCTGATACTCGGCGTTGAGCGAAAGCCGTCCCCGCAGCGGCGCGGGTGACCAGAGCCCGCCGATCAGGACGCCGATCTGCTGCGGTTCGGACTCGAAGTCAATCTGGAAATCGTCGATCAACCATTCGCCGTGAAGACGCAGACCCGGGCGCGCGCGCCAGGATAGTTCCAAGCTCCAAAGCGGGTTGTCGTTGCTGCTCTCGTTGAGCTGCTCCCAGTAGTAGGGCAGGAAAGGATTGAGGTAGTTCCATTCGAAACGGCGGTCGAAACCGCCGAAGACCATGACTTCGGAGGCGGCCACTTCCAGATTGCGCCAGGGCTTCCAATTCAAGCGGTGAGCCACGAGATAGCGGTCCGCCAGTCCCTCGGTGAATGATCCCTCCGCATAATCGGACGCAAAGACATACATCTGATCGAGCGGCGTGGCGTGAAAGGCATACGACCAGTTGCCGGCGCGGTATTGCAGCCGCAGGCCGTTGAACGGCGGCGAATGATCCGACATCAGCATCGCGTCGTGGGGCGAGGGTCCCCAGCGCCAGTACTCGCGGCCGAACGCCACCGTCAGTCGTTTCCAGCGCGCGGTCAGCACCGACTGCTCAACCCATGCGGAGAAATTGTCCTTCCAATGCTTGCCGTGGAATTGACTGTCCGAGCGGGCGTCGGAGTCGAAGCGGATGCGCAGACGCCCCGCGACGGCATCCGCGACCGTGAAGGCAGGAATGAGGTCCACGCCGATGCGGTTTTCGGCGAGGCCATGGCGAAACTGATCGGTGCGGGCGGTCGGGCCCCCGCCAAGACGCAGGCGGTGCTCAGCGCGGATCGGGTCCGCAGCGGCCAGTTCTTCGGCGAATTCCTGCCGCAAACGGTCGTACACGATCGCTGCGCCTGGAGCCAGATCTTCGCGCCCGCCGTTGAGCCGCGCCAGGGCGTCGGCCACCTCGCCGCGCGAGAGCGGCCGCGTGTGCAACAGCACTTTCGGCAGCGGCGTGTGCGCCGACAGCTCGAACAGGGCGTCGTAAATCCAGGAATCGACGGGGATGTCCTCCACCCGGGAGCCGGCGCCGATGGCCGGGGCGGCCGACAACAGGAGCGCGGGCAAGAGACAGAGCAGGGCCAGGCGTCTCATACCGGGGCATGATCGCCATGCGCCGGGAGCGGGTCAATCGCATTCCCCCGGGCCCGAGTATGGGGCGTACCCCACACTACGATGCCGGGAAAACCGATGATCCGGGGCGTGGGCACGCTGTGGGAGCGCGCCCATGATGCCGATAATCTGACGTGTGATGGCCGATCGCGACCTGACCAACATGGCGGGAGCTGTGGGAGGCGCCGGCGGAGCCGTGCCGGAGTCGGACGAAATCCTGGTTCGCTCCTTGCGGGAGTTCTGCAGTCTCTGGGCGCGCGCGGTGAAAACCACCTGTCTGTATCCGGCCACTAATCCCCTGCCCGAGGAGTTTCGCGGCAAGTTTTTCGACGCGCTGCATCTGCTGCTGGATGGCAAAGGACCGTTTGTGGTCCAGGTGACCGACACCGCCTTCATGTTTGAAGGGGAGTCGGTTTACGACGGCGCCGGGAGCGAGGAAAATCTCGCCTATCTGTTCTTCCGCGATGGCATCCGCGAAATCGGTTTCGAGCCGGGCGCGACCCGCGACGAGTGCGACCGTTTCCTCCAGATCATGGCGGAAGCGCTGGCCGCCGTCGACTCTGCTGTCGACCTCGCCAACCGTCTTTGGGAAGCCTCGCTGCCGCACATCAAGCACTACACGGTGGACCGAGTCATTGAAGGGGCTTACATCCTCGCGGCCACCGACGAGGAGATCGCCGCCCCACACGAGGAATTCACCAAGCCCACCCTCGCGGAGACCGCCGACAAGACGCAGCCCGAAAGCACCTACCAGGGCGCGCAGCGTCAGCGCCATCTGCATATCCTCAATGTGTTCGGCGATGTGGCGGCGCTGAGCACCGAGGAAAAGGTCGAACTGGCGACACTGTGCCGTCCCGACACCGACGACACGGCTGAGAGTCTTGGCCTGGATGTGCTGGTCGAAATTGTCCGCGCCAATGAGGGCACGCGCATCTTCGAGGACGCCGTGGGCGTGTTCGAACGGCAGTACGAGCAGGCGGTGGCCGCGGCGCGTTGGAATCTGGCGCGCAAGCTGATGATCGAAGTGCGCGGACTGATGGGGGACCTGCAGCCGCGCGGGGTCCAGCGGATCAATGCCGCGCTGTCGCGAATGGCGGAGAAGCGGCACTTCGACAAGCTGGCAACCTACCTCAACGCCAATCCCCAAGCGCCGCTGGAACCGATCCGCGACTTGTTCTCGCTGTTTGGTTCGGTGGCGATCACGCCGATCACCGGCATGCTGGGAACACTGGAGAGCAAACCGGCGCGCATGATGGTGTGCGACTTTCTCATCGCGCATGGGCGCGAGGCAGTCGACCTGATCGGTGGCTTCATCTACGACAAACGCTGGTATGTCTCGCGGAATGTGGCGATGATCCTGGGCGAGATCGGCGCCGAGCGCGGCGTCAGTTTCCTCAAGAAGTCGGCCTCGCACACCGACCCAAGGGTGCGATTGGAGACGCTGCGGGCGGCCAAGCGCATCCTCGGACCGGAGGCGGACCGTGTGCTGCGCGGCTTTCTCAGCGATCCCGACGCCGATCTGCGCAAGCGGGCGTTGCGGGCGCTGGGGCAACGTCCGAGCGCCGACGCGGTCGATGACATCAAGGCCCGGATCAACCCGGACGAACTGCCCGACCGCGATCCGGCCGAGACGCGGGAGCTGCTGACGACTTACGCGCGCCTGGGGGGGAAACCGGCGGCATTGCATCTGATCAACCTGTCGCGGCGGGCGCCGTTTTTCAAGCGGTCGCGCTGGCAACCGGTGCGTCTGGCGGCCATCCGGGCGTTGGGCGCATCGAGCGACCCCCTGGCGCTGGCGGAATTGAATGTGCTGGTCAATGACCATGCCGCCGACGTGGCCGACGCCGCGCGCACGGCGCTGTCGCTGCGGCAGCAATTGGCGGCGCCGGAAACGGCCGACGACGAGGACGAGGAATGAGCGGACCGGCACCAATGGGCAATCTGTCGCGGGCGGAGGGGTATCGCCTCGCGGTCGCCGCATTGCGGGCCTTTTACGCCGCCTGGCGGGCTGCCGCGGTCTACGACGAGAACAACACCGCCTTCCGCACACGTCGCGAGGAACTGGCACAGGCCCTGCAGGCGCTGTTTGCCAGCGGCTCCGATTGCGCCATCACCTATCAGAACGACTACATCTTCTTCAACGGGGAACGTCTTAACTACGACCGCGAATTTTCCTTCGGACGGTCGATGGCGGCGCGATTTGCCGATCTGCGCCTGGGCGGCGTGACGATCTACAGCGACACCCCGCCGGGCCAGATCGACCAGGCGCTCTTTGCGCTGGCCACCACCGACCGCCGCGCCGCCGATCCCTACGCGGCGCTGGTGGAGACCTGGAACGCGGTCGGGCTGACCCGGATTCCGATCCAGCCGCTGGCGGCCAAGGACCCGAGCGACTTTCTCGATCCGCGCAAGGTCGACCCGGAAACCGACCCCAGCATCATCAAGCGCCGCCGGGCGCAGGCGCTCTTCCAGCGGTCGGAAGCGGTGGTGCAGGAGTTCTGGGAGCGGGTGCGTGATCGCAATTCCTTCGACGCCTCCACCGTGCAGCGTGTGGTGCACCTGATGATCGACGAAGTGGCGCACGACGAGGATGTGTTGATGGAGTTTGCGGCGCTCAAGGAGTTCGACGAGTACACCTACTATCACTCGGTCAATGTGGCGCTCTACTCGATCGCCGTCGGCATGCGCCTGGGAATGGACCGCATCCGCCTCGCGCAACTGGGATTCGCGGCGCTGTTCCACGACATCGGCAAGGTGAAGCTGCCGCGCGAACTGATCGCCAAGCCCGAAGAGTTCAACGAAGACGACTGGGAGCAGATTCGGCGCCATCCGACGCTGGGCGCGCTGACGCTGGCCAGTCTGCGCGCGATCGAGCGCGAGATCGGCGTCTCGATGGCCGGCGCCTTCGAGCACCACCTGAAGATGGACCTCACCGGCTATCCGCGGCTGACGCGTCCGCGGACGTTGCATTTGTTCTCGCGCATCATCAGTGTCTGCGACGCCTACGACGCCATGACATCGGGCCGCATCTACCAGAAGGAAACGATCAGCCCCGATGAGGCGGTGCGGCGGCTTTTGTACAAGGGGCGGGAGTGGTATGACCCGCTGGTCCTCAAGGCGTTTGTCAACGTGATCGGGGTGTTTCCTGTCGGCACGGTCGTGCGCCTCTCGGACGACTCGGTGGCGATGGTGATGCGGAACGACTCGGCGGACTTGTATTCGCCGGAGGTGCTCGTTGTGCGCGAGGCCGACGGCACACCGACACGACGGTCCCGGCAACTGCGCGCGCGGAAGAAGGATGCAACGCACGCTGGGCTGCACATCACCGCGACTCTCGATGCCGCGGCCGAGGGCATTACGCTGGAGGATTACCTGGGTGTGATCTATCAGCCCGAGGTCAGCGGCGGGGTCATGATCCCGTCGATCGATTCGACCGCGTCTGGGGCATGAGCCCCGTCCCTAATCGCTGATTTTGAGCACGGCGAGGAAGGCCTCGGGCGGGACATCGACCTTGCCGACCCGCTTCATCCGTTTCTTCCCCTCTTTTTGCTTCTCGAGCAGCTTGCGTTTGCGGGTGACGTCGCCGCCGTAGAGTTTGGCGATGACATCCTTGCGCAGGGGTTTGACCGATTCGCGGGCGATCGGCTTGCCGCCGCCGATCGCGGCTTGGATGATGACTTCAAACTGCTGCCGGGGGATCAGTTCCTTGAGCGTCTCGCAGAGCTTACGGCCGATGCGGTAGGCGTTGTCGCGATGCACGACCGAGGAGAGGGCATCGACGGTCTCGCCGGCCAGCCGGATTTCGAGTTTGTCAAGGGCGTTTTCGCGGTATTCGAGGAAATCGTAGTCGAGCGAGCCGTAGCCGCGGGTGACCGACTTGAGCCGGTCATAGAACTCGAAGATGATTTCGGCCAGCGGGAAGTCGAAGATCAGCCGGGCGCGGTCACCGATGTACTCGGTGTTGATGTAGTCGCCGCGCTTGGAGGTGGCCAGGGTCATCACCGTGCCGACCGCGTCGGACGGGCAAATGATGTGGGCGCGCACATACGGTTCGGCGATCGCCTCGTACTGGCCGCGCGGCGGAATGTCGGCCGGGTTGTCAATGGTGCGGACCTCGCCGTTGGTCATGCGGATCTGGTATTCGACATTGGGCACGGTGGCCACGATCGGCTGATTGAATTCGCGCGCCAGCCGTTCCTTGACAATCTCCAGATGCAACAGTCCCAGGAAGCCGCAGCGGAAGCCGAACCCCAGCGCCAGCGACCGTTCCGGCTGGAAGGAGAGCGACGCATCGTTGAGGCGCAGTTTGTCGAGAGCGACGCGCAGATCGGAGTACTTGTCCGAATCGGCCGGATACAGACCGGAGAAGACCATCGGCTTGATGGCGCGGAAACCGGGCAGCGGCTCGGAGGCCGGGTTGTCGGCGTTGGTGACGGTGTCGCCGACACGGGCCTCGTGGATGTCCTTGACGTGGGCCAGGATGTAGCCGACCTCGCCGGCCGCAAGCGTCTCGCGCGGGATCGGACGCATCTGCAGAATCCCGGTCTCTTCAACCTGATGGACATCGGCATGCGAAAAGAAGCGGATCTGATCGCCGGCTTTCAGGGATCCGTCGACCACGCGGACATAGACAACCGCGCCGTGGTACAGATCATGGGCGGCATCGAAGACCAGCGCGCGCAGGGGGGCTTTGGGGTCGCCGGCCGGCGGCGGGATGCGCGCGATGACCGCCTCCAGCAGCTGGTCGGTGTTCAGTCCGGTCTTGGCCGAGACGCGGATGACCTCCTCGGGCTCGCAGGAGAGCAGTTTGGCGACCTCGACCGCGTGGCGGTCGGGATCGGCCGCGGGCAAATCGATCTTGTTGAGAACCGGAACGATGGTCAAACCGGCCTCGATGGCGAGGTAGGCATTGGCCACGGTCTGTGCTTGGATGCCCTGTGCGGCATCGACGACCAGAATGGCGCCGTCGCAGGCGGCCAGCGCCCGCGAGACTTCGTAGTTGAAGTCGACATGCCCGGGCGTGTCGATCAGGTTCAGGACATAGTCCTGCCCGGACTTGGCGCGGTAGTTCATGCGGATGGCGTGGGACTTGATGGTGATCCCGCGTTCGCGTTCCAGGTCCATGTTGTCGAGGACCTGCTCGCGCATCTTGCGCTCATCGATGGTGTGGGTGGCCTCCAGCAGCCGATCGGCCAGCGTGGATTTCCCATGATCGATATGGGCGATGATCGAGAAGTTGCGGATGCGGCTCTGGTCCATAACATGCCAAACGCGGACGCAGGGGCGTCCGCGCAGGAATGCAAGTTACGCAATCACCCAGTCCGTAACAAGGCGGTTGCAGCGTTCCGGTGTCCCACCGGTCGGGGCTAAGGATGTGCCTGGCAGAGGTCCAACAGCGCCTGGAAGTCGGGCGGGGGCGGGGCGGAGAAGGTAAGCGGCGCGCCGGAGGCCGGGTGGAGGAAGGCGAGTGTGTGGGCATGCAGGGCGGGGCGGCCGATGGCTTCCAGCATCTTACGGGCCAGATCGCGGCGGCGGGGATCGACCCCGGCGATTCGGTCGCGACCTCCGCCGTATTCGGCATCCCCAACGACCGAATGCCCGACGTGGGATAAATGCACGCGAATCTGATGGGTGCGTCCGGTGGACAGGTGCACCTCCAGCCAGTCGGCAAGGGCGTAGCGATCGCGCAGGTGCACGGTGGTCTTGGCGTCGCGCCCGGCGTTGTTGACCGCCATCTTCTTACGGTCGCGCAGCGAACGGCCGATGGGCGCCTCGATGACCAGCGGTGATTTCTTCAAGTGTCCCCAGGTGATCGTCCAATAGATGCGCGAAAGGGTGCGGTCCTTCAGTTGCACGGCCAGACGGCGGTGCGCCAGTTCGGTGCGCGCCACCACCATCAGGCCGGAGGTGCCTTTGTCGAGCCGGTGGACGATCCCGGGGCGGTCGCTTTCGGCTTCGGCGTCATCGTCGACGAAGGCACCCCGTCCCAGCAGGGCGTTGAGCAAGGTCCCGGTGCGGTGCCCGGCGGCCGGGTGCACCACCATCCCGGCGGGTTTGTTCACCACCAGCAGGTGCTCGTCCTCGAAGAGGACATCCAGCGGGATATCTTCCGGTTCGGCGGGGGCATCGGGCAATGCCGCGCGCGCCAGCGTGAGCGTGATCTGGTCCCCCTCTTCCACCCTGTAATTGGAGCGCGCAACGACGCCGTTGATGAGCAGTTGGCCGCCGTCGATGGCCCGCTGAATCTGCGAGCGGGAGAAGTCGGGAAAGCGCTCCGCCAGCACGCGGTCGACACGGATTTCGGCATCGGCGTCGGTGGCGGTGTGGTGGATGGTGGGGTTCGAGTTCATGTGCCGGAGGGCAAGATACGGAATTTGGGGCGGAGAGAGGTGGTCATCGCCGCGTGCGCCATCCGTCTCTGTTGAGGCATCCTCTGCAGAGCGGCCGACGGATGTTGAGTCAGGGATAGCGTGCAGAGTATCCGCGAGTTGCCCGCTGACCGATCGGTTACTGGCAGCCCAAGCCGGGGCATGCAGTGCCATTGCCCGCGCGACTGGCCGCTGCGCTGGAGGACGCAGATAGCAACTCGGTCACTTCGAGGGAAACGGCACGCTGATCGCCCGGATCGATGCAGAGACTCCCAGGGTTGCGAACGCAATTCGGATCCAGTCGTAATGGACCCATTCCCGCACCATGCGCACGATGGTCTCTTTGTCTCGCACGGCATTTGCAGCGCCTGTGGCGATCGCCCAGAGCTCCGCGTTGCGAGGCCAGAACCAGGTCACGGTGAAGATTAGCACACCCAGCAGCGTGATACCTGGGATGACGAGCCAGATTCGGTAGCTCCAAGGCGTCTTCCATCCCACGACGATGGCGGCCAGGCAGCAAACAAGCCACACGACAGAACTTGGGAAGAAGTACTCACCGGTGTCGACAGGCCAGCGAGGCCCATATGGCAGAAGGTCCAGAGACTCGGGCGGCGACTGACTCCAGGCGCCGACCAGAACACGGTTATCAAAAAGCTTTCCGCCGAGGAGGATTCCACCGGCAAGTACCATAATCCAGAGCAGGAAGCGTACTGTGCGCGCAGGCCACATGTTGTTGTCTCCGTTTGCTAGTATCTGGCGTGTCGATTCCGTGCAACAGCACCGCAATAAGCGTGGCCTACCCGCGTTAAATCAAGCGATCATGTATCCTGGTTTGCTGATACTCCGCCAAGTTTCCCCCTCCGCTTGCAGTGGGGCGCTCTATACCCCAAGGCCGTTTGATGCCGTGTGGCGGCATGGGGAAGGGGCGTATGCAATACGCCCCTACAGTGCGACTATGTGGCGCTGAGCAGGTTGCCGAAAAAATCAGTTCCGACGCAAGTAGAGGCAAATGTCATGCTGAGCGGAGCGAAGCATCTGCTGTTTTCACCTTTGTACCAGAAAGGCAGACCCTTCGCTTCGCTCAGGGTGACAATGCGGAATTCTGGGTTTTTCCGCAACCTGCGAGGCCAAGTCTCAGACCTGCCCCCACGGGTTCCTTCAGAGCGCATCACGCTCGCGGCGTTCTGTGGTTGTCAGGGAATTTACCGGAATCGAAAAGGGGCGTATGCAATGCGCCCCTACGTGTCCGGCCATTCGTGAACTGGCTTAGAATGTGATCTTCACGGGCTCGGTTTCGGCGGCCTCGGAGTTGCGGATGCTCACCTGGGCGGCGAGGTTGCGCGCGATCTGCTGGAAGGCGATGGCCGATTCGGAGTCGGGTTCGGCGATCACGATCGGCACGCCGGAATCCGAGGTTTCGCGCAGACGGGTGGCCAGCGGGATTTCGCCGAGGAAGGGGACGCCGAGACGGTCGGCGGCACGGCGGGCGCCGCCATTGTCGAAAATGTACTCGCGGTAGTTGCAGTGCGAGCAGGTGAAGTAGCTCATGTTCTCGATCAGGCCGAGGATCGGCGTTTTCAACTGATTGAACATGATCACCGCCTTCTCGGCGACCTTGAGGGCGACATCCTGCGGCGTGGAGACAATCGCCGCGCCGGTCAGCGGGATGCGCTGGCACAGCGAGAGTTGTATGTCGCCGGTGCCGGGGGGCAGATCGACAACGAGATAATCGATCTCGCCCCATTCGACCCCGCCCAAGAACTGCTCGATCATCTTGGTCAGCATCGGCCCGCGCCAGACCACCGCCTGGTCGGGTTTGAGGAAGAAACCCATGGAGATAACCTTAACCCCATAGGCCATCACCGGCATGATGCCACGTTCGCCGGGTACCGGTTGCTCGTTTATGCCGAGGATGGTTGGGATGCTGGGGCCGTAGACGTCGGCGTCCATGAGCCCGACGCTCGCGCCGGTCTGCGCCAGCGCGACCGCGAGGTTGGCCGAGACGGTCGATTTGCCCACCCCGCCTTTGCCGGAGCCGACCGGGATGACATTCTTCACGCCCGGGATCAGCGCCTGGCCCATCTCGCTCAGCGTCGGACGGACCTGCGCGGTCATCTTGATGTTGACCATACTCACGCCGGGCAGGGCGCGGATGACGCGCTCGGCCTGGGCCTTCATGTCGTCTTTGACCGGGCAGGCGGGCGTGGTCAGCTCGATCGTCACCTTGACCAGGTCCTCGCAGACGGCGATGTCCTTCACAAAGCCGAGCGAGACGATGTCGCGGTGCAGATCGGGATCGATGATGGTTTTCAGCGCTTGTAAAATCTGGGCTTCGGTGGCCACGTGGTTGTCCTCTCGTTAATCGCGCGCGTTGGCGCGCGGGGCATGGATCATAACACCCGCGCGCATCTATTGCCTATGGGCATACGCGATGAAAAGCGAAAGTTTGGCGGTCGCGGAGAAAAAGTATCCGCTTTTGACATTGCGCCCGCCGGGCGCGATATTGCTTGCCAAGTGCTTCGGGGATCGCATCTTAAACGCGCCGATTGTCGCGAGGCCCCGGAAGAATCCCGCGCCAAGGAGGATGTGAATGCAGACTGTCAGCCCGATTCTCGATGCGTTGTTTCGCTGGATGCATGTGCTCTTCGGCGTGATCTGGCTGGGGTATGGATACTTCTTCAGTTTTGTCGTGATGCCGATGCTGGCGAAACTGGAGCCCGATGTTCAGCGCCGGCTGGTGCCGGAGATGCTGCCGCGGTCGATGTCCTGGTTCAAGATTTCCTCGATCCTCGCCTATGTCTTCGGGCTTCTGCTTTTGATGCTGGTCTTCTACCATGGCAAACAGGCGTTTGCGAATGTGCAGGGGGCGAGCGGATACGTCGGGCCAATCGCGATGATTCTGTTTTCGCTTTTGCTCGCGCCGGTGGTTTATGACCTTTTGGTCAACAGCGCGCTGGGGAAAAACCCCAAGGCGCTTGGGGCGGCGCTGTTTGCGTTACTGGCCGTCACGCTTTTGCTCATGATCTTTTGGGCGAAGTTCGAGTACCGCACCGCGAACATTCACATCGGGGCGATGCTCGGCTCGATCACCGCGTTCAACACGCTCTTCCGTCTGTTGCCGGGGCAGCGTCAACTGGTGGCGGGCATCAAGGCGGGGACGCCGCCGGATCCGGCGAAGATGGCCGGGGCGATGCTCCGCGCCCGGCACAACAGTTACATGGGCGTGACCATCCTCTGGACGATGATCGGCGCGCACACCTTCTCGTTCGCCGGCGGTGCGATGGGGATGACCGACAAGACCTGGTGGATCGGATTTCTGATCGTCACGCTGCTGGGCTGGCATGTGATCTTTCGATTGTTCAAGCGCGCCGGAAAACTGCAAGGCGCATAGGAGCAGACGAGACGGGCGCGGTGATCCGCGCCCGTTTCACTTTCGACGATGTTCATCGGGCATTTTGGCGTTGCGTTGGCGGCGAAAAAGGCCGCGCCGCGGGTGCCGTTGGGGTTTTTGATCCTGGCATCCACCTGGATTGATCTGATCTGGCCGATCTTCCTGCTCTTGGGGATCGAACAGGTGCGGATCGCCCCGGGTGACACCGCGTTCACACCGCTGGAATTCACGCATTATCCATACACGCACAGTCTCCTCTTTGTCATCGGCTGGGGGATCCTGCTTGGCGCCGTCTACGCCGTCTGACGGCGCGGGGACCGGGCGCGGCGTTCGTTTTGGGGTGGGGTGGTGATTGCGACGTTGGTGGTCAGCCATTGGTTGCTGGACTGGCTGGCGCATCGTGCTGATCTGCCGCTGTATCCCGACGGGCCGCGGGTGGGGCTGGGGCTGTGGAACTCCATTCCCGCCGCGGTGGCGGTGGAGGCCGCGATCTTCGTTGCCGGAATTCTGCTTTATGTCCGCGCCACTTCTCCTCGTAACCGGGTCGGTGTCTGGTCGTTCTGGGCCTTTGTCGGCTTCGTGACCGTGATTTACATCGCCAACCTCACCGGTCCGCCGCCGCCCAGCGCCGAGGCAATCGGCTGGGTGGGGCTGGCGGCGTGGTTGTTTCCGCTATGGGGGTGGTGGATTGAGCGGTATCGTCGCACGGCTCAGTGAGACCGTTGACGCTCGGTCCAACCGATCATCGACAGGACCGTCTTTCCCGCGAAAGCGAGAATACAGACATCGGCCACCATGGTCTGGGCCCCCGCCTCCGCGGGGGCGACGAATTGGGCGTTCCGTCATACGCGTCTGCGCGGGGGAGAGGAATTGCGTCATGTCGTGCCATAACGGAAAACGCCGGGTGAGGATGCCCGGCGTTCTCAGTTACGGATGACATCACCGGTTACGCGCCGACAGTCCAGCGCTGGCCGGAGTGGATCAACTTCTTCAAGTCGCCCTTGCCGCGCTTGGATGTGTAGTCGTCGATCTGCGACCTCATCAGGCCATCGTAGGTGGGATGGTTGACACTGCGGAAGACGCCAATCGGGACCGGGAGGTTGGGGTTTTCGCGCGACAGCAGGAAAGCCAGCGAGGCATCCTCGTCGGTCTCATCGTGGACGAGGAGATCGCTCTCGCTGACGCCCTGGCCGAGTTGCACCACTTCCAGCCGGAATCCCTTCAGCCGGAGCCCCTTGTCGAGGTTCTTGCCGAACTTCATCGGCTGGCCGTGCTTGAGTTCGATGATACGGTCGTCGCGGATTTCCTTGGCGGTTAGATACTCCCAGGCGCCGTCGTTGAAGATGTTGCAGTTCTGGAAGATCTCGACAAAGGCCACGCCCTTGTGCTGCGCGGCACGTTTGAGGACCTCCTGCATGTGCTGCGGCTCGCCGTCGATGGCGCGGGCGACAAAGGTCGCCTCGGCGGCCAGCGCGAAGGCCACCGGCTGGATCGGATGCTCGATCGAGCCGATCGGGGTCGACTTGGTGATCTTGCCCATCTCCGAGGTGGGCGAAGTCTGCCCCTTGGTGAGGCCGTAGATGCGGTTGTTGAACAGCACGATCTTCAGATCGACGTTGCGGCGCAGGGTGTGCAGCATGTGGTTGCCGCCGATCGAGAGCCCGTCGCCGTCGCCGGTCATCACCCACACCATCAGGTCGGGGTTGGCGCACTTGACGCCGGTGGCGATCGCCGGCGCGCGGCCGTGAATGGTGTGGAAGCCGTAGGTGTTCATGTAGTACGGGAAGCGCGAGGAGCAGCCGATCCCCGAAACGAACACCAGTTTTTCGCGCGGTATGGCCAGATCGGCGCAGACACGCTGCATCTGGGCGAGGATGCTGTAATCCCCGCAACCGGGGCACCAGCGGACCTCCTGGTCGGACTCGTAATTCTTGCGTGTCGGCTTGGGCGTCTGCGGCGCCGGGGCGGTCATGGTGGCCATTAGATCAACTCCTCGATCTTGCTTTGGATTTCGCTGATTTTGAAGGGACGTCCCTGCACCTTGTTCAAGCCGATTACCGGCAGGCCATATTCGCCGCGCAGCAGCAGTTTCAACTGGCCGAGGTTCATTTCGGGGACGAGCACCGTTTCGAAGCGCTTGATGATCTCGCCCAGGTCGGACGGGAAGGGCCAGAGGTGGCGCAGGTGGACATACGAGACTTTCTTGCCCTTGGCGCGGACATTTTCCACCGCTGAGGTGATGGCGCCGTAGGTCGAGCCCCAGCCGATGACCAGCAGTTGCCCCGAGGGCTCGCCGACAATCTGCGTCGGCGGGATGTCCTGCGCGATCCGGTGCACCTTCTCGGCGCGGGTCAGGGTCATCTTCTCGTGGTTCTGCGGGTCGTAGCTGACGTTGCCGGTCACATCCTCTTTTTCCAGACCGCCGACCCGGTGCTCGAAGCCGGGCATGCCGGGGATCACCCACGGCCGCGCCAGGGTCTTGGGATCGCGACGGTACGGCTTGAAATCGTTCACATCGGCGGCGTGGCTGATGGTGATCTTCGGCAATTTCGAGATGTCCGGCAACTGCCACGGTTCCGAGGAATTGGTCAAAAAGCCGTCGGAGAGGACAAAGACCGGGGTCATGTATTTCACCGCGATCCGGATCGCCTCGATGGCGGTGTTGAAGCAGTCGGCAGGTGTGGCCGGGGCGAGGACCGCCACCGGGCACTCGGAATTGCGTCCCACCACCGCCTGCAGCAGGTCGGATTGCTCGGCCTTGGTCGGCATGCCGGTCGACGGGCCGGCGCGCTGAACATTGATGATGATCAGCGGCAACTCCGCCATGACCGCCAAGCCGATCGCCTCGCCTTTCAGCGCGACGCCGGGTCCGGACGTGCCGGTGACGCCGATGTTGCCGGCGTAGGCGGCGCCGATGGCGGCACAGACTGCGGCGATCTCGTCCTCGGCTTGGAAGGTGGCGACGCCGTAGTTCTTGTGGCGCGCCAGCTCATGCAGAATGTCGGAGGCCGGGGTGATTGGGTAGCTGCCGTAGAACAACTGCGTTTCCGCCAGCGTGGCTCCCGCCACCAGCCCGAGCACCATCGCCTCGGTCCCGGTGATGTTGCGATACTCGCCGGGGGGGAGGGCGGCCTTGCGCACGGTGTAGCTGTGGGTGAAAATCTCGGTGGTGTCGGCGTAATAGTAGCCGGCGCGCAGGGCGGTCTGGTTGGCTTCCACCACCGCCTGGTTCTTGGCGAACTTGTCGGCGATCCATTGGAGCGTCGGCTCCAGAGGACGGTCATAGAGCCAGTAGATCACGCCGAGGGCGTAGAAGTTGCGGCATTTGTCGCGCTCTTTTTTGGAGAGCGGCGAGGACTCCAGCGCCTTGAGATTGAGCTCGTTGATCGGAATCTGGATCACACGGCGCGAGCCAAGGGAGCCGTCTTCCAACGGGTTGCTGGTATAGCCGGCCTTCTTGAGATTCATCGGGGTGAAGTTGTCGGAGTTGACGATGATCGTGCCGTCGTCGACCAGGTCCTTGAGATTCACCTTCAGCGCGGCTGGGTTCATCGCCACCAAGACATCGGGAGCGTCGCCGGGTGTGTGGATCGACTTCTCGGAAAAGCTGATCTGGAAATTGGAGACTCCCGGCAGGGTGCCGGCGGGGGCGCGAATCTCGGCGGGGAAATCGGGCAGTGTCCCGAGATCGTTGCCGGCCATCGCGGTGGCCAGCGTGAACTGGTTTCCCGACAATTGGATGCCGTCGCCGGAATCGCCGGCAAAACGGATGGTCACGCGTTCGATCGGCGCTTTGGCGCGTTTCGAACTGGGCGAATCGGTCGATTGGGGTGCCACGTCGTTTTGGTCCTTTTCTACAGTCTCAACCTGTTCTACAGCCATTTTTCGGCCAAAAACGCAATATAAACAGTCGCGTTCCTGAAAAGGTAGCGTTGATCGCCTCTTGGCAGAGATTCGTAGACTGGCACCGCGCCGGTTGATACGCCCCTTCTACCCGCGTTCGCGTACAAGATTGCCACACAACGTGTTGTCGATTCTAGGGCTATTGGGATAGGGGATTCCTGGAGTAGCAAATCTCGAGCTTGGCGTCCTGACCGTCGTAGCGGCCGTCGCGGATCCAGTGGAAGGAAGACTTGTATTCTGACAGCGACTTGAGGACGAACCCGTAGTTAGGAGCTTCCCCCGCTGCCCATCGCCTCACAATCGCGGTTACATCGAATCGAATCTCGACTTCTGCTGCGGACGAACTGACCGGCACAAGAGCGATGTGCTCGGGATCGAAACCTCCCGACAGGTCGGTCCAATTTTTCTGCCATGTCATTGGCTGGGATGCTGGTGCGACGGTGGCTTCGCAAGCCATCAGGAAGAGAGGATCGGTGGAGTCGCATTGGGTCGAAACGGTCACGACGAGGACAGCCAAGTCGATGATCGTCTTTTCGTCGATGCTCGGGAGCGTCACAGCCACGAATGCACGTTCGACATCTTGATTCGAGTCCGATTGAAGAACAAGCGCCGAACCGACGGTTCCATCGATGACACCGTACGGAGCGTCCTTGGGGACAGCTCCCGTCTCGGGCTGCGCCATGATCGCCACTGGATAATCCATGGCCACAAGCGCGACGAGTTGTAGTAGCGTGGTTGTCCGCATATACTGGCGTTCACTTGAGGATGACCATTTTCTTCGTGACTTGCCGCCCGTCGCCAGTCAGGCGATAAAAATAGACGCCACTGGCAACGGGATGCCCACTTTCGTCCTGTCCATCCCATGTGGCACGGTGAATTCCGGGCTGCAAGTACTCGTCGATGAGCCGTTTCACGCGCTGCCCGAGGATATTGAAGACCGCCAGCTGCGCATGTCCTGCCTGCGCAATCGAGAACTGGATGACCGTCGAGGAATTGAACGGATTCGGGTAATTGCCCTCTGCAACATAGGAAGCAGGGATCAGCGTTGGCGAAGGCTCCTCGTCTGTGGCGACAAGCCAACTGCGCTTGGCCCCGCCGCCTCCGAATAGGAAGCAGGGATCAGCGTTGGCGAAGGCTCCTCGTCTGTGGCGACAAGCCAACTGCGCTTGGCCCCGCCGCCTCCGAATGGGTCCGCGGCTAAGGCGCTGCCGACGTCAACTGCTCCGGAGTCGTATGGCCAAGTGGTACATCCGGCGGTTGAGTCCCAGTAGTTGTACTTGGCCCGTACGGTGTCGTTGGCGTGCTTGTTGTAGACAGAGAATCGCCCCGAGGACGCGCAATACGACATAAAAGCATTCCCGTTCCCGGAATCCTGCAGGTCGACCTTGGAATTGCTGTAGACGTAGATCCCATATTGGCCCGACTCGAATTTGGTTCGCCGCGCGTGGGCGTAGTCTGGGTCATTGTGACCTTCCCCCCATAATCTGGGCCAGTTGAAGCTTGAAAGCTGGTTTCGTAT
>CAZQIZ010000013.1:0-73441 GCA_964593585.1 uncultured Ignavibacteria bacterium
TAAGATCAACAACCCAGTCCAAATGCAACACCCATTTTGTTAGAAGGTCTTAGCGCAATCCACCACCGCGGTCTGTGGGGTTGCGTCTCGGGGGCAGTTCTTGTCGAAGCCGTCCGCGATCGGCGGCGCGACTTGCCGGGGCGCAGCTTGAGAGGTGAGACACTTGGTTGACGAGAGTTCAACGGGCTCTGCGGGCCGCAAACGTGAACGCCCCGAAGTACCGGCGCCAGCTCGTGTCGGTGGAGCCGTACTCATTCGCATACTGGAAGAAGTCGACCAGCGCTTCGCGGACACGGCAGAGTTCCCTCAGTCTGGCGGCGTTCTTCGGGTCGGCGCGTGTAAAGTCGAGCAATTCGAGGGCGCGGTGGTAGGCGCGCTGGCTGTAGTCGGCGTTGCCCTTGATCCGCCAATTGATGGCGCGTTCAACCTCGCTGCCGACGTTGGCCAGCTGCTCGTGGAGTGTAAAGGCATTCCATCGCCCGTCGGCGAGTGACTTGTGTTGAACGCCTGTCATGCGCGTACCCGCCTCTGTACGATCTCGATAATCAGTTTCCGAGTCGATTCGTCGTCGACGCCTCGTGAACGATTCCCCGCTCCGGGGCGGACGTTGATCATCGAATCAAATTCGATGAAATCCTCCCCCGACAGTTCCGGGTAGAGATTGATACCCCACAGAGACTCCTGCCGTGATCCATTCTGCAACAAGTACGCTTCAAGATCGGAATGCATCTCAGCGTCCAGGGCCAGTAATTCCCGCTGTACGTCGACCACTGCCTTGACGAGGTTTCCGAACGAGTCGGCGGCGAGCGCCTCCAATTCGCGGCGGGTGATGTAGTCGGTCACGATGCGCATGGATTCTCTCCGCGGCGATGCCGGTGCAATGTAGAGCGACAACCGGCGAGCGCGCCACTCTCGCCGACGGATTCACCGTGCCGGACGCTGTCGCCTAGCGCAGCATCCCGGGACACGATCAGATCGGAGCGCTACGCTGTAACGCATTGCGGAACAGCGACTTATTGGGCGGCCCATAGGGAAAAACTGATTGCCACTCCCGCAATCCCCTTGTAAATTGATGACTTAGCGCGATCCGCCGCTGGGGTTTGCGGGGGTGCGTCTTGGGGGCAGTTCTTGTCGAAGCCGTCCGCGATCGGCGAGTTAATTCGTGGCCGTTTGGCCACGCTGGGCCTGGCCCGGAAGATCAGGGAAGCGGGCATCACCGTTTCCTGGCCGGAGCTGGTCGGGCCGGAGATCGCGGCGCACACGCGCGTGATCAAGCTGGAGCGCGGCAAGTTGTTTGTGGCGGTCGATGAGCCGGCCTGGCGGCAGGAACTGATCTATCAGAAAGAGGCCATCCGTGCCAAGATCAACACGGCGCTGGGCGAGGGTGAACGGTTGGTCGAGGAGATCATGTTCACCGGGCCGTGATTAGTGGATGGGCTTGCAAATGGAAAGGAACAAAGATTCCAAGCCCGCATAAAGCCGCGGGCTTGGAATGACGGAAACAGGATGTGTGGCGGGCTTGGCCCGCCGGCTGTCGAGACAATGACGCGGGGCGGGAATTGCCCGCCGGCGCTTTATCAACGAGTGGTGGCGCGGAGGACCCGGCGCCCAATTGAGGTTGCAGACGACCATGGCCAAGACGATCGAAGACGAAGCATTGGAAGTGGCGAAAGCCAACAGCCGCGATTACGCCGCCAAGGACATCACCGTCCTCAAGGGGCTGGAGGCGGTGCGTCGGCGTCCGGCGATGTACATCGGCGACGTCGGCCCGCGCGGGCTGCATCACCTTGTCCACGAGGTGGTCGACAACTCGATCGACGAGGCGATGGCCGGGGTGTGCGATCACATCAAGGTGACGATCAAGGCCGATGGCGCCGTCGAGGTGGTCGACAACGGCCGCGGTATCCCGGTTGACATGCATCCGACGCAGAAAAAATCGGCGCTGGAAGTGGTGATGACCGTCCTGCACGCCGGCGGCAAGTTCGACCACGAGTCGTACAAGGTCTCCGGCGGTCTGCACGGGGTCGGTGTGTCGGTGGTCAACGCGCTCTCCTCCGAATGCACCGTCGAGGTGATGCGCGACGGCGCGGTGTGGCGGCAATCGTACCACCGCGGCGACCCGACCGGCCCGGTGGAAAAAATCGGCAAGGCGACCAAGACCGGCACCAAGACCACCTTTAAGCCCGACCCGGAGATATTTTCAAAGACGCAGTTTTCCTTCGATGTGCTGGCGGCGCGTCTGCGCGAACTGGCCTTCCTCAATCGCGGCATCCGTATCGATCTGATCGACGAGGCCGCCGACAAGAAGGCGACCTTCGAGTATAAGGGCGGGCTGGCGGCGTTTGTCGAGTACCTCAACGAAAACAAGACGCCCCTGTTCAAAAAGCCGGTCTATGTCGAGCGCACCCGCGACAACGTGCAGATCGAGGTGGCGCTGCAGTACAACGACACCTATCAGGAAAACATCTTCTCCTACGTCAACAACATCAACACGATCGAGGGCGGCACGCATCTGGTCGGGTTCAAGACCGCGCTCACCCGTTCGATCAACAACTACGCGGCCAAGAACAACCTGCTGAAAAACGTCAACTTCACCATCCAGGGTGAGGACACCCGCGAGGGACTGACCGCGGTGATCGCGGTGCGGGTGGCCGATCCGCAGTTTGAGGGGCAGACCAAGACCAAGCTGGGCAATTCGGAGGTGAAGGGGATTGTCGAATCGGCGGTGGGCGAGGCGTTGGCGGAGTTCTTTGAGGAGAATCCGCCGACCGCGCGGCGCATTGTCGAGAAGGTGATCTCGGCCGGGCAGGCGCGCGAGGCGGCGCGCAAGGCGCGCGATCTGACCCGCCGCAAGTCGGCCCTCGACTCGGGCGGGCTGCCGGGCAAACTGGCCGACTGCGCCCTCTCCGATCCGGAATCGTGCGAGATCTTCATCGTCGAGGGCGACTCGGCCGGCGGCAACGCCAAGCAGGGACGCGACCGCCGCTTCCAGGCCATCCTGCCGCTGAAAGGTAAAATCCTCAACGTCGAAAAGGCGCGCGAGGACAAGATCCTCTCCAACGAGGAAATCCGCACGATGATCACCGCCCTCGGCGCCGGCTTCGGCGAGACATTTGACTCGTCGAAGGCGCGCTACGGCAAGATCATCCTGATGACCGACGCGGACGTCGACGGTTCGCACATCCGCACGCTGCTCCTGACTTTCTTTTTCCGGCACATGCGGTCGCTGGTCGAGCAAGGGCGGGTCTACATCGCCCAGCCGCCGCTGTTCCGTCTGAAGAAGGGTCAGAAGGAAGTCTACGCCTACTCCGACGAGGAGCGCGACCGCCTGATGAAGGAAATGGGCGGCGAGAAGGGCATCGGTGTGCAGCGCTATAAGGGCTTGGGCGAGATGAACCCGGAGCAGTTGTGGAAGACCACGATGGATCCGGAGACACGCACGCTGCTTTTGGTGTCGCTGGAGGATGCGGCCGAGGCCGACCATGTCTTCACGATGTTGATGGGCGACGAAGTCGAACCGCGCCGCAAGTTCATCGAGGAGAATGCGAAGTACGTGCGGAATCTGGATATCTAAGCCGCCTTCAAAGCTCCGATCACGTTCGCCATCATTCCGCAGATAATAACCACAGGGCTCCGTCCCCTCTCCCCTGAAAGGGGAGAGGGTTAGGGTGAGGGGCTGATGCGCGCGGCGGTGTCCCCTCACCCTGGCCCTCTCCCCCTTCGGGGGCGAGGGGGAAAGCTTTGCCCATTTGTGCCGCTGTCTGATTGCCCCTTGGCAGTCTCTTCGTCAGACTGCTCTTGTCCCCTCTCCCCTGAAAGGGGAGAGGGTTAGGGTGCGGGGCTGATACGCGCGTGAGGTATCCCCTCACCCCGGCCCTCTCCCCCTTCGGGGGCGAGGGAGAACGCTTAGTCCGTCTGTGCCGTTGTCTGATTACTCGCCGACAGCCTCTGAGTCAGCCGCTCTTGTCCCCTCTCCCCTGAATGGGGAGAGGGTTAGGGTAAGGGGCTGATGCGCGCGGCGGTATCCCCTCACCCCGGCCCTCTCCCCCTTCGCGGGTGAGGGGGGGTTGCGGGGCCGCGTCCGATGCGTGAAATCCTTGGGGCATGGGCGACCGCGCCCATGTTTATTTGCGCACATGACCCTCGATGCCGCCTATCTGCGCTGGCTGGAAGGGGTGGAGGCGCGGGCCTGGCGGGTATCGCCCGATGTGGGCGGACTGCCGGCCTCGATCTGGCGCTGCCTCCTGATTGTCCTGCGCGGAATCGTAACTGACCGCGTCTTTGAGCGGGCCGGGTATCTCACCTATTTCTCGCTGCTCTACGCGGTGCCGTTGGTGGCGCTGATGCTGGCCTTGGCCGAGGCGATGGGGTGGGGGCGTTCGGCGCTGGAATTTGTCGCCGAGAAACTGGCGGTGACCGCGCCGGAATTGGCCGAGAGCCTGGCGGAGACGGTGGCGCGTCTCGACTTTGTCGCGATCGGCCTGGTCGCCTTCGCCGCCATTGTGGTCGCCGGCTTTGTCGCGTTGATCAAGTTCGAGGCGATTGTCGATGACATCTGGGTGGCGCGCGAGCATCGTCCGCTGTGGCGCACGCTGGCGCTCTACCCGCTCCTGATAGTCGCGGCGCCGACGGTGGCGGCGCTGGTTTTGGCCATTGCCGCCGCCGGCAGGACGCAGGCCTCGGCGCTGATGGTGTCGTTGCCGCAGGCGACGCTCTTCGGCGAAATGCTCTACAACCGACTCTATGAACTGAGCTTCCTCATGCACCTGGCGCCGGTGGCGTTGATTGTCGGACTGCTGACGCTGGTTTACTACATGGTCCCATCGGGACGGGTCCGCTGGCAGGCGGCACTGATTGGCGGAGTGGCCGCGGGGCTGCTTTGGCATCTGGCGCAGGGATTCTATCTCAACTTCCAGTTCGCCACCGGGACTTTCCGCGCGGTCTGGGGGCTTCTGGCGCAGATTCCCCTGCTGCTCTTGTGGGTGTTCGTCTGCTGGGTGATTCTGATCGTCGGGGTCGAGCTCTGCTTCGCCTGGCAGCATCGACACACCTACCTGCCGAAGGCCCCGATCGACCGGCTGGCGCCGTATGTCTGGGAGCATGCGGTGCTGGAGATCGCACGTCTGCTGGTGGAGACGCAAGGTATCCGGCCGGAGGGCCTCAGTTCGGCGGAAATCTCAAATCGCCTGCGCATTCCCTGGTCGCTGGTGCGGCGACATCTGTCGTCGCTTCTGGCGTTGGGGGCGGTGCATGCGGTGCGAGTGCAGTCGGAGTCGTGTTATTTCGCCGCCGGCGACCTCGGTCGCTGGACCATCGGCGATCTGCTCGAGCGCTGGCGCCGTCACGGCGATCTCCTTGCCGAAGTGAAGGGGCACGCGCATCACTGGCCAGAGAGCATGACCATCGCCGAAACGATTCCCGCCGCGAGCAAGGAATCATCGTAACCCAATCCATACGAACATAACAGAAAGGGCGGGTCACTTCACCCGCCCCTGTATCCAATTTGGCGTCGGCATCCTATGGTTGCGCGACCGGCGGCAGACCATGCAGCGCCAGACGCATCGCGATTCGCGCGGCGTTTTCGGCCGCCATGTCGTAGTTGGCCAGCGCCGCAATGGTCAGATCCAGCTCGGGAAAATAACGGAAGCTGGCGTTGATCCCCGGCGCGCCGCCGTTGTGGCCAACGTTGCGGTGTCCGCCATCGGCGCGTTCGATGCCGAAGCCGTAGCCATAGGCCGCATCCGGACCCATGGGCGCATGCGGGCTCCACAGCGAATCGCGAATCGCGCGTGAGACCAGCTTGTCCGCGGCCAGCGCCAGTGCGTAGTGATGCAGGTCGATGACGGTCGAGTAGCCGCCGCCGGCCGATCCGCCGCCGCGCGGCGGATGACGATAGTAATTCTCGCGTCTCGGACCGTCGTCCTTCCCGCGTTGGGACATGCGCGTGTAGCCGATTGCGAGATTCTCGACGGGGATCTCCAGATCATAATGGTCGGAGTTGACCATCCCCGCCGGTTTGTAAATGTGCTCGCGGATGTAGTCGAAGTAATTCTGCCCCGAGACCTTCTCGATGATCAATCCCAGCACGATGAAACCGCCGTTGCTGTAGCTGAACTGCGCGCCCGGCTCAAACGCCAGCGGCTTGTCGGTGATGAAGGGAAGGAAGTCGGAGAGCGTGTAGATCAAATGCGCATGCCTGTCGAATTCCTCGGAGAAGAAGTCGCCAATGCCGGAGGTGTGGGAGAGCAGTTGGCCGACGGTCACCTTGGCGGCGGCGTCACGGTCGGGATAGTCGGGCAGGATGTCGCCGAGTTTCGTATCGAAGCGCAGTTTGCCCTGCTCGACCAACTGGCCGATGGCCAGCGCGGTAAACATCTTGTTCATCGAGCCGAGGTTGAACTTGGTGTCGATGTTGTTGGGCACATGGTAGCGCTGCGATGCTTCGCCCCAGGCGCCCTGTGCGATGATCTTGTCGCCGCGCGCGATGAGGACCGCGCCCGAAAAGCGGTCGCCGGCGGCCTGCTCGCCAATGAGTTCGCGCAGTTTCTGGTCGATCTCGGCATCGTAAAGCGCGCGTTGGGGCAGATCAATCGGCGGCAAACCCGGCTCGAAGCGGATGCCGATAAGAAGGTGCGGCGGCAGACTGTCGCACAAGAGCGTCAGTTCCATCCACTCCGATTCGCTCTCCGGATTGCGGACTTTGCAGACACCGGTGGCCGCCAGGGGATCGGCGCCGCCCACGACCTGCTGCAAGTCGAACCCGCCGAAATCGGCGAAGAGGCCATCGTAGGCGTCGAGTCGGTCGGCCAGGGGACGGCCCCCGGGTCGGTAATGCGCGTTGATAAATGCCGTCCAGGCCTCTCGATTGCCGGTGTTGAAGGCCTCGATGAAGGCGGTCAGATGACGGGCTGCGGGGGTGTCGGGAATGGATGCGGGTTGCGCCCATGCGATGGCCGTCGCGCCGACGGTCAGCGACAGGGCGAGCGCTGCAACTGCGAGTTTGTTTCTCATGCCCTCCTCGTACGAAGACCACGGCGCGCTTGTTGCGGACAAGCGCGCCGTGTCGTGTGCGGCGGTATCGATCTCAGCGCCGGATCACATTGTCCTGCTTGGCCTCGACCACAATCTTGCCGTCGACCACCTTCACGTCGACGTTGGTGATCCCGTTGGCGGCCAACTGCGCCTTGATCTGTTCGACCTGCTCTTCCATCGGCAGGGACTTGTCGACCTGCGGCATGAAGACCTTGCCCTCGATGGCCGGCGCGGCCGCCTCATCGCCATGGATGACCTGACGGATCACCGCTTGGCTCTCGCCGGTTGCGCCGTCGGGCGTAAAGGTCATGTTCATCGTGGCCGAGGTGTCGTCGCGGGACACCGACAGGTTCTGAATCTGCATGCCCTGCGATTCCAGCTGCGAACGGATCTCCTGCGCGATCTCGGCGTCGGATTTGCCGGCCGTGGCGACATTGAAGTCGTAGGAGCCGCCGGTGATCTGCGCCAGGAGCGTTCCCGATTCCCGGACCGTCCAGGCGGCAAAGCGGATTTCGCCTTTGGCGGCCGCGGACGGCACCAGATCGCGGGTCGCCTCGAAGGCGGTCTGCGCATCGGACTGGGACCCCGGGACATAGTAGGTCAGCGTGTGCGCTCTCCCCGCGACCTCATCGGTCACCTTCACGCCTTGCAGGCCGCATTCGGCCAGACGCTCGGACAGCGAAGCGGTGCTGATCCGGGCCATGGCCGGATCATCGGAGGTGATGCTGAGCATCGTGCCAACGGTGCGATCATACGGCAGCGGAATGAGCACGAAAAACGCGAGCGCGGCCGCCACCAGGCCGACGCCCCAGCGGCGCGCGGGTGTGGCCAATGGGCTGGTAATGAAAGACGGCATGATCTTCCTCTCCTTGCTGGTGACACGGTCGATCCACTGCGCAGCGGTGCCGTAGTCGGCGGCGGGCACGCGGGCGCGTTCGGCCGCCAGCGTGTCGCGCAGAACCGCTTCGGCCTCGTAGGCGGCGCGGCAGTCGGCGCAGTCGCGGATGTGCGCCTGCACATCGGGCGCGTGGAAGGCGATCGGGTCACTCAGTCGGTTGCGGATTGGGGTGCAATCCATAGTCCACCTCGGATCTGCGCTCCGCCGCCTGCGGGGCGACGGCGCGCTGTTGCATGATGGCATCGCGCATCCTGGTGCGGGCCCGGGCCAGGCGCGATTTGATCGTGCCCTCCGGACAGTTCCAAATGCGCGCCAGTTCGGCGACCGTGTGCCCCTCCAGTTCGAAGAGCGTCACCAGCGAGCGGTCATCGGCTGTCAAAGCCGACATTCCCACCGACAGCCAGCGCCGCGCATCCAGACGGCCGCGCGGGTCGACCGAAATCTCCCGCGCAGGCAGCGTCGGTTCGTCATCGTCCTTCCACGGCAGCCACTGCCGCCCCCAAGAGGGGAGCTTCGACCAGTGCTGACGGCGGGTGCGGTTGCGGAAGGCGTTGACGATGATCTGGAAAAACCACGGACCGAAACGGCTCTCATCCTTCAGGCCGCCCAGTCCCTTCCACGCCGCCAGAATCGCATCATGATAGAGATCCTCCGCATCGGCCCGTGTCGTGCACAGACGCAGGCAGAAACGAAAGGCCGCCTCGTGGACCGGTCCCAGGAGGCGCTCAAATTGGTCGCGATCGGGCTTGGACATGGGGCATAAGGTCGGCGATTCAGATGCCGGCCGTCAGAGAATAAGACACCCGGCGAGGGGATATGGTTGCAGGGGGCCGCAATGTGTTACGCGACAGGAGGATACGACAGGCGTGGCCCTGACGCCCCCGTCAGGGCCCGCAGTATGCACGCTCGACGCACTGAATTTCTGTCACGCGCAGACAACAACAGATGCCCCGCTGCGCTCGGCATGACATGAGCGGGAGAACAGAGTATTGCGGGAGCGTTGGGCAGCGGGAATCGCGGCTACTTCTTCAACTCGGCGCGCAATCCCATCAGCATGCAGGCCACTCCCCAGATGCCGACGATGATGCCATAGGTCTGGCTCTTGGGATAATTCAGGAATGCCACCTCGATGAACGCGAGGACCAACAGCACCATCCCGATTCCATACCAGTTCTTTCCCATTGCCCGCCTCCGTGTTGTGGCCGTTTGGGTCCAGTGATGCGGAAACCTCGGCGTGCGCGGGCGACTCGGCAAGGGGAAAAACGGCCGCGTGGCTTCCCGCCGAGCGGGGAATGAAAGGCAATTGTGTCCGGTATTCGTGGCGGTAACAATGATTCCAGGTCCCGCGAAGTGCGCGGGACCTGGAATGACGACGGTGTGGATGGCGCCGGACCCGGTGTGAGGATGTCGTCGTTGGCGCGGCGCCTGAATGACATGTCGGATGCCGATGCGCTAACGGCGGGCGCGTTTCTTGGCCCGCTTGGGTGTCGGTTTCTGCTTAACCGGCTCCAGGGCGTAGCGCATCACTTCCGCGACATTGGCCACCGGGATGAAAGTCACCTTCTCCTTCACTTCCGACGGGATTTCCGTCAGGTCCTTCTCGTTGTCCTTCGGAATCAGGATTGTCGTAATCCCGGATCGGTAGGCGGCCAGCGACTTTTCCTTCAGGCCGCCGATCGGCTCGACCAGCCCTCTTAATGTGATTTCGCCGGTCATCGACAGCCGCGGCCGGACCGGCCGTTCGGTGAACATCGAGGCAATCGCCGTGGCCATGGTGATCCCGGCCGAGGGGCCATCCTTGGGGGTGGCGGCCGAGGGCACATGGACATGGACGTCGTATTCCTCGAAGGTCTTCGGGTCGATGCCCAAAAGCTTGTGGTTTGAGCGCACCCAGGAAAACGCGGTCTGCACCGACTCGCGCATGACCTCGCCGAGATGGCCGGTGTAGGTCAGGTTCTTCTTGCCGGGCATCTTGGTGGCTTCGACCCAGATGATGTCGCCGCCGGCCGAGGTCCAGGCCAGTCCCGGAACCACCCCGATCTGGCCGGTGCGCGAGACAAACTCGGGGATGTACTTCACCGGCCCGAGGTAGCTGGGCAGATCCTTGCCGTGGACGGTGGTCTTGCCGCGTTTGCCGGTGGCCACCTTGCGCGCCACCTTGCGGCAGACCGTGGCGATCTCGCGGTTGAGATTGCGCACCCCCGACTCGCGGGTGTAGTCGCGCAGAATGCGCGCCAGCGCCTCGTCGGTGATCGACAGGTGCGAGGCCTTGAGGCCATGGTTCTCGCGCTCGCGCGCCAGCAGGTAGCGTTTGGCGATCTGGATCTTTTCCAGATCGGTGTACCCCGGCATCTCGATGACTTCCATGCGGTCGCGCAGAACCGACGGGATCGGATAGAGCAGATTGGCGGTGGTGATGAACATCACTGACGACAAATCGAAGCCGACGTCGAGGTAGTGATCCGAGAACATGTTGTTCTGTTCCGGATCGAGGACTTCCAACAGGGCCGAGGCCGGGTCGCCGCGGAAATCGGCGCCGAGCTTGTCGATCTCGTCGAGCATGAAGACCGGGTTCTTCGATCCGGCGCGTCGCAGCCCCTGAATGATTCGTCCGGGCAGCGCGCCAATGTAAGTGCGGCGGTGTCCGCGGATCTCGGCCTCATCGCGCATGCCGCCCAGCGAGACACGCTCGAACTTGCGGCCCATGGCGCGCGCGATCGAGCGCCCCAGCGAAGTCTTGCCGACCCCGGGCGGGCCGACGAAGCAGAGGATCGGACCCTTCACCGAGTCCTTCAGCTTGCGCACCGCGAGGAATTCGAGGATGCGATCCTTGACCTTCTCGAGGCCGTAATGGTCTTCGTCGAGGACGGTCTGCGCGTGCTTGATCTCGAGATTGTCGTCGGTTCGCTTGTCCCACGGCAGCGAGACCAGCCAGTCGATGTAGGTGCGGGTGACGGTGTATTCGGCCGAGGCGGTGTTCATGCGTTCGAGGCGCTCGAGTTCCTTTTCGGCCGCCTCGCGTGCCTGGTCGGTCATGCGCGCGTCGATGATCTTCTGACGGAATTCCTCGACATCGCGCGCGTGATCGTCCTGCTCGCCCAGCTCCTTCTGGATCGCCTTCAACTGCTCGCGCAGGATGTATTCCTTCTGCATCTTCCCCATCTCGGAGGCGGCCTGCGACTGGATCTTGCGCGACAGTTCGAGGACCTCGATTTCCTTGTTGAGATGGGCGGTGACCTTTTCGAGGCGCGGCAGGATGGCCAGCGTTTCGAGTACTTCCTGCTTCTGCGCGGTGTTGATGTTAATGTTGGCGGCGATCAGATCGGCGAGCTTCCCCGGCTCCTCGGTATTCATCGCCGTGACCTGCAGCTCCTCCGACAGGTTGGGCGACAGATCGACCGCCTTTTTCACCAGCTCGACGGTGTTGCGCATGGCGGCCTCGATCGGCACGCCGCGGCTGGTGTCGTCGTCGTGGGTGACGATGCGCGCGACGATAAACGGCGACTCGCGCACCACCTCGGTGATCGAAAACCGCGTCATCCCCTGCACCAGGCAGCGCACCGAGCCGTCGGGGAAACGCAGCATCTTCAGGATCGAACCGACCGTGCCGAAGCGATAGAGCCCATCGACATCGGGATCATTCTGATCGGGATTGCGCTGCGCCATCAGGCCGATGAGACGGCCGCGCATCAGGGTCTGGTCGATGAGACGGGCGTATTTCTGTTCGGTGATCAGAAGCGGCGAAACCATGCCGGGAAAGACCACCGTGCCCTTGGTGGGCAGAATCGGCAGTTGATCGAGTTCGGCGGTGGGCACGCCGCCATTCTTAGGTGGTGCTTCGGTGGCGATAATGGCCATGGATTTGTCCCTCGCAAGCGCCGGCCGTCGTCCCCGCCGTGGCGGGGTCCGCATATACATTATATGTCGGACTGGCCGGTCTGTGCGTTTAACAACCGGGCGGACGGCGGGTTCCCCCGCCTCAGGGCAATGTGTCAGACATCCGGCTGAGGGAATCAAGCAGCATCTGCGCCGCCGGATGGCGGTCGCCGGGAGCGGTCAGCGCCTGGTAGCGGTCCAGGCACCGTCGCGCGTCATCCAACTTGCCGCCGTTGATCGCCACCCGGGCGGCATTCAGCCAGGCCACCGGCGCTTCGGGTGTCAGGCGCAAGGCCTGCGTGATGGCGGACTCGGCTTCCGATTGCTGATTCAACTCCAAGGCGCAGACGGCGATGGCGTTGAGGATGCCGGCATCGTTCGAGTTCAATTGCGCGGCGCGACGCAGAACCGGCAACGCCTCGGCCGATTTGCCGGAGGCCAAAAGCGCGGTGCCATAACGGTAGATGTAGGTTGGATTGGCGGCATCCAAACGCGCCGCCGTCTCGGCGTGCGGCAACGCCTCGGCATGCTGCCCGATGTCGCCGTAGGTCAGAGAGAGTCCATAGTGGGCGGCGGCGTTGGCGGAGTCGCGCTCGAGCACGGTGTTGTACCAATGAATCGCCTCGGTGTAGCGACGCAGGTTATAGTAGGCGGCGGCAATGTTGAGACGGTAGCGGGTGTTCTCGCTGACGGCCAGCGCGGAGCGGTAGTGACGCAATGCGCCTTCGTAGTCGTCGGCACGACGGTAATGCTGCGCGAGGATCTCGTGGCCATAGTCGGAGCGTGAATCATCCAGCTCCAACAGTGCCTCAAACCGGCGCAGTTCGGCGTTGCCGTCGGCGGAATACGAGAGCCACAGCGACGCCGAGAGGATCGCGATCACCATGGCGCTGTGACGCAAGGGGCCGGACAGGCGGTTCAATGCCAACGCGATTCCCGCCAGCGCCGGCGCGCAGAGAAGCGCATACAGGTCCCAGTCGCGCGCCCAGCCCAGTTTCGGATCGATCACGAATCCGGCCAGGATCGGCAACCCGGCGGCAAGCAGCCAGAAACCGAGCGCGCTTGTGGATGGACGCGTCGCGCGTTGCAGCGCCGCGCCGCCGTGGCGCAGGAGCCAAGCCGCGCCAATCACCAGAAACGCCGGCGTCAAGAGAAGCCAGGCGTTGAGCGTGTCGAGCAGATGCGCGGTGGAAAACAGCCCATACTCATGCGGTGGTTTGGAGACCAGGGTCATGAAGAAGTGTCCGCCGGAGACGCCGGTCAATTCGACCTGAAACCAATAGAACGCGCCGATCACTCCGCCGCCGAATAGCAGCGCGAGCGCCGCAAACATCCAAGCGGCGCGTTGCCTCCAGCGGATTGTCCCCGTTTCGTCGCGCAGCAAGACCCACAAGGTCGCCGGAATCAGCAGGACTGCGGTCACATGCGAGAGCACGGCGAGGATCCAGAGCGCGATCACCCAGCCGGCGTCGAGACGGTGATGCCAATCCCCCCATGCGGCCAAGGTCCAGGCGACGAAGAAGACAAACGCCGGTGTATAGGTTTCGATGTAGCCGGCGAACAGACGCACCGCGCCGAAACTCAGAAGCCAGAAGATGACACCGTGTTGTCCCTCGCCGAGGGCGCGCGGAATCAACAGCCACAGCAGCGCGACGAAGCCGATGGCGGAGAGGATCGAAACCAGACGCAACGCGTCGTAGCCGTCCAGACCCCACGACGTCGGCAGGAAACGCACCATCGCGCCGGCCACCGCCGTCGGCAGGGTCTCCGACGGCAACGCCGGGATCGCCTTCATCGCATCCATCGCGCGCAGGGTGCCATCGCCGAGAAACGCTTCCTCGGCGCGCAAAAGCCAGGCGCCGGCGGCGGTGAGGATCAAGACGGCGGCAAGTGGGATATTGGATTCGCCGACCGATGGTCGGGCAATGGCCACAAAGGCGATGCCCGCCAGCAACAGGATGAAGAAACCGATGCGGATTTCCGAGGCGGCAAAGGCCAGCAGGTTGACACCCCACCAGCGCTCATCGGGCGCCGAACTGGCCAGGAGCATGATGACACCCCAGACGACCAGCGCCACCAAGGCGGCGCGGCGATCACGGGCGAAATCGGAGATGGCGCCGGACATCGGGATCGATCAGCGGAAGTTCAGACGTTGAATCGGAAGAGGATGTAGTCGCCATCGACCACGACATACTCCTTGCCTTCCAGGCGCGACTTCCCCGCCTTCTTCGCCGCGGCCAGCGAGCCGAGCGCGAGCAGATCGTCGACCGGGGTCACTTCGGCGCGAATGAAGCCCTGCTCAAAGTCGGAGTGGATGACGCCGGCCGCCTCGGGCGCAGTGGCGCCGCGACGCACCGTCCAGGCGTGCACGTCCTTCTCCGACCCGCCGGTGAAGAATGTGATGAGGCCCAACAGTGAATAACAGGCGGCGATCATACCATCGAGCGCCGAGACCGAGAGTTGATAGTCGGACATGAAGGCGGCGCGGTCGGCGGGATCGAGGGTGGCGAGCTCGGCTTCGAGTTTGCCGCGGATGATGTGCACCGCCGCATGCGGCCCAAGCTGAAGCGCGGCGGCCCACTCCTCGGCGCTTTTCGCCGAGCCATCGTCGCCGGCGTTGATCAGCGCCATCACCGGCATGCCGGAGACAAAGCCGTAGCCGCGGATGAGCTTCTTCTCGACGGCGGAGACGGGCACCAGGCGAATCGGCTGCCCCTCCTCCAGCGCCTTCTGGCAGCGCAACAGCGTATCGTATTCGAGCTTGTTGTCCATCCGTCCTGATTCGATTTCCTTGGCCAGACGCGTCATTCGCTTTTCGACCACGGCCAGATCGGCGAGGATCAGCTCGTCGGCGATTGTGTGCCAATCCTTCACCGGGTCGGCCTTGTCGCCGAAATCGCGCAGCACGACCACCAGCATGTCGAGGTCGCGGATCGCCGGCGGCAACAACTGCACTTCGCTGGCGTCGCCGGTGAGCGCCGGGAAATCGATGTACTCAATCTCGGCGCTGACCTTCTTCGGCGGCTGGAAGAGGGCAAAGAGGCGGTCAAGCCGCTCGTCGGGCACCTTGACCATGATGCGACGAACTTCCTCGCGCCCGAGGTAGGCGTCGACATCGGCGTTGGCGCCGGCGACGGCGTTGTAGATGGTCGTCTTGCCCGACTTGCTGTGTCCAATGATGCCGACTTTGAGCATGGTGTCCTTACGGGGTCTTTTCCTCGGCGGTGGGATAGAAGCGTCGCGCAGGGATGGTCGGGTCGATGTTGTAGATTTTGCACTGCCTTTGAATCACCGCCAAGTGCCCCAGCCCCGCCTCGAGGGCGCGGCGCAGGGTGCGGCGGACCTGCTCGGAGATATTCCCCAGTTTGTACCGTTCCTTGATGGTGATCAACGCCAGCACTTCCGGGTCTTCGTGCAGGCCGCCGGGGGTGGCCTTGGGTTGGAAGCCCATCTGCTTCTGCGAGGCGACAATCTGCGCGGTGAACTCGTCGATGGCGCGCGAAACCTTCAGTTTCTTGGCCGCCAATTCGCCCAGATCCTGCAGGATGGTCATCTGTTCGTCGGTCAGACCGGCGATCACCTCATCAGTGAGTTGGACATTCTCCATGGCGTGCTCCCTTCGGCTCCGACGTGCCCCGTCAAGATACGCCAGCGCCGCAGTCGAATCCAACGCGGCCGTGAGATTTTTCGGGCGTTGGCGCGGCGATTGACGGTTGCGAAGCGACGCCGGGGCGCCATCTTTCCGGCATGTCGATTCTGGAGCGCGCCGCCGAGGGATTGACCCGCTGGTCGATCCGCTGGATCCCCAACTCGTTTATCATCGCCTGCCTGCTGACGCTGATCGTCCTGGGGGCGGCCATGACGCTGACGGGCGCGTCGCTGTCCGCCTGCATTGGTTTCTGGGGCGACGGTTTCTGGTCGCTACTGTCGTTCGGCATGCAGATGTGCCTGGTGGTGTTCACCGGGTATGTGGTGGCGGTCTCCCCGCCGGTGCGTCGGCTGCTGCGGATGGTGGCGCGGATTCCCCGCGGTCCGAAATCGGCGATCGCGGCGATGACGGTGATCTCGCTTTTGCTGTCCTGGTTTCACTGGGGGCTGTCGATCGTCGGCGCGGCGTTGATGGTGCGTTTCATCGCCGCCGAGCGCCGCGATGTCGACTATCGCCTGCTGGTGGCCTGCGCCTATCTGGGCATGGGCTGCACCTGGCACGCCGGGTTGTCCGCGTCGGCGTCGCTTCTGGTCGCCACCCCGGGGCATTTTCTCGAACAGCAGATGGGGCTCATCCCGGTCGGCGAGACCATCTTCTCACCGTTCAACCTGATCCTGGTGGCGGCGGTTTTTCTGTTTCTGACGCTGTTTACCCCGCTTCTGCATCCCCGTCGGGAGAAGACTAACGCGATCGATCCGCAACTGCTGGCCGGTTTCGAGGACTTCGAAACACAGGCGCGTCCGCAGGCACCCACGCCCTCGGAGCGGCTGGAGCATTCCTATCTGATGAACGCGATCTTCGGACTGCTCGGGTTGGCTTGGGTGATCGGGCATTTCATCATCCGCCGCGGCGCGCTGACGCTCGATGCCTTCAACTTCACCGCGCTGTTTGTCGGGATTCTGCTGCATCCAAGCACCGCCTCATTCCTGCGCGCGGCCGCCGAAGGCGGCAAACTGCTCTGGGGGATTGTGGTGCAGTTTCCCTTCTATGCCGGCATGTACGGCATCATCAAATCCTCCGGGCTGACCGAGACATTGGCCAACGTGCTGGTCGCGGTGGCCAGCGAGCAAACCTATCCGGCCATCGTCTATTGGTACTCGGGGATCGTGAATTACTTCGTCCCGTCGGGGGGCTCGAAGTGGGCGATCGAGGCGCCCTATATCATGGAGGCGGCCAAGACGCTGCATGTGGCGGCGCCCAAGGCGGTGGTCGCCTATGCCTGGGGCGACATGGCCACCGATCTGATCCAGCCCTTCTGGGCCCTGCCGCTCCTGTCGGTTGCCAAGCTCGACTTCAAGGACATCATGGGGTATGAGATCATCATCTTCTGCGCCTACGCGTTGATCGTGACCTGCGCCTTCCTGTTTTTCATTTGAGTGTCAGCCGCACACGCAGCCGCCGCTGATTTCCGGCCGTAAATGCGTATCATAGACGTATGCGACGCGGTCCATCCCGTGATCCCGCCGACCAGCGGGGGCAACACACCGGCACCTCGCTCCTGCATCCGGGGCCGGATGTCGTGCCGCTGAAGAAAGACTGGGTGGCGCGCACGGTTCTGCTGCTGGCGCTGGCGCTCCTGGCGCTGTCGGCGTTCGGCGTCTGGCTGCGGTTTCGTCCGGTGCCCTATGAGACCAGTCGCTGGCTGCGTTCGAGCAGTTTTGACCGCGGACGGATGCTCTCCTCGCTTCTGGGCCAGACCGACTTTGTCGGGTTCCCGCGTGTCGATGTCGAGCACTACATTGGCCCGGCCGATTACGATGAACGTCAGATCTGGTATGACCTCGGCCCGGCCGACACTGGCGCGACACGGGAAGCGCGCGCCGCGGTCGGCGATCCATCGCGGCTGTATGCCGTCTTCCGACATGATCCGGTCGGGGGCGTGATCGAACTCAACTACAGCTATCGCCGTCCCACCTTGGGCTCGGCGCCGTTTGATTCGACCGTCTGGTTTGGCGAAGACCGGGCGGCGCGACGTTCGATGTTTACCCGCACGCTCGCGCGGTTGCGCGGCATGGGGTTTTCGGTCGATGCGATCGAGTCGCTTCTGGGTCCGCCCGATGGGGCCCGTGTACGCGGACACTACCAAGTGGGACTGGGTGGGGCACTGATCGGCTCGCAAAAGGCGCTGGTTCTCGATTATGATGCCAGCGACCGCGTGGTGACATCGGCAGTCATCGATTAATATGCGCGTAGCACGGTAACCAACTATTAATCAGGTAGTTATCGAAAGTTCACGGATGCGCGAGGTGTCAGGGCGGCCACGTGCTTGTGGATTGTCCGTTCGGATTTGGCAGTTGCGACTTGATCCGTGAGGAAAAAGGCCTATCTTAGCAAGTCTTGGCTTTGCTTGATGAAAGGATCAGATGAAGCGGACATTTCAACCATCGAATCGGAAGAAGCTCAACGACCACGGGTTCCGTAAGCGCATGTCGACCCGCGATGGTCGCGAAGTTTTGAAGCGTCGTCGCGCCAAGGGCCGCAAGCGTTTGACCGTGCAAGCCTCCGGCAAGTAATGGTCGATCCATTGAACGCAGCGTTCCCCACCAGCGGCCACCCGTTTCGCTTCCCTCGTCAGTTTCGGCTGAAAAGCCCCCACACCATCCGCGCGATCATGCAGGATGGCGCGTCGCACCGGCGGCGGTGGGATGCTTTTCGTCTGATCTGGCCGTCGCGGAGCGGGGCAACGGTCGAGGTCGCGCCGCGTTTTGCCTTCGTCATTTCACGCGACGCCGGTCCGGCGGTGGTGCGCAATCGCATCAAGCGCCGTCTGCGTGAGGCGGTGCGTCTGGCGAAATCCTCCTGGCCGGCTGCGCCGGTGCCGATCATCCTGCGCATCAACAGCGATCGTGCCGCGCAACTTTCCTTCGCCGAATTGCAGTCACAGGTTCATCAGGCGCTGGCGGACGTCAAACGACATCTGCCCGGGAGCGACTGAGATGACCGCATCCCGCCATCTGGCTGAGCGCGCGCTGATCGGCATTCTGATCTTCCTGGTGCACGGCTATCAACGGCTGATCGCGCCGTTGTGGATCGGCGGCTGCCGTCATTATCCCTCTTGCTCGGCCTACGCGATTGAAGCATTGCAAGTTCATGGGGCAAAACGTGGTACGCGGATGGCCATCGGACGGCTCTTCCGCTGCCGACCGGGCGGCACCCATGGCTACGATCCGGTGGAGCATGTTAAGTAACTGAATGGAAACAGGATGAGTCAGCAAACCCAGCCATTCGATTCCAAGTCATTCCTCGCCTTCGGCGTTCTCCTGGCTCTCGTGCTCCTGCTGCCAATCTACTGGGAGTGGATCGGATACGACCCGGCTTCCGCCCCGCCAAAGCAGGAAGCCGCCGATTCGTTATTAGTCGCCGAGCCAGTCGCTGGGACAGACAAGCCAATCTCAATAGATACAGTAAGTTACGGTGCTACCGATACGGCGGTTACCGGGGGACTTGCCGTGCCGGAAGGCTGGACGGAGCAGTTTGTCGTTGTCTCGACGCCACGGTATGATGCCATCTTCTCGACCCGCGGTGCACGGCTGGTCAATCTGGTTCTGAAGAATTTCACCTACACCGACGCGGCACGTCGCGGCCAGCCCTTGGTCCTGCTCGATTCGATCGATGCGGCGGCGGGCATCGGCCCGCGATTCCGTTTTGCCAACGAGCAGATCGATCTGTCGCAGTCGGCCTTCACCGTCGATCAGAATGCGATCACCCTCTCCGGAGCCGATTCGGCGACGGTGCGGTTTACCGCGCAGTCTCCCGCCGGCGCCGTCTGGACCATCACCTACACGTTCTTTGCCGAGCGGTATGATTTCACCGCCCGCTTGGCGATTCCCGAGCCGTGGAAAGATGGTGTCGAGCGCGAGTTGTACTTCGGCTGGCAGGGCGGCCTCTGGCCGACCGAGCCCGATGTCGAGGGGGACAACGGCGACTTCGCCGCGATCGCGCTCATGGGCGACAAGGATCTCGAGAAGGTCGGCGGGGTCGATCGCGAGAACCCGGTGACCAATTTCGGCGGGCTGACGCGCTGGGCGGCGGTGCGCACCAAGTATTTCGTCAGCGCCACCATCCCGCGTTCGCATGAGGGCGAGGCCTTCCGGGTCGAGGCGGCGGAGCGTCCCTTCTTCTTCGACGGGGTCCGTCACACGATCAAGGCCTTCTCCGCCTCGGTGCGCACGCAACTGCGCGCCGGCGAGCCGATCGATCAGACCTTCTCGGTCTACGTCGGCCCGATCGACTACGACCTGCTGAAGTCCTACAAACTCGGATTGGAGGAGATGGTCGATCTTGGCTGGCGCTGGATCGTGCGGCCCTTCTCGCTTCTGTTCCTCTGGCTCTTCCAGATGCTCTACGCGGTCTTTTCCAATTACGGCGTGGTCATCATCGTCTTCGCCCTCATCATCAAGGCGATCTTCCATCCGCTGACCAAAAAGCAGGTCCTCTCGATGCGGAAGATGCAGGCGCTGGCGCCGAAGATGGAGAAGCTCAAGGAGCGCTTCAAATCCGACCCGGCGCGGATGAACCAGGAGATGATGAAGCTCTACAAGGAAGCGGGGATCAATCCGCTCTCCGGCTGCCTGCCGCTGTTGCCGCAGTTGCCGATCTTCTATGCCCTCTTCCAGGTCTTCCGCACCACCATCGAACTGCGCGGGGCGCCGTTTGCCGGCTGGCTCACCGATCTGTCGCAGAAGGATCCATACTACATCCTGCCGATCATCATGACCGTCAGCATGTTCGTGCAGCAGAAACTCTCCAGCAGCGATCCGAAGCAGAAAATGCTGCTGTACCTGATGCCGCTGATCTTCGGCTTCATGTTCCGCAACTTCCCGGCGGGGCTGACGCTCTACTGGACGATGTTCAACATCTTCTCAATCGTCGAGCAGGTCTGGCTGATCGGCCACCCATCGAAGGATGACACAGTCTCCACCGAAGGCGAAGTCGGCACCGGGAAGATCATCAGCGCGAAGACGACGTAATCGAGTCCATCCATAGCTGTGTGGTCCTGAACTGGGACAGGGTCGCGCACCTATCGTTCAGTGCCATGGCCGTCACTTCGGGCAGCGTGTTGATGATTCCAGCACGTTGTTACCCTCGGACGCCAGCCGCAGGCGGATATACAGCCGGCCGGAGTTCTCATCGGCGGGCTTGCCGAGATACTGAAGGCGCACGCTGGCCGCCGACCACTGTTTATCGGTCATATCGCCGGTGTGCGTTTGCCGGACCGACGTCGGCATCGTTGCCCCAAGCGATTGCCCCGTCAGCGGGTCGACAGGTGTGGCAGACAGATCGCCTTCGGCCTGAAAGTCCATCGTGAAGTTCCCGCTTTGGCTGAGACTGACGGTCTGAATGAACCGCACCGGCCCGGTGACAGAGAGATACTCCTCGGGTCCGCTGGCGCAGAATGGTTTCGGGATTACTTGATCGGACATAAGCGTGAACTCCTGGGTGGCCTTGCCCACCACATAGGGGAGGCGGGAGGCCACGCGCAGCAGCGACGCGCGACCGTCGGTGGCAAGGGGAACATCCTGGCTCACATTCCCCATGGGGCCTCCGATGAGGGATCGCAGTTCCGCGGGCATCTGATTGTAGATTGTCGCCGGGATGGCCTTAAACGGCGACTGATTGATCGCGGCAGTTGAGGTTACCGGCGCCACAGGGTCCAACAAGCCGCTGCGCATAAGATCCGCGACCACCAGTTGCTCCGCCAGCTCCCATGACAGGACTTGATGATCGGTGGTGCCGGGGATTAGCGCTTCGAAGTGGGCGTTGGCCACGGTCCACAACCCCATCTTAAACATCCGGATATGGAAGCGCGGCCCCTGATATGAGCCGCACTGTAATTGAATGGGGCCGCCCAGCCATTGGGCCGGGGCCACAAAGGCGGTCTGCACATCGCCGATGGCATCCTCCCAGCGCGCGTTGAACGGCGGGGTGGACGGGAATCCCTGAGCCGCCCGGTTTCCATCCAGCGACATCAACGCGGTCCGCAAGTCACGCGGATCGACCTGGCCGAAGAAGATCAGGTTGATCGGGTCTTGTGGCTGACCGGCAAAGTCGGCACCCGTGTAGGGCCAGAACAAGAGGCGTTGCTTGCCGGCATTGACGGTGACCAGCGGCGTCGGCACCACGGCGGTGCCATAGGTCATCTTGGCGTCAGACGGCGTCTGTCCGTTGTCGGGCGCGAGGCCGGCCGATGGGCCGCATCCGGCCATGGTCAGGCCCGCGCAGAGAATGGCGGCGGAAACCTTCGTCCAGGTTCTCATGATCCGCTCCTGTGTTGGCGAGGGTCGTTATTGGGTTAATTGACACATTCGAATCCTATGCATCATAGGAATCGGCCGGTGTATGGCCGGGCGGCCAACTCCGATCGCCGGAGAACGCAGGCGAAGTCTCTTTAGATTTCAATTGCTGAGATGGTCCGGCATCGGACGGGCAACAGGTGTCGCATCCGACGCGTCGCGGCAACGATATGCTGTCACCGACTTTCGCGCCAGAAAGAAACGGCAGAGTCCAATCCGGCGTCCGGGGGGTGATGATACCAGCGGATCGAATCTCCCACCTGCTGTGGGAGCGTCTGCCTCAGTGAAGCCCGCTTGTGCGAGCCCTGACCAGGGTCAGGGCCACGCCACGGGACGGCTTCATCCAGAACACGAAATCGGGTGTTCGCTTTGCGTATATTCCCGTCATGTCAGCCCCCTCCCACATCGATCTGGCCGCGACCATTGCCGCCATCGCCACGCCCATCGGGCGGGGCGGGTTGGGAGTGATCCGGCTTTCGGGTGGCGACGCGGTGACGATTGCCGATCGCGTGTTTCGCGCCGCCGCCGAAACACATCTGGCCGATGCGGCCGGGTACACTGTCCACTACGGGCGGGCGGTCGATCCGGAGTCCGGCGTTCCCATCGATGAGACATTGGCCACGGTCTTCCGCAAGCCGCACTCCTACACCGGCGAAGACTCGGTCGAATTCTCCACTCATGGCGGACCGGTGGTGATGCGCCGACTGCTGTCCGTGCTGCTTTCGCATGGCGCGGTGATGGCCCAGCCGGGGGAGTTCACGCTGCGCGCCTTCCTCAATGGCCGCATCGATCTGACGGAAGCCGAAGCGGTCGCCGATCTGATCGATGCCAAGACCAGCGAATCGGCCGCCGCCGCGCTGGCGCAACTGCAGGGAGCGTTACACGAGGAGATTGTCGCGCTGCGCGCCGAACTGGTGGCGGCGCTGGCGCGTCTGGAAATGGGCATCGACTTCACCGAAGAGGACCTGCCGCCGGAGGAATTGGCGTCGGTCCGTCAACGCCTGCACGGTGTCGCTGACCGCATCGATCACCTGCTCACCGGATACCAACGTGGACGCATCCTGCGCGACGGATTCGTTGTCGTGCTGGCCGGGCCGCCCAATGTCGGCAAGTCCACGTTGTTCAACCGGCTGGCGCAGGATGAGCGCGCCATCGTCACCGACATCCCCGGCACCACCCGCGACATCCTGCGCGAATACATTAACCTCGATGGCTGGCCGGTCTGTCTGATCGACACCGCCGGCATCCGTGAAGCGGCCGATCTGGTCGAGAAGATCGGCGTGGAGCGCTCGGAAGGGGCCATCCGTTCGGCCGATGCGGTGATCTGGCTGCTTGACGCCGGGATCGACTGGTTTGCGCAGAAGCCGCCGACCTCGTTCCATGAGCTTCCCATTCCTTGGATGGTGGCGGTGAACAAGCTGGACACCGCCGTCGATCCGGATGGCGTGGTGCGCGAGATCGCGACGCATCACGCGCCGACTTTCCGACAGATTCCCGCAGTCAGCGGCCTGTCGGCGCGCTGTGGCGATGGGCTGGATCAGTTGATCGCCGTGATCAAGGCGTGGATCGACCAGCGCGGCATCGGCGGCAATGAGGCGACGATTGCGATCAACGACCGCCATCGCGCCGCGCTCCTGCGCGCCCGGGACTGCATCCATCAATCGCTACAGGCCATCGAGACCGACGGCACCCCCGAGCTGGCCGCTTTCGAAACCCGCAACGCCGCCGTCGCCCTGGGCGAGATCATCGGCGAAACGACCAGCGAAGATGTGCTCTCGCACATCTTCGCTGGTTTCTGCATTGGGAAATAGCGCTAGTCCTGCGGCGGCGTCGCCGGGTCGGGCGACTGTTCTTCCTCGATCGAATTCGGGCCGGGGGTGACGCCGATGGCCACGGTCCCCACCGGCGCCTGCACCAGCATCGCCTTGCTGATGGTGATGACGTCGGAGTAGGTGCCGCGCACCACGCTCAACACGCCGTTGGCCGGGACCAATGTGACCCCCGACGTCACGTTGTTGGTCGGGAAGAACATCGAGCCGACCAGGTTGCTGGGCTCGGGGTGGCCGATGTCGACGTAGATCGTGTTGACGCTCGGGAAGTCGTTGACGAACTGCTCAAACTCATCGCGCTCAAACGATGTCCCGGAATTGGCGCCGGAGCCATCGGACTGGCAGCCGCCGTTGGTGTGCACGCCGATGGCCAGGTTGTTGCTTTCGCGAATGACCGGGCTGCCGGAGTTGGCCGGCTCGGTGTCGGTCTGGTAGGAGTGCCACCAGGCCGATCCACTGGATCCTTCGCCCTGATAGGGTCCGGTCGCGGTCTGCAGCGTTCCGTGATTGCTGTTGCGGTTGCCGGTGGTTCCGGGCGGGGTGTTGTCGCGTCCGCAGCCGGTGATGCGAATCGTGGCGCCGTCGGCCGGTGTCGCGCGCGAGAGCCGGAAGAACGTGTTCTGTGCCAACGCCGGCATCAGCCCGGTGTTGGCGTTGGCGCCGACGGCGAAGACGCACCAGTCATCGCCCAACGGCCCCACGCCCTCCCCGGGGAATTGCCAGGCGGTGTAGGCGCCGGTGATCGGATACTGATCCTCGGGCGCGGCGGCCACCGGCGTGCCGCTGGGTGTCGATTGTGGAATGTTGAATTCGACCACGCCGCTGATGTCGGCGACGCCATCGGGCACCATCGGCCCGCTGTCATCGGGATCGAAATCGCAACAATGCCCCGCGGTGATGAAGGACGCGTTTGCCGTGATCCAGGCGGTGCACCCATAGAAGAACAACCGCCCGACGCGCGCGTCGGTGGAGGCCACCCGGCTGTCGCCGCCGCAGAGCGTCTTAATTGTCTTCAAATCATCGTCACCGAAAAACTCCCCCACGATCGCCTGCGTGACATCGACAAAGACACCGGTGTCCCCGGCCGCGGTGTAGAGCGTCAACTCCACCGCATCGCCGTTGAAGATCGCGCTCTGATTGTTCCATTCCTTCAAGGTGGCAGCGTTGTGCCGTTGGATGGCGCCGTCGAGCAGGGACCGCAGCGTGATGCGGCTGCGTTCGCCGAGGTGCGCGGCGCCGATACGCAATTGCAGCCACGCGGCGCCTTTGATTTGAATCGTCTCGCGAAAGGCGACCTGATCCTCCACACCCTTGTTGGAACTGGTCCCTGAGTAGACCGCCAAGTCCTGTTTATGATACTTCGGCGGATCGAGTATCTCCGCCTGCGCCGCCGTCGCCGAAAGCAGCATCGCTGTCAGTGCCATGATGGCCGCGCGCCTTGTTCGCAGTGATCGTCTCATCGTCGGCCTCCCGTCGCTCCTACTGCAGGTTGACGAGGACCAGGACCAGTCCCTGCCCCGATGCGAGCCGTGTCATTGCCTTGCCGATGATGGCGCCGTGCGCGCGGTCGTAATCGCCGGCGCGCATGGCATGGCCGGGGCGATCGGCGGTGGTGAGCAGATCGCCGATTTCAATCGGGCCGGCATCGGCGTCGGCGAGGACATAGACCCGACCGGTCAGCGCCACCGGATGGTGGCCGTCGGCGGTGGTGCCTTCCTGACGCATCAGCATGCCGGGGATGACCCCGCCCGCGCCGCTGACGATGCCGGCGACCGCGCGGCAGTACCCGCCCTCGGAGACGGCCAGCTCGCCGGGGTGATTCGGATCGATGCAGACCACCGCGCCGGGCACCGGCGCCATCCCCGACGGGCTCGGGTTGATGTTGAACTGCTCGGAGAGATCAGCGCCGCCGGTGATTTCCAGCACCTGCGTGGTGACGCGCCCCGGGCCGTTGCCGGGGGACGCGTCCATGTTGATGGTCACGTTGCCGGCGCCGTCGCGCAGTTCGATCTGCGCGCCGTTGCCCGCGGCCTCGGCGGCAATGATGTCGACCGTGCGGGTGCCGTCCTCGTCATAGAGCGACATGCGCCCGGCGCCGACGCTGCCGTTGAACAGGCCGTCGGTTGTCAGGATCGCGCGCGTGGCCTGAGTGGAATCGTAGAGCCGGATGGTGCCGTGGTTGTTTTCGTCGGCGTCCAGTTCGATCGTCTGGCGGCCGTTGCTGTTGTAGAAATTCGCGCCGCCGCCCCCGCCGCCGCCGAGGGCGTCGAGCGTGACGGTGTTGCGCGTCCCGTCGCCGAGCGTGAAGACCGCCCCGCCGTCGCCGGCATCGGCGTCGAGATCGACGTTGACCCGCGACGGCGTGTTCAACTGGAGCATGCCGCTGTTGCCGTCGTTGGCGTCGACCACCACGCCCAGCGTGGCGCCGCTGTAGTACATCTGGATGAACCCGCCGTTGCCGGTGGCGGTGCTGCCGATGGTGGTGGTGGGATTGTTCAGCTCGTCGTAGGTGCGCAGAATGCCGCCGCCGGAACCGTTGCGGTCCAGACTGGCGAAGACATCGCCATCGATGTTTTCGACCAGCTCAATGGCGTCAAACGCTTCGACTTGTCCGATCTCGCCGTTGAGTTTGACGCGCGGGAAGGTGGTGCCGTCGCGGACGATGACATTGCCCGGGTCGCCGAGATCGCCGATGTAAACGTCGCTGTGCACACGGATGTCGCCGAAGATGTCGCCGCCGCTGGCGTTGTCGACGGTCGTGATGCGATGGGAGTAGGGCGTGGTAATCATCTGCACCCGTGGCAGGACCACACCCGACTCGACATGCTGCACTTCCAGCCACTGCTCGCCGGCCGAGAACACCGACTCGCCCAAGGGGTGGGTTTCGCCCAGCCGGGCGTTCCAAAGGCCGTTGGCGTCGAGCGTCACCACATGCTGTTCCTGTCCCACCACCTGCGGCCAGATTTCACGCGTGTCGGTCGGGGACGGAAATATCTTGAAGATGAGCGTGGCGGTTCCCGCCGGCAACGGCGCGCCGTTGGCGTCGGTCAGACGGCCCTGCACATGAATAAGAGTGGGCACCGCGGCTTGGACACCGGCTGTCATCAGCAGGCCGACGAACGCCAAGGCAACGAGCAAGAATTTGGGACGCATGGACAGACTCCTCCGCAGGGGGTGCACGTGCTAAATTGTCAGAGTCTTCGGGGCAGGACCCACGAAGCGAGAACAGGGTCAACATACAGGATGCTTTTTCTCAGGAAAACAGAAATCGCACCCCCGGACGGGGAGGAGCGCCATGGTGCTATCGATCCGCACTGTGCCTGAAGGGTACCCACGGCTGGAGACCACGCGACTGGTGTTGCGCGCCTTCGAGTTGACCGATGCGTCCCGCGTGCAATTACTGGCCGGCGACCGGGCCGTGGCCGCCACCACCGCCCGCATTCCACACCCCTATCCCGACGGCGAAGCCGAGCGCTGGATCGCCACGCATGCCATCGCATTCGCCGAAGGGCAGGGATTGAACCTGGCGATTGTGCGCCGTGCGGACGGCCTCCTGGTTGGCAGCATTGGACTCGAGATCCAGCCGTGGCATGCGCGCGCGGAAGTCGGTTATTGGATCGGCCGTGAGTTCTGGGGGCAGGGGTATGCCACCGAGGCGTTGCGCGCGGTGCTCGCGTATGGGTTTGGACGCAGACTGCGCCGCATCTGGGCGGAGCACTTCGCCACCAATCCGGCCTCGGGACGAGTCCTGCAGAAGGCGGGGATGCGCCACGAGGGCACCTTGCGTCAGCACATGCTCAAGTGGGACACGCCGATGGACTGCGAAGTCTATGGCCTGCTGGCGGCGGAGTTTCGTCGGGAGTAATCGAATTTCCAGTCTCAACTGTCGGCACGCGGTTGGGGATTCCCGTCCACAGTCGCAGATTTCCTCAGCCTGACAATACTTTAATTCCTGATCAAATCCGACTTGGGAAGCGGAATTTGCGCGCTATTTTGGAGGGGTCCGCAGTTCCTCACCCTGCTTGTGGAGGTTGAGATGAAAACCGTCGGGTTTCCCGCCGTGGCCGTGCTGGCATTCGGCCTGACAGCCGTTGCCTCGGCCACCGTCCGTCATGTGCCGGCCGATTTTGCCGCGATCCAGGCGGCGATCGATGCCTCCATCAGCGGTGACACGGTGCTCGTTGCGCCCGGTGTCTACACCGAAAACCTCGACCTGCGCGGCCGCGCGTTGCGGCTGCTATCGTCCGGCGGGGCGGAGGCGACCACGCTGTCCCTCTCTTTTCCTGAGGCCACACTCATCCTGGTCAGCGGGGTCGGGGCGGGCGCCGAGCTGGCCGGATTCACGCTCGTCGGCGGCGCGGTTCTTCATCCCCGGGCCGGGGGACATGAACATGAATCAGGCCCTCGATCTGGTTGATGTGGTCATGGTGATCGACGTCGTCTTCCGCGCCGCCGCCGAACCGGCCGCGTTCTATCTGGCCGATGTCAACGGCGATTGCGTGATCGACGTTCGCGATGTCGTGCGCATCATCGAGCACTCCTTCCGCGGCGGCCCCCTGCCGCTTTCGTTGTGCGCGACGGGCGCCTCCCACCGACGTGTTGTGCCAATCGACTACGCCACCATCACCAGCGCGATGCTGGCGGCGGCCGACGATGACACAATTCTCGTGATGCCGGGAGTCTACCGCGAGAACATCCGATTCTACGGCAAACGGGTTCACGTGGTGGGCGAAGGCGGTCCCGGCGTCACGACGCTTGAGCCGGCGATCCTCGACGAGCCCACGGTGCGGTTCGACACGGGAGAGCCGGCGGGCGCATCCCTCTCAGGATTCACCCTCACCGGAGGCGATGGCAAGCACGCCATTCTCGTTTCCAACGGCGCCAGTCCGCACATTCATCACAACATCATCCGCGACCACATCTCCTACGAGCACAACGCCACCGCGATCGGATCGTATGACGCCAACCCGGCGATCGAATACAATCTCTTCGTGCACACGCGGTCCTTGGGTGGTATCGGGATCTTTTCCGGAGGCGGAACCATCAACAGCAACACCTTCGACGACAATTCGCGCGGCTACTGGTCGCAGGGTGTCGGGGTGGTGGCGCGCAACAACATCGTTACCAACTCCGTGCAATTCGGCATCGGCGACGATGGATTTGCCGTCAACGATTACAACTGCCTGTTCAACAATGTCGTGGAGTACTGTTGCGGCGCCGTGGCCGGCCCCAACGATATGCTGCTTGATCCTCTCTATTGCGACCGCGCTGTCGAGGACTTCCGTCTCGGCCCGGGGTCGCCGGCCCTGGGCAGCGGCGCCGACGGTCGCGATCGCGGCGCATTCCCGGCAGGGTGCAGTGGAAACTAATAGCAATCGCTTGTGGCGGTTGGCCGCACAGAGGGGCCGACCGGCGGTCACTGTGCACTGAAGTGATCTGATATCATCGTCTTTGCGGCTCTGGCAGTTCAGGCGGGCCAAGTTGGCGCCATAACCGCTTGACCCGACCGCCGGGGGCGGATAAGTTTGATCCTGTTGCTGGGCAGGCCAGGAAGCACCTACCGATCCTGGGATGGAACCTATGCTGGGTAGCAAGCGAAAGGAGCGCTGGGGCATGCGTGCATCCAGTTGGAGTGCAATCATCCTTGCGGGTTTGGCACTATGGGTCGTGGCCGGTTGCGGCGACGATGAGGATAAAAACCTGGTGGTGCGCAATGTCTCGGTGGCGCCGGCGTTGCTGACCGAAGGGGATGTCGGCGTGATCGAAGTGCTGGTGACCAACCGCTCCGGCGCCGCCCAGGATGACGAGACCGTCTACATGTCGGCGATCCCGGCCGCCTCGGTGACCTTCACCGCCACCGCGGTGACCACCAACGCGCTTGGCATCGCCGCGACCACCTTTACCGCGGCCGAACCGGGCAGCGTCCTGATCGGCGCGCGTGTGGGCAACAACCCCAGCACCGAATACGTGACCATCGTGATCGAAGAAAGCGACGATGACGGGGGCGGCGGCACCAACGGGCAGGTGACCTTGACGATCACTCCCCCGGTGTTGGTGGCCGACGGGCAAGCAACGGCGGCGGTGCATGCAGTCATCGCCGACAACGCCGGCGATCCGATTCCCGACAACACGCCGGTCAAGTTTGTCGCGGGCGAGAAGTTCAACGACATCGACGGCGACGGGGCCTGGACGCCTAATGTCGACGCGCTGGTGTATGACGCCGACGCCGACGGGGAATGGGACGCGCTCGGCGTGATCGACCGGCTGCGCTACGCGGCCAACGGCCAGGCCAACGCCACCTTTACCGCCGGCTTCATCGCCGGACCGGTGCACATCAAGGTGACCGCCGGCTCCGGCCCGCAGCGCATTACCGGCGAGGCCATCCTCTCGCTGGTTGCGGGCAATCCGGTGCACACGATCGCGCTGTCACCCGAACGGCAACGGATCCAGGTGCGCGGCACCGGAGGCATTGAGTGGACGCGCATTGTGGCGGAGGCCTACGATGAGCATGGCAATCCCGCCGACGAGGGGCTGCCGATCGAGTTCCTGATCACCGCGGGCCCGGGCGGCGGCGAGACGGTCAACGGCGAGGCGGTCGGACCGGTCACCGCGCGGACCAACGCGCTGGGGCAGGCGACGGTCACTCTCAACGCCGGCACCCTCCCCGGCACCGTCCGTCTGCGTGCCCGCGCCGGCACGGTCCTCTCCACCGCCACGCAGGTCACGATCCGCAGCGGCCCGCCGGCGGCGATCTCCTGCGGGGTGGAGGACTGCAATGTCCCCTCGTGGAGCCAGACCGGATACAACAATCGCGTGCTGGCGGTGGTGGTCGATCAGTGGGGCAATGAGGTTCCTGATTCGACTGCGGTCTACTTCGGCACCGAGCAGGGGTTGATTGAGGGCGCCGCGGAGACGATGATCGAGCAGACGGTGCGTGGGAAGGCCGAGACGTTCTGGAACTCCGGCGAGCCGCGCAACGATCCCTATGTCTACATCTGGTGCGAAACCGCCGGCGGCACGGTCAGGGACACCTGTGTCTTCCTCGAGTCGGGCGCGCCATCCACCGGCACATTCGTGACTTGGCCGCAGACCATGGTCGCTTCCGGGGACAGTCTCGGTCGCGTGGAGATCGCGGTGCTGGACATCAACGGCGTGTTTGTCGATACCGATACGCCCATCGAGTTGCTGACGGACTTCGGGTCGATCCAATCGGGTCTGCTTCAGGATGGATGCAATTCCGCCACTTATATCGGCTACTACCGTCCGCCGGTTCTGGACCAGGACTACAGTTACACAACTCCGGGTGATGGGATCGGCGTGGTGGCCACCATCCGCGCCAACGCCGGCGGACCGACCGGTTATCACGGCAGCGTGAATGTGACGCTATTGACTGGCAAGTCGGACCCGCGCTTCTCGCAGGTCAACATGGCCAGTCAGGTGCACCAAGGAGCATTTGTCCCGGTCGAAGTGGTTGTTCGCGATTACGATGGCAATCCGCTGGGCGGTCATGAAATCGAAATCACGGTGCAGTCAACCAGCGAGGGAATCAGCGGCAGCATTTCCGGCTCCACGCAGTTCACCGACAAGTACGGGGTCGCGCGAGGATTCATCTTTACCGCCGACAACCCGAGTTTCCCATGTAATCACACTGGCTACCTGACCATCCGTGATGTCGATCCGCAGTTCGGCGGCATGCTCATGGTGCATACGGTACTGATAACCTGTCAGTAGCCGGGCGCGATGCGGCTCACTTCAGTGAGTCCTCGTCGAGTGTCAAAGGGTGGGCGCGGATGACGCGCCCACTCTTTTTGCATGTACCGAGATGTGGTTTTCGGCACCGGCTTCACGGCAAACACATCCGCCATGGGCGCGCAATCCCGCCGGAAAATCGCTACATTGGAAGGCGATGGACTTGACGCCACGCATCATTGTCATCGGCGGCGGACATGCCGGCATCGAGGCGGCGGCCGCGGCGGCGACCATGGGCGCCCGGGTGCTGTTCATCACTCAGGATCCGGCGGCAATCGGACGAATGTCCTGCAATCCTGCCATCGGCGGCATCGGCAAGGGACAGATCGTCCGAGAGATCGATGCCCTCGGTGGCCGGATGGGGTATCTGGCCGACTGTGCCGGGATTCAGTTCAAGGTCCTAAATCGCCGCAAAGGTCCAGCGGTACAGTCCTCGCGCTGTCAGTGCGATCGACGTTCATATCAACAAGCGGCACAAGAAGATATATCGCAGAAGACGGGTGTCATTGTCCGTCGCGGCGGTGTGAACTCACTCCTCATCAAAGGCGGTCGGATTGCCGGCGTCGTCGATCAGGACGGAGAGCATCATGCGGCGGATGCGGTCGTGCTTTGCGCCGGCACCTTCCTGGAGGCAGTCACTCATGTCGGCAGCAAAATCGAGAAGGCGGGACGTTATGGCGAACCGCCCGCCGAGGGACTTTCGGGGCAACTGCGAGATCTCGGTTTTGAAGTCGGGCGTTTGAAGACCGGAACCCCGCCGCGGCTCGATGGGTTGACCATCGACTACTCGCTCTGCGAGATTCAGCCCGGCGATGAGCCGCCGCGCGGATTTTCGCGGCGACAGCCGGTTGCCATCCGCAACGAGGCGGTTTGCTGGTTGACTTATACCTCCCCGGCAACGCATGAGGTGATCGGCGCCAACTTCGACCGTTCGCCGCTGTTCAACGGTCAGATCTCCGGGATCGGGCCACGCTATTGTCCATCGATTGAAGACAAGGTCAAGAAGTTCGCCGAGAAGCCGCGTCACCAACTCTTCCTCGAGCCGGAGGGGATGGGAACCGACGAGATCTACATCAATGGATTTTCGACTTCTCTCCCCGCCGATGTGCAGTTGGAAGCCCTCCGTACCATCCCAGCGTTGCGAGCGGTGGAGATGACACGTCCCGGTTACGCTGTCGAGTACGACTATTTTCCGCCGACGCAACTTAAACTTTCGCTTGAGACTAAGATCATTCCCGGTCTCTTCTTCGCCGGGCAGATCAATGGGACATCCGGCTATGAAGAAGCCGCCGGCCAGGGGTTGGTGGCCGGGATCAATGCGGTGCTTTGCTGCCGGGCCGAGACGCCGTTTGTCCTCAGCCGGGCCGAATCATACATCGGCGTGATGATCGATGACCTGGTGACGCTGGGAGTCGATGAACCATACCGCATGTTCACTTCGCGCGCCGAGCATCGCCTGCATCTTCGCGAGGACAACGCCGAACGACGTCTCGCGCATCATGCGGTGCGTCTGGGGCTGCGTTCGCAGCACGAGCTTGATGTGTTGCGTCGACGCTGGGAGCAGATCGACCACGCGATCGCCGCGTTCGGCAGGACTACAGTCCCGGGAGAGTCACTCCCTTATGCGGGGTTGCGTCGTCAGGGTGGCGCCACGCTGGATCAACTGCTGCGGATCCCGGAGGTGAGTCTTTCCGATCTGCGCCAGTATCATCCGGAGCTGGAAGACTACGATCCGGATGCGGCGGAGCAGATTGAGGTGGCTATCAAGTACCGCGGCTACATCAAGCGCCAGCAGCGTCAGATCGAGCAGTTCCAGCGCATGGAGTCGCAGCGCATTCCGGAGACGTTGTCCTTTGCATCGCTGCCCGGTCTGCGTCGCGAGTCGGTCGAGAAGTTCGCGCGGATCCGTCCGGCGACGCTCGGACAGGCGTCGCGTATTCCCGGCATCACCTCGGCCGACCTCAATCTGTTGATGATTCATCTCAAGGTGGGTAATGGCCGTAGCTAGAGCGACCGACGGCCGTTTCACGTGGAACATCGCGAATTGTCCGACTAATTCCCGCGAAAGTCGATTGACATCGTCATCCGTTCGGTGACTCCTTGACTGAGTGAACGGGGGCGTTTCACGTGAAACTGAATCCGGTCCTGCTGGCGAAAGCCGCTGGCGTTAAATCCATTGATCCTGATGCCTTGGTGCGGTTGGAGCAGTATGCCGACCTGCTGGCCGCAGCCAACCGACGGATCAATCTGATCTCCCGGGCCAGCGAGCTTGAGCAGGAGATCAAACGGCAGATTGTGGTCTCGCTTCTGCCGCTGCGGGTGGACCGTACCGATCCTTGCCGTTGGATCGACATCGGTTCCGGTGGCGGATTCCCGGTGGTGCCGCTGGCGATCGTAGAACCACACGTCGAATTCATTGCCGTCGAAGCGGTGGCGAAGAAGGCCTACTTCATCGAGCGCACTGCGCAGGAGATTGGCATCGCCAACCTGCGGGTGATCGCTGGCGAGATCGAACGAGTGATAGCGAAAGATCCGCGTCCAGAATGCCAGGTTGTCAGTATCAAAGCAGTGGCGGATTTGCCGCAGAGTCTTGCCTGGGCCGGGGAGTTGCTTGTCCATGGCGGGTTGCTTTTCACCTACAAACCAGGCGACTCAGATCTGATCACGACCGCTCAGAATGAGAAATTCGAACAATTGATGGTTGTTGATGTTAAAGAAGTCATTGACATCACCAGTCTATCATTAGTAGTCTACAAGAAACGATGATCCACCACTACGCTGTCAGGCATGTAGTTATAAATGCAATTATTCGCAGAGGGAAGCAGTGACGGCACGGCGCATCATCTCGGTGGCCAACCAGAAGGGGGGGGTGGGCAAGACAACCACCGCGGTCAATCTGGCAAGTTGTTTGGCGATCAGCGGTAAGCGCACATTGCTTGTGGATCTCGACCCGCAGGCCAACTCGACATCGTTCCTGGGCATCGACAAATCAACAGTCACCACATCGACTTATGAAGTGGTTCTCAACGGAGTTCCGGTGCGTGAAGCGGCAATCCCCACCGGGGTGGATCGTCTCGACATTCTCCCCTCCGCGATTCGGTTGGTCGGCGCCGAAGTCGAGATGGTAGAAATGGCCGGACGCGAATCGCGTCTGAAGGATGCCCTCGCTGACAGCAATCTCCCGTATGAGTTCATCATTATCGACTGTCCACCATCGCTTAACATATTGACATTGAATGCATTAGTTGCATCGGGCTCGGTCCTGATCCCGGTGCAAACCGAGTACTTCGCCCTTGAGGGGTTGGGACTTTTGCTGGACACCATCAACCGGATCAAGGGGTCGCTTAATCCGGAGCTGGAGATCGAGGGAGTGCTTCTGACCATGTACGATTCCCGTCTGAATCTCTCACGCCAGGTCGAGGCGGAGGCGCGGAAGTTCTTTGCCGGGAAGGTGTATCAGACGGTAATCCAGCGGAATGTGCGGTTGGCGGAGGCGCCGGGGTTCGGCAAGCCGATTGTCCTGTACGACATGCTGTCGGCGGGAGCGGAGAATTACGTGTCGTTGGCCAAGGAGGTCATTGCGTCATGAATCGGGTCGCGTTGGGACGGGGGTTGGAGGCGTTAATACCGACGGCGCCGGCGGCGGAGAAGCCGGGCACGGGCGTTGTCACTATACCGATTGATAAGGTTGTTCCCAATCCGCATCAGCCGCGCACGCAGCTGGACGGGGTCAAGCTGCACGAGCTGGCCGATTCGATCCGCGAGCATGGCGTGCTGCAGCCGATCATCGTCAAGAAGGTCGGCGAGCAGTACCAACTGATCGCCGGCGAACGGCGCTGGACCGCGGCGAAGACCGCGGGGCTGGTCGAGATCCCCGCGATCATCCCCGAGTCCTCCACCCCTGAAGCTGAACTGGAATGGGCGCTGATCGAGAATCTGCAGCGTGAGGACTTAAGCGCGCTCGACGAGGCCGCCGGTTACCAGAAACTCTCGCACCTGTTCGGCTACACGCAGGAGGAGATCGCCCAGCGGGTGGGCAAGGACCGTTCGACGGTGGCCAACACCCTGCGCCTGCTCTCGCTGCCGGAGGCGGTGCGCGAGAAGATCGGCGGCGGCAAGCTGACCGCGGGGCATGCGCGCGCGCTGTTGGCGCTGCCGTCGGCGGCCGAGCAGATCAAGCTGGCCAACCGCGTGGTCTCCGAGTCGCTCTCGGTGCGCAAGACCGAGGAGATCGTCTACGGCCGTCCCAAGCGCATGCTCTCGCGGGCGAAGAAACGCTCCCCCGAACTGGAGGCGGTCGAGCAGACGCTGCGCCGCCGTCTGGGCGCCACGGTGCACATTCTCGAGTCGAAAAAACGCGGCCGTATAGTGATCGATTACTATGGCCATGATGATCTCAATCGCATCCTCGATGTGATGGGGATGTCGTAGACCGTCCGCCGTACGTCACTGGACAGTGTTTCCAAATGCACGACGCCCGGAGCCGATTGGCTCCGGGCGTTTTGTGTCGGTTGGTCGGTCGGCGGGCCGAACTCAGCGCCGGTCGCCGGCCAGGACATTGTCGCCGTTGCGGGCGCGTTCGCGCACACGGTCCAGCGGCAGGGATTGCCAGCGGTCGGTGGTGATCGAGTTGCCGAGCAGGTAGCCGGTCAGGCCGCCGATGATCGCCCCGGCGAAGGCATCGAAGGCGCGCTTGGTTTCCTTAGACATCGACAAATCGTCCTCCTCGCCGGACCCCATGGCATAGCCGGCGGCGGCGCCCAGGATCACGCCGGCGAGGAATCCCACCTCGCCATGGCGGCGGAAGCGGGTGCTGATGTCGAGGGCATCGATCGAATCGAAGGCGAAGCGGTTGATCAGGCCCGGTGTACGCGCATCAAGCAGCTCGATCTGGCTGCCGGTCATCGACAGCAGGATGCCGACGGCCGATTTCTGCGGAGCGGGGCGTCCCAGCCGCACGCGGGTACCGGCATCGACGGTGGGCAGACCGGCGGTGCTCAAGCGCACCGGCGCGCAGTAGATCTCGCCGGAGGGCGCCATCCGCAGAAAGGGGCTGCGCGGGGAGATTTCGTTCTCGCCGGGGAACTGAAACGAGAGTGATTTTTGGGTCGAAAACAGCTCGCGCGTCAGGACATCATACGGCCCGATATGGATCAGGAACTTCCCGTGGACGACCGGCAACTGCACCGTGTCGACTTTGAGGATCGGTGTGCTGCCGCCATTCCACACCCGCACCGTTACCGGATAGATGCCATCGTAGGTGGGACTGCCATCCGGACCCGTTAACGTGCCTTCCACGTGAATCTTAATCGGTCCGGCCAGCGCCTCGGCGGCGAAAAACACGACGATCACGAGCGCCCAGCGAACAAGCCTTGGTGAGTTCATGGCCCCTCCCTGGTGTATGGATCGACTTTCACGGGATATACGAAAGCCAAAACCCGAATACCGCGAGAGATGATGCAAATCTCTGACAATAAGGTCGGACCGAAACAGTCGGGGATGGTCAGTCGACACGGGCGATGATGCCCTTCATGTACTCCGATTCGGGGAATGAGATCAGAAGCGGGTGATCCTCCCCCTGCCCCAGTTGCTCGAGGATGCGTACCGACCGTCCCGCATCGGTGGCGGCCCAGGCGACCGCGTCCTGAAACGCGGCCCGTGTCACCGCGCCCGAACAGGAGAAACTGGCAAGGATGCCGCCCGGAGTCAGAAGCTTTAAGGCCAAGAGGTTCAAGTCCTTATATGCGCGAAGCGCCTTGGTGACTTGGGTCTGCGCCGCCGCCAGTTTGGGAGGGTCGAGGATGATCAGGTCGAATTGCCGTGCCTGGTCGCGGAACTTGCGCAGCACTTCGAAGACGTTGCCGCAGATTGATTCGACCGATGGCGTCTTCTCCCCCAGCGCGGCGACATTGGTCGTCAGCATCTGCAGGGCGGGCGCGGAGGAATCGACGCAGGTGGCCGCGGTTGCGCCGGCGGCAAGCGCCGGGACGGTGAAGCCGCCGGTGTAACAGAAGCAGTCGAGAATCGAGCGTCCGGAGGCATGGCGGGCCACGCGGGCGCGGTTGGTGCGTTGGTCGAGATAGAATCCGGTCTTCTGTCCCGAGCGGAAGTCAACCCGGTAGGTGAAACCGTTTTCGCGAATCGCGATCGATTCTGGCGGCGCCTCTCCCCTGACGGTGCCGGCGGCGGGTGGCAGGCCTTCGACCTGACGGATCTCGTTGTCGCTCTGATCGAGGATCGCCCGCGGGCGAAGGAGACCGGCAAGGGCCTCGACGAGAGCGGGACGGGCGCGTTCGATGCCGGCGGTGAGGAATTGACAGACCAGGATGTCGTCGTAGCGATCGACGATCAGCCCCGGCAGGCCATCGGCCTCGGCGTAGACCAGGCGGTAGGCGTTGGTGTCATCGGACCGGGTCAGAGCGGAACGTCGCGCCACCGATTCGGCAATCATCCGCCCCCACCAGGTGTCATCGATCGTTGCCTCCGGGTCCCAGGCCAAGAGGCGCACGACAATCTGCGAGTGGGGGTTGTAGTAGCCGACGGCGAGGGGCTCGCCATTTGCGGCGCGGACCCGTACCATATCCCCCGGCGCCGCCTGGACGCGCAGTCCGGCGACTGCTCCGGAGAAGATCCACGGATGGCGGTGACGGACCGGTTTGTCACGTCCGGGCTTGAGTGTCAAATCGGCGACGGCGGTCATGGCCGCCGGAATAAACGGACCAACGCAGCGCGGCCAAAGCCCGTTGTTGCCCCAAACGGACCATCGCGATGATCATCGACAAAGTCACCGTCAGCCCGCTTCTGGAGAATTGCTATATCGTCGGCGACGAGACCACCGGTCAGGGGATTGTGATCGACCCCGGCGACGAGGCCGAACGCATCCTGCGCAAGGTGGCCGAGTTGGGGCTGGCGATCGACAAGATCGTCAACACCCACGCGCACGTTGACCATGTCGCGGCAGTGCAGGCGCTCAAGGAGGCGCTGGGGGCGAAGTTCTATCTGCACCCGGCGGAGACGGTACACTTTGCGCGACTGGTGGAGAGCGCGGCGATGTTCGGCATCTTCGGCGCGAAGGTTCCGGAGGTCGATGTCGAGCTGGCCCATGGCGACATCATCCCGGTCGGGTCGCTGTCGCTGCGGGTGGCGCACACGCCGGGGCACACGCCCGGGCATTGCCTGCTGGTCTTTCCCGAGGATGTTTTCTGCGGCGATTTGATCTTTTCCGGCTCGATCGGTCGCACCGATTTCCCCGGCGGCCACTACGCCACGATCGTGCGCTCGCTGGAAACGGAGATTCTGACGCTGCCGCCGTCGACGCGCCTGCACCCGGGGCATGGCCCGAGCACCACGGTGGCGATCGAACGGGACTTCAATCCGTTTCTGCGCGGTCTGTCGGCGAAGCCGGCGGCGCCGCCTACTTCATGAGCACCATCTTGCGCGCCAGGGTCTGCCCCGCCGTGCGCAGTTGGTAGAGATAAACGCCGCTGCCCAGCGCATGTCCGTGCGCGTCGCGTCCGTCCCATTCGAAGGCGTAGGAACCCGGCGCGAGGCCGGTCTCACGGTGGGTGAGCACGGTTTGGCCTAGCAGGTTGACGATCTGAAGTTCGGCGTCGCCGCCGGTTTCGAGGTCGAAACGGATGATCGTCGCGGCGTTGAAGGGGTTGGGTGCGTTCTGGTGGAGCGCGAAGTCACGCGGCGGATCGTTGGTCTCCGGTTCGAAGACCGCGGCGCTGACCGATTCGTAGCAGATGATGCTGACATCTCTTTTGGTATCGGGTTCGCCGGGTGGGTTGACGTAACCGGCGACGTACACATGGTCCTCTTCGGCGACACAGATGCGGGTTGCGCGTTCATCGCTGCCGCCGTTGTCCCAGACCTGGTCCCATTCGGGCCCACCCGTGGCGCCGCTAAACTTGATGGTCAGTTGATCAAAGTCCTGCGGCCCCTGCCCCATGCCGGTGAGATACAAGTTGCCGACCGCGTCCATGGCCATCCCATAGGACTCTTCGTAACCGCTGCGCATCGAAGGTGATACCCACAGCGAATCGCCATCGGCGGAGAGCTTGATGAACGTGAAATCGTACCCCGAGCCGATGTTGGACGATGTGGCGCCGACGCACAGGTTGCCGCCGGGATCCAGGGCGATTCCCACCGGCCAGCATGAGACAGTCGAGCCAACCCCAAGTGTCCAATCCCACACAAGCGTGCCGTTGGCGGTGTACTTGAGCACAACCAAGTCGCGATTGCCGCTGGAGTCCTTGATCGCCCCCGTCACATAGGCGTTGCCGGCGTTGTCGACGGCGATACCGAGTCCCTCGTCGTAGCGGTGCAGCGGACCGTCGTAGGTCCGTCCCCAGAGCGTATCGCCGTCGCGACCGAGTTTGAAGACGAGGATGTCGTCGAGATTGTCGGTGGGCTTGGTGGCCGTCCCGGCCACATAGACGCTGCCGTCCGAAGCGACGGCCACGCTCTGCCCGTTGCCTCCGGTTGCGCCGGTCCATTTGTAGAAGGTGGTCCAGAGCGAATCCCCGGTCTGGGGATCGATCTTGACGACGGCCGAGTGATAGCCGCTGCTGTAGCCCATGCCGGAGACGATGATTTTTCCCGCCGGGTCAAAGACCATCATGCGCGGTGTCATCTGATTGATGTTGTGCGGACGCGACCAGTCGACAGTCCCGCTCGGCGTCGTTTTGCAGATCAGCAGTCCCGATCCGAACACGCCCTTGGTTGTTGTCCAACCGGAGATGAAGCAGTTCCCGGCGTCATCGACGACCATGGCCATGGCATAGTCGGAGGAGTCGCCGGGGCCGTTGATCGGGATCTCCCAATCCACTCCGCCGGCCGGGTTGTACTTGCCGACGAGGAAATCCCAGTCGGACGTGCCGGCGCTGCCGCCGGCGACATAGCAGTTGCCTGAGGCGTCGACGCCGATGCCGCGGGCTTCATCGTCGTTACCGCCGGGGCCGACGTGGATGTGCGACCAGTCGAGTTGCACCTGCGCATGCAGTGACGACACGCCGAAAATAAGCGCGATCACAAGCGCCAGACAGACACCGAACCGTGACATTGCCACCTCCCAAGTTGTCGAATCGAAAGCGTGTGGGCCTGCCACATCCCGCATGATGCGAACGGCCGTGTTAAACCAGTCCGACCTACCCTCCTCGTTAGCCAGACTCTAGGGGACTGTCAAGCCGACAGGGATCAGGCGCGCCGCTTTTTGACTAATTGTAATCGCCACTATTTCAATCGCTTATGCGGTCTGTGCGTCGGTCGCGTTCGATGGCCCGCCACCGGATGCGCCGTCGACAAGATCTGCAGTGAGAACCGGTCGGGTGGACAGGCCGGATGCATCAATCGGTGTCAGGCGGTGAAGTGCGACTCCTGGTCTGCGTTGATATACTACATCTTGTTTGGCGGGTTTTCAGCAACACTAAATCCTGTATGATCGAGCCAGCACAGGCAATGAGGCGAGCGACAGTGAGCCAACATAATAGGAGAAGGGGTAAACCTGGGGCTGAGCTGCGGCAGGAAATGGCGTGGTGGGGAGAGTTTGAATTGTGTAGTTTCGCCAATCACGTCGCGCTGTCAGAACGCGGACAATTCGCCGGCGGCGCACGAGAAACGACGGAACATGCGGATTCTCTTGGTGTTGTCAGGGGTGGAGCGTTGCCGGACGGGGTCTGCCCGTGGGTGATCGCTCCCAGTTTGAGGCCCTGATCAAGGGGCACCTTGATGCGCTGTACCGGACGGCGTTGCGGATGACGAAGAACCCCGCCGACGCCGAGGACCTGGTCCAGGAGACCGCGCTGAAGGCCTACCGGTACTTTGACCGGTTCGAAGAAGGTTCCAACATCCGGGCGTGGTTGTTTAAGATCCTGACCAACCTGTTCATCAACCGCTACCGGAAGGAATCGAAGGCGCCGACGCAGGTCGATTTTGATGATGTCGAGGACTTCCAACTGTATGGACGCATGGTCGAGGGCGGGATGGTCACGCCCGGGCAGACGCCCGAGCGGGAATTGTTCAACCGCGTCCTCGGCGAGGATATCGAGAAGGCCATCGAGTCGCTGCCGGAGGATTTCCGGCTGGTGGTGGTGATGGCGTTTGTGGAAGGACTGTCGTACGAGGAGATCGCGCTGGCGCTGAATGTGCCGATGGGAACGGTGAAGTCGCGGTTGTTCCGCGGGCGGAAACTGCTCCAGAAGGCGCTTCTGTCGCAGGCGCAGAAGGCGGGAGTGGTCGGGCCGAAGTAGACGGATCGCTTCGGGCCAACGCGCACTGGCGAACGGTTCCGACAACGGCAGAGCGCCCGAAAAGAAGACGGCCGCGGGATGCGGCGGCCGCGACGATGTCAATGAGCGCCGGCTTGGCCTAGGTGGGGCGAAGGCGGCATGGAGTGAGAAACGGTGTGATGAGCAACGCTTGTGAGATGACGCATGGTGTGTGATTGTCGCAAGGCCCTGGCCAAACTGTACGAGTATCTCGACGGCGAGATCGGCGAGACCGAGCGCGCGGCGATCGCCGCTCATGTGCAGGCGTGCCGTCACTGCTTCGAGCATTACGAGGCCGAACGCATTTTCCATGAATTCGTGACGCACGCGGCGCCGCGCCCGCCGGCCCGCGCCGAATTCAAGGCCCACTTGCTTTCCCGTCTGGCCGAGGCGGAGTCTCTCCCCCGTCCGGCGCCCGCGCCGGTGAATGTCGTGTCGATGCTGACGCGCTTTGCCGTGGCGGCGGGGCTTTTGCTGGCGGTGGGGCTGGGCGGCGCCTGGCTGGGACGCGACGCCGGGCCGGACCGTACGCCGTGGGTCACGCTGGCCTACTACCACCACGACATGCTGCCGGTCGAAGAGGTCGGCATTGAAACGCAGGATTATGCGCAGGCCAAGGCCTTCCTCGCGGCGCAGATGAATCCCGGGGTGGCGACGCTGGTGCCCGATGCGCCGCCGTCGGGGCTGGGTCTGCATGAGTGCTGCGTGATGCCGTGGAAGGACGGCAAACTCGGACGTTTTGAATTCGCCGGCGGCACGACCGAACCGGTCTCGCTTTTTCTCATACCCGCCTCCGCGTTCCGGGTCGAAAGCGGCCCGCACTATCAGGTGGGCGAGCGCGAGTACCGCAGCGTGAAGCTGGGGTGTTGCCGCGCGGTGCTCTGGCAGGAGTGCGACGACTATGTCTGCGTGATGCTCTCCGATTGCAACGCCAACGACCTGTTGGCGTATGCGCAGGCCTGGCAGCCGGCGGTCTCGTCGCCGGGCTCGCAGGACGCGGGATTGCCGGGCGGGTACTCGCGGGCGGTGCATGTCTCGCCGCGCTGATGCGACGGGAACAAGACAAGTGCGACTGATTTAGTCGGCTCAGCAGAAAAACGGACTTTGGCGGTTGATCGGCCACCAACCTTGGGGTTGGTGGCCCTGTCATTTGAGGGCGGGGGCGTAAGTGCCGATGCGGCAATCGTCTATGTGAAAATATGCGCGAAGTGACAGGTTGGATTTCGGCCAACCTGTCGCTGGACTTGGCAGTAGCATGGCCGCCTTAAAGCCACGCTTCGGAGGGATGATCCTAACCGGAAACAGGGTCTTGGGTTGAGTGACGGAAATCTTCGGCGTGGGCCAAAAAAAGTCTTGCAGGGGTATTGCACCCCTATGATATTTGGCGGCCAAGTTGGGGTCCGCCGCAAGCGGATCGGGGGAGGGTCGGGTTATCCAAAACATCGCTAAACCTTGGATCGTTGGGGTCCGATAATCCCGATTGACCCTTGCCCACAGGCTGTGGGCCGGTTCCCATAAGCAGTATGGGAACAATTGACTTGACAACGAATGCGCGCGGTGCATTCCGTTGGCGGCATTCATACCCGAATCTGTGGGGCACAGAGGCGGGCGGGATTTGGGGTCCTGATTTTTGCTGTGGTCGATTGGCTGAGCGTGAGTTAACGTTGGGCGGTCGACCGCGGATGTTGGGATAAAGCGAGGGTCTAAAGAGCGCGGCGGGAGTTGTTGGGCGGCCGCGCACCATGGGAGGGTCAGATTCAGTTGGGGAGTTTCACCAGGCGCATCGATTCGGCGTCGGGCGGGTGACCGCTTGACGGCGTCCGTTTGTTTTTGACGGGCGCCCGAACCGGCTGATGCGGCGGCCGGTCGGCACAAGCGAGGCCTCCCCAATTTCAGTCCAGAAAGCGCTCGCACAAAGGGGGGGATCAATGCACGAAGCAACGGCGTCACGCTGGTTGTCGTTTTTTGTTTCCCGGAGATTTAAGCGCAAAGAAGCAAAGTGTATTTCATATCCAGGAGGAGGAAGAGGAAAGGACATGTATCGAAACAACACTAATGCGCGGTCGTCCCGCTCGGGCAGTGGGGCGAACTCACCTCAGGAAGGGGGAGCGCGGATGAAACCGTGGAGATGGAGTCTCTGGGCGGCGCTGATCGCCCTGACGCTCGTCGGTTTGTCGGCGACGTCGGCTCTGGCTGGACGGGACGCGGACATCAAGTCGGGAGCGATCCAAGCGAGCCCCGAGGATTTGATGTTCTCCAACGTCGTGTTCTCGCAGCCGACAGCCTACATCTACGACGAGGAATTCCCTGTTGATTCGTGCGCTGACTTGGCGTGGCGGACGAACAACACAACGGCGTACAAGTGGAAACAGCGCTGGTACAATTACGCCGGACCGAACAGCACCAACGTGCCGATTATGAGCTTCCGGTATGATGAGCAAGGCGGGAATCCTGACACGTGGACCCGGCTGTACATTCACTCGCTTTGCGAGCGGACGAACACGATCAGCCAGATCCGCCTGTATCGGGAGGTTGGTCAGACGACTGACACCACCGCCCGTTTCGACAACGGCGTTGATGTCCTGGTTGGCGTGGCTAATGTCGGCACCCCATTCCAGACCAACGATTCGGTGTTGATGGTCTTGACGAACCCTGAAGTGATCCCGGGCGATTCGTCTCGCTACTACCATCTCGTCGTCGACATGAATCCGGCCGGCATCGGCGCCAACCCGACTTACGACATGACGGGTGTGATGGTCGAGATTCGCGCTGAGCGGATGCAGATCGACGAGGACAACGGGCTTGGCGTGGTGTGGGGTCCCAATGACGACGTCACCATTCGTGACTTCTGCATCCCGACTTCGTCGCCGAACACCAACAACGGCTACTCGATTATCATCGATAATCAAGGGCCGGAATGCGCCGACATGTGGCTCTCGAACTACTTCATCAACAACTGCATCTATGGCGGCTGCGACCCGGACGACGTGATCAACCTGGGCGACTCGCTGTTGATCCGCTTGGATTTGGACGTCACCAACGTGCCCAACGACACCTGCAAGACGGGGTGGCCGAAGGTTTATGTCCGGGAATTCACTAACAACGCCTCATCGCAGACGATGGGGCGGTTCAAGGGGTATTTTGGCTACGACAACTTCGCGTATGTGGCGGAGTTTGACAGCACCAATTATGATCTGATGAACGTCGGTCCGACGGTGAACCTTCCGGTCGATATACCGGGTGGCACGCACTGGATCATTGCCGAGCTGCAGGACGCCTTCGGCAACGCCAGCCGCTGCTCGACTTTGGTGGCTGAGCCGATCGACACCAAGAAGCCCGCCGTGGCGGGCCGTCCGGCGTCGTGGACCCTGCATTGGGACGCCAATGGCAACGGCATCGTGAATCCGGGCGACACGGTTCGCTTCTTCATTGACATGGCGAACGAGCCGTTCGGCGAAGTGTGCGCCGTATTCACGACGATCTACGACTTCTATGCGGGTCCGGTCGGCATCACGCTGACCGACGATGCCGGCGACCGCCGCTTCGAGGCCAAGCATGAGGTTCTGCCGGGCGTGCTCGACGGCGCGGCGGAGAGTGCCTGGCTGCACGTGGTCGACAACGCCTGCAACGAGGATTCGCTGAGCGTGACGCTCAACGCGCCGGTGGACAACGTCGGCCCGTCGATCCCGCCGGGCGAGTTCCTGCGTCTGTCGGACACCGACCTGAACGGCTGCCTGAAGATTGGCGAGAGCATTCGCATCCGGGTGCAGGGTGTCACAGACACCGACCTGGTCGCGATCTACGCCAATGTGATGCAGGCCGGTCTGGGCGACCTGAATGGCGTGGCCTACTCCCAGTATCTGCTGAACAATCTGGGCGGCGGCAACTGGCAGTTGGATTGGATCCTGGGCGACCAGCCGCAGAACTCGGCGATCGACTACGGTCCGCTGGATCCGAACGCGATCGTGGCGCTCTATATTGTAGACAACGCCCAGAACTGGGACACGGTCTACACGACGGTTCTGGACGCGGCGACGGGTGGCTACAGCATCGACACCGACTATCCTGAGCCGGTGGTCGACTTCTATTGTGAGAGCGCCGCGTTTGGCGTGATCAACCTGTATTGGAGCTGGGGCGACCAGTATCCGAACAGCAACAACGACATCGACCTGGTTCGCATCTACTACGACAACGGCTCCGGCGGCTACCCGAACACCTTGGTCGCGGAAGTCGGCGCCACCACGAACTGGACGACGGACGGCACGGTCGTTTTGACCGACGGCGTAGTCTATAAGTGGCGTGTCGAAGTGATCGACGACTGCGGCAACGTGGAAGTCGAGCATGTGCTGCCGGTGGCCTGTGAGTCCGACGCTTCGGCGCCGATCACCTGTGTCTACCAGCCCGAAGAGGGCCAGCAGTACAGCTGCAGCTACTGCGAGTTCCTGAACAACGGTCCGCAGATGGGCGGCTTCTTCATCTATGTGAAGGCCGACCTTCCGGGCAGCGACGACCTGACCGGCATCGACTCCGTGTTGGTGCGCCTGAAGGATCAGGGCGACGGCAATCCGGGTCCGTGGACGCCGATGAGCTTTGACTACAGCTTCCAGGGCCCGTCGGACAACCTGATCGCGGTGTGGATCTACGCCTGCGAGCAGTTGGACGCGATGGTGGGCGACGGCGACGTCGAGGATCTCGAGATCATCGTGATCGGTTCCGACGAAGCCGGCAACGTGATGACGCGCGCCGAGGTGATTGCGGAGTGCGGCACGTGGGAGTTCACTTGGGCCAACACCTCCGGGACCTTTGACCTGCAAGTGACCGAGGTCAACGGCCAGCTGGAGATGTACCAGAACTACTGCGATCTCACCGGGTTCTCGGTCTGGGGTCCGAACAACACCGTCGAAGTCTGCTTCACCGGCGGTCTGCCTCCGTACAAGATTCGCATGGAGGTTGGCCAGGAGTGGGCGGCTCCGGATAACGAAGTCGTCTACGTCGAGAACGTGTATGCCGCGTGCACGACGCTGACCTTCAGCGCCGAGGGCTTCTGGAAGGGCGTGGGCGAGATCGACCTGTTTGCCTGCGATGCCGCCGGCGCCAACGTGGGCGAAGTCGAGTACCTCTTCTGTGTGGCCGACTCGATCCCGCCGTGCGCGCTGATTTCCAACCCGGTCGACGGCAAGTGCATCCGTCGTTCGCGCTCGATGCTGGATCCGGTGGAGATCTGCGTGGTGATCGACCCGATGCAAAACTGCCTCGACCCGGACGAAGTGGTCAAGATTGACTACGAGTGGTCGCAGCAGTGCTGCACCGGCACGATCCTTGACACGATCCGTATTTGCGACACGACGACGCTTCCGGGCGGCGGCACGGGCGTGTGTGACACGTTCCCGACCGGCGCCACCGGCGTTGACATCGACTCGATCGTCTGCGTCGATACCGGCTTCGGCGGCTACAAGATCGTCTGCCGCGACTCGGTCGTCGAACTGCCGTGTCAGGACTTCTATCCGTGGGACATCATCGCCGTCCAGGCGGGTCCGGGCATTCTGCAGCCGGAGGAAGGCGGTCCGAACGGCTTCCTGATGTACGGTTGCGTGGACTGGTGGAATACCGAAGACCTGGCCTGGATCACCGAGTCGGGCACGATCATCTATCTGCGCGCCCGTCTCTACGACGATCAGGGCAACGAATACATCACCCCGTGCGTCCAGGTCTGCGTCGACATCGACACGCCGCCGCTGTGCCTGGAGACGCCGGACTTCTGCTACAGCGACGGCAAGATGGCGCTATCGGTTCCGTACCTGGGCATCGTGGACTACCCGGGCAAGGGCCTGATGAACGATCCGTGCATGAAGACCTTCTACGCGGATCTCGACTTGGCGCAGGACAACATCGACGACCTCGAGGACGTGTTCCTCTATTACAAGAAGTCGTCGGATCCGGACCAGTACGACTACTGGTACAACCTCGGTTCGGGCTTCCTCGGCACCAATGCGACCGTGGGCGGCACGAATTCGACGGTCTGGCGCTGGGATATCAATCTCTGCGAGTTGGAGCTGACACCGAACGTGGACTACGACTTCCGCGTGATCGCCAAGACGGTTTGGGGCACGTGGTCGTACGACATGAACGGCGACGGCTGGTTTGACGCCAACACGTTCGACTCGTCGGCGTGCGACATGGCCACCTTCTTTATCGATGCGTGGGCCCCGAACGCGGCGATCGATACGGTGTGGACGGAGATCAACGGTCAGCTGGTCGTGCAGCCGAACGTCTCGTGCGTGCTGTCCGACCCGCGCGGTTGGGCGTTCACGCAGTGGGGCAACACCCTGACAGTGCAGCCGAACGTGTGGCCGTGGTACGACACGGACAACAACGACACGCGCGACGACGTCAAGCGCGTCGAGTGGACGCTGTTCACCGGCGACGCGAACTGCACGTGTGACGAGCAGGGCCGTTCGCCGTATCCGACTGGCTCGATGTTCGGCGACGTCTACAATCTCTCCGGCTACCAGTCGTGGTTGGTCCAGGTGAACGAAGGCGCCAACGTCTTCAATAACCTGGTCTTCGACCCGACCGACGCGCCGTGGTATCAGGACATGACCTCGCCGCCGAGCGGTTACGAGCAGGTGGTTCTGCTCATGACCGTCTGGGACGGTTGCGGCAACATGACGCAGGATTGCATCACGATCTACCTGCTGGACATCGATCCGACGGACGCGATCATCGTCGAGCCGGATAACGACGAGGTGTTCTGCACCGCGCCGGGCAACTACGATGAGAACGGCATCTACATCGAAGCGCGTTCGATCCTCGAAGAGGGTTGGAACAAGGCGGTCTTCGCTTATCGTCCGCTGGGCGCGACGGAATGGGTCGAGTTCGATTCGGTCGGCGTCTCCGCCGCTCCGGATGTGTACTGGCAGTGGTTCTCGACCTACTGGAATCCGACGGCCTTCGGCCTGGCGGATGGCACGTATGAACTGACGGTCTGGGCGGTGGACAACGCGCTCAACCGTTCAACCAAGAACTACATCACGACCGTGCACCTCTCATGCGCGCTGCCGACGGTGAGGGTGGTCTACCCGACCACGACCGACCCGGCGTTCATCGGATGCGACATCGAGCTGGAGGCGAGTGCCGAAAGCACCGATCCGCGCAACCCGATCACGGAGGTCGCGTTCTACTACGTCCGGGTGATCGACGATATTCCGGAGGAGGAGTACTACATCGGCTCCGACTACGAGAGCATCGACGGTCGCTGGGGTTATCACTGGATCGATCCGGACTTCGAGGGTCCGCACTTCATCTTCGCCCGCGCGTGGAACAAGTCGGGCCAGATGGTGCAGTCCGACCTGGTCTGGGTCCGCGGTGACGACACCGATCCGTACGGCATCGTGGCCCAGGTGGGCGACGACCTGTCGAACGGCGGTTACAACGATCCGACGATCGTCCAGGCCGGTTCCGTGGTTGACATCTGGGGTTATGCCCGTGACAACGACGGCGGCTGGGGCCAGGGTGAAGTCGACAACTGCGGCGTCGATTCGGTCATCTTCTACATTAAAGACGGTTACGAGAAGATGGACGGCTTCGTCATGACGCCGGACAACGTGATCGACTCCCTCTATACCGGTCAGTGGAACACGGCCAACTACACGCCGGGCACCTACCGTGTGAAGATGAAGGTCTTCGACTGCGCCTGCAACGACTCGTGGTCGGAGAGCGAGTGGTACGTCCGCGTTGTCGGTCCGGACCAGGATCCGCAGCTGGCGGTCGACGGTCCGGAAGTCTGCGGCTACGTGAGCGTGGACGAAGAGTTCACGGCGACGGTGACGGTCAACAATCCGGACTACGTCAGCTCGGTCTACCTCGCGTGGATCAGCAAGGATAAGTCGGACGTCGAAGACCAATACTGGTGGAGCAATGAGCTGTCCTACGACGGCGGCGGCTGGAGCGGTACGGTGTACACCGACGAGCTGGACGAGGGGCTCTATCGTCTGCGCGCCGTGGTGTACTACACCGACGGTTCGTCGACGGAGAACGGCTTCGACGACTTCACCTTCGACGAGACGAAGGGCCACCACATGTTCATCCGTGTGGACCACTCGGCCTCGGCGATCAGCGTGACGCACGACGGTCCGACGTTCAAGGCGCATGAGGACATCTGCCTGACGACGGACGCGACCGAGGATTGCGACATCGAAGAAGTGCTCTATGGCGTAGGCGAGGGCGACGATACGTTCGGCGCCAGCGGCCTCGGCGAGTTCTGCTTCGATCCGCTGGATTCCTCAGGTGTGACGTTGAACAACTGCAATTCCTGGACCGGCGACGTGGTCGTGACCGCGGTGGACTACTTCGGTCATGTCACGACGCAGTCCCTGACGATCTGGATTCTGGACGTGAACGCCAATCAGGTGGCGATCACCAACCCGAGCTGGAGCGCCTACATCACGCCGAACTCGAATGCGATCGAGGCGCGTAAGCTCTCCTCGTCGGGTATCGACTCGGTGCAGTTCTTCGCGTCGACGTCGCAGACCAACGGCACCCTGCGGTACATCGGGTCGTCGGCGGCTTCGGGCGACAAGTTCTCGACGTCGTGGAACGTGGACAACGTGCCGGAAGGCCAGTACTGGCTGTTCGGCAAGGCGTTCGACAACGGCGTCGGCGTCGACGGACCGCGCTGCCCGGCCACGGTGGCCAGGGCCTGCTCGCCGTTCGCGCTGACCGCGCCGAGCCCGAGCTACCAGCGCACGGTCAACGGGACGACGTTCACCTTCGTGGGTGAGCACACCGACCTGTGCGTCGATCGCGCGACCATCAGCAATTACCAGACCATCGGCCTCGACTCGATCGTGTGGTACTTCCGCAGCGCGGATGTGCCGGGCGTCGACATCGAGGACAACCTCGATCCGAACCTCGGCTGGGTGCGCATCAACGCCGACGTGTACGGATCCCTGTGCGTCGACTGGTTCACCAACTGGTGCGACGTGATTGCCGACTACGACCTCGAGGGCGAGTACGGCTACGAAGGCAATTGCTGCCCGGATGGCCGCTACACGATCGTCGCGCGGGTCTTTGACAAGGCCGGCAACGAGTGCCACTCGATCCCGATGAACGTGATGATCGACGTGACCGATCCGTATTCGGAGATCGTCGACATCGACGGCGACGAGACCTTCGGCACCTGCCACGAAGTCGTCCTGCCGGAAGACGACGTGGTGAAGCTGACGGCCAACGCCATTGACGATCATTCGTGCGTCGACATGGAGCCGTACAAGGCGTGGAACTCCGGCGCCAAGTACCTCCAGTTCTTCGTCGGCCGCGATTGCGCGGGCGGCGGCGGCGGTTGCGTGGACATCGTGTTCGTGCAAGACGGTTCGGGCTCGATGGCCGATGAGCAGCAGGCGATCGCCACCAACGCGCAGTTGTTCACCAGCGCGCTTGGCAATGTGGACTTCCGCCTGGGCGTCCTCGGTTACGACGGCAACTATGAAGTGATCAATCTCGACGGTTCGCGCACCGCGGCCGCGCCGGGCAATGGCGTGTTCACGACCGACATCGGCGCCTTCCAGACCATGATCACCGCGGTTGGCGACCAGATGGGCGGCACGGAGAACGGCCTGACCGCGCTCAACACGGCGCTGACCACCTACCCGTGGCGCTCCAACTGCACCAAGGTCATGATCCTGGTGACCGACGAAGATGCGGACGACTTCGCCGATTATGCGTCGTTGTTCCCGCCGATCGTCAACTCGGGCGCTGCGGTGTTCGGCGTGATCAGCTTCGCGGACAGCGCCGGCTACTCGAACCTCGGCAGCGCCACCGGCGGCCAGCTGTTTGACATCACCGCCAACTGGGGCGCCAACCTCGCCGCAGTCGCCTCGGGCATCAGCGCCCTGGCCGGCGGCGCGGGCAACGACGTGGGCATCGTCTGGGGTCAGACGGTCACCCTCAACGATGGCCAGGACAACGCCTTCGCGCTGTGGAATCCGACCGGTCTTGAACCGGGCAGCTACTGCGCGTGGACCGTGGTCGTTGACAACGTCGGCAACTCGTACGTCTCGGGTTCGCGTGAAATCTGCATCGTCGACCAGACCCCGCCGGTGGCCCACATCACGGGCTTCGGCAAGTCGACCGACGAGCACATGGTCAACAAGTACACCATCTACGGTGCGACGTGGGACACCGACGTCGAGTACGTCCAGTTCCAGTATCGTCCGACGGGTTCGACGAACGCGACGGATTGGACCGGAATCGGCATCTCGGCGATGGTCAACGGCGACAGCACCTGCTGGATGACCACGTGGAACCCCTGCGTGCTTTCCGGCTCGTTCGACCTGCGTGTCGTCCCGACCGACAAGAACGGCAATCAGGACTTCGCCGTTCAGCCGATCGCGACGGTCACGATCAACAACTGCAACATCACGCCGTCCGGCGCTTCGACCTCGGCCGCGACGATCTGGTTCGAGGATCGCACCTTTGAGGATCTGGGCCTGGTCCACGTCGATCAGGACAACACCTCCGACGACTATCACAACATGATGATGGCCGTCTGGGCGGACCTGAAGGGCAGCCTCGATGTCGAGAAGATCGAGCTGTGGCCTCCGGATCCCGACATGCCGTCGTGGAAGTCGGGCTCGTTCGATGGCTCCGGCGCGATCAAGATGGGCGGCGAGGGCTGGTTCTGGCAGTCGTACACCGACGCGTCGAACCGCACGCACCTGAAGAAGGAAGTCATGACGGTGTGGCGCGTGAAGGCGGCGATCGGCGCCTGCAACAGCACGCATCCGACGCTCGGCGCGAAGGTGTGTATCGAGCCCGGCGCGCTGTCCGCGGACAACGGCATCGTGGTCTTCCCGGCGCGTGTACCGACGCTGAACCTGTCGCAGCAGCACTACCAGGCGTGGCCGGCCTACGAAGGCACCCGGTTCCCGCTGGTCACGGCGATCCGCCTGACCGATCCGGTCTGGGGCTTCAACGAAGGCAAGTACGCGCAGATCACGCTGCGCTATGTGGAGCCGGAAGCGTATGACCCGGCCGACCTCGGCGTGGCGTGGTGGGATGAGGATCAGTGGAACACCAATTCGGGTCTGATCGCCGCCGGTGAGATTGGCGACGGTTCGGCGACGTTCCACAGCGACAACCTCTACGGTCTGTACTCGGTGGTCTCGGCGGGTCGCAACTGCAATTCGGGTGCGATCACGGTCGAGAACGCCGGCGCCGAGTTCCATGTCGGCAACGTGCTCGGGCCGCGTCCGACGATCTACACGCGGGTGCGCTCGAACATCGAGTTCAACAACCAGAACCGTGACATCAACGAAGACGAGATCACGGTTGTCCTGGATGGCAACATCACCCTGTACGCCAACGGTGACAATCCGGACAACGGCTGGTACGACAACGAATGGGACGAGGTCACCGGCATCCTGACGACGTACTGGGAGTCCGATGCGCCGGCCCTGGCGCCTGGTCCGCACACTCTGATGGTGCAGGCCTTCAACAAGTCAGGGTACTGCAAGTCGAACACCTACGCGTTCACGGTCGACGCCGCCAAGCCGGATGTTGAGATCACCGGCATGGAGGTCTGTCCGAACCCGACGTTCCACATCAAGATCACCGATGCGGGCGCCGGCGTGAACTGGGAGAAGGTGTTCGTCGACGTGTACGACATCACGGGTTCCGAGTTCTCCGATGTGCCGAAGGCGGCGTGGATCCACACCGAGACCTTCGACGCGTTCAACGACGAGAACTTCAATCCGGCGACCGGCGAGTTCAGCTTCCAGCTGGTCGATCACATCGCCCAGGGTCGCCGCCTGCGGGTCATTGTCTACGCGGGTCCGGACTACCGTTGGGAGAAGTTCAACGAGTACTGCAACTGCATCGTCTACGAGTACGACTGGGAGTTCGGCGGTGTCGCCGACATGGTCGAGAACTACACGCAGGTGGTGCAGGAAGACTACACGGTCGCGGGCGGTTGCGGCGGCGCGGGCGACGGCATCATCACCATCGAACATGGTGAGGGTTCGAGCAGCCCGTTCGATCCGTGGGCCGGCGGTGCAGTCACCTTCCTCCTGAATGGGTTTGATGGTGGCGGCGTCGTGACTGCGGAGATCTATGACCTGGCCGGTGAGAAGGTCGCGACGATCTTCAATGGTCAGGTGATGTCGACGGTCGGCTCAGCGACGTGGCACGGCACGAACGAGGACGGCGAATACGTGGCCGAAGGTGTGTACCTCGCGTACTTCAAGGCGACCGGAGCGGCCGAACAGGTCCTGAAGGTCGTGGTGAAGCGCGGAGTCGCCAGCAACTAGTCACTAATCAGTAGCGGTTCGCCCCGCCTGCGAGGGCGGGGCGAGCCCTCAACCGATAACGAGGACAAAAACTTCGTATGTCAAAGGGAGAAGGAACAATGAACCACACGTGGGGCAAACGGTGGGCGATGGTCCTCGGCGCGGCGCTGATTCTCGTGACGGGACTTTCGGCCAACGCGCTGGCGATCGACGATAACCATGCGCTGCCGTTCTTGCGGACAGGCGTGGGCGCCCGCGCGTATGGACTGGGCAACGCCTACACGGCGTTGGCCGGCGACGCGTCAGCCGGGTTCTTCAACCCGGCAGGACTTTCACGCATCAACAAGTGGAGCTTTTCCTCCATGCTGTCGGCGGACATGTTCGCTGATCGCAACTTCAACTACCTCGCGCTGGCCGGCTCGTTCAAGTGGGGCTCGGTGGGCGCGTCGTGGATTAACGCCGGCATCACCGATGTCGAGCATTCCGATGGCAGCACCGAGGACTACATGGACAACTACTTCCTGTTGTCCTATGCCAACTGCGCCAAGGCGTTCCACTGGGGCATGAACCTGGTGATCGCCAACAACAAAGTCTCGGAAGAGACCGGCGTGGGCGGCGATGTGGGCTTCCAGATCGACCTGCATGACGACGCGCGTCTGGGCCTGATGGCGCAGTCGCTCGGCCTGAAGGTCGGCGAGGACAAGGTGCCGTACAACATCCGCCTCGGCCTGGCCGTCACTCCGGGTCAGCTTTCGGGTTTCACCTTCCCGGTGGAAATCCAGAAGACGCAGGGTGTGGACGAGATCGCCTTCCGCATCGGCGGCGAGTACATGCACAAGTTTGAGAACACCGACTACGCGGCCGCTCTGCGCGGCGGCGTGGACGACGGTGCGTTCGCCATCGGCGCCGGGCTGTATTTCCGTCAGTTCGGCTTCGACTACGCCTATGTGACCGACAAGGAAGATTTCATGGGCGAGAACCACCGATTCAGCCTGACCGGCAACTTCTAAGCCGCAGATCGACACGCACTTCGAGCCGCCCCGCACTTGCCCGTGCGGGGCGGTTTATTTTCCGGCCCAGGCCCCCGGTTCCCCTGGAAGCCGGCGGTAGCGCATGCATGGGCCAGCGAGAAATGGTATATTTTCGCCGGATGGGAGGAACGCCGATGTCGATGGTGGTCGGAGACAAAGTGGAGCAGAAAAGCCGGGGGGCGGTCGATGAACTGGCCTGGCTGCGTCAGCAACTGATCGGTGTGGATGCCAAGGTGCCGATCCTGGGCGGGCGCATGGTCACCTATGTGAACTTCGACAACGCCGCCTCGACGCCGACATTCCGGCCGATCGCCGACAAGGTCGACCAATTCCTGACTTGGTATTCGAACGTGCACCGCGGGACCGGGTTCAAGTCGCAGTTGTCGTCGTGGGTGTTCGAAGAAGCGCGGGCGCGGATCATGGAGTTCGTCAAGGCCGACATGGCCTCGCACATCGTGATCTTCACCAAGAACACGACCGAGGCGATCAACAAACTCTCCAACCGCATCCGGTTCGGACCGCAGGACATCGTGCTCACCTCGCTCATGGAGCATCACTCCAACGAGCTGCCCTGGCGGAAGGTGGCGCGGGTGGAGCACATTGGCCTGGAGGCAGATGGGCGTCTCTCCGTCGAAGATTTCGAGACGAAGTTGAAGCAGTTCGGGCGGCGGGTGCGTCTGGTGGCGATCACCGGGGCGTCGAATGTGTCGGGCTACATCAATGACACATCGTACTTCGCGCGGCGTGCGCATGAGAGCGGCGCCGAGATCCTGGTCGACGCCGCGCAACTGGCGCCGCATCGTCCGTTGGCGATGGGCACGGCCCATGATCCGGCGCACATCGACTACCTGGTCTTTTCGGCGCACAAGATGTACGCGCCGTACGGCGTCGGCATCCTTGTTGGGCGTCGTCCCACCTTCGAGCAGGGGGAGCCGGATGTGGTCGGCGGCGGCACGGTCGACATCGTGAATCTAGAGGAGGCATACTGGACCGACCTGCCCGAGAAAGAGGAAGCGGGTACGCCGGACATCGTTGGGGTGGTGGCGCTGGCGACGGCGATCCAGATGCTGCATTCGGTGGGATGGGATGCGGTGATCGCGCACGAGGCGGAGTTGACGGCCTACGCGTTGCGCAAACTGGCGGAGATCCCGAAGGTGCGCATCTATGGCGATGCCGATCCGGCCAATGCCGCGCAGCGGCTGGGGGTGCTGTCGTTTTCGGTCGACAGCGTGCCGCACAGCCTGGTGGCCGCGGTGCTCAACTACGAGCACGGGATCGGCGTGCGGTCGGGATGCTTCTGCGCGCACACCTATGTGAAGTGTCTCCTCAATGTTCCGGATGAGGAGGCGCGTCAGATGGAACGCGAGATCCTGGCACGGGACCGCAGCCGTCTGCCGGGCACGGTCCGTGCCAGTTTTGGCATCTACAACAACCTCGCCGAGGTCGACCGGCTGGCGGCGGCGCTGGCGGACATCTCCGCGGGACGCATCCAGGACGACTATGTGCTAAACGCGGAGAAGGGCGAATACACGCCGCGGGGGTACGCGCCGGAGTTTGGGAAGTATTTTAATCTCTAGCCGGTCGCTGACAAGGTCAGTTCCGACGCAAGACGCGGCCGATGTCATGCTGAGCGGAGCGAAGCATCTGCTGTTTTCACCGATGGATCAGAAAAGCAGACCCTTCGCTCCGCTCAGGATGACAATGCGAGATTCCGGGTTTGACAAGGGGCGTTGGCCCCTTGTTCGCTTTGCAGGGGATGTGTGTCGCAACCTGTCTGCGCCTTCACCATCGATGTCGAGGGGTTTGCCGAATCGCACGCGCAGAGCGTGACGGTCGATCCGGCGCTTCTGAATCCGGATGCCATGGACCGGGAGATTGCCGCCAATCTCGATGTCGCGCTCGAACTGCTCGCCCGCCACCAGACCCGTGCGACGTTCTTTTTCTTGGGGCGCATTGCCCGTTCCGCGCCCCACCTGGTGCGACAGGTGGCGGAGGCGGGGCATGAAATCGGCTGCCATTCGCTGAACCATATCCGGATTTTCGGCCAGACGCGGGAGGAGTTTCGACGGGACCTGCGGACCGCCAAGACGGCGCTGGAGGACGCAGGCGGGCAGGCGGTGGCCGGGTTCCGGGCCCCGGACTTCTCCATCGGCCGCCGGAATCTCTGGGCGTTCGACGAATTGGCGGAGGCGGGCTTCCGGTATGACTCCAGCGTCGTGACGACGCGGGTCCATGATGTTTATGGTATCACCGGTGTGCCTGATACCCCCTTCCAATGGAGCAACGGGCTGATGGAGTTTCCGCTGCCGGTGTTCGGGTTGAGTGGGTTCACGCTTCCGCTGGGGGGCGGGGGGTATTTCCGGCTTTTGCCGGTCGGCTGGGTGCGGCGGTTCTATCGTTCCCGGACGCGGCGGAACATTCCCACGGCTTTCTACATACACCCATATGAGATCGGGCCGGTGGCGCCGCGGATTGAAGGCCTCTCATTTGTCCGCCGGTTTCGTCACTATGTCCGACTGTCCCAAGGCGTCGAGCGGCTCACCCAGCTTTTGGCGTCTGTTCCCTTCACCACCATGTCGCGTGTGTTGGCGGATTGCGCCAACTTGCCGACACAGACCGTAAGGAGCTGACCATCATGTCCCAGACTGTCCTGGACCGCCCCGACGCGGGTGTGACCGACGTACGCGCCTATTTCGAGCGCGCCGCCGATTCCTTTGACCGGCTCTACAGCGAGGACGGGCAAGGGCCGTTCTGGCGCTGGGTGAATTCCCGCTTCCGGTCGGACATCATCGCGCGGTTTCTGCGCACCTGCGAGCATGTGAAGCAGGCGCGGGCGCACAGTGTGCTGGATGTGGGGTGCGGCTCGGGACGGTATCTGGCGGCGTTCGCGCAGCTGGGTGTCGAGCGTCTGGCCGGCATCGACATTTCCGCGCCGATGCTCGATCTGGCGCGGCGGCATCTGGCGGCGGCAGGTCGCGTCGATGTCGAGTTGATCTGCGGCAACTTCGACGAGTACGCGACCGATCAGCGCTTCGACGTGGTGGTGGCGATGGGCTTCTTCGATTACCAGGCCGACCCGGTCGCGGTGCTCGCGCGCATGCGCGCGTTGGCCCGGCATTCGGTGATTGCCTCGTTCCCGAGCCGCCATTGGTTCCGCACGCCGCTGCGGCAGGCGCGCTACCGGATCAAGAAGTGCCCGGTTTACTTCTACGACCCGCGTCGGATCATGGACATCGCCGAGCAGGCGGGATATGCGTATGCCGAGACGGTCAAACTGCCCGGCGCGGGGATGGATTATGTCACGACCCTGCGGGTCGGCGTTCCCTTCCGCGACGAGGTGGCCCACACCCGGCGGGTGGGGATCCATTGCGAGATTCTCGCCGGCGCGCTCCCGGTTGCGTAACTTCCGGCATGGTCAGCGACCAACTCCGGCGGCATTTCGATCGCCACGCCGACGATTTTGATCGCCTCTATTACGAGGGAAGACAGACCGCAGTCCAGCGCTGGCTGAATCGTCGTTTCCGGTCGGACATCGTTGGACGGTATCGCGCGGCGCTGGCGCATGTCGCCGCGGCCCACGCGCGCAGTGTGCTGGATATCGGGTGCGGTCCGGGGCATTACCTGAGCGCGCTGGCAGCGATGGGGGTGCCACGGCTGGTCGGCATCGATCTCTCCGAACGGATGCTGGAATTGGCGCGGCACTACCTCGCCGCCGAGGGGATCACAGGGGTCGAGTTAGTGCAGCGGGACTTCCTCGATTGGGAGACGACCGAGCAGTTCGATGTTGTGCTGGCGCTCGGTTACTTCGATTACTTCGACAATCCGGTCGAGCATCTGTCCCGGATGCGTGCGCTGGCGCGTCACTCGGTCTTCGCCTCGTTTCCTTCCCGGCATTGGTTTCGCACACCATTTCGTCGCGTGCGTCGCGCGTTGCACGGCACGCGGGTCTATTTCTATGACGCCGAAAGGATCCGTCGCATGGGAGTACAGGCGGGATTCCAGGAGACCAGCGTTGAGAAATTGCCCGGCGCCGGAATGAACTTCATCGCGACACTCGTCAGTTAACGTGTTGTTGCACAGCGCGTTGCCGCGACGCCGTGCAATCTCCTCCGCTTTTTGTCCATAATCTTTATTGACATCTCGGGGTTGTAGGCGATATTAAAATAGATGCGGTGGATTCCGTCCGGATTCCACTTCAGCGATTTCGACGCAACACGCAGGTCTGGGCGGGAGCAATCCCGGCCGACAGAACTGGCGCAACGAATGGCCTTTTGAGTCGGGAGGTGGCCATGTTGCCGGTATTGTGTAGATGGACACGGTCCAGAGTGGTTGTTGTCTGGATCGCGGTGCCGGGGTTGGCATGGATGTCGCACGCCGCGTTGGCGGGAACAGCGGACCCATTGCCTTCTCCGCTCTATCAGCATTCCCTCAAGACTTCCATCGAGAAATTCGACGGCGAAAACGCGCACGCGACGGCGCCAAAGGTTTCGCGCGAGCGGGCCGAGGCGGCCCAGTCGGGCGGCGGCGGCACGGGACGTCTGGCCGGTATCGCGGCGACGGTCGATGACTGCTGGCTGTCGCAGTCGGTCTGGATTCTCTCGCTGGATCCTTCGCCGAATGGATGCGAATCCGGAGAGGCGATCACGTTGTTGACCGCTGATCCGACATTCCCGGACATCGTGCGTCGCCAGGCGCCGCCGTACCTGCCGCCGCCGAACCCGCCCGACATTCCCATCGAGATGATCCAGCTGGAATTGCGCGGCAACGGCTCCATGGGGCCGGTTCTTGTGCATTTGAGTTCGTCGATACCGTCCACCGGACGGATCACCAATGTCACGAGCGATCCGGGCGGCAACTTCCAGTCGGGAACGGTTCAATTGGATGTCACGATTGAGATTGAAATCGTGGCCTTAAGCCTCGTTTCGGTCAACCCGATTCCGGTGCGACTGGAAGGAGCGATCACAACGCTGCCGCCGATCGGTTCGACCTGGTCGACACCGCCCAGTTTCCCGCCGGTGCCGTTGCATGACATCAACAACGGCACACAGATCGGCTGGATTTGCGCGCTGCCGGGGTACACACCGGCCACTCCGGAGGAATGTCCGCCGGCGGAGCAACCCACGATGGTCGGGACGGAATCGTGCCATGGCACATCCACCTGTCCGGGGTCGTTCACCTGTCTGAACGCGACCTGCGCGGCGGCGCAGACGTGCCGGTCGACGACCTGCACCGCGGAGCCGACTTGCGCCGGATCGGAAGCGACCTGCTCGCCGAATCCCACCTGCCCGATGTATCCGTCGTGCGCCGAGACGCCGACCTGCCTCACTGAAACTTGCGTTGGTTACAGCACCTGCCGCGGCTCGACCACGTGTCAGAGCACCTACACCTGCGACCAGATTCCGTCGTACAACCCGACGCCCAGTTGCGCGCCGTACCCGTGCAATACGATGGCGGGCCCGACCTGCCATGGCGCTTCGACCTGTCCGGGTTACTACACCTGCGTGGATGCCAGTTGCGCGGCGTTCCAGACCTGCCGCAACCCGACTTGCACTTCGGAGCCGACCTGCAGCCCGCGGTCATCGACCTGTTCGTACAGCGTGACCTGTCCGGAGTATCCGTCGTGCAACGGCACGGTGACCTGCGGGGCGACGAACAACACCTGCATTGGTTCGCCGACCTGTCGTGGGACATCGACCTGCGCAGGGGTGCCGACCTGCGAGCCGCCGGCGCCGACCATCGCGCCGTATGTCACCTGCGGCGACAATTTCGTCACCTGCCAGGGAGTCGTCACTTGCGACCGCTCGGTCACGTGCGCGGGCAATCCGAGTTGCGACGGCGGTTACACCTGCCAGGGGACCGCGACGTGCGATGGCATGACCTCGTGCGATGGGACGCTCACCTGCCACAATCAGGCGACCTGCCAATTCTCCTGCGAAGGGCACCAGTGCGGTTACCCGACGATGCAGGGGTACTACTCCTGCGACGGCGCCGCCTGCCCGACCTACATTTCGTCGGTCAGTTGCGCGGGCGGTTGGCTCTGCCCGACCTTCAGCGGCTACAACACCTGCCCGGTGGGCGCGTGCGTGACCATGGATGGCACGATCAGCTGCGAAGGGGGAGGGGCGTGCATTACGTGGTCGAATTACTACACCTGCCACATGATCCCGTGCGATCCGCCGCCGCCGCCGACCTATCAAGGGTATGAGACCTGCCGTCCGTCGCAATGCATTACCTGGCTGGGGACGCCATCGTGTCCGGGGGATGCCAGCTGCATCCCGACCGTGGCGCCGATGGCCAGTTGCGGCGGGCTGCCGACCTGCGCGGCGATCATTTGCATACCGACAATTCCGGGGAATCCGACCTGCGCCGGCGTGGCCTCGTGCGCGCCGAACCCGTCGTGCAACGCCTTCGGCACCTGCCCCGGCTTTGCGACCTGCGCGCCGGCGGGGACTTGCGGCGCGAACACCTGCCCGAATTTCAACACCTGCGCCGGCTTTGCCAGTTGCGCCGGAACCGTGACCTGTCAGGGCGGGCACACCTGCGCGCCGAACGTGACTTGCGCCGGGAGTATTACATGCACGCATTCGAACACCTGCACAGGCGCGGCGACCTGCGACATATCTCCCACCTGCGGGGGCTGGCCGACCTGCGCGGGCGGGCCGACCTGCGGTTTTGCCATTCCGACCTGCGGGCCGTTTGCCACCTGCGCCGCCGAGCAGACCTGTCCGGGCGCGCCGACCTGCGAGCAACAGGCGACCTGCAATGGTTCGCCGACGTGCGCGCTGTCGTTCACCTGCGATGGCTGGCCGACCTGTCAGCCGCCGCCGTATGAGATACCATGCGAACTGAAGCTCTGTCTCGACAGTCTGCGCCTCGGTTGGATCACCGATTCGATTCCGCCTGACTCGACCCAGGCGTTCGAATGGGATGACTGGCACGGCGGACCGATTCATCCGTTCCTGATCTGGGATGAAACGACGCCGAAGATTCCGGGACTCTTCGTGATTACCGAGTGGATCGCGCCGCCGCCGCAGGCGGGCATTGTCGACACCGAGTATGTCCGCTTCCCGTACTGGGTCGACTCGCTGCGCGCGCAGGACAACGACGGCGACGGACAGGTGACGGTGGGCGATCATCTGCTATTGCAGTTTGCCAACCCGGCGCCGATTGTCGGGCAGACCGCCTGGTTCCGGGTGGCGGAGATCGGCAAGAGCCGTCCACAGGACAAGAAGTACATCCTGAAGATGAAGTGCGACCGTCCGCTGGCGATGGCGTGCGCGTGCAATTGCCACGCCGACCCGGTCTGCGACGGGGTGATCAACAACGTGCAGGATGTCGTGGTGGCGGTGAACGTCGCCTTCCGCGGCGCGCCGGCGGTGCCCGATCCGAATCCGAGTTGTCCTTATGAGACCACAGATGTCAATTGCGACGGCGTCACCAGTGTCTTGGATGTCGTCAAGATTGTCAACGTGGCCTTCCGCGGATCGGTCCCGGCAGCGGAGTACTGCGATCCGTGCCCGTAACGGGCCGGTCAATGTGATCACAGACGGGGCATCTCGGTGAGATGCCCCGTCTTTTTTTTCTGAGCCGTGAGGCACAGACAAAGGTTGCATGAATCCCCTCACCCCGGCCCTCTCCCCTTTCAGGGGAGAGGGGGAAAAGCGCCTTGGGTAATGTCCCGGTCTCGAACCGATGCCGCTCTTGCCGCCTCTCCATTCAGAGGGGAGAGGGGGAAAAGCGCCTTGGGTAATGTCCCGGTCTCGAACCGATGCCGCTCTTGCCGCCTCTCCCTTTAATGGGTAGAGGGAGAGAGTGAGGACAATGGGTGCCGGCCGATCAGCGATCAGTCACCCCCGCGTCCAGGCGCGTGTCACGCCTGCATGCCGCGGAGTTCTTCGCGCGCGGAGGCGGCGCGGCGCAGATGCGGGATGGTGATCGAGCCGCCAACCACCAGCGCCACCGCGAAGATCTCATCGAATTCGGCGTCGGTGACACCCAGCTCGGCGCATTGAATCATGTGGTAGGTGGTGCAGTCGTCGCAGCGCAGCACGATCGAGGCGACCAGCCCGAGCATCTCCTTGGTCCGGGCGGGCAGGGCGCCGTCTTTGTAGACATTGGTGTCGATGTTGAAGAAGCGTCCGATCTGCTGGTGCTTGGAGCGCAGAAGGATTTCGTTTAAGGCGATCCGTTCCTCGTTGAATTCGGCGATGGTCTTGCGGGGCATCAGTCCTCCGGTCGGCCGCGCGGCCTGTGCTGACGGTTCGCAAGGGAAGATAGCGGATCGGCGGTGCGGGAGCACTGATGAGAAGGCAGGTCAGGAGCAGCGCGCCGTGCTCCTGATCAACGTGGCTGCGGAAAGCGGTAGGTGCAAAGGGCGCACGCACCTTACAAATTCTGGGACTGATCGGTGGCGGGAAGAATGCAGATGTGTCCCGTGTGGTATCCAGTCCCGGGGGCGACCCGCTGGATAGGATGATCCATATCCTGTTGTGACAGAAGCATTTTTCGACGACTTCCATGGACGTGCGGGTCTACCTGCGGTGCCGATTGGCTGACTCGGCGTTCGCGCGGGAGTCAGCGCTTTCTGTTTGAATAGGACACGCGGCGGTTTAAATTAAGAAGGTTCGCTCATCTGTACGCGGCGCGCTCCGACCCCTACCATGGGAGTGTCGACGTGTTCGATTGTGAGACGGATTCTCTCCTCCGGACGTTCACCGATTCGGCATTCCGCGAGGGATTCAGAATCTATTCTCCTCCCGATGGAGATTATCTACTGATCGGCGGATACGGCGGTCCGCTGATTTGGGATGTGCGAACAGATCAAGCGATGTCGCAATTGTCGAACGATGTGCTATATGGCGTCTTCGTTCCGCGCAAGAACATGTTAATCGGGCTGGGTTGGGGCAAGACGTTTCTCTACACCGTGCCAACCGGGCAACTGATCAATCAGTACGACGTCGAGCTTCTGCATGGGGTCCTGGTGCTCGGCAACACTCGCTTGGTAGGACTCACGGTGGGCAGTGGAGGGAATCTTACGACAACACTGAAGTTCAGTTTGGAGACCGGGAAAATCGAAGATACGATCTCTCTCGATCTGGAGGGGGAGCGTGGGCTCGGTTCTACGACGATGATCTCTCTGCGTCACCGGATGGTACGTGGATCTACGGTTGTGAACATTTCGGATAGCCGATCGGATGCGCTTTGCTACGACCTCACGGGAGATTCTGTTCGCTTTCTGGCGGGGACGGTAGGTGCGAGCATGTGCGCCGTTTCGCCGGACGGTTCGGAGCTTTGGGTGGCGAGGTTCGGGACATCAACAGGGCGAATGCTCATCTGCAACGCGGAAACAGGAGCATTCATTTCCGAGTTCAGCACGGACGACTTCGGGATCTGGCCAGCCTCAGACATTGCCTTTTGTGAGGAATTCGGGAAGGTGTATCTCCAATCGAGTAAGGGCGCGCCAATCCTGGTTGTAGACGGAGCATCGCATGCAATCGTGGGGAAGCTTGCCCATAATCCGGGCCAACCGTACGAATCAATTGTTACGATGAAAACGTCGTACTAATACCATCAACGCGGCTCTGCAGGAGTCGTCTCTGGATGGCGGTGCGTGTCCCCTCACCCGGTTCGCCTGCGGCGAACCGACCTCTCCCGGAGGGAGAGGTGAACAAATTACTTGGTGGCGTTTGATTCCTGACAGTTGAAGCGAGCGGGCTGATCTTGCACAACTAGTTCATGGTGCCGGAACTCCGCTGTGAGAGCCTCAAGGCAAGATTGTTCACCTCCCCCTTGGGGGAGGTCGTCCCGTCGAAGACGGGACGGGTGAGGGGCGTCAGCGGCTTGGCGAGCCGCTCCACTTCGCGCACGCGCCTCACCACAAACACAACTGGAACATGGGAGGGCGGCTCGGCGGGAGCCCCGCCCTCCCCGAAACGGCGAGGTTAGAATCCGTACAGCGCGCCGAACTTGGCGTTCATGTAGCTCATCAGCGCCTCGTGCGAGAGCGGCTTGCCGGTGACCTTCTTAACCAGGTCGGCGGCGAGGTAGCGGCGGCCGTGGGCGTGGATGTTGTCGTTGAGCCACTTCTTCAGGCGGCCGAACTCGCCCTTGGCGAAGTCGGCGTCGAGGTCGCCCAGGTCCTTTTTCGCCTGCGCGAAGAACTGGGCGGCGTAGAGGTTGCCCAGCGAGTAGGTCGGGAAGTAGCCGATCAGGCCGGCGCTCCAGTGGACATCCTGCATGCAGCCGATCGCGTCGTCGGGCGGGGTGATACCCAGGTAGTCGCGGTACTTCTGATTCCAGGCGGCGGGGACGTCGTCGACGGTCAACTGTCCGGCGAAGAAGGCGCGCTCCAGTTCGAAACGGATCAGAATGTGGAGGTTGTAGGTGCCCTCGTCGGATTCGGTGCGGATGAACGACGGCTTCACATCGTTGATGGCGAAGTAGAATTCATCGAGCGAGACATCGCCGAGCGCCTCGGCGAAATACTGCTGGGCCTTGGGATAGAAGAAGGTCCAGAAGGCCTTCGAGCGCCCCACCTGGTTTTCCCACATGCGCGACTGCGATTCATGGATGCCCAGCGAGATCGAGTCGCCCAGCGGCGTGCCGAAGTGATCCTCGGGCAGCCCCTGATCGTAGATGCCGTGGCCGGATTCATGCAGGGTGCCGAAGAAGGCGTTGGCGAAATCGTGCTCGTCGTAGCGCGTGGTCAGCCGCGTGTCGCCCGGGCCGATGCCGGTGCAGAAGGGATGCACGGTGACATCGAGACGGCCGCGCTTGTAGTCGAAGCCGATGCGGTCGGAGGCCTCGCGTCCGAACTTCTCCTGCATCTCGCGCGGGAAGCGGCGGTGGAGGATGTCGGACTTCGGACGGCGCGATGAACCCTTGATCTTGTCGAGCAGCTTTACCAGTTCGGCGCGCAGATTGTTGAGCGTCTTCTCGATGTCCTTGACCGTGGCGCCGGGCTCGTAGTCGTCGAGCAACGCGTTGTAGGGATCATCTTTGTAGCCGACCGCCATCGCCTCCTGCTTTTTCAAGTCGATCATCTTGGCCAGCCAGGGCTTGAAGATCTTGAAGTCCTTTTTGGCGCGCGCCTCTTCCCAGGCGGCTTGGGCCAGCGAGGCGGTGCGGCTGAGCTCCTCGACCAGCGCCTGCGGCATCTTGGTGGCGCGTTCATAGAAACGGCCGACTTCGCGCACGATCACTTCGGCATCGCCCGTGCCGCCGTTGGCGGAGCCGGAACTGCGCAGGATGTTGAGCAGCTCGCCGATCTTCGGGTCGATCATGCGTTCGTGGGTCATCCCGGCCAGCATCGCCAGTTGCTCGGCGCGGTGCTTGACGCCGCCGTGGGGCATGTAGGTGCGTTCATCCCAACCCAGAAGCGAGGCACAGGAGTTGAGCATGTAGATGGCGCGGGTTTTCTGATTGAGTTCCTGCAGGGCGGCTTGCGGCGTGACTGCCATATCGCAACTCCTTGTGTATCAATATGATAAATCAGTTGTTCGCATGCCAGTCCGGAGCGGCCGGCCAGTTTTCACAGGAATAAAGGTCCGCCGATTTCCGCCAGAAATCAAGGGCGACGCTCTCCTTCCCGGCCGCGGTGTCGAGGTTGATGGGGTCTTGTCTGCATCGCACTCATACCCTACGGATTGGGACGGATAATTGATTCGGCGGCAACACTGGCGGCTGTGGGTTTTGTTATCTTGTGCGGCTTCGCGCCTTACGGCATCTGCCGATAAGAGGAGCGTGGGACGCAAACAATGACGATGGCCGCCAACGAGATACGTCAACTCCGCCGTCTGGCCGCCCTGCACCGCATCCAGACTTCCTACCTGGACATGCGTGGCCAGCGCCGTTATGCCTCGCCGGAATCACTGCTGGGGATTCTGCAGGCGGTGGGCGCGTCGGTCGATGGGCTGGCCGATGTGCCGGAGGCGACTCGACGTCGTCGCGAGGAGTTGTTGGCGCGCTGGGTGGCGCCGGTGATTGTGGCCTGGGATGGCGATCCCGGGCAATTGGTCATCCGTTTGCCGCTGGAACCGGGGACTTCGCATGCGATCGGCGCGCGTCTGCAATACACGCTGCATCTGGAAAGTGGCGACATCTGGTCGGGGCATCTGCCAGTCGAGCCGTTGCCGACCCAGCGGTTTGTGCGCTGGGGCGCGGGGATGGCGGCGGTCAAGTCATTCATGCCGCCGCGACGATTACCGCTGGGGTATCACAGGCTCACGGTGTTGATCGGGACTCGCGCGTTTCAGGCGACCGTGATTGCCGCCCCCACACGCGCCTACCCGCATCCCGATGGGCGGCGCCGGTGGGGGATCTTCGCGCCGATCTATGCCCTGCGTTCCGCGCGCGATTGGGGCGCCGGGGATTTCGCCGATGCCGAGGCGCTGGTCGCCTGGGTGGGCGAACAGGGGGGATCGCTTTTCGGCACGCTGCCGTTTCTGTCGTCGTATCTGGACACGCCCTGCGATCCGAGCCCGTACACGCCGATCTCGCGGCTTTTCTGGAATGAGTTCTTCGTCGATGTGACCCGTTTGCCGGAACTGGGCCGGTCGCCGGCGGCGCAGGAGCTGGCCGGGGCGGCCGAGTTCCGTCGCGGTCTGGAGGGCCTCAAGCACGACCGGTTGGTCGATTACCGTTCGACCATGCGGATGAAGAGCGCGGCGCTGCGGGTGCTGGCACAGGAAGTAGCCGCGGCACAGGGGACCCGCTACGAAGCGGTGCGTTACCACGCCGAGCGCCATCCGGAACTGGCGCGTTACGCCCGTTTCCGTGCCGCCACCGCGCGTCTGGGGCGTGTCTGGACCGAGTGGCCTGAAAACCTCCGCGCTGGCGACATTCCCGACGGATCAAGCGATCCGGGCGAGGAATTCTATCACCAGTACGTTCAATTGATCGCCGACGAGCAGACCGAGGCGTTAGCGAAACGGTGCGCGACCGAAGGGGTCGAGCTTTACCTCGACTATCCGCTGGGCACGCATCCGCAGGGATTCGACACCTGGCGCTATCAGGGGTTGTTCGCGCACAAGGCCACGGTGGGCGCTCCGCCCGATCCGGTGTTCACCACCGGGCAGGATTGGGGCTTTCATCCGTTGCTGCCGGAGGCGCAGCGTCGCGACGGGTATCGCTACTTTGCCGCGGGGTTGCGTCATCAGATGCGTCACGCCGGCATCCTGCGCATCGACCATGTCATGGGATTGCACCGGATGTACTGGATTCCCAGGGGCGCGCACAAATCCGAGGGCGTGTATGTGCATTCGCCGGCGGCGGAACTGTATGCGATCCTGACCCTGGAATCTCATCGGGCGCAATGCGCTCTGGTCGGCGAGAACCTCGGGATAGTGCCGGGGTATGTGAATGATGGCATGACGCGTCATGGACTGATCGGCATGAATGTCGCGTATTGGGAGATCGCCGCCGATCCGGAGGGGGCGTTGCAGCGGATGGCGGCGCGTCCGAACACGGTCGCCAGTCTCAACACGCATGACATGTTTCCCTTTGCGGCGTTCTGGCACGGGCTGGACGCGGACCGTCGGGCGGAACTGGGGATGATCAGCGCCGACCAGGCCGACCTCGAGCGCTGGCTCCGGGGTGAACTGCGCGGGCGGCTCACCGGCTACCTGCGCGAGCATGGCTTTGCCATCGACGGCGAGGAGGACACCGACGGGGCGTTGCGCGGCATTCTGACCTTGCTGTCGCGCAGCCGGGCGGAGTGGGTACTTTTGAATCTGGAGGATCTGTGGCTGGAAACCTCGCCGCAAAACATCCCCGACACGGTGAATGAGCATCCCAATTGGCGGCAAAAAGCGCGTTATTCCATCGAGGAGATTCTCCGCGATGAGCGAATCGCCGCCATCCTGAAGTTGGTGCGCGATGCGCGCGGCGGGGGGTGACGCAACGATGACGATCGCGACCGAAAAGCCGACCGCAGTGGGGGCGTCACGGGCTTTGCCGCCGGGCACTTCGCCTCTGGGGGCGGTGGACCTGCATTTGTTCAACGAGGGGACGCACGAGCGTCTCTACGACAAACTCGGGGCGCATCCGGCGGAGATCGACGGGACCGCGGGTGTGCACTTCGCGGTCTGGGCGCCCGACGCGACTTCGGTCAGCGTCATCGGCGACTTCAACGGCTGGGACAACCGGCGCCACCCGCTTTATCCGCGCGAGCAATCGGGTGTCTGGGAAGGGTTCATTCCCGGCCTCGGACATGGCACGCTCTACAAGTACCACATCGTGTCGCGTTATCACGGCCACCGGAAGGATAAGACCGATCCGTTTGCGCGGTTCTGCGAAGTGCCGCCACGTACGGCGTCGATTGTCTGGAACCTTGACTACGAATGGCACGACGCCGGCTGGATGCTCGAACGCGGGAACCGTCAGTCGCTGCGTTCGCCGATTTCGATCTATGAAGTGCACCTGGGGTCGTGGCAGCGGCGTCCCGAGGACGGCGGGCGGTGGCTGGGCTACCGCGAGATCGCCGAGCCGCTGGCCAATCATGTCACAAAGCTCGGCTTTACGCATGTCGAATTCCTGCCGTTGATGGAGCATCCGTTCTACGGTTCCTGGGGATATCAGACAACCGGCTACTTTGCGCCGACGTCGCGTTACGGCACGCCGCAGGATTTCATGTACCTGATCGATTATCTGCACCAGCGCGGGATCGGTGTCATCCTTGACTGGGTGCCGTCACATTTTCCCGGCGACGATCACGGGCTGGCGTATTTCGACGGCACGCACCTGTTCGAGCATGCCTACCCGCAGAAGGGATTTCATCCCGACTGGAAAAGCTGGATTTTCAACTACGGGCGTCATGAGGTGGCCGCCTTCCTCATCTCCAGCGCTCTATTCTGGCTGGACAAATATCACGTCGACGGTTTGCGGGTGGATGCGGTGGCCTCGATGCTGTACCTCGATTACTCGCGCAAGGAGGGCGAGTGGATGCCCAACGAGTTCGGCGGACGAGAGAACCTCGAGGCGATTCAATTCCTGCGGCGGTTCAACGAGGCGGTCTACCGCAACTTCCCCGACGTGCAGACCTTCGCGGAGGAATCGACCGCGTGGCCGTCGGTGTCGCGTCCGACCTACCTGGGCGGGCTGGGATTCGGCATGAAGTGGGACATGGGGTGGATGCACGACACGCTGACCTACTTCACCAAGGATCCGATCCACCGCAAGTACCATCACAACGAGCTGACCTTCCGCATGGTGTACGCGTTCACCGAGAACTTCGTGCTGCCGCTGTCGCACGATGAGGTGACGCACGGCAAGGGATCGCTGCTGTCGAAGATGCCGGGATCCGACGACTGGCAGAAGTTCGCAGAGTTGCGCCTGCTTTACGGCTACACGTTTTCCCAGCCGGGGAAGAAGCTGCTGTTCATGGGGGCCGAGATCGGGCAGTGGAGCGAGTGGAATCACGACACCAGTCTGGACTGGCATCTGCTGCAGTTTGCGCCGCATCAGGGGATCGAGCGGTGGCTGGCCGACTTGAACCGTCTGTACCGATCGTATCCGGCCCTGCACGAGCGCGAGTTTGACGACCAGGGATTTGCCTGGATCGACTGCAACGACGCGGCCTCGAGCATTCTGGCGTTTTTCCGCCACGGACACCTCGGCGCCAAACCGATCCTGGTGCTGGCCAATTTCACGCCGGTGCCGCGGACCGATTACCGTGTGGGTGTCCCCGCCGGCGGGGCCTGGCGCGAATTGCTCAACAGCGACGCGCAGGTCTACGGCGGCAGCGGCATGGGCAATCTCGGCGTGGTGCAGGCGCGTTCGGAGCCCTCGCACGAGCGTCCGTATTCACTGGTTTTGACACTCCCGCCTTTGGGCATCGTCTTTCTTACCCCCGCCGATTGACGGCCAGGGATCGTCTGTCATGTCGACGCAACGTTTTGTCTGCATCCACGGGCACTTCTACCAGCCGGCGCGGGAGAACCCGTGGACCGGCGCGGTGCCGTTGGCGCCGGACGCGTACCCGTTCCACGACTGGAACGCGCGGATCACGGCGGAATCGTACGGCCCCAACGGCTGGTCGCAGGTCCGCGACGCGATGGGGCAAGTCGCCGAGATCGTAAACAACTACGAGCGGATCAACTTCAACTTCGGGCCGACGTTGCTGTCCTGGCTGGCCGCCAACAGCCTCGAGGTGTACGAGGCAATTCTCGCCGCCGACCGGGCGAGCGCGGCGCGTTTTGGCGGGCACGGTTCGGCGATCGCGCAGGGGTACAACCACCTGATCCTGCCGTTGGCGAATCGGCGCGACAAGCAGACGCAGGTCATCTGGGGGATTGGCGATTTCGTCCACCGCTTTGGACGACAACCCGAAGGAATGTGGCTGCCGGAGACGGCGGTTGATCTGGAGACGCTCGACATCCTCGCGCAGCGGGGGATCGCCTACACGATCCTCGCGCCGCGTCAGATTGCAGCGACACGGGCGCCGGGCGAGTCGGCCTGGGCTGAAAATGTCAACGAGAGTGTCGATCCACGGCATCCATATCGCGTGGAGTTGCCTTCGGGACGAAGCATTGCGGTGTTTGTCTATCATGGCGCGCTGGCGCGGGCGGTGGCCTTCGAGCGATTGCTCGCCAATGGCGAGCATTTCGCCGCGGCGCTCCTGGGGGCGTTTGTGCCGGGACGGCGTCAGCCGCAATTGGCGCACATCGCCACCGACGGCGAGACCTACGGCCACCATCACACCTTCGGCGACATGGCGCTGGCGTATGCGTTGCGGACCATCGAGCGGGAGGGGGGTGTCCGTCTGACCAACTACGGCGAGTTTCTTCGGTTGCATCCGCCCACGCACACCGCGCGCATTCTCGAGAACACCTCTTGGAGCTGCGCCCACGGCGTGGAGCGCTGGCGCAGCGACTGCGGCTGCGCCTCAGGCGCGCACCCCGATTGGAACCAGGCCTGGCGGGCGCCATTGCGCGAGGCGCTCGACTGGCTGCGCGATGAGATTGCCCCGCGTTTCGAAGCCGAACTGGCGGGCGTGGTCCGCGATCCGTGGGAAGCGCGCGATGAATACATCGCGCTCATTCTGCGTCCGGAGCCGGCGGTCGAGAAAGAATACCTGGCCCGGCATCAGGCGCGGCGGCTGACGACAACACTTCGGCGGCGCATTCTCGACAGCATGCGGATGCAGCGGCATCTGATGCTGATGTATTCCAGTTGCGGCTGGTTCTTCGCTGACATCGCCGGGGTCGAGGCCACGATGATCCTACGGCAGGCCGGCTGGGTGATCCAGCAGGCGCGTGCGCATTACAAGATCGATCTGCTCCCGGGTATGCTGGAACGGCTGCGCGGGGCAGCGAGCAACGATCCCAAAGAGGGAGACGGCGCCGAGGTCTTCCTGCGGGCCTGTCCGCAGTTGCAGTAGTCGGGCGCCGATTTAAGCCCCTGCATTTCAATAGGTTCTGCCTTTCTCCCGATCTTCGGACAAAGTGATTTTCTCGAGTGTGCACGTCCTGCATCTTGGGCCGTCCTTTAGACTTCATTAAACACTACCACAGAAGGAGAAATGGATGAAGGGCCGTACGGGTTTGGGGTGTTTGCTGGTCGTGACGGCAGTGCTGTCGGCCCGCCCGGTTTTGGCGCAGTCGGACAAGGCGCCGGCGCAGGATGCCGACATGGCGGCCATGATGCAGGAGTTTCACAAGTGGGCCGATCCGGGCGCGATGCACAAGCACCTGGAGAAGCTGGCGGGTCGCTGGACTGTGGCGATGAAGATGACCATGGACCCGAGCGCGCCGCCGGTCGAGTCGAAGGGCGCCTGTTCGAGCGCCTTTGTGATCGGCGGACGCTGGCTGCGTCAGGAGTTCAAGGGCGAGATGATGGGGATGCCGTATGAGGGCATCGGAATGATCGGCTACGACAACTTCCGCCAGGAGTATGTCTGCACCTGGGCGGACAACATGACCACGGCGATGCTGCGGCTGACCGGGACCTGCAATGAAGCGGGCACGGAATTCACCCTGAGCGGGACCATGGATCAACCGATGACCGGCGAACGCGACAAGAAATTCCGTCATGTCTGGAAGTTCACCGGGGCGGATGCCTACACGATGGAGATGTACGACACCATCCCGGGCAAAGGCGAAGTGATGGTCATGACACTGGAGTTTACCCGCGTGAAGTAATTGGCCGTGTTGCCCTGGTGACGCCGGGCGACAAACGAGAGGAAGGATTCAAGATGAAGCGAGTGATGTACGCCGCCGTGATGTTGGCGCTCCTGCTGGTGCCCGGCATGGGCGCCGCCCAGGAAGGCAAGACCCCGGAGATGGACTCCGCCACGGCCGCGATGTGGGCCGAGTGGGCCAAGTATGCCAATCCCGTCGCTGAGCACAAGTTGATGGAAAAGCAGGTCGGCCAGTGGACCTATGTGTCCAAGATGTGGATGGACCCCAACGCCCCGGCTGAGGGAGTGTAAGGATTTTTGTGTTTGTCGGTCGTACATTGAACCCAGAGTTGG
>CAZQIZ010000014.1:0-72552 GCA_964593585.1 uncultured Ignavibacteria bacterium
CATCCTGATCTGTCATCGTACATTGCAATCGTCATTATGTTAGAGGGTCTTAGCCAATGCCACGATAGTCGAATTGAGAATCGCCGCCAGGAGGTCGGCAGCTAGGCGGTCTCGAGGTTGCACATCATAAAGATTGTTACTACAGATCGCCCCTGCGGTATTCAGGGGAACCACGTGTCGATACTTCTGTGCCTTCGGCCAGAAGAGTTCTCCCCGAAATGAACTGGAAAGGTCGTACCAGGCGCGATTCTCGGACTCCCTTGCCTTAACAGTGACCTTTTCATTCACCGGGACCCTGTCGGCCCCCTCCTTGTCGCTGCCCATGCTGTGAGTCTCGCCGTATTTGATGTACTTGAGTACGTGCGTGCCCCGGAGTTCCGATTTAGGGGCCGAGGCGAGAAGAATCTTTCGGCTGAGTTTCTTCAGGTCAACCACGGGAGAATCGATCTCCATGAGCGAGTGAACTTCGGGCTCGAGATATTTCGCCTCGATGGGATGCGCCGAGCCATCGCCGGCACGGATAATCCTAAACTTGGAAGTGTCCCGTTTCGCGAAGCCCCATCTCGCTCTGAATGCAGCGTCTGTAAGTTTCGCCTTCTCTTCGTCCGTAATGTCACGAGGGAAGAAGAAAGCGTCACAACCCGAGGTTATGCCCCGACGTATTTCAGCTACTTGGGACAATGGAACAAACTTCTCGCCGAAGCGATCCATCAGTTCGAAATAGATGTCGGGGGCGCGCAGATGGATGCCCCACTTGCCACCAGTGTGATGGCTCGGTGTCCCCTTGTCGAGTCCGACGATGAGGTCGCTTTGTCTGACGACGCGAATGCGCCAGTCACGTGTCTCGACGTTGCTCTTGGTGGCAAGGATTCGCATTCGTATTCGCTCGGCGGCTCCGATACGATCTTCGCCATGCTCGCTGTCGATGTAGATGTCATCCAGTGGGCGGCGAATCTGGACAAACCGAACGAGGTTGTTCATGCGCTTTTTCAGATCCGGTTCCCGACGCAAGATCGTCACCGCCGTGACAACCCGGGCGTCGCTGAACCATGGCTCCACGGAAGATTCCATGACCGCTTCGATGCTGAAGTTCTCGAGAATCCAGCGTTGGAGGGCAAACCCATATTCAACGTCCAGCCAGGAAGATGAAGTCAGGAACCCGAAGTATCCGGAATCAGCGGGGAGGAAGGAGGATGCGTGCGGCCAGAAGTACACATGCAGATCGGATCGCCCTGAGAACTTCAGCCCCTGCCATTCCGAGGACACGACTCCCACGTAGGTCTTCTTCTTCGACGAGTCGATGAACTCTTGCCGCACATACGGGGGATTACCCACCACGGCGTCCACGCGGTCCAGTGCCGAGTAGACCGTCTTGGAGAGACTGCCGGTGCGTACTACCCCGGCGGGGAAGACCTTGACTCCCGGTCTGATATCGAAAAAGTCATTGCAAGCGATTCGAGGGTAATTCGCATCCGACTTCAGATCGCGGGTTGCCAGACTGACCACGGTGAGGTGGGCGGGGTAGATTGAGATGTCGGACCCGTAGAGTTCAGCGATGCGGTCCTCATGTCCCCGCTTCCGGCGCTCCTCCTTCTCCAGCCACTGCTTGCGCGCGTATGCCCGCACGAGGAACGTGCCGCCGCCGCACGCCGGATCGATCACTACGTCCGTCGACTTGCGAATGCAGAACGCGTTGATCAGATCGACAATTTCGCTTTTGGTGTAATGCTGGCCATTGCGGCGACGTTCCGACGGGCTGATGAGTCCCTCAAAAATCGCGCCGACGATGTCGTATGGGATACGAGTAAAGTCATAGTAATCAACCTGCGAGATCAGCCGGCGCCAATCGCTGACAAGTCGATCATCGAGCAGCGGCAGCGCCTTGCCGAAATCATCGCCGTGGAACACGGTCTCGTAATCGCCACTGACCTCTTCGGCTTTGCGAAACGCCTTTTCAAGACGTCTCAGCATCTGGGGGGCGCCGATTGAAGAAGGTATCGACAACGCGGGCAACTCGGAGTACTTCCGACACAGGGCGTCATAGAACAGAATCTTGATGGCGAGCACATAGCATGAGAATCTGGCGACCGTTTCGCACAGCGCGGCCAGCTCCTCGCGGCCGAATTCCGTCCCCAGGTTGTTCTTCACCCATCTCTCGACGTCTCGCTTGAACCTTCGATCTTCCTCGGCCCTACGAAGAATCATCGTCCGGGTGTGATTCTCCGGGGCATCCAGAGCCCGTTTGAGGACGTGAATGAAGAGCTTGTCGGGCGCCAGGCGGGGGAATTCCCGCTTTTCGGTGTGAATGTCCGCAAAGAAGAGGAGAAACCCGCGAAGGCGTCCGCGTATCTCTTCTTCGGCTTCGGGGCGTCTCAGGTGTTCCGAATCCCGGTACTCGAACCAGTCATCGGAGTAAACGCGCCGTTCGGCAAGCGGGGTGCCGGGTTTGTACGTCTTCCAGAGTACGATCGAATTGACATTCCATGTGAAGAAGTAGTCGATGCCGTCCGTGCTCGCCTTGATATGCGCATCTTCGACCAGCTGAGCGTCATACGGAGTCCGTCCGTCTGGGCTGTCGGGCAATTTCACCTCTCCAGACAGCACCTTGTTGTCTAGGCGGTCGAATAGAACAAGGTCCTTCCTTGTCCGCTTGCCGATTGGGTAGTCTTCCATCTCGGCTCGGGAAAACGGGAAGTCCGGGCCTTCAGACTTGCAGATCTGGTCAATCCACGACTTTACGTTTCAACGAATTGGACCTCGTTCAGTGGGCTCATGGTGTCAATTCCCCCGCGAAGGCCACATTAACGAATGCGGCCAAATCCCACAATCTGTTAGGCAGACTTGCCGTGGGGGAGGAGGCAGACTTCTGAGTCCGCCTGTCCATGGACATGTCCGCTGCCGCATCGAGATAACTTGTTGTAATTCAACGCGAAATTGTCGGTTGTGACGTTTCTTGCGATGGTATTTGTCCGATGTCTTGTCCACCCCATGGCACAATCTGGACTCTGGGTGGGGGGGAATGCGACATTCCTCTTGCTGGAATACCGGAGCAACTTGCATATTGGCATCAGGTAAGAAAGGTCTCGGAGGAGGCCTGCCCCTCACCTGACGGAGTACGCGGCGACCCTCACTCGTCGCCGCATAAGACAAATGAAGAGATAGGCTTTCGGATTACGGCATTGCCGTGTCGGCCGTGAAAGCCATGGTAGGATCGATAACCTACAAGCGGTGGTTGGTCACCTGCGCAGTGACCGTGGTGGTTCTCTGCACCTTTGGTGAAGTCCGCGCCCAGAACGGCTGGGGACTTCCCTGGGGGCACATGATCCCCACCGAGGTCGATCGCGATGCGCTCGCCTTTGACCCGAGCGCGGGGGCCTCCGTCGTCTTCGACCGCGGTCTGATCACGGTCGGCCCTGGATTTCGGTTTACGTTCGAACGGCACCGCAGGGTTCAAATTTTCCGCACCGACGCCTATCGATTCGCCAACGTTGAAATCCCCTACCACTCCTCTGAACAGCTCGAATTCGTCGAAGCGCACACGCTGACCAAGGACGGCCAGAAGGTGGCGGTCACGCCCTCCGCGATGCACGAGGCGCGCACCGGCGAGTGGCGCAAGATGGTCTTCGCGTTTCCCGACGTGCAGCCCGGCTGCGTGGTCGAGTACCGCTATAAGGTGCGCTCGCACAACTTCTACTACCTGCGGCCCTGGGTCTTCCAAAGCGAGATTCCCACCGAGCGTTCCGAGCTGTCGGTGAAACTGCCGGAGAACTTCGAGTACGCGGCGGTTGTCAACAACTCCGACTTCGTGACCGGCCCCGACACGGTGGAGATCGCCTCGGTCAGCCACGAGGCAGGCAAGATCCGCCTGTTTACTTGGCGGGCGCAGAGTCTGCCGCCGCTGACGCCCGAGCCGTACATGGCCTCGCTTCTCAACCACCGGGTGCTGCTGGACTTCCAAATCGTGCGCTACCGCGACGGCAACAACGTCCGCGAGTTCGTGGACTCGTGGGAGGACGTGGCCGATCAGGTGCGCAAGGTGTACTCGCCGCTTCTGCGCAACGATGAGTCCTGGCCGCTGTGGGGCACCATCTCCGGGGATCTGCGTCCCGCCGATCTCAAGCGGCACAGGCGCGATTTGGCGCGGCGCATCTACGGCTTTGTGCGCGATTCGATCGCGCTCTCCGGTGTGGCGGTGTCGGTCTATGATTCCGATCTGAAGCCGGCGCGCGAGGTGTTGTCGCAGCGCCGCGGCAACCCGCTCGAAAAAAACCTGCTGTTTGTGGCGCTTCTGCGTCACCACGGCATCGACGCCTGGCCGGTGCTGATCTCGCGCCGCAGCCATTACCGCTTTGACCGTCGCGACCATCGTCTCGAGCAGTTCGACCACGCCATCGTCGCCGTCGATCTGGGCAATGAGGAGATTTTCTGCGAGACCGGCGCGCCGAACGCCTGGATGGGCTATCTCCCGCCCGATGACCAGGTCGATGCCGGTGTGATCATTGGCCGCGAAGACATTCGCGACGTTGTGATCGAACTGCCGGCGCCGCCGGTGGACCGTGACGTGATGTCGGATGGTTCCGCCGAGATTCTGCCCGATGGCACGGCGCGCGGGACGTTGACGCTCTGGCTGGGCGGGCAAGCGGCCTACGAACTGCTCTGTGCCCTGGCTGATCAGGACACCGCCGGCTACCTGCACGAGAACTGGCTGCCGGGGTTACGGACCGTGCACGTGGCGGTCGAACGCGACAGCGAGAACGACTGGGCGCCGATCAAGATGTCGGTCGACTTTACCTGGCCGGGCGCCGCCGATGTCGACGGCGACCGCATCCTGCTGCGGCCCGCGCTCATCCACGCGCTGGAGTCCAACCCCTTCCTGACGTCGCACCGCCGCTACCCGATTTCGTTCGACACGCCGTGGAGCGAGGATTGCCGCATGGTCTGGCGCATCCCGACGGGGTTCCGTTTGGGCGACCTGCCGATGGGCCGCGAGGTGCTGGGCGACGGGTATGAATTCCGTTCGTCGGTGGTGGCGCAGGACAACGCCATCATTGCTACCCGGTTCTGGCGGGTGGCGCAACGTGATTTCGGCGTGCCGCGCTTTGAGGAAATGCGCGAGTTGTTCAACACGGTGAAGCTCGCCCAGCATGGCCCCTTGATGCTCTACCGCGATTAGCCCGGTTCGTGGTTCCTCCTTCTGTGTGACACAAGCAAGGGGCCGTGGTTCGGCCCCTTGTTTCGTTGTGCGACCCCGTCTGGTTTGCGTTGTATCATAGGCATACGATGCGACCGTTGCCGACTGCACGTCGTTGGATTCTGCCCGCCGTCGTCTGCACGCTCTGCGCGACCCCGGCGCGGGCGCAGGACGCCTTCGAGTCGGCCGCCGCCGTTTACGAACTGGACGAGCGCCAAGTCGACTGGTCGCCGGTCAAGGGCCTGACGGTCGAGCAACATCGCATCATCCGGGTCAATCGCGCGGCGGGCATCGAGGCGGGGCGCATCCGCATCTGGGACACCTTCTTTCAGAAGCTGGAATCGTTTACCGGCGAAGTGCGCGATACAACCGGTCGTGTGCTGTTCACGGTTGGCCTGCCGGATGTGCGCGCGGTGGCTCCGTTTAGCGAGTTCCGACTCTTCTCCGGCGACGTTGTGCGCGCGGTCGATCTGGTGGCGGCGACGCCGCCGTTTGTGGTGGAGGCGCGCTGGACGGTGGAAATCGACAACGCCTTCTTCTGGCCCGATTGGACCTTCGAGGATTCCTGGCCGCGACGGATGGCCAGCTACGAGGTGCATGCGCCGCCCGACCGGCAGGTGCGCTGGCGCGAAGCCGCTCCCGGCCTTTCACGTGAACAGCGCAAAGAGGCGCGTCGCGACATCACCCACTGGAGTCTGGCCAATTGGACCCCGCCCGACACCGATTTGGCAGTGCTGGGCGCCTACCCACTTCTGCATGTGACCGCGGAGGAGTTCAAGATCGGTCTTTTGAAGGGACGCACCGATTCGTGGGATGCGCTCGGACGCTGGTATTGGGCGCTGGCCAAGGGACAGATTCGTCTGCGCGACGATCAGGAATACCAGATTGAACGCCATATCCGCGAGAAGGTTGGCGACCGGGCGCGCGCCGCCGCCTTGAAGGATTGGATCTCCGATCAGTGGCGGTATGTCGCCATCGAAATCGGCCTGGGTGGCTGGCGTCCCAATCGCGCCAGCGACGTCTTCGACAATCGCTACGGCGACTGCAAGGATGCGGTCTTCCTGTGGATCGCGATGATGCGTTCCATCGGCCTTGATGCCTGGCCGGCATTGGTGCGCGCGCGCAACCCGTTGCCGATCGATCCCGATTTTCCCAAGGACTGGTTCGACCATGTGATCGCGATGACCGTGATCAACGGCGACACGTTGTGGGCCGATCTGTCGGATTCGCGCTACCCGTTGGGGACGTTGCCGCGGCCATGCGAATCGCGCTGGGCGCTGGTGGTGGGGGAGTTCGGGGGACAGCTCCTGCGCACGCCCGACCGCGGCGCGGATGAAAACCGACTGACAACACGTCTGGAGGGGACGCTCTCGTTGGATGGCGATTTGACATTCACAGCGGGCGTGTTCGCGCGCGGGCATTTTGCGCGGCTGTTGCCGCTGCAGGGACGGCTGAATCCGCAGATGGCCGCCGCGGTGATTCTGGGCGTGTCGCCGACGGCCAGCGAGGCCTGGCTGGATTCGATTTCGGTGGTCGCCGGCGATGCCATCTATGCGCATCTGCATGGTGTCATTCGCGGTTGGGCGCTGGCCGGCACGCGGCAGATCGTCGTGCATCCGCGCGTATCCGGCTGGGCCGCCGCCGATACGATCGGCGGACGTCCCGATCCGGCGCGTGTCGATATTGCGCAGGATGTCCAGGACACGCTGCTGGTCCGCTGGCCGGAGGGGTGGGCGATGGAATTCTGGCCCGAGACGCCGCCGCGGCAGTTCGAGCACGGGTATCTCACCGAAGAGCGCACATCGGAGGGGTCCGAGTTTGTGCTGGTCCGCCATCTGCGGTGGGATTCGCCCGGACGCGACATCGCCGAGCGGCGGATGTCGCTGCGGCTGCGCGAGGCCTACCGTCAGGCGGGCAGCGCCGAGTGGGTGTTGCGGCGCATCCAACCGCGCGGGCAGTGACACGCGGGTTTATCCGCGGTGAAATTGTCAAAATCTGCGCCGACGACCCTCGCGTTAATCCCACAACTACAGTCTCCTTTGAAAAGCCGATTTGCGGATGCGTATGTTGACTTCACGGTATGTCAACGACGGGCCCCCATCCAGCGATTCCCTGCTTCCACTGCGGTCTGTCGTGCGCGGAGGATGCGCCGGCCATTGATGAGAAGCGGTTCTGCTGCGAAGGTTGCCGCACGGTGTACCGGCTGCTGCAGGATGCGCGGCTGGGTTCCTACTACGCGCGCGAAGAGACGCCCGGAGCGCGACCGACGCTGACCGATCGGAGCCGATTCGCCTACCTGGATCTGCCCGAGACCGTCGCGGCGCTGTTGGAATATCAGGATGAGCGGCAGGCGCGTGTCACGCTTTCGGTGCCGGGCATCCACTGCGCCTCGTGTGTGTGGCTGCTGGAAAATCTGTATCGCCTCGATGCGGGGATCGTGCGCTCGACCGCCAACCTGGCGACGCGACACCTGACGATCCTGTTTGATCACTGCCGCATTACGCTGCGGGGCGTGGTCGAGCTGTTGGCGCGTATCGGCTATGAACCCGATATCCGACTGGCGGCGCTCGGGCAGAAGACGGGGCGGTCGCCGGCGTGGAAACTCTACGCCAAACTGGGCGTGGCGGGATTCGGTTTCGCCAATGTGATGCTGTTCAGTTTGCCGGAGTACTTCTCCGCCGGGGAGATCGGCGAGGGTGGTCTGTCGACGACCTTTCGGTATGCCAGTCTGGTCCTGGCGATTCCGGTGCTTTTGTATGCGGCGCAGGATTACTTCCGGTCGGCGTGGGCGAGTCTGCTTCAGCGCATGATCAATCTCGATGTGCCGCTTGCGCTCGGGATCGGGATGCTGTTTGCGCGCAGCGCCTTTGATGTGCTCTTCGATGTCGGTCCCGGCTACTTCGACTCCTTCACCGGTCTGGTCTTCTTCCTTCTGGCCGGGCGGGTCTTTCAGCAGAAAACCTTCGCGCATCTGTCGTTTGACCGGGACTATCGCTCGTACTTTCCGATCTCCTGCCTGCGTCGCGATGGAACCTGTGATACGACCGTGTCGATCGCGGGTCTGCGCAGTGGCGACCGGATTGTGGTGCGCCATCAGGAATTGATTCCGGCCGACTCGATCCTCGTGTCCGGCGAGGCCCACATCGATTACAGCTTCGTCACCGGCGAATCGGATCCGCGCCAGGTAGCGGCCGGGCAGCGCGTGTATGCCGGCGGACGGCAGACCGGCGGGGCGATCGAATTGGACGTCATCCGTCCGGTGACGCAGAGCAATTTGGTTTCGCTGTGGAGTTCGGAACAGTTCGTGCAGGCGCGCGCCGGCGCGCGGCGCTCCATCGCCGATTGGATCGGTCAATACTTCACCTTCGCCGTTCTCCTGATCGCCGCGGGCACGGCGGCAGCGTGGGCGATTCTCGACCCGGACCGCCTGCCGCATGCGGTCACGTCGGTGATGGTGGTCGCCTGCCCGTGCGCGCTGGCGCTGGCGCGGCCGTTTGTCTTCGGCACGGCCGTGCGGATCTGGGGAGACCAGCGACTGTTTGTGCGCGCGGCGGACGTGGTCGAGGCGATGGCCGAGGTCGATGAGATCATCTTCGACAAGACTGGCACCCTCACTCAAACACAGGGGCAGCGGGTCGCCTACGAAGGCGAAGCATTGACCGATAAGGAGCGCGAACTGGTGGCGGCGGTGGCGCGTCAATCGACGCATCCGCTCAGCCGTCGCGTGGCGGCGACTGCCGCGGTCGGCACATCCACGCAGGTCACGCATTTCGAAGAAGTGCCTGGATGCGGCATCAGCGGCGAAATCGACGGTCACACGGTGCGTCTGGGCACGCGCGACTGGGCATCGTTCGGCGAAGCGATGCGCGAAGGGCGCGATGTCAATTCTGACGCAATCGGTCAGGTTGTGCATGTCAGTTTTGACCACCGACGGCGCGGCGTGTATGTTTTCTCCGCCGCCTATCGCGAAGGACTCGATGGCGTCCTCGCGGAGTTGCGCGGGCGGTATCAATTGGCGGTGTTGACCGGCGATACGCGCGCCGAGGACGAGCGATTGCGAACCTTGTTCGGCGGTAAGGTCGCCCTTCGCAGTCATCAGTCGCCGCACGACAAGTTGGACTATGTCACCGCGCGGCAGCAGGCGGGGCATCAGGTGATGATGGTGGGGGACGGACTCAACGACGCGGGCGCGCTGCGCGCGGCGCGTGTGGGGATCGCGGTCAGCGAGGGCAGCGCCGCCTTCGCGCCGGCCAGCGACGGCGTGCTTGAGGCCGACGCGCTGACGCGCCTGCCGCGGTTCTTGCGGATGGCACAGCGGGCGCGCGGCGTCGTCTATCTGAGTTTCGTCGTCTCGCTGGCTTATAACGTGATCGGGCTGTCGTTTGCCGCCAGCGGACATCTGTCGCCGCTGGTGTCGGCGATCCTGATGCCCGTCAGCTCGGTCTCGGTGGTGCTGTTGGCCACGGTGGCCACACGCTGGGTGGCACGGCGGGAAGGTTTGGCTTAGTCGATGAGCGTGGTCATTCTGCTGCTTTTTGCCTCGGTGCTGGTGGCCGCCGGTTTTCTGGTGGCGTTTTTGTGGGCGGTGCGCCGGGGGCAGTATGATGATCTGACCACGCCTGCGGTTCGCATTCTCTTCGACGACACGCACACACACCAGGCCGCGCAGGAGCCGCCGCGGCCGACAGGGGAGTCATAAGCAATGACTGTCGACAGGATCGCCTACGATAACAGGATTGCGCGGGATTTCGGCCTGGCCACGATCGTCTGGGGCGCGGTCGGCCTGCTGGTGGGGCTGATCGCCGCCATTCAACTGTACTGGCCGGCGCTCAATCTCAATCTGCCTTATCTGACGTTTTCGCGGCTGCGCCCAGTGCACACCAACGCGGTCATCTTTGCGTTTGTCGGCAATGCCATCTTCATGTCGGTCTACTATTCGCTGCAGCGTCTTTGCAAAGCGCGCATGTACAGCGACCTACTAAGCCGACTGCATTTCTGGGGCTGGCAACTGGTCATCGTGCTGGCGGCGGTGACGCTGCTTGCCGGATTCACCACCAGCAAGGAATACGCCGAGCTGGAATGGCCGATCGATCTGCTCATCGCCGTGGTGTGGGTGATCTTTGGCATCAACATGTTCGGCACGATCCTGCGGCGGCGCGAGGAGCATATGTATGTGGCGATCTGGTTCTACATCGCCACCTGGGTCACCGTCACGCTGCTGCATGTGGTGAACTCCTTCGAGTTGCCGGTCACGTTGTGGAAGAGTTACTCGGTCTTTGCCGGCGTGCAGGACGCGTTGGTGCAGTGGTGGTATGGGCACAACGCGGTGGCTTTCTTCCTGACGACGCCATTCCTGGGCATGATGTACTACTTTCTGCCCAAGGCGGCGGACCGTCCGGTGTTTTCGTACCGCTTGTCGATCGTGCATTTCTGGTCGCTGATCTTTCTTTACATCTGGGCGGGTCCGCATCATCTGCTCTATTCGGCGCTGCCCGACTGGGCGCAGTCGCTGGGCACGGTCTTTTCGATCATGCTGTTGGCGCCATCGTGGGGCGGCATGCTCAACGGTCTTCTGACCCTGCGCGGGGCGTGGGACAAGGTGCGCGAGAGCGCGGTGCTGAAGTTCATGGTGGTGGCGGTGACCGCCTACGGCATGGCCACGTTCGAGGGACCGCTGCTGTCGATCAAGAACGTCAATGCGCTTTCGCACTTCACCGACTGGACCGTGGCGCATGTCCACGTCGGCGCGCTGGGCTGGAACGGTTTTCTCACCTTTGGCATTCTCTACTGGATCATTCCGCGACTGTTCCGTACCACCCTCTTTTCGGAGAAACTGGCCAACCTGCACTTCTGGATCGGCTTTCTGGGGATTGTGATCTACGCGCTGCCGATGTACTTCGCCGGCGTCACGCAGGGGTTAATGTGGAAGGAGTTCACGCCCGAGGGCGTGCTGCGCTATCCGAACTTCCTGGAGACGGTGCTGCAGATTGTCCCGATGTACATTATCCGCTCGATCGGCGGCGCGCTCTTCTTGACCGGATTTATCCTCATGATCTACAACCTGGCGCGCACGATGCGCGCCGGGTCCTGCGCGGCCGACGAGCATGTCGAGGTGCCGGCGCGCGCCGCTGGGCATGCGGTTCCCGGACGGCTCTCACACCGCTGGCTGGAGGGCAAACCGGTGCCGTTTCTGCTTCTGGCGACGGTGGCGGTGGCAATTGGCGGCATCGTGGAAATCGTGCCATCGCTGGTGATCAAATCGAATGTGCTCACAATCGCGGCGGTGCGTCCCTACACGCCACTGGAATTGCAGGGCCGCGACCTCTACATCCGCGAGGGGTGCAACAATTGCCATTCACAATTGATACGGCCGTTCCGTTCGGAGACCGAGCGCTACGGCGAATACTCTAAGGCCGGCGAGTATGTCTACGAGCATCCCTTCTTATGGGGCTCGAAACGGACCGGTCCGGACCTGATGCGCGAGGGGGGGAAGTACCCCGACGCCTGGCACTATCATCACATGATGGATCCGCGCACGATGTCGCCGGGTTCGATCATGCCGCGGTATCCGTGGCTGGCCGAAGATGCGCTGGACACTTCAACCACCGCCGCCAAGATCGCGGCGATGCGGTCCCTGGGCGTGCCGTATGCGCCCGGCTATGAGGATTCGGCCAATGTCGTGCTGACGGCACAGGCCGCGAAAGTCTCTGTCGGACTCAAGGAAGCCGGTGTGGACTGCGCCCCCGACCGTGAGATGATCGCGATCATCGCCTATCTGCAGCGACTGGGGACCGACATCAAGGTGACGCCGGCGGGCGGCGCGTCGGCGCAAAGGTAGGGATCATGCTCAAGGGACTCATGGATCAGGTGGGCGGGGGCGACGGGTTCGGACTGGTCGCGCTGCTGGTCCTTTTGGCCGCCTTTGTCGCCATCATTATCTGGACCTACCTCATCGATCGGCACCATGTCGAACGCATGAGCCGCATGCCGCTGGAGCCCGACTCCCGCGCCAACACTGTGGACAGGAGCGACCGATGACCGAGACCACCGAGCGTATGCTCGACCATGATGCCGATGGCATCCGTGAACTGGACAACGATCTCCCGCGTTGGTGGGTGTGGCTGTTCATTATCACCATCGCCTGGGCGGTGCTGTATTTCCTCTATTACCATGTCTTCGGCATCGGCTACCTGAGCCGCGATGAGTACCTGCGCGAGCTAGACCCAGGGTATGTGCGGGTTCAGACCCGCGATGACCGGTTCCTCGGTGTCCTGCCGCGGTACCACTCCGTCTACTTCGCGCCGGAGCGTGATTTGTTGGCCGGCGCGCCGGCCCGTCCGAAGGCCGCGGCGTTTGTGGAGATGTCGCGCGAAAAGGATACGGCTCAGTATGTGGCGCTGACCGACCCGTCGGCGATCGCGTCGGGGCAGGGACTGTACCAGGCCAAGTGCGCCTCCTGCCATGGACGCTTCGGCGAGGGCGGCATCGGGCCCAATCTCACCGATGATTATTGGCTGCATGGCGCCGGCATCACCAATGTCTACAAGACGATCAAATACGGCGTCCCCGCCAAGGGGATGCTCGCGTGGTGGATGGACCTGCAGCCGGAGCAGTTGCAGCAGGTCGCCAGTTACGTCATGACTCTGCATGGCAGCAACCCGCCGAATGCCAAGGGACCGCAGGGGGACTTGGTCACGCCGTGATGCCGTGAGCATTGAACACACCGACGGCTCCTTCCGCGATTCGCTTGCCACCATCGACAAACGCGGCAACCGCCTCTGGGTCTATCCGACCAAGCCATCGGGGCGGCTGCATCGCTTGCGGGTGGCGGTGGCGCTGGCATTGCTGGCGTTTCTGTTCGCCGCGCCGTGGATCCGGGTGAATGGCAATCCGCTCCTGCTTTTCGACATCGTCCACCGGCAGTTTTTCATTTTCGGCCTCATCTTCTGGCCGCAGGACATCTACCTGTTCGTGCTGGCGGCGATCGCGTTGGCGGTCTTCATCATTCTGTTTACCGCGGCGTTCGGACGGCTGTTCTGCGGGTGGATCTGTCCCCAGACGGTGTTCATGGAGATGGTGTTCCGCAAGATCGAGTATTGGATCGACGGCGACGGGCCGCAGCAGCGTCGGTTGGCCAATGCGCCCTGGACGGCGGCCAAGATTGCGCGGCGCGCGCTCAAGCTCGGCATCTTCTTTGCGATCTCGTTTCTGATCGGCAACACTTTCCTGGCGTACTTCATCGGCGCCGACGCCCTTCTGGACATCGTCACCTCGCCGCCAACCGAGCATCTGACCGGGTTTGCGCTGATGCTGCTCTTCTCGCTGGTCTTCTTCTGGGTGTTCGCGTGGTTTCGCGAGCAGGCCTGCACGCTGGTTTGCCCGTATGGGCGGTTGCAGTCGGTGCTGCTGGATGCCAATTCAATCGTGGTGGCCTATGATTTCCGCCGCGGCGAACCGCGGGCGCCCTTTTCCAGGAAGGACAACCGCGACGGCAAGGGAGACTGTATCGCCTGCGGCGCGTGTGTGCGCGTCTGCCCGACCGGCATCGACATCCGCAACGGCACGCAACTGGAGTGTGTCAATTGCACCGCCTGCATCGACGCCTGCGACGACATCATGGTCAGCGTCAATCTGCCTTCCGGGTTGATTCGCTACGCCTCCCATGAGGGCATCGCCACGGGGAACCGACTGCGGTTCACCCCGCGCATGAAGCTGTATTCGGCCATCCTGACCATCCTGGTCGCCACTCTCGTCACGCTGCTGGCGACCCGCTCCAGCGTCGAGGCGACCGTCTTGCGCACTGCGGGATCGTTGTTCGAGGAACTGCCCGACGGCACCATCCGCAACCTGTACACAATCAAAGTCACCAACAAGACGGCGCGCGTTCTGCCGATCGAATTGCGGCTGCTAAGCCCCGCGGGAGAACTGGCGCTGTTGGGACCGCCGCTGGAGGCGCCGCCTCAAGGGCAGGATGAATCGGTGTTCGCAATTCAGATTCCCAAGAGCCGGATGCCGGCGGCCAATGCGCTGGTGACGATCGGGGTGTTTTCGAACGGCGAGGAGATTGCAACGGTGCGGACCTCGTTTGCCGGACCGTCGTTGCGGGGCAGCCAATGAGCACGCCGTCCGGAAAAAGCCGCTGGGGCGCCGGCATGTGGGCGCTGTTCGGCGGATTTGCGCTCTTCGTCCTGATCCTGGTGGCGGTGGCGGCCATGCACGATGTCGATCTGGTCGAGTCGGATTACTATGAACGCGGGCTGACCTATCAGGAACGCATCGACGCGATCGCGCGCGCGGCCGACCCGGCACGCCAACCGACCTTCCGCTATATAGCCGAAGCGAACACGGTGACCCTCTGCTTTCCCGACAGCGCGCCGCGTCCGTTGGCCGGATCGATGCTCTTCTTCCGGCCGTCGAGTTCGTTGCGCGACTTCCGCGTGCCGTTCGCGCTGGATACCAACGCCTGTTTGGATATTGTCGATTCGCGTCTGGAGCGGGGTTACTGGAAACTCAAATGTGAATGGCAGGATGCCGGCGGCGCGCATTACGCCGAGCATGCGCTGTACATTCCATAGGTGAACGATGAGCATTGAGTGGATGAGCGCCGCCTTCCTGGTCGGCATCCTCGGCAGTCTGCACTGCATCGGCATGTGCGGGCCGATTGCGCTCGCGTTGCCCACGGGGACCGACTCGCGCGGGCGCGTTCTCGTTGGCCGTCTGGTCTACAACGCCGGACGGGTGGTTACCTACATGCTGTTGGGCGCGATTGTCGGATTGATTGGGCGCGCCATGGCGCTGGCCGGTTGGCAGCAGGCGGTGTCGATTGTGGCCGGTGCGGGGATTCTCGTGGCCGTGTTGGTGCCGCGCCGGTGGGTACGCGCGATCCTGCCGGAAGCGATGACCGGCGGGTTTGTGATGCGCCTCAGCGGTCTCTGGCGGCGGCTCTTTGCCCACGGATCGCTGTCGGCGATGTTGTCGATCGGCCTGCTCAACGGTTTCCTGCCGTGCGGATTCCTCTACATGGCGCTGGGCGCATCGGCGGTCAGCGGCTCGCCCTGGCAGGCGGCGGCCTACATGGGGGCATTCGGTCTGGGCACGGTGCCGTCCATTCTGGCGACGTCGCTGTTTGGGCCCTTCTTGGTTCCGAACTTGCGCCAGCGGCTGGTGCGCATTCTGCCGGTGGGCGCCGCGGTGCTCGGATTGCTGCTTCTGCTCCGCGGCATGTCGCTGGGGATTCCCTACATCAGTCCGAAGGTGAATACGGCGACGCAGACGGCCAACGGCTGCTGTCATCCAAAGTGATCGGCTCACCCGCGGACCACTTCCACGGTGCAATGGGCGCGCGCGGTGACGGCCGCCGAGACGCTGCCGATCACTTGGTGTTTGATGCCGCTCAGACCCCGGGCGCCGACAAAGATGCAGTCTGCCTTCCGACGCCGCGCCTCCTCCACCAGTTCCCGCTTGGGATTTCCCTGAAGCCGTATGTGTGTCACCTTGAGGCCCTGCGCCGCGAGTTTTCGCGACGCGGTCTGCGCGAATCGCTGGACCCACTGATATTCTTCCGTGTCGGCCGCATCGAGCCAGCGTCGTGTGGTGGACTCGACACGGGCCATCGCCGCCGTCAAGCGGGGTGTGGCGACCGTGACCAGATGAACCGTGGTCCGTCGTTCCCAATGTCGCGCCGCCACCGCGTCCACCGCCTTCTCGGAGCACTCCGAGCCATCGACGCCGATCAGAATCCGTGTGGCGCCGCGGGTCCGCGGCGGTTTGTGCACGACGCGCACCGCGCACGGCGCGGCGGTGACCACCCGCTGCGATACGCTGCCCAGGATCAGGCGGGTGGTGATGGTTTGGCCATGCGCTCCGACCACGACGAGAGCGGGTTTCCATTCATGGCACATCTTCACGATTCCCCAGGCGGGCGAATCGGCGACGGCCTTCGCGCTTGCGTTCCAGCCCGGAAACATCTCGCGCAATTTCGCGGCGCCCGTTTCCGCCAGCCGCCGCGCCTCCTCAATCTGACGGCGCGCGTCGGCGTAGGAGCGTTCGATCGCATCGGCGATGGCACCGGGAAGCGCCGGCCCGCCGGACGTCGCTGGATCGGGCGGCAGGATCACATCGGCGACGGTGAGAATCAGCGCCTCGCCATATTCCGGCAGTCCCGCTCGTTGGAGATCTTCCAGCGCCGCGTCGGCGCATGGCGTCCCATCGTAGCCAATCAACACTCGCATCACTGATTTCTCCCTGGCCCCTGCTGAATGTCTTGCGCTCCGGCCGCGCTTGCGAAATTACACACCTTTGACAGGTATGCCGCGCTTCTTTAGTTCCGGAATGAAGATCTCCGGATCGACCGCGATCTCCTGCGGCAGCACGCCGCGTTTGGCGATACGCCCATCGCAGGCCATCTGCAGGATGATGGCGGCGGGGAAGGCGGTGGTGCGCATCATCGAGGTGAGATTGTTGGTTGCGTCATATCGGTCGATGATGTCCACTTGATGCAAACGCCGCTGGCCGTTCTCGACTCCCTCGAACTGCACGCGCACCACGGTCAGGTCGTTCATGCCCAGCGGCACCTTTGCCAGGATGCGATTGGCGGTCAGCCGGCGTGGGACGACCGGATGGCCGTCGATCACCACTGGTTCCGAAGAGAACAGGCCCAGATGCAATAGCCACTGCATCGCCTTGGCGTGGCCGGGATAGCGTAGGGTCTTGTAGTCGAGGTTCTTCACGCGCTTGGCGTAAGTGGTCGGCAGGGTGGAGGTGCCGCCGGAGGTGTTGAAGGCCTCCAATTGTCCCAGAGGACGGTCGAAAATCACATCCTCGACTTCGCCCAGCGGTTCGCCAACGACGATCCGTCCATCGCGCAACGCAACCGGCGGCTCGACATATTCGTTGAGCAGCCCTTCGACCGAGAAGAGACGCTCGTATTCGAAGGGATGCTTCGGCTCGGCGGGCAGACCGCCGACACGGATTTTCACCGTGTCGGCCCAGGGGAACTTGTTCAGCCCCCAGGCGGTGAAGATCGAGACCATTCCCGGCGCCAATCCGCAATCGGGGATGATTGTGATGCCGGCGGCCTCCGCGTCCCTGGACATCGCCAGTTCGGCGGCCACCACATCGTTGTTGCCGCCAAGATCAACCATGTGGGTCTTGGTGGCGATGGCGGCTCTGGCGAATTCGATGTTGAAGCCGTAATGGACAGAACAGAAGACACCGTCGGCGTCCTGCAACAAGCCGCGCACCGCGGCGCTGTCCTGAGCGTCAAACCGGACGGTCGTCAGACGCGGATCGGGAAACTGAGCGCGAAAGGCGCGCAGGGCATCGTCGGAGGAGTCAGCGACCGTCAACGCCGTCAGTTGGTCGTTTTTCAGGAAATCGAAGGCGGCGCCGCGGGCCATCAGGCCGGCGCCCAGAATCACGAGTTTCATCGGTGTGCTCCTGTCGTCATGGGGGAAACCGAAGGTAAGCCCGACGGGACAGAGGATTCCAGCCATTGTGGCGCGATGCGTGGGGATGACGCAGCTCTTTGACGCCCGCGCGGCGGGCCGATGATGGCAGAAAACGGTCGATTTTTTCGGGTGCCATTTCGATAGAAAGAGTGTTGGGACGTATACACCGTCATGGAATGGATCAGCCACACCACCACCGGGTTCTTCCTTGGCCAACTTCTGGTCAAGGAGGAGGAACGTCCACGGCGCGCCGGCTGGTGGTGGGCGGTGGCCTCGGTCAGCCCCGACTGGCTGGAATGGGGAACGCGCTGGTTCGGTGACATTCATCGCGGCGTCACGCATTCGCTCTATGTCTGGCCGGTTCTGGCGCTGGGTTGGGCGTGGGCGGCGCGCCGCTGGGGGCGAAACGCCACCGGCGAGGTCGCCGGCCTGATGAAGATGTGGGCGGTGTTCTTCGTGGTGGTGGGCTCACATCTGCTCTTGGATGTTTTCATGGCGTATCGCTGGTATCTGCTCTGGCCGTTTTCCAAGGAGAACTGGGCATGGGGGATCATGCCCTTGTTCGATGTCTACATCTTCGCTGGGTGGCTCGCCCTCTGGCTGCTTCATCGCAAGCTGCAGTTGAGTTCGGCGACTACGGCCAAACTGGGGCTGGCGATCTTTCTGGCGATGTTCGCGGCGCGTGGCGCTGGCAAGGTGCGCGCGACGATGCTGGCGGCAGAGAATCCGGCAGTGGCTGCAGTCGCTGACATCCGCACACGTCCAACTTATTACACCCCATGGCTTTGGCTCGTCCGTGACGGACGCGGTGACGCTGACTGGACGGTGATCAACGTCGTAACTGGTGATGTATTAGAAGGTTACACGCGCGGCCATGGGTTTCCGCCGATCCCGGGGCGCGAGTTGATCAAGTTACCGGCTCGCTGAGCGTCGATGTCTGCGCTCGCGGCACCGGAGCTTTTAAGGCGTTGATGAACAATATGTTAATGAAGGAACAACTGCGGTCGCCGCGGGTATAGTCATTGGAATCGCCAATCTGTCGATTTGGGGTGAGAGGGGCGATTCTGAATGCTCTTGACAGATGGGGGCTTGCATATGATGATGATCGCGGGACGGGGCGTTTCATCTCAGATTTCCACGGATCAACGTAACCGGGCGGTATGGGTCTATAGCATGAAGCGTTTGGCACTGGCCACATTGTTCTGCACACTGGCGATCGCCCCAGTTTTGGCGCAAGCGCCGGTGACGCCATCGGCCGAGACGCCCTCGTCGACATCGTTCAGCGGCGCGCCGCGCGCCGCTGACCTGGTCAATCCGCCGTCGGGGATGGGCTGGGGGCTTTTGGATCCATCGCGGTTCCGGATGCGGCAGTCGTATTCGATCAGCTATATGTCCGGTTCGGCTGGCTCCGGTTCGGTCGGGCTGTACACGAATAACATCGAGTATCAGTTGTTCAAGCCATTGACCCTGCGGGTGGGGCTGGGGTATCTGCATCAGCCGTTTGGGTCGCGGGGGGCAAACGCGGGTGGGCTGGCTGTCGACGACGGTTTTTTCATTCCCAGCGCCGGCCTGGAGTACCGTCCATCCGACAATTTTCTGTTCATGGTGGATTTCCGTCAGTACCCGTCGGGCACGGTTCCGTACAGCCGCTGGGGGTATGGTGGATGGACACCGTACCGCAACAGTCTGTTCGATCCGTGGTGATCGCGCGTCCTGACAACCTCGCCATTGACAGTCCGTAGCATTTGACACCCTTATGAGAACATCGTTACGCTCGCGCCGCGGGTCACACGCGGCACCCACGCCGCGCTGGAAGGCGCGGTTGGTCGACGTCGCCATTCTGCTGGCGGCGGCGATTGTCTGTCTGTTTGTGTTTTCCTTCTCCACGCGCCTGTCGTATTCGCGTCCCGAAGTGCGCGAGGCGCCGGAGATTGTCCGCATCCAGATTCTCAACGGCTCCGGCCAGGCGGGGATGGCGCGCAAGGTGGCCGACCACATGGCCGCATTGGCGGTGGGGAAGATGCGCTTTGACGCCATCGATGTCGGCAACTTCGACCGCGCCGACATCAAGCGGACCTTTGTGATCAACCGGCGTCTGGACCCGGAGGCGGTCGCGCGCATCCTCGAGCACTGGGGACTGGGCGAGGCCGATGTGTCCGACGGCACGGCGAGGACCAACGATTTGGGAGTCGATTTAACGATCGTGCTCGGCGCCAATGTGGCCGATGCGGCCTTGTTGTCGGCGGCGGGCGCGCCAGCCAAACCCTGACCGGGCATCCATGATTCGTCCCACCCTCACGACCCAAAGGAGGACCACACCATAACACCAGCGCGGCTGGCCTTGCGCGCGGGCGAATTGGCCCGCGAGAAGAAGGCATACTCCGTGCGCATCCTGGACTTGCGCAAGCGTTCTTCGGTCGCGGACTTCTTCGTCATCTGTTCGGTCGATGCCGAAGTCCAGGCACGGGCCGTGGCCGACCACATCTCCGACAAGTTGAAAGAAAAGGAGATCAATCCGTGGCACACGGAAGGGTACCGTGGCACGGGCTGGGTCCTGGTCGATTACGTCGATGTGGTCGTGCACATCTTCCTGCCGAAAACCCGCGAGTTCTACGGACTGGAGAAGCTATGGGGGGATGCCCCCTCTCGCGACCTGCCCGATTGAGCGCACGGCACGGCGCCGCGTTCCGGCCACCACAATCCTCTCATCCGGCCCGCAACGGGCCCTCTGTCCACTGCCAACAATTCATTGTGAATTGACCCGGCGCAGATCCGGGTCGCAAGACCATGGAGGTGGTCTTCCTTGGATATTCTGGAACTGAAAGCGAAAACGATCGCCGAGCTGCTCGAGATCGCCGAAAAACTCGACATTCCCGGCGTGTCCGGCCTGCGCAAGCAGGAACTGATCTTCAAGATCCTCGAAGCCAACACCGAGAAGGACGGGCTCATCTTTGCCGAGGGCGTCCTCGAAATCCTTGAGGAGGGGTACGGGTTCCTCCGTTCGCCCGACTACAACTACCTGCCCGGTCCCGATGACATCTACGTCTCGCCGTCGCAGATCAAGCGCTTCGATTTGCGCACCGGCGACACGATCTCCGGCCAGGTGCGTCCGCCGAAGGAGACCGAGCGCTACTTCGCGCTGCTCAAAATCGAGGCGGTCAACTTCGAGAATCCCGATGTCGCCAAGCACAAGATTCTCTTCGACAACCTCACCCCGCTCTACCCGCAGACCAAGTTCAACCTGGAGACCGATCCGAAGGACATGTCGACGCGGATCATCGACCTGTTGACGCCGATCGGACGCGGGCAGCGCGGCCTCATCACCTCGCCGCCGAAGGCGGGCAAGACGATCATCCTGCAAAAGATCGCCAACTCGATCACCGCCAATCACCCCGACGTGAAGCTCATGGTGCTGCTCATCGACGAGCGTCCCGAGGAAGTCACCGACATGAAGCGCTCGGTCAAAGGCGAGGTCATCTCCTCTACCTTCGATGAACCGCAGGAGCGGCATGTGCAGGTGGCCGACATGGTGATCGAAAAGGCCAAGCGGCTGGTGGAGCACAAGCACGATGTCGTGATCCTGCTTGACTCGATCACGCGTCTGGCGCGCGCCCACAACGCGGTGGTGCCGCATTCGGGCAAGATTCTCTCGGGCGGTGTCGATGCCAACGCGCTGCAGCGGCCGAAACGGTTCTTCGGCGCGGCGCGCAATGTGGAAGAGGGCGGATCGCTCACCATCGTGGCGACGGCCTTGATCGAAACCGGCTCGCGCATGGACGAGGTCATCTTCGAGGAATTCAAGGGCACCGGCAATATGGAATTGGTGCTCGATCGCAGGCTGGCCAACCGCCGCATCTTCCCGGCCATCGATCTGAATCGTTCCTCGACCCGTAAGGAAGAGCTGTTGTTGGATGAGGACATGCTCAACAAGGTCTGGATCCTGCGCAAGTTCCTCTCGGACATGAACCCGGTGGAGGGGATGGAATTCCTCGTCGACCGCATGGCCAAGACGAAAAACAACGAGCGGTTCCTCGATTCGATGAAGCGGTAGCAGTGAGATCGGTTCGTCAATCTCGTGAACGCGGGAATCCAGGCGCGGCAGGTCTGGATCCCCGCTTAGAGCCGCGGAGATGACGAGGGTGTGGGGACGCTGAGGTGACTTCATTCTGGCACCAATCTGCGGCGGAGCGGACCTTACGGCAGGCGGCGTCTGCCGGACGGTTGTCGCGATCGCTGTTGTTTGCCGGGCCGGAAGGTGTGGGCAAATGGGCGGCGGCGCTGTGGGTTGCGCGCACGCTCCTTTGTCGTGTGCCGAACGACGGGGAGCCATGCGGGAGTTGCCGCGACTGCGCGCGGGTGACCGCGGGAACACATCCGGATCTGCACCTGCTCTTCCCGGTGCCGGGCAAGACCGCCGAAGAGGCCGCCGGTGAATTCCTCCAGGCCAAGGCCGCCGATCCCTTCGCCGTTGTCCGATTCGACAAGCGGCCCTATATCACACTGGAGCGGATCCGTGAATTGATCGGAGAATTGAGCAAGACCGCGGTGGAAGGCGGCGCCAAGGTCGTCATCATTCACTCGGTGGAGCAGACCGCCGACGATGACTGCCAGTCGGTCCTGCTTAAGACGATCGAAGAACCGCCGCCCGGGGCGCATTTCATCTTGACCAGCGCCGCGCCCGAGCGGCTTTTGCCGACGATCCATTCCCGATGCCAGACGGTGCGTTTTGTCCCCGTGTCGCCCGAAGTGATCGCCGAGCGTCTATCCGCGGAGCATGGCGTTGAGCCCGCCGACGCGGAGATCATCAGCCGTCTGTCCGGCGGCGGCTGGGGAAATGCGCTGCGTCTGGCCGACGAGGACAACCAGAACTGGCGGCGGCTGATGATCGAGTTCTGGGATGGCGCCTTCCGGGTCCGTCCGCACCAACTGCTGGCGCAGATCGATCCGACATTCCGTCAGGGCAAGAAAGGCGCGGGCTTCGATCTCATGATGCAGGCGTACGATGTCTGGGCGTGGTGTCTCTGGCGCGATTGCCGTGCGGTGGCCGCGGGAGGCCAACCATCGGGCGCGCCGGTCGCCGATCTGGAATCCGCTTGGGCGTGCTGGCGGATCCTGCAAACTGGACGCGCGTCGCTCTATGTGAATGTGATCGACCGATTGGCGGTCGCGGGAACGTTTCTGGCGATGCGCAAACGACTCAGACTTTCGTGACCGATCCTCCCCTTGACTTGGCCGGTTTCGGGCAGGTTATTCACATTCAGGTTGTAGCGGCAAGCGAGCGCGGCCTCATTGGAGCCATTCGTGGAAGACGAAGAATTACATCAAGATACACCGATTGAGCCCGACCCGGAATCGTCCGATTCCGAATCGCCGGAGCCCTCTGTCGAACCGACGGCACCGGTCCCGTCCGGACCGGCGCCGGTTTACCTTGTTGAGTTCAAGGGGGCGCGTAAGGAGTACTACCGCGATCCCTACAATCTGCCGATTGCCATCGGCGACGCGGTGATCGTCCAAGTCGAACGCGGCGAGGATTTCGGCAAGGCGATCCTCAAATTCTCGCCCGATCGCGCCAAGGACCTCAAGGTCAAGCCGCTGCCAATCATCCGCGCGGCCACGGCCGCCGATATCGCGCACAACGCCGACAATCGCGCCAGCGAATGGGAGGCGCGCCAGACCTGCCGCCGCATGGTCGATGAGCGCCGTCTGGAGATGAAGGTGGTCGACGCCGAGTGGCAATTTGACCGCAACAAGATGACCTTCTATTTCACCGCCGACAAGCGGGTCGACTTCCGCGCGCTGGTCAAGGACCTGGCCGGGGTGTTCAAGACCCGCATCGAACTGCGCCAGATCGGCGCGCGCGACGAGGCGCGTCGCACCGGCGGGGTCGGCATCTGCGGTTACGAGCAATGCTGCACGCTCTTCCTCAAAGAGTTTGAGCCGATCACGACGCAGATGGCCCGCGACCAGAGTCTGTCGCTCAATCCGGCCAAGATCTCCGGCAACTGCGGACGTCTGCTCTGCTGTCTGCGCTACGAAAGCGGCTACTACAAGGAAGCCACCCGTCTGTTCCCCAACATCGGGATGCCATGGGAGACCGAGGACGGGCAGGGGACGATCGAGTCGCTCCACATCCTGCGCGAGCAGGTCACGGTCCGAATGCCCGATGGACGCACCAGCAAGGTCCCGCTTGAGGAGATCCAGCGCCAGGAACGGAAGAAGACGTCGTGGTTTGAATAGACCCGTTGATGCACGTGTCGGCGGCTCGGCGGGAGCCTCGCCCTCCCAGAGGAGTGATTTGGGGGAGGAGGGTCCCCCGCCGGGCCGTGTTGTTTGGGGCTGAAAAACCGTATCTTGACGAACCATGAGCGCAGACCAGCGACCAATTTACATCACGACGCCGATCTACTACGTGAACGACAAACCGCATGTCGGGCATGCGTACACGACGATTGTCGCCGACTATCTGGCGCGGGCGTACCGCTTGCTGGGACGCGAGGCGTACTTTCTCACCGGCACCGACGAGCATGGCGCCAAGGTGGCCGAGGCGGCGCGCGCGGCGGGCATGACGCCGCGGGAGTGGTGCGACAAGCACGCCGCGTTGTTTCAGGAAGCGTGGAAACGGCTCGACATCCGCTACGACAGCTTCATTCGCACCACCGACGCCCGCCATGAGCAGGGTGTACGCAAGATGCTCGAAAAGCTCCGCACCGTCTCCAAGGATGGCCAGCCGGTTGTCTATGAAGGCGAGTACGCCGGTCTCTACTGCCTTGGGTGCGAGAAGTTCATCACCGAAAAGGAACTGGTCGACGGGCTCTGCCCGATCCACCTGACCAAGCCGCAGGAATTGAAGGAGAAAAACTACTTCTTCCGGCTGACTGCCTACCTGAATGACGTGAGACGGCTGATCGAGTCCGACCAGGTGCGCATCCTCCCCGCCGAGCGCAAAAACGAGGTCCTGGGTCTGCTCAAGCAGGATGTGCTTGAGGATTTTTCGATCTCGCGCGAAAAGGTCGATTGGGGCATCCCGATCCCGTGGGACCCGGCGCAGAACGCCTATGTCTGGGTCGACGCGCTGCCCAATTACATCACCGCCATCGGGTACGGCGACAACGAGAAGGAATTCGCCCACTGGTGGAAGGACGCGCAAGTCCTGCATCTGATGGCCAAGGACATCCTCAAGTTCCATGCCGTCTACTGGCCGGCGATGCTGTTGGCAATCGGCGAGAAGCCGCCGGAGACCCTGTTTATCCACGGCTACTTTACCGTCAACGGCCAGAAGATGAGCAAGACCCTGCGCAACACGCTCGATCCGCACGCGATGGTGGATCAGTTCGGGCCCGATGGTGCGCGCTATCTGTTGCTTACGCAATTCCAGTTTGGACAGGATGGGGATCTCAAGGCGGACCTGTTCACCCAGCAGTTCAACGCCGACCTGGCGAATGACTTGGGCAATCTGGTGTCGCGCACGATCTCGATGATCGAGAAGCACTTCGAGGGCAAGGCTCCAGGCGTGGGCCGTGAGGAACAGACCGATGCTTTCCTGGAGACCCAGATCGACGCGGCAATTGCCGAGTTCCTTGATTGTCTACCCGAAAATCCTGCCGACGGATCGATTGAAATTGATCCTAACCGAGGCATTGCTGCCGCCAAGCGGATCGTTCATGAAGCGAATCGATACTTCGATGTAACCAAGCCGTGGGCACTGGCAAAAGTCGGCGATACCGAGCGACTGAAAACGGTACTGACCCGTTCGGCGGAAGCGATACGCCGCGCTGCGATCATGCTGAATCCAATCATCCCGGGCAAATCGTTGCAGATCCTGCGTGCGTTGGGATTCACTGATCCTGACTGTGAGCTTATGATGTCCGGCCTCAGATCAGAGAAATTCAACACTCCCACTCGCATGTTGTGCCCGGGCCCGTTCCATCTCGATGCCCCGATATTTCCGCGTCTCGAAAAAGTGGACGCCAAAACGGAGAAGAAGCCCGTGTCCGATACTGCCACAGTTGCTGAGAATGTCATCACCATCGACCAGTTCCGGCAGACGCAATTGCGCACCGCCGAGGTGATCGCCGCCGAGAAGGTGGAGGGCGCGGACAAACTGCTCAAACTGCAATTGGCGCTGGGCGACCAGCGGCGGCAGATTGTGGCGGGCATCGCGTTGCATTACAAGCCGGAGGACCTGGTGGGCCGGACGATCATCATTGTCGCCAATCTCCAGCCGACCAAGATCCGCGGCATCGAATCGCAGGGGATGCTCCTGGCCGCCTCCGACGGCGGCACACTTCGTCTCCTGACCACCGACGGCCCGATCGCGTCGGGCAGTTCGATTGGGTGAGATTGGGAGGGCGAGGCTTCTGACGAGACTGCTCTCGAGCGTGTGGAAGAGCAGGCTCGGCGGAAGCCTCGCCCTCCCCTGACTGTGTGGAAGGGCAGGCTCTGCAGGAGCCTCGACCTCCTCTGAACGGACGTTATGGTCGATACCCACGCCCATCTGGATTTCAAGGACTTCGACGCCGATCGCGATGATGTTGTGCGCCGTGCGCACGAGGCCGGTGTGCACACGATCATCAACATCGCCACGGACTTTGACGCCTGTGAGCGGGTGCTGAGACTGGCGGACACCTATCCGCGCATGTACGCCGTGCTGGGCATCCATCCGCATGATGCGCGCACCTGGCAGGGCGACCGCTCGGCGGCGCGCCTGCAGGAGCTGGCGCGTCACCCGAAGGTGGTCGCCATTGGGGAGATTGGCCTCGATTACTTTCGCAATCATTCGTCGCGCGAAGATCAGATGCGCGCCTTTGTCGAGCAGATCGCGGTGGCCAAGTCGCTGAAATTGCCCATCGTCATCCACAATCGCGACGCCTTCGGCGATATTTTCGACCTGATTGTGCGCGAGGATGCCTATCTGGTGGGCGGGGTCTTCCACTGCTTTTCTGGCACGGTCGCCGAGGCGCAGCGGACGATCGAGATGGGCTTTCACATCTCGGTCAATGGCATCCTGACCTACAAGAATGCGACCATGGCCGAGGTCGGGCAGGGGGCGCGTCTGGACCGCATCCTGTTGGAGACCGATTGCCCCTTTCTGGCGCCGCATCCGCATCGCGGCAAGCGCAACGATCCATCGCACATTCCGCTGGTGGCCGCGAAGCTGTCGGAGTTGCGCGGCATGTCGCGCGGGCAGATTACCCGCATCACCGACGAAAACGCGCAGCGGCTCTTCCGACTTCCGCCGGCGCCGAGGAGCACCGATGGCCAAGTATGAGTCGAAGAATCCGCGTCGTCCGCGCGCCGGGTCGGGCAAGCCGAAATTGCGCGCGCACAAGTCGCTCTCGCAGAATTTCCTGATTGACCCGGTGATCGCCGAGCGCATCGCGGTGGCGCTGCCGATTCAGCGCCAGGATCGCATCTACGAGATCGGTCCGGGAAAGGGCTTCATCACCGAGCGGCTGGTCGACCTGGTCGACGGCCGCGAGCGGGTCTGGGTGGTGGAGAAAGACAGCCGCATGGTGGGGATGTTGAAGAAGAAGTACCCGTCGGGCGGCAAGGTGCGTGTGATCTTTGCCGATGTGCTCGATCTGCCGCCGGACGCCGAGCCGCCGACGCCCTGCTGGCTAATCGGCAATCTGCCATTCGGCATCGGCCACGCGATTCTGGCTTGGGCGATCGCGCGCGGCGAACGGTTCCCCGGCGCCGTGCTGACGTTGCAGCGGGAGGTGGTCCGCCGACTATTGGCCAAACCGGGGGATTCGGACCGGTCGGCCGCGTCGGTCTGGTTTCAGTCGCACGCCCGCGGGCAGGCGCTCTTCGACATTCCGCCGCGGGCCTTTCATCCGCCGCCGCGGGTGACCTCGACGGTCATGTGGGTGGAGTTTGTGCCGACCACGCCGGGCCTGCGCGAGATTCCGGGTGTCGAGTACATCGTGCACAAAGCGTTCGCGCAAAAACGCAAGACGCTGGCCAATAATCTGCGGCAGATTCCGGAGATTTCACAAGCGCAGTGGGACCTGCTCAAATCGGAGTGCGCCGAGTTGCTTTCGATGCGCGCGGAGCAGTTAAGCGCGGATGACTTCGCCCGTCTGGCCAGACTCCTCGATCTGGGCGCAATCCCCAGGCCCTGATGGGGCCGTTGCGCAGGATTTGCACAGCGCCGTCTGCCCCATCCCAGTCTATCGGAATAATCTTCCGCCGGCTTGAACCGTTTCACCGTGTAATTCGGACTGCCGTGACACCCATTGGCCGGTGCGGCCGGTGATGACTTTACTCGACTTCCGCATCTGTGCCGTCCGGCGTCTTCAGATTCCGTCAAGTTCTCCGACATAATCCATAACGGGCCCGTGGCGGCCGGAGGCGGCAAACAATGCCGTCGAAGTGAAAGGCCGCGCCGAAATTCGGGACGTGCCACCCGGGAGCGGAGTGGGCGATTGCAATCCGCGCCGGGCGCATGCAGGGGCTCCACGGTACATTCAACGCTCAACAAGGAGAAGCGCCATGGTTCTCGGCCTTCTACGTGGCTTGCGACCTTACCTCGCCGCTTTGCCGGCGGTGGTCGCCTGTGTCCTGACCCTTGGTCCGCTCGCGCTTGGCGGCACGACCGGCAAGATTTCCGGCGTGGTGACCGACGACGCGACCGGTCAACCGATCGCCGGTGCCGTGGTGCGCGTGGCGGGCACGCCGCTCTCGGCGGTGACCGATGCGGTGGGACGTTACACCATCCTAAATGTGCCGGTGGGCAAGCACACCCTCGTGGCCTCGATGCTGGGCGAGGAGGAGAGCCCGGCCGAGACGGAGCTTTTGCTCTTCCAGGCGATCGAAGTGCAGGATCTGAAGGTGTCGGTGGATTTGGACACGCAGACCGACATCACACTCTCGTCGAAGCCGGTGGAGATGGGCACGATCGTGGTGATCGCGGAACGTCCGGTGGTCATTCCCGATCGCACCGCGTCGCTGCGCATCGTCGAGTCGGAGCAGATTCAATCGCTGCCGACCCGCGGCTATCGCGACATCGTGGCGCTGCAGCCGGGTGTGGTGGTGCGCACGGGCAATCTGCTCAACGTCCGCGGCGGCCGCACGTCGGAGGTGGCGTACTTCGTCGACGGGTTTTCGCAGCAGGATCCGTTGACCGGCGTCTCCACGACGCAGATCAACAACAACGACCTTGAAGAGGTCTCGGTGGTGACCGGCGGTTTCAACGCCGAATATGGCTGGATCGCCTCGGGCGCGGTCAATGTGACGACCAAGGGCGGGACCGATCGGCTCAGCGGGACATTCGAAGCGGTGACAGACAACTTCCACGGCGCCAATTACGACTACAATGTATACAACGGCAGTCTCGCCGGGCCGCTGTCGGGCATCAGCGACGACATCAAGTTCATCGTGTCGGCGGAGCGGCGTTACCGCGGCGATCGGACCCCGTCGACGGTCGGTGGCGATGTCCCCGACGATCACGAGTCGGGCTGGACGTTCCGCGGAAAGACCAACTGGCGGCTGTCATCGACCAGCGAACTGCGTCTGGGCGGATTGACTTCGATCGACCGTTGGGATGTTTTCCTCAATGCCTGGCGGTTCAACCCCGAGCATGCCCCGCGCCTGGAAGACAAAAACCAGTCCTTCTATGCCACATTCGAGCGCGTCCTCTCGCCGAAGACCTTCTACACGCTTTCGGGCAACTACTTCATGACCGAGCGCGAGCGCGGTGATGGCGTCTACTTCGACAACATCTGGGGCTATGGCCGTCCGGGTGTGTCATCGTCGTACGACGAGACCGACCTGTTCTATTCCTGGGATGACATCAACGGCGCGACTCCGACCGAGGACACGGTCATCAATGGCCGGACCTACACCGTCCGCGGCGATGAGGCGGCGGTCTGGAACAACTATCTCCATCGTCGCTCGTCGTACGTCGGCGCCAAATTCGACGTCACCAGTCAGGTGACGCAGTTTCACGAACTGAAGTCCGGCGTGGAATTCCAGCGCCACACGCTGCGCCGCTACCAGCACCTGTGGCCGACGCGTGTGTGGATGGAGGACAACGGCGGCTTCGTCGATGTCGACCGTTACGGCTACGACGAAACCGGGCAGGGTGAGGAAGATGGCGGGCTGCAGGGCGCCAAGCATCCGATCACAATGGCGGCCTATCTGCAGGACAAGTTCGAGTTGGAAGGCATGGTGATCAACGCCGGGTTGCGTCTCGACTACTTCGACGTCAACACCAAACGCCTGCGCAGCGAAGAGAACCCGCTGGACCCGGACGGCTACGGCGACAATCCCGCCGCGACCCCCGAGCAGAAGCAGCTGGCGCAGGAACTCGACGACAACGATCTGGAAGACAGCCGCGCCGAAACCGCGGTCTCGCCGCGGTTGGGCCTGGCGTTCCCGGTGGCCGACGGGTCGGTGTTCCATGCCGCCTATGGCCGCTTCATGCAACGCCCCGATTTGCAGAATCTGTATGTGTCCTACGATTTTCTCGAGTACAAGATCAAGAACGGCGGCTACTTCTTCCCGTTCGGCAACCCGAACCTGCGCCCCGAGCGCACCATCGCCTACGAAGTTGGCTGGACGCGCCAGTTGGGGCGCAGCACGTCGTTTGACGTGACCGCCTATTACAAGGATGTGAAAGACCTCACGCAGGTGGTCAACCAGCCGGCGACGCCGTTTTCGTTCTCGACCTACCGCAACGCCGACTACGGCACCATCAAGGGCGTGGAGCTGCGGTTTGATATGCGCCGCATACGCAATGTCGGACTGCAGGCCTCCTATGCGCTCTCGTCGGCGACCGGGACCGGATCGGACGCCAACTCGCAGAGCAACATCGCCTGGATGGCCGGCGAGACGCCGCTGACGCCCAGCCCGCTGGACCACGACCAACGCCACAAATTCGTCGGCATCTTCGATTTGCAGTTCGGGCCGGATGAGGGGCCGGCGATGGGCAACTCGCATCCCTTCGCCAACACCGGATTGAATGTGACCTTCCAGGCCAGTTCGGGGTTCCCGTACACGCCGACCGAAGTCTGGAATGAAGTCACGCTGGCCAGCAATCGCGGCCCGCTGGAAGGGGCGGTCAACTCCCGATATTCTGATTGGCGGATGCAGACCGATCTGAAGGCGACCAAGTCGTTCTGGGTGGCCGGCACGCGGATGGAATTCTCGCTGTGGATCATCAACCTGTTCAACACCGAAAACATCATCGGCGTGTTCCAATCCACCGGCCTGGCCAATTCGACCGGCTGGCTGGAGACCGCCGAGGGGCAGGCCTTCCGCGACGCCTACGATGAAGCGCACGACAGTTCCGGCCTGACCGGCGAGCAGAAGTACCGGCTCCGTGAGAACGACCCCAACAACTACGACGTCCCGCGCCAAGTCCGCGCCGGACTGAAGGTGTCATTCTGATGTCTCGACCCCAACGGGGGGTGTGCATGATGAGAACGAAACTGATCACTCTGGCCGTGGCTGCGGGACTGCTGAGTGTCACCGCCGCTGCGTGGGCCGGCCAATGGACCAAAGGCGCGACCGTGCGTCCGGAGATGGCCGCCACCGATGTGCGTTCGTACATCGGGGTGAACAACCTGCAGATGGTGGTCTCCAACATCGGCTCGTTCGCCTTCGATCCATCGGGCCTCTTCGGCAAGAACGACGGGCTCTACTTCCCGCGCGGGACAAACCGCTCGGTGGTCTTTGCCTCCGGGTTGTGGGTGGGGGCGCGCGTTAACGGCGCGCCGCGCACCGCGGTCGCGGAGTACTCCTCGGAGTACAGCCCGGGCACGATGAGCAACGGCACCTACACTCCCGACGAGTCGCGCTTCCGTGTGTACAAGGTCAACCGCGGCGACAACGCGGCGACCAATCCGGACTATGCCAATTGGCCGCATGAAGACGGCGCGCCGGTGCTGAAGGCGTCCAATGGTGAGGACTCACTCGATGCCGATGGCTTCCGGATCCCGGCGATCTTCGGCGACCAGGCGCTCTTCTCCGTCTACAACGATGCCAACCCCGCCGCCCACACCAACAACGCCGGTTCGACATTGCCTTTGGGCGTGGAGGTGCGCCAGTATGTGTTTGCCTATGGACGCGGCGGCGCGCTGGGCAACACGATCTATCTGACGTTTGAAATCATCAATAAAGGCGAGAACCAACTGGACGACGCCTATGTGTCGATCTGGTGCGATCCCGATGTCGGCGAAGCCAGCGATGACTTCGTCGGCTGTGACACGGCGCTCTCGTTGGGCTTTGCCTACAATGAAGGCCCCGACCCGGTGTACGGCGATGCCGCGCCGGCGGTCGGGTTCGACTTCCTGAATGGGCCGGTGGTTCCCTCGCCGGGCGATTCGGCGCTCTTCGGGTTCGAGTGGCGGCATGGCTATCGCAACCTGCCGATGACCTCGTTCAACATGTACTCGAACAACGTTGGCGACCCGCAGAATGCCTTTGAGACTTACAACTACATGAAGGGGCTGGAAGCGTCGGGCGACCCGGTGATCAACCCGGTGACCGGCGAGCCGACCCTCTTTAACGTTTCGGGCGACCCGGTCGCCGGCGACGGGTGGCTCGATGTGAACGCGGGCGACCGGCGCTTCATGATGTCCTCGGGGCCGTTTGCCATGGCGCCGGGCGACACGCAGCGGGTGGTTGTCGCGGTGTTGGTCGGCCAGGGTGGCGATCCGCTCTCGTCGATCACGTCGTTGAAGTCCGTCGACGAGCAGGTACAATCGGTGTTCGAACTCGGCTTTAACATTCCCTACCCTCCGCCGCAGCCGCAGGTCTGGGCACAGCCGCATGCCAACAAGGTGGACCTCATCTGGGACGCCCGCGCCGAAGGGGATGTGCAGGAGTCGGATGTGCTCGGGCAGCGATTTGTGATGGAGGGCTACAACGTCTATCAAGGCGAGTCGGCCGTCGGACCCTGGAAGAAGATCGCCACCTATGATGTGAACAACGGCATCACCCGCATCTACAACGATCTGTTTAACACTGAGATCGGCGCGGTCGAGCGTGTATTGGTGCAAAACGGCGCCGACGACGGACTGACGAACCGGCTTTCGCTGTCGACCGACAAATTGACCGGCCAGGGGCTGATCAATCACCGGCCCTATTACTATGCCGTCACCGCCTATTCCTGCGATGAACTGAATCTGCAGGAATATATCGTTGGCTCCTCCGTCATCGGTCATCTGGCCGAAGTGCTCGAAAGCCGCATCGAGCCGGTCACGGTGGTGCCCAATTCGGTCGCACTGCCATTGACCGACACGGCGCTGCATGTGCTGGGCAACAGCGACGGCGCTGTCACCGTCCGGGTGCTGGAGCCGGGAATGGTCACCGGCCACCAATACGAAGTGACGTTCAACGACGATCAGACATGGAATCTCGATGACCTCACGTCCGCCACGCGCGTGTTGAGCGGCCAGACTCCGAGCGACGGCATTCATCCCGATCCGATGGTGGACGGCATCATGGTGCAGGTGGAGGGCCCGCCGCCGGGCGTCAAGACGGTGGAATGGTCGGGCGGACCGGCGTGGATTACCGGCGTCAATTGGGGCGGCTACTACTTCGAGGGCGGACTGGACGAGGGGTGCTACTTCTTCGGTTCCTCCATCTGTGATCCGATGCAACTTGTGAATGTCGAACTGCGGTTTTCGCCAACCGAGACGCAGAAGGCCTACCGTTATGTGCGCGGCGCCAACCCGAATTATGCCTACGGCGGCTACGGCACCGTCCCGTTTACAGCCTGGGATGTGTCCCTCGACCCGCCGCGGCAGCTGAACGTTTGCTTCGTGGAGCAGTTTGCTCTGGCGTCGGAGGACAGCTACTGGCTGCCGCCGGACGACGCCGCGGATGGCGGGCGCGAGTATGTGTTCATCCTCAATAGCGATTATTCCGAGACGGAAGATCCGTACTACACGTCCCGGTCAATCTATTTCGATGGCGCGGATTTCGATGTGCTCTACGCCTGGTGGCCGGCCGTTGCCGAAGGCCATTCCAACACCGAGTTGGCCGCCGGCCAGGTGCTATCGATTCAGATCAACAAGTACAACACCACGGCCGACCGCTTCCAATTCGCGACGCTGCGGGCCGGGACCGAAGAGGCCCGCAACGTGTCGTCGCTGGACGGCGTGTACGCAGTGCCGAATCCCTACCTGCACGGCACCGACCTGGAAGAAGACCAGCGCCACCGTCTGATCAAGTTCGTGGGGCTGCCGCCGGTCGACGCCACGGTGGAAATCTACAATCTGGTGGGCGAACGCATCCGGGTCTTGCGCAAGGAGCGCCCGGAGGACGGCGAAGTCTACTGGGATGTCTTGACGGAGAATGGCCTGCCGCCTGCCAGCGGCGTCTACATCTACCGCGTCGTGGCGGAGGGCGTTGCGCCAAAGACGGGTAAGTTGGCGCTGTTTGTCGACCGGGAACGGCTGCGGCAGTTCTAATGGGAGCGGCATCTCCGCGTGCGCGCGGGATGTCGAAGCTGGAGGACGACGATGAAGAAGATATCGCGAATCCTGTTGCCGGTGGTGCTGCTGTTGACGCCGGTCCTCGCCTGGGGCGGGGGCGATGAGCGTCTGGGCACCGCGGGCGCGTTGGAGCTGCTGATTCCGATGAGCGCGCGCGGCGTGGCGATGGGCGGGGCGGTCATGGCCCAGACCAGCGGCACCGAGGCGTGGTTCTGGAATCCCGCCGGCGCGGCGTTGGTGGAAGGCAGTGAGGTAAGCTTCTCCCACCGGCAGTACATCGCCGATATCGGATTGGACCGCGTGTCGGTGGCGCACAACGCCGGCGCCATAGGCGTGCTGGGGCTTTCGGCCACGGTGCTGTCCACCGATGACGAACTGGTGCGCACCACCGCGCAGCCGGAAGGCACCGGAGAAACCTGGGCGGCGTCCTTCGTTATCATCGGTGTCTCGTACGCGCGCGCGCTGACCGACCGTGTCTCATTCGGACTGAACGGCCAGTATATCGCCGAGAAGATCTTCAACGAAACGGCGCAGGGCGTGGCCTTCGATTTCGGCTTCACCTACCGTCCGACCTGGAAGAACCTCACGCTCGGCGTGGTGGTGAAGAATTACGGCCCCTCCATGAAGTTCGACGGTCCCGACTTCGATCAACCGGTGGATCTGGGCGACGACGAGTCGACGGATCGCAACGCGCGCACCCAGTCGGCGGCCTTCGAGTTGCCGTCGTTTATCCAGTTCGGTCTGGCGTGGGATGTCTGGCAGCGTGGCCAGCAGTCGGTCCGTGTGCTCGGGGCCTTCCAATCGAACAATTTTACCCAGGACGAATACCGCTTCGGCGGCGAGTGGTCGATGGCCAACCAGTTCTTCCTGCGGGGCGGCTACGTGGCCTCGTCGCTGGATCAGTACATGTACGGCTTCTCCGCGGGGGCGGGATTGCGGCTTCCGCTCGGCGAACGTGAGGCGCGGATCGATTACGCCTGGGCGGACGCCGGTGTCTTTGAGGGCAATCACCTGTTCACGTTGACGTTTGGGTTCTAGAGGCGCGGCGCCAGCGTGTCACCGCGGCGCCCGGATGGACAGCGAGTCCTGATGGACGCGTTGCCGACGGCCCCAGGGGCCGATCGGGCACACGGACGGGAAATGAGCCCAGCGGGATCCCCAGGGATCCGGCGGCACGGTGAAGAGAGTCGATTGGTGGGCATCGGTGCCGACAACGGGGGACGGCGCATAGCGACGGTGATTGCGGGTTGGATCGCGATCCTGGGGCTGGCGCTGGGCCTTTCCGGCCCGGCATGGGCGCACGACCCGTCGCAACGCGCCGCCGGCAACGCGCGCGTGGCGGTCATCAAGAGTCTCGACCTCCCCGAATACAATCTCGCCTACGAAGGGTTCATCAACGGCCTCACCGAGACCGGCCACAGCGTTACGCCATTGACCTATGTTCTGGAGCGCGGCGATTCGGCGAATGCCGCGCTGATGGAGACCATCCACTCCACGGCGCCCGACTTGATCCTCGCGCTGGGCACGCGCGCGGCGCGCGAGGCTTCCAAGCACCTCGGGCATGTGCCGATCATCTACTCGATGGTGTTGACGCCACCGGAGGATCCCGCCTCCACGGCGCGCGACAACATGACCGGCGCGACGTTGACCATCCCGCTGTCGGTTCAGATCGATGAACTCAAGCGCGCCTTCCCGACATTGCAGCACATCGGCATCATCTCCGATCCGGAGCGCACCCGGGCGCTGGCCGATTCGGCCGCCGATCTGTGCCGTCGCAACGGACTGACCGCCCATATCGGCTGGGCCCGCGGCGAGACGGAAGTTCCCGACGCGGTCCGGCTGCTGAAGGATTCCATTGAAGTCCTGCTGATGATTCCGGATGAGACGGTGCTCACGCCGCGCTCGTCGCGGTTCATCATCTTTGAGCTGATTAAATCGGGCGTGCCGGTGGTTGGGCTGTCGTCCGCCTACGTGAAGGCGGGGGCGCTCATGTCGCTGGACTGCAACTACACCGACATCGGCCGTCAGTCGGCCGAACTGGCCATCCGTGTGCTGGCCGGCCAGAAGCCCGGGCAATTGCCGTTTACGATTCCGCGCTCCTATACGCGCTCGCTCAATGTGAAGATCATGGAGCATGTGCGCATCCGTCTGGATGAAAAGGTCATCCGGGACTCGAACGCGGTGACGTTCTGACGAAGCGGACAGGGACACGATGCGACTGAGCATTCAACGAAAGGCCATTGCCGCCATCTCGGTACTGATGGTGACGCTGGCCTTTTCCCTGATGGCCGTTTCGCTCTACCACAGCGGCGACGCGATCCGCGATGAACTGCTGATGCGCGGACGGATCGCGACCAATGGATTGGCGCACAACGCCAGTTACGCCACCCTGATCAGCGACACCACGACGCTGGGCGATCTGCTCGACGGCATGATGGCCGAAAAGGAGGTCCTCTACGCGCGCGTGGTGGAGCCGAACGGTACGGTCATTGCCAGCCGCGAGCGGGTCGGTGAGGGCCTGCCGACGTACGCGCTGCAGGAGTTACGGAGCCAGTCGAGCGGCGCGACCGCGCCCCTGGCCGAAACCGTGGACGACGGCGAAGGCATCGTCCACTTCCAGACGCCGGTCATGATCGCCGAAGAAGTGAGCGATCTGGACGCCGAGATCGGCATCTACGACATGGCAGGCAGCGCCGGCGACGAGCCGAAGTCGACCTGGCGGATCATCGGCTACGCCCAGGCGGGCCTGACGACGCGGTTCATCGAAGAGACCATCGACGACATGCACAAGACGATGTTGTGGACCACGCTGCTGGCGGTGTTGTTCGCGACGTTGATCACGTCGATCATGGTGCGCGTCAGCATCCGGCCCATCAATGAACTGGTGGTGGCGACCGGGCGGGTTGCCGGCGGTGATTATGACGTCAAGGTGACCACGCCGGTGCGCAATGACGAGGTCGGCGACCTGGCCACCTCGTTCAATAAGATGACCGCCGACCTGAAGGCCTCGCGCAATGCGCTGGTGGAAAAGGAACTGCTCGAAGACCTGGTGGCGGAATTGAAGGAGACGCAGCAGCAGCTGGTGCAGGCCGGCAAGATGGCGGCCGTTGGCCAGCTCGCCGCCGGGGTCGCCCATGAGATCAACAATCCGCTGGCCGGGATCATGGGGTACGCGCAACTGGCCGCCGAGCACATCCGCGCCCGCCAGACCACCGGCATTCCGCCCTCGGAAGTGCATCGGTTCCTCGGCTATATCGAGAACATGGAAAAACAAAGCCAGCGCTGCAAACAGATCGTGCAAAACCTCCTGCGCTTCGCCCGTGCCTCGACCCACGAGGAACCGGAACCGGTCGACGTCAACCACGTGGTGCGCGAGACACTCTCGTTCCTCTCGCACCAGATGGTGTCCAACGGCGTGCAACTGGACTCGCGTTTGGCCGATCCGATACCGGCGATCAAGGGACACGCCGGCAAGTTGCAGCAGATCCTCACGAACATCCTGATCAACGCCCTGCAGGCGATCCGCAGCGGGGAGGGACGGGTGGTCGTGGAGACGTCGGTGGCCGACAACTGGGTCACCATCCGGATCACCGACACCGGCGAAGGCATCCCGGAGGAGAATCTGGACAAGATCTTCGAGCCCTTCTTCACCACCAAGGAGATCGGGCAGGGCACGGGCTTGGGACTGTCGGTGACCTACGGGCTGGTCAAGGACATGGGTGGCAACATCGCCGTCGAGTCTCAGGTCGGCAAGGGCACGACGTTTACGGTCGCCTTTCCGGTGATGGAGATGATGGATGGTCCATCCCGCGCGGCGTCGGTCCAGGGACCTCAAGAATCAAAGGAGTCAGCCAACAATGCCAAGCCATGAATCCGCCCCCGCACGTTACGCGATCCTGATCGTCGATGACGAACCGACGCTGCGCGAGATTCTCGCGCAGATACTGGACGGCTATCAGACCACGACGGTCGCCGACGGCCGCGAGGCGGTTCGTCTGCTCCAGAACGCCCGCTTCGAGATGGTCATCACCGACCTCATGATGCCGAATGTCGACGGATTTTCGGTGCTCACCACGGCCAAACTGGCCAACCCGCGAACGGATGTGCTGGTGCTGACCGGGTACCCGTCGCTGGAAAACGAGCGCCGGTGCCGGGCGCTGGGATGCACCGCCGTGCTTGCCAAGCCGTTCGCCGTGACCACCATCCGCGCGAAGGTGGAGGAGTGCCGGATGAGCCACGGCGTGGAAAACACCTTCGACTGAGAAGTGCCGCTCACAGAGGATAGAGCGACACCCCGCTCGGGTTGCTCCCGGGCGGGGTGTCTGTCATTGCGGCGGCGGGTCAGGCGCGCGAGGCGCTCGGCTTCACCTTGTCGGCGTCGGAGGGACGGAACAACTCGGTCTGCATCCGACCCTGCGCCGAGACCACCGTGACGGCGGCCAGGTGCATGATGTCGCGCACCGTGTAGGAACCAACCTGCAGCACCTGAATCGGCTTTTCCATGCCCACCAGCAACGGGCCGATGATCTCGGCGCCGCCCAACCGCTGGATCAACTTGTAGGCGATGTTACCCGATTGCATGTCGGGGAAGATGAGCAGGTTCGCCTTGTCCTTGAGTTTCGAGAACGGGTAGGTCTCCGCCAGAATCTGCGGGGTCACGGCCGTGTCCGCCTGCATCTCGCCGTCGACGATCAGAAGCGGGTCGCGTTCCTTGACGATCTGCACGGCCTCGCGGACCTTGCGGGTGAACGGATGGTCGACCGATCCAAAGTTCGAGAATGACAGCAGCGCGGCCTTCGGCTCGATGCCGAAGCGCCGGACTTCGCGGGCGCAGCCGAGGGTGATCTCGGCCAGCTGCTCGGCAGTCGGGTCGATGCGCACCGTGGTGTCGGCAAAGAACATGATGTCGTTGGGCCAGATGACCATGGTCATGCCGCAGATTTCGCTGGAGCCATGATGGCGCGGGAAGATCTGCAGGCAGGGGCGCAGCACCTCGGGATAGTGGACGGTGGCGCCGGCGACCAGGCCGTCGGCCTTGCCGGTGCGCACCATCATCAGCCCAAAGTAGTGCGGATCGAGCATCAGCCGCTGGGCGTCACGGCTGGTCACGCCCTTGCGCGCGCGCAGCAGATGGAATTGTTCGACGAATTCCTCGCGCCATGGCGCGACGGACGGGTCGACAATCTCGACGCCACTCAGGTCGACGTTTACTTCCGAAGCCACGGCCTTGATCTTGGCCGGGTCGCCGATCAGGATCGGGTCGCAGATGCGCTCTTCGCGGATGCGGCGGGTGGCATGCAGGATCTTCGGCGCCGTGCCCTCGGGGAAGACGATCCGTTTGCGCTCGGAGCGGGCGCGGTTAATGACATCGCGCATGATGGCGCGCGAGCGTCCCAGGCGCGCTTCGAGTTCGTAGGTGTACTGGTCGGGGTCGATGGTGATGCCGGCGACGCCCGACTTCATGGCCGCCTCGGCCACGGCGCGGGCTTCCCAGAGCAACACGCGGTAGTCGAAGGGTTTGGGGATGATGTACTCGCGCCCGAAGGACATTTCGGTCGCGCCGTAGGCCGCCAGGACCGACTCGGGCACCGGCTGCTTGGCCAAATCGGCCAGCGCATGCGTGGCCGCCACCTTCATCTCGTCATTGATCGCGCTGGCGCGCACATCAAGCGCCCCGCGGAAGATGAACGGGAACCCGAGAACATTGTTGACCTGGTTGGGATAGTCGGAACGCCCCGTGGCCATGATGACGTCGGAGCGTGCCGCCTTGGCGTCGGGGTAGGTGATCTCCGGATCGGGGTTGGCCATCGCGAAGACGATTGGGTTTTTCGCCATGGAGCGGATCATGTCCTGGGTGACGGTGTCGGCGACCGAGCAGCCGCAGAAGACATCGGCGCCCTCCATCGCCTCGGCCAGCGTCCGCGCCGTGGTGTTGGCGGCGAAGCGCTCCTTGTAGGGGTTCATCCCCTTGGTGCGTCCCTTGTAGACCACGCCGCCTGAATCGCAGAGGATGAGGTTTTCCATGCGGACGCCGAGCCGGACGTAGTGGGCCGCGCAGGCGATGCCAGCGGCGCCAGCGCCGTTGAAGACGACCTTGATCCGGCTGAGGTCTTTTTCGGCGATCTCGCAGGCGTTGAGCAACGCGGCGCCGGAGATGATGGCGGTCCCGTGCTGGTCATCGTGGAAGACCGGAATCTTCATGGTGGCCTTGAGTTGTTCTTCGATATAGAAGCACTCGGGGGCCTTGATGTCTTCGAGGTTGATGCCGCCGAAGGTCGGTTCGAGAGCGCGGACGATCTCCACGATCTTGACGGGGTCGAGTTCGTCGATTTCGATGTCAAAGACGTCGATGTCGGCGAACCGTTTGAACAGCACGCCCTTGCCTTCCATCACCGGTTTGCCGGCCAAGGCGCCGATGTGCCCCAATCCCAGCACCGCAGTGCCGTTGGAGATCACCGCGACCAGGTTGCCGCGGGCGGTGTAGAGGTTGGCGGCCGCGGGGTCCTTTTCGATCTCACGGCAGGGTTCGGCGACGCCGGGTGTATAGGCCAATGACAAGTCGACCTGCGTGGTGCATGGCTTGGTGGGCGTGACCTGGATTTTGCCCGCCCGTCCGCGGCGGTGGTATTCCAGGGCATCTTCACGGCGGATCATGGGAAACCGTTCCTTTCTGGAGGCGCCGGAGGGCCGGGCGGCCAGCCCGGCGCTCCAACCTCGATGTCGGAATGTAACGCTCCGACGCGCCCGTACCAATGCGGGCGGGGAGATTCTGTCAATATCGGTCACGCGCGGCGCATTCCAATCTGAAGTTGTCTGTCTTCCGCGTCTCGGCACCCGTGGTACGCACGGTGGGCGGCGGCATGCGACAGATTTCACAAAAAGACCCCTGTCGGTGTCAGGTTTTTGACAGTGACAAAAACTGCCGGAGAGGCGGATTTCCCCAACCTCGTGACAGCCGCCGCAACCGCCGATGATTACCATGTGTTATAATCGACAGGGCCGGTAATAGGCACCAGCCAAGGAGACGCAAGATGATCACACTTCAAGAACGCATGGCGCAGTTGTTGCCCGTCTGGCAGGCGGACGTCAAGAACTTCCTCAAGGAGCACGGCGAGGATGTCATCAGCAAGGTTACGCTGTCGCAGGCGTACGGCGGGATGCGCGGTGTGCGCGCGCTCGTGTGCGACACGTCGCTCGTCGAGCCGGACACCGGGCTGGTGATTCGCGGCATCCCGGTCAAGAAACTGGTCGATCGGCTGCCGGAGGAAATCCTCTGGCTGCTTCTGACCGGCGAATTCCCGGACGAGCATCAACTGCAATGGCTGCAGACCGATCTGAAGAAGCGGTCGCGCGTGCCGGAGTATGTCTGGACCGTGCTCGAAGCGATGCCCCGCGACTCGCACCCGATGTGCATGTTCGACACCGCGATCCTGTGTATGGGACGGGAGTCGGTCTTCCATCGTCACTACGACGAGGGGCTGACGAAGGAACATTACTGGGAGGAGACGCTGGATGACGCGCTGACGATCATCGCCCGTCTGCCCGCCATCGCCGCCGGCGTCTACCGGCTGCGTTTCGGCAAGGGCCCGCGCATTCTCTCCAACCCGAAACTCGACTGGGCGGCCGACTATGCCTACATGCTGGGCATCGACGATCCGGACGGCAGCTTCGCCAAGTTGATGCGGCTCTATATGGTGCTGCATTCCGATCACGAGTCGGGCAACGTGTCGGCCAACGCCGCGGCAACGGTCAATTCGGCGCTCGCCGATCTGTACTATGCCCTTTCGGCCGGACTCAACGGGCTGGCGGGTCCGCTGCACGGCCTGGCCAATCAGGAGTGCCTCACCTGGGTCATCGAGACCCGCGAGCGCTTCGGCGGCGTGCCGACCCACGAGCAGTTGGAGAAGTACGCGTGGGAGACGCTGGAATCGGGTCACGTGGTTCCGGGGTATGGGCATGCGGTGCTTCGCATCACCGATCCGCGCTTCGATGCCTTCCTCGACTTCGGTAAGAAGTACTGCGCCGACGACGAGGTCTTCCAGATCGTGGCGAAGGTCTTTGAGGTGGTGCCGAATGTGCTCAAGCAGGTGAAGAAGATCAAGGATCCGTGGCCCAATGTCGACGCGGCCTCGGGCGCGCTCTTGTGGAAGTATGGCCTGACCGAGATGTCGTATTACACCGTGCTGTTCTCGGTGTCGCGCGCGCTGGGTATCTGCTCGCAGGCAGTGATCGCCCGCGGCATGGGCTATCCGATCGTGCGTCCGAAGTCCTCGACCACCGAGTGGTTGAAAAAGCAAGTGACGGGGACTCCGGTTCCGGCGTAAGTGGTCGTCAGCGCGGTCCCGTCCCTCGGGCCGCAGGAGCCGGGAGCCTTTCGCCCTTCAGCCGCACCGTCCCGCGAGACGGTGCGGCTGTTTCTTTGCGACTTGCGGAACAAAGAATTGTTACGAATGGCAGAGCAACGGATTGACTTCGGACCTCGGTTGGCGATACCGTATTTGCTCACCGCGTGACGAAAGGTGGATCGAACTGTATGTCTGACAAGCACTTCAATGTCATCATCATCGGGGCGGGACCGGCGGGATACACCGCCGCCATCTATGCGGCCCGTGCCGACCTCAAACCCATGCTCCTGGAAGGCTCGCAGCCGGGGGGACAGCTGACCATCACCACCGAAGTGGAGAACTACCCGGGATTCCCGCACGGCATCATGGGGCCGGAACTGATGGCGCATTTCCGTGAGCAGGCGGCGCGGTTCGGCACGGAGATTCGCACCGAAACGGTCGCCGCGGTCGATTTCTCGACGCGCCCGTTCAAGATCTTCTCCACCGAGGACATTTACACCGGGGACGCGGTGATTGTGGCTTCGGGAGCGCGGGCGCTACTTTTGGATCTGCCCGGCGAGAAACGGTTGATGGGGTATGGCGTCTCAGCCTGCGCCACCTGCGACGGGTTCTTCTTCCGCGGCAAGCGGATCGCGGTGGTCGGCGGGGGGGACTCAGCGATGGAGGAGGCCAACTTTCTGACCAAGTTTGCTGAAAAGGTCACGGTCATCCACCGCCGCGACACATTGCGTGCCTCCAAGATCATGCAGCACCGTGCGATGGAGAATCCCAAGATTGAGTTCATGTGGAACACGACGGTCGTCGATGTCCTCGGCGAGCCGTCAACCGGCATCCGCGCCCTGCGTCTGAAGAACACTGTCGACGGCAGCGAGCGCGAGTGGCCGATACAGGGCCTGTTCCTCGCCATCGGGCACAAGCCGAACACCGAGTTCTTGCAGGGGCAGGTCCGGACCGACGAGACCGGATACATCATCACCACACCGGGCACGACAAAGACGTCGGTGGAGGGTGTGTTTGCGGCCGGCGATGTTCAGGACCACGTTTATCGCCAGGCGATCACCGCCGCCGGCACCGGCTGCATGGCGGCGATCGAAGCCGAACGCTGGCTGGAGGCGCAACACGCGGGGCAGTGAGGCACGGAGGCTGGGGGCGTGGCGACGAAGGGGAAAAAGATTGCTTCGTCGTCGCCCGCCTACGGCGGACTCCTCCTCGCAATGACGGTGTGGCACGACCTGCGGTTTCAAATCGTCATTGCGAGGCGGCCCGATTCGCCGCAGGCGGATCGGGCCAACGAAGCAATCCGTTTTCGATCGCGATGTACATCCGGCGAACGGGCCGACGGCACGCCCGCGCCGTGGAGGGGACAGACGATGGCGAAGACGACGCTGAAGCTCTACGGCAAGTTCACCTGAACATCCTGCGTCAAGGCAAGAAGTTTCTTGCGTGAGCACAAAGCGACCGTCCACGAACGCGACTTCTTCAAGGAGCCGTTGAGCGAACAGGAACTCTCGGACCTCATCGGCGACCGCCCGGTCGCCGAGTTTATCAGCACCCGCGCCAAATCCTACAAAACCACCGGTTGGGATGCCAAACCGCCGACGAAGAAGCAGGCGATCGCGGCGATGTTGCAGGACCCGACGCTGCTACGGCGGCCGATCCTGACGGCGGGGAAGAAATTGTTCATCGGGTGGTCGGCAGCCGAATACGAATCGGTTGTCTGAGCGCAAAATCGCAGTGGTCCGGCCGGCGCCGTGACCGCTACTTGCCCGCATGCCTCCGGCCTCTCGCGCCTCTGTCCTACTCCTGCTGTTGGCTGTCTTGGCGGTCGGACCGGCGGCGGTCTTCATCCGTCTGGCCGATGCCCCGCCGATCACCGTGGCCTTCTACCGCATGGTCACCGCCACACTGGCCATCGTCGGGATTGTGATCGCGCGCGGCGGGCGCGACCTGGTCGGCATCGACACACAGGCGTTCTGGCGTTCGGTGGCCGCCGGCGTGCTGCTGGCGGCGCATTTCGCGACCTGGATCACTTCGTTGGACTACACATCAGTCGCCAATTCGGTCATCATCGTCACTACCCAACCGATCTGGGCCGCGCTCCTCGGTATCTGGTACCTGCGCGAGCGCGTGCACGCGGCGACCTTTATGGCCATCGGCCTGGCGTTGGTCGGTGTTGTCATCATTTCCGGCGGCAATCCTGAACCGGGCGGGACAACAGGCGATCTCCTGGCATTGGTCGGCGCCGTCATGGCATCATCCTACATGGTGGTCGGCCGCCAGGTGCGCCGTACGGTCTCGACGCTTGGATATGTGCTCGTCGCCTACGGCACCGCGGCTATCGCGCTGGGGTGTGTCGCTCTCCTCATCGACACGCCGTTGACAGGGTTGTCGGGGACATCCTGGTTCTGGATCATCGCCGCCGGATTGGGGCCCTCGGTGATCGGGCACACGCTCTACAACCGATCATTGCGCGAGTTTTCGGCGCATGCGGTGGCGACCACGATCCTGGGCGGGGAGACTCTGGTAGCCACCGTTCTGGCGGCGCTGGTGCTGTCGGAATTCCCAAGCCCGTGGGCGTATCTCGGTGCCGTTCCGATCGCGATTGGGGTGGTGTGGACATTGCGGTTGGAGCGGAATCGCGTGTTGGTGGAAGAGACGTAGCGGGGAATCGGGCTTGAGTGCACTACCTGGATACGGGCCCACGCGAAAACCAAAACTTCAACACACATTCCTCGTGCACGACTGGCGGAGGCACTACATCGCCCCCGCGGAAGCAGGTGCCTGGACCGCAGTAGCAAGTGGCTGAATTCCCACTTTCGCGGGAAGAAAGGCGTAGCGCCTAATAGGATTCGTCCGGACCGGGGAATTTGCGCGCGCGGACATCGTCGCGGAAGCGCGTGAAGGCGTCCTTCATCGCCAACGACAACTCCGCATACCGCCGCACAAACTTCGGACGGAAATCGGGGAAGAGCCCCAACAGATCGTTGGTGACCAGTATCTGGCCATCGCATCCGACCCCCGCGCCGATGCCGATGGTGGGGATTTCGATGGCCTGACTGATCTCCGCGGCCAGACCCGCCGGAATACTCTCCAGCACAATGGAAAAGCAGCCGGCCTCGGCCAGCGCCTGCGCCGACTCCATGAGGTACTGATGCTCCTCATCGGATTTCCCCTGAACCGAGTAGCCGCCGAATCGGTGCACCGACTGCGGCACCAAGCCGATGTGGCCCATGACCGGGATGCCGGCCTCGATTACGCGTTTGACCGTCGGCACCATCGGCAACCCGCCCTCGAGCTTGACCGCGGCCGCCCCGGCTTCCTTGAGGAATCGCCCGGCATTGCGCACCGCCTCGTCGGCATTCACCTGGTAGGACATAAACGGCATGTCGGCGATGACCAGCGCATGCCGGACCGCGCGCGCCACCGCGCGGGTGTGGTAGATCATCTGATCAACCGTGATCGAAAGCGTGGTCTCCTCGCCATAGAAGACCATGTTGGCCGAATCGCCGACGAGGACACCGTCCAGGCCGCATTCATCGAGGAATCGAGCGGTGTAATAGTCGTAGGCGGTCAGCATCGCGATCGGATGCCCGGCTTTCTTCATCCGCACGAGATCGGTCACGGTAACCGGCTTGTCGCTCAACATGCCCTTTGCCTTGCCGGCGGCGATTCCCGCCTGTCGCGGTGATACAGTCGACATGATCTGCCTCGCATCCTCCTGCACCCGGAATACGAGGGAAATCTACGATTTGCCGGGGGGTAAATCAATCGGCGGTGGGTTGGCCGCCGGCCCAGGAATCGGCCTCGCCCATGAGGTAGGTCTTGGCGCCACGTGTGCCGAGAATCCGCTCGAAGAGGGCGTTTTTGGCCTTGTCCGACGCCAGCCAGGACGTCGAGGCGGTGCGCACTACCAGAAGCGGCGCGGTGTCATACGCGAAGAAGTGGTGGTTGAATCCGGCGATCAGATCGCGCCAACGCGCCGGGTCGACATTCTTGTCCAGCGCACGCAGTGTCTCCAACAGGTCTTCTTCCGGTCCCTGCAGGTAGACAACCAGATCCAGCGTCACCGGCGGCGGGACAATCACCGCGGCGATCTTCTGGTAGAGCGTCCAATCCTTCTCCGCCAACAGCGCCCGTGCCCAGAGTCGATGGGTCTCGAAGATGTAGTCGGTGACAATCTGCTCGCGGAACAGGTCGGTGCCGATCAGGCCATGCGCCCAATTGTAGCGGTCGATCAGAATCTGCAGGAGCGATGACAGATGCGACGCGCGTCCGCCGGCCAGCGTCACCGGTTCCTCGGCGCAGGCGGCATACCAGCCGGGCTGGTTGCCGATCCATTGGGCAAACTCGGTGTGTCCCGAGCCGGGGAGTCCCTCGATGGCGATGAGGCGGCGGTTGGGGGGCGCGGTCATCGGGAATAATCAGGTCCGGGGCGCGTACGTTGTCGGCAAGGTGTCGGCCACCACGCCGAGAATCTGGTCAGACGGCGGCAACGCCGCAAGCAGTTCCCGCATCGACAGCCCCAGTTCCGGATGGGTTTGTTCGGCGTCCAGGTCGCAAAGCGGACGCAGGACAAACTCGCGCTGGTGCATAAATGGATGGGGCACGACCAGGGTGTCGTTCTGGAAGACCAGATCGTCATACAGCAGGATGTCGAGGTCGATGGTGCGCGAACCGGTCCGTGCGCCGGCCCTTGCCCCGGCCGGAGCGGGGGAGCGCCCCAGCGCGATCTCGATCTCCTGCAAGACCGCCAGCAATTGCACCGGGGAGAGACAGACCTCCAGAGCGAAGACGGTGTTGAAGAAGTTGTCCGGTCCGGCCGGTCCGACCGGTCGTGTCTCGTAGATCGGGGCACAGCTCAGCGCGCGGATCCCGGCGGTATCCTGCAGGCGGTGCGCCGCTTCAGCGATGTTTCCCATGCGGTCGCCGAGATTGGAGCCGGCGCCGACAAAGACTCGGCTGGGCCGGAAGCAGGGGTGGGCGGACTCCATCACGTCGCTTTGCGCCGTCTGGGTGCGGCGGGCTTGTCATGCGCCGAATCGTATTCGACTTCGATGTAATCGAGGTTGCCGGGAATCGGCGGGATACGTTTGCGCACCCGCACAACGACCCGTTTCGGCTTGAAATCGGCGAGCAACTTGGTGGCGATCCGTGTGGCCACGGTCTCCAGGAGGTTGAAACGGTTGCGCCCGACAATCTCCTCCACCACGGCGTAGACGCGGGTGTAGTTCTTGGTGTCGGCGAGTTTGTCGCTGCGGGCGGCGCGGGCGATGTCGATGTCCAATTCGCAATCGACCTCGAAACGGCGGCCGGTCTCGCGTTCGGCCTTCGAGACGCCGTGATAGCCGTAGAAGGTCATGTTGTGCAGACGGATGGTGGCCACGGGCGGTCCTATTTCTCGTCGGAGTGACGGCGCAGACGCGCGCCGATGTGGCGTGGGCGCGGCAGACGGCGCTGATAGATGCGGACATGGCGGCGCCAGCGGTCGACGACCTTCTGCGCCAGCGCCGGGTCTTCGGGAATGGTGACGCGGATGTACCCTTCGCCGCCTTCGCCGAAATCGGTGCCCGGCGCGACGAGCACGCCGGTGCGGCGCAAAAGCCGGCGGCAAAAGGCCTCGGCCCCCACCCGGGCGCGCACCCGTACCCAGAGATAGGGGGAAGTCGCCGCCGCCATAGGTTCCCAGTCCAGTTCGCTCATCATCTCGCACAGCAAGCGATGCGACGGCGCCAGTCGCTCGAGGCGTGCGCGAATCGGCGCGTCCCCCTCCAGCAGCAGCCGACAGGCGGCGTTTACCATTCCCTGCGGCAGCGACCAGCGTCCCGCCTCGGTCAGGAAGGCGACCGCCGAAACCGCCTCGCGGTTGCCGGCCACCAGCGCCAGCGGCAGATCGGGACGACCGAAGTTGGTGTCGAGCGCGGCGATTTCGACGCCGACGCCGGTGGCGTACGACGCCGACAGAAACGACGGGGGCCGTGTCTGCGCGTCGTAGGGGAAGGCAAAGGCGGCATCGGAGACAACCAATGTCTGGTGCTTGCGCGCGAAGGCCACCGCCTCGGCAAAGAGGGTAGCATCGGCTTGAGCGGCGGTGGGGTTGTGCGGATAGGACAGCACAATCAACCGGGTCCGTCCGACCAGCCGTTCGGCCAGCGCCGCGAAACGGGGACGATAGGCGCTGGCGTCGCTTAGATGGTACGGCACCACGCCGCCGCCGGCCATGACGATGGCGCCGCGGTAAAACGCTGCGCCCGGATCGGGCAGCAACGCCATGTCTCCCGCCTCGACAAATGACAGCGAGAGCAGCGTCATGCCGATGACGGCATTGGGAACGAAGGTGATTTCGGATTCGGGGTCGAGCGTGACGCCGAAGCGATGCTCATACCAGTGCGCCGCCGCTTCCCGCAGCGCGGCAAGCTGCTCGGTCGTGGCCGGCTGCCATCCGGCGGCGTCCGTTCCGGTCGCGCTGATTTGACGGCCGGCGGAAACACGCGACAGGTCGATGATCTCGACGCCGCGGCGGCGCAGACGCTCGGCGATGCGCGCCAGATCCTGCGAGGGGACCGCCAGCCGCTGCAGACGGTCGGTCCGGTCGAGAAAGATGCGTCGTCCGATGCTCACAACTCAGCCGCCATATCCCGAAGGTTTTCCGCCCGGCGCCGATGTGGTACCCACCTGGCAGTGCCCGCAGACCGGAGTGGCGGCGCCGGCAAACCGCGAGTGCAGGTTCTGCGACAAGGCCAGCAATTCATCGACCTGCTTGCAAGTCAATTCATCCACCGAGCCGAGACTGCGCGCCAGGTGCACGATCATCGCGAAGCGCTCGACGGTCTCCATCTTACGGAACGCCGACTCCAAGTCGGGCCCCAATGTTAATACGCCGTGATTCTTTAGAAGGAAGGCATCGAACTTTTCGAGATAGCCCTCGATCGATGCGCCCACCTGCGGCGTCGACGGCGTGGCATACTCGGCCAGCGGCACCGCGCCGAGCGTGGCGACCACTTCCGGAAGGATGCAATCGGCCAGGGGGATGCCGGCGACGGCGAAGGCGGTGGCGTACGGCGGATGGGCATGCACCGCCGCCATGACATCGGGACGCTTGCGCATCACGGTCAGATGCATGCCGTATTCGGTGCTGGGACGATTGCCGCCCTGCGACTTTTTCCCCTCGGGCGTGATGACCACCATGTCTTCGGGGTTCATGCGTCCCTTGCAGAATCCCGCCGGCGTGATGAGGATGTTGCCGTCGGGCAGACGGGCGGACAGGTTCCCCTCGGCGGCGACCACCAGCCCGCGGTCGTAGAGGCGACGGCCGATGTCGACCATCTCGCGGCGCAGGGCAAATGGCGATCTTGCAACTTGAACCATCGCAACAATTAAGACGGTCGCGCCGGGGTGAATCAATCGCTTTGTCAGTGGATTGCCAGACGGCTTGACCCCGGTCAGGGATATTCGTTAGTCTGTGGCACGATGGACACCGGCCGTCCCCATTGCTGGAGTTGCGGCGAACCGTATGAGTTCGACGGCAAGATCGCGCGCGGCCAGGAATGCGAGAAATGCGCCGCCTGGCTGCGCTGCTGCCGCAACTGCCAGTTCTTCGATGAGTTTGCGCCCGGCCAGTGCCGCGAGCCGCAGGCCGATCTGCAGGCGGACAAGGAAGCCGCAAACGCCTGCGATTACTTCCGTCCCGCCGGCCTCGGACCCGCCTCGAAGTCAAGCAAATCCAAAAACGATTTCGACAATTTGTTTAAGGACTGATCGGCGACGATCATCCGATTTTTGCAGACAGCGATTGCGTTGCGGGCCGTCGCGTCTATATTGCGATTGAGGCCGACGGAGAGATGCATTTGAAGAACCCTTTACAAATGTTCCAATGAAGGCTGCCCCAGTCGGGTTGAGTTGCTTGCCGTGACCTCTGCCAAACGGAGTAGCGAGGACAAAAAACTCGATGCGGCTTTAAACCGCCTTTACCGTATTTGTGTGTTGTAGGCGTTCTTCAAATCGACTCTCTCGACTGGCCCACGCCGCCCCGGTGCAAACCGGGGCGGTTTGTTTTTTGGGACACCGAAAGCGCGTTGATTCGCGATATTGGGTGGGCAACGAGAGGTTGTGGCCATGAAAAGGAGCAAACGAACGGCCCTGGTGACCGGCGGCAACCGCGGCATCGGGCTGGAGGTGTGCGCGCAATTGTCCCGGAAGGGGCTTGATGTCATCCTCGCGGCGCGCAATCCCACCCTCGGCGAAAAGGCGATGGACCAACTGGAACGACGCGGCTTGCCGGTGGCATTGATTACTCTCGATGTCACCGACGCGCGCAGCATCGACCGTGCGCTGGCCCGGCTGGAGCGTCAGGGGATCGCGATCGATGTGCTGGTCAACAACGCCGGGGTCTATCCGCAGGGCAGCGCGCTTAGTTCACCGGAGGCGCATTTCCGCGAGACCATGGAAGCGCACTTCTTCGGGCCGCTACGTCTGTCGCGCGCCCTGATTCCCGGGATGCAGAAGCGCAAGTTTGGACGGATTGTGAATGTCTCCTCCGGCTCCGGCTCCTTCGGCGAGGGGCTGGAGGGCCCGGCGGCCTACTGCATTTCGAAGGCGGCGATGAACGCCTTCACTGTCAAACTGGCGGAGGCGGCGGGACGGTACATCAAGGTCAATACCCTCTGCCCGGGGTGGGTGCGCACACGCATGGGCGGACCGAGGGCGACACGGGGCGTGGTCAAGGGCGCCGAGACCATCATCTGGCTGGCCACACTGCCGGAGGATGGGCCATCCGGCAAATTCTGGCGGGATAAGAAAGAGATAGCGTGGTGAATCTGCCGCGGTCCGCCAATGACCACGATGCGATCAACTCCACAGGGGCTGATCGCCCGCCACGCCGCATCATGCTCGCGTGGTCAACGGACTAACGCGCGGCCTGGCTGCGCTGGCGCTGTTCCAGATAGATGAAGAAGCCGGCCTGCTCCAGCAAGTCGTGGTGCGGCCGCAGGAGGACATACAGTTCCTCCTCGGCCAGCGGGCGCTGTGTTTCCAGCGATTCGAGGAAGGCGTCGATCATCGCGGCGATGGCCTGCATGGTGGCGGCGTTGCCGGCGAGGGTCTGACCCTTGCGCACCTGCAGACGTCCGGCGGCATCGACCATGATGGCGTCGAGGGTGCCGTTGGTGTTGGCCGCTTCACGGGCCCTGCGCCAGTCGTTGGCCAAACGGAGCCGTCCGCGCGAATCGGCCAGCTGGTCGGTCAACGCGCCACAGGCGGTCACCAGGCGCAGAATGGGTTCAGCGCCGTTGGCGGCGGTTCGGGTGGATGCGCCGCCACGCTGGTTGCCGGCCGGTGCGGCCGCGTCGCCCCCCTGCGCCAGCGCGCGGGCGATCGAGCCAAACTTGGAGTTGACCACCTGTTCGCACTGACGGGTTTCGGTGTCGGGCAGGGTGGTGAGGAACAGCAGAAACTCGGGCTGATTGTACAGATGCACGACTACGCGCTCAAAGCGCAGCGCCAGACGGGTGAAGCCGCGCAGGCGCTGGTAGGTGTTTGAAACCAGGTCGCGCAGGTACTGAGTGTGCCGGTCGCTGAAGGCGGCCGGGAACAGGTGCTCGATCTTCCCGGTGCGTTTGGCGATCACCGCCACGCCGGTCACGCCCGCCAGGGCGCGGATGTCAGACAGGATCTGTCGCATGGTAGACGGCCTCGAAGAATTCGGGGAAATCGCGGCGGAGGTGCTCCACGGTGGCCTCGGGATCGGTCATGATCCCGAAGGCGCGTCCCTTGATCCGCGCGGTGATCAGGTTTTCGGCGCCGAAGTAGACGATCCCCTGTCGGAACTCGCCGACACGGATCACCGCCGGCATGCCGAAGACAATCTGCGACAGTGCTTCGAACTCGCGGTCCCATTCGCCGACCATGTCGCGGAATTGGGCGCGGTAGACGACCTTGCCTTCGTTATCGAATTCGCAGAAGGCCATGATGTAGGGCACCGTGCGCAGGACCTCTTCGATCGTGTCGCGGAAGGTCGGGGTCTCGTAGCCGGCCTGTGACGGCACGGTGACCGTGACTTGTCCGCTGGTGAACTCGGCGGCGCGTTCGGCCACCAGCGTCATGGTCGCCCTGTGTTGTTCGACGATGGTGGCTTCCAGCCGTTCGCGGTTTTCAGGCACGGCCAGATCATCGGACCACTCGCGGTCGTTCTTGTGAACGATGCGGCCGTCCACGACCACCGAGGAGGTGATACGGGGACGCGGACGGGTGGCATATTCGGTCTGCACTTGCAGGACCTTGTCGCCGTGCTTGTGATGGCCCAGTTGTCCGGGCGGGATGTAATCGACCGCTTCCATTGCTCTCCCTGGTGACGGACGCTATCTTGCGACGCCCGATGGACTTCGGGGCGACCTGCGCCCCCCATATCCAGGTTATCGAACTATTTCAGCCAAGGTTTAGCCGGAGAGAATGCCCCTATGAGCCGATTTTCGACGACCGTCAAAGCCGAAGGCCACTTGGTCGATTCCGGCACCCTGTCCGAAGCGATGGATCAGATTGTCCGCCGCGGCGGCACTTTTACCGTGCGCGAGTTCAAGCTGGGCGCGACCAACACCGAGGTCAGCCGTGTGGTGCTGGAAGTGGGCGCCGACAGCGAGAAAACGCTGCACGCGGTGATCGACAATCTGGTCGATCTCGGGTTTTACACTGACACGGTGGCGCGTTTGGCGCTCAGGAGGGCCCCCAAGGACGGCGCCGCGCCCGAGAGCTTCTATTCCACGACGAACCACGCGACCGAAATCCATCTGGCCGGCCGCTGGCGCCGGGTGGCGCGTCAGCGGATGGACGCCTGCGTGGTCGTGTCGGCGGATGGGCGGCATGCCGAGTGCCGCAAGCTGCGCGATGTGAGGAAGGGGGAGTGGATCGTCTGCGGGCATGACGGCATCCGCATCATCCCGGAATTCAAGGACCGCACCCGTTCGGATTTCGGCTTCATGGCCAGCGACGTGTCATCGGAAAAGAAGGTCGAATGGGTGGTGAGTCACCTCACCCGCTGGATCCGTGAGCGCGAAGGCAAATTGATCGTTGTGGCCGGGCCGGTGGTGATCCACACCGGCGGTGTCGAGCCACTGTCGCGCATCATCGCCGGCGGCTGGGTCGACGCCCTCCTGGCCGGCAACGCGCTGGCGGTGCATGATGTCGAGCGCGCGCTCTATGGCACCTCGCTGGGGATCAACACCGACACCGGCGTGCCGGTTGAGCACGGCCACCAACATCACATGCGCGCCATCAATGCGATCCGTCTGGCCGGCGATCTGAAACGGGCGGTGCGCAAGGGGGTGCTGCGCGCCGGCCTCATGCACGCCCTGATCAAACACAAAGTCCCCTATGTGCTGGCCGGGTCGATCCGTGATGATGGCCCGCTGCCCGATGTCATTACCGATATGAACGCGGCCCAGGAGGCCTATGCCAAGCATCTCGAGGGCGCTGAGATTGTCCTCATGCTCTCCTCGATGCTGCATTCGATCGGGGTGGGCAACATGCTGCCCTCGTGGGTGAAGACCGTCTGCGTCGACATCAACCCCTCGGTCGTCACCAAACTGGCCGACCGCGGCTCGCACCAGGCGATCGGCTGCGTGACCGACGTGGGTCTGTTCCTGCACCTGCTGGCGGATCAACTCGCGACAGCACGCAGCAGGCGGCCAAGTCGTTAATCGGCTGGTTTGAGCGTGGCCGCCAGGTTGACACCCCGCCGCACTTCAGAATTCATAGAGGGCGGCTTTGGTGCGCGCGTCCAGCAGATCGCACGCCGCGGTTAGAACCTCGTCTGGCAGAAGCTCATTCATGCGCCCTTGGTAGGGGCAGGTGCGCCCCGCATCGAAGCAGCAATACTGCTTCTCCGGCGGCGGGGTGCAAGGAGTGCGCTTGAGGACGGCGATGTTCTTGTCCGAAAACACATGGCTGATCCGAGGATTGGTTGGACCGAACATGGTCACGCTCCGTGTCCCGAGCGCGCAGGCCAGATGCGAGCCGATAGAGTCGACGCCGACATGGAGGGCGGCGCTGCCAATCAAGGCCGCCAATTGATCGAGTTCCAATTGGCCGGCGAGATTGAGGCACCGAACGCCCGCCGTTGCGCAGATGGCATCGAGTTCGGCTCTGTCAGCTTCGGATCCTACCAGCACCGGCTCCCACCCGGTCCGGCGCGAGACTTCGGCCACAACGCAAGCCATGTGGGTTGCCGGCCAGTTCTTCGCGCGCCAGCCCCCATTCGGCTGCACGGTGAAGTACCTGCCGGTCGCCAAACCACACCGTTGCAGGCACTCGGCCGAGCGCGCCTTATCCACTTGGATCACGCCGCCGATCGAGCTTTGGTTTGGCGATGCGATGCCGAGGGGGCGCAGCAGCTTGAGTCGCTTTGATATCAATTGGCAATTGTCGTCGGGCGCGAAGTCGTAGTGGTTCAAGAATCCAAACCCCTGCGAATTCCGGCCGATACGGGCCCTGATGCCGGCCCATGCCCCAATCACGGTCGTAAATCCGCTGCCGCTGTCGTCGATCATGAGCGTGAAGCTGCGGCTGCGGAGATCGCGCCGTAGCGCTGCGTGCCGGCGCATATTCAACATCTCCACAAAGACCCCGAAGCCGGATGGGTTGAAGTCGTCGTAGACAATTGTCCGGTCAACGGCGTCGCTCAGTGCCGCCAGGGGGCGATTGAATCCCCGGATCCAGCAGGTGATGTGGCAGCGCGGGAAGCGCCGCTTGAGCTCGATCAGGGTGGGAAGGACAAGGACGAAATCGCCGCGTTGGGCGAGGCCGATATACAGCACGCGGCTCGGATCGAGGCGCCCCGCCAGCCGGCGCCGACGCCAGAGCAAGAACGGTTTGAAAACCAGGCAGCCGCCCAGGTAGATCATGTGCTTGGCCGCGGTGCGGAGGAGATGGGCAGTGCGTGGTAACAGACGCTGGCGCATTGGCAGCCGGCCTGTGGCGGCGAGGACGACGCGTTGAGTTGCTCCCGGTTAGGATAATACTGGGCCGGCGCGTCGGGCGCAATCGACCGCCGCATACTGCCGCTTGACGACGACGGCAACATTGACTATATCTGTCCTGATTGCGCGGAGTGACTCCCCTCTCCGACTCTCAAGCGAGGTTCCCGATGCCGCAGCGTTCCCATCTGGTGGGCGGGTTTTTGTTGGTCCTGACGGCCGTGTTGGCGGCCTCGACGGCACAGGCCGCGGTGCCGACGCAGATCAATGTCGAAATCGACTACATGGTCCTGCGCGACAACAACAACAATATCCTGCATACGCACCGTCCCAACCAGTCGGAGATCGACGCCTGTGTGCAGATGTTCGCCTGCCGCGGGATCACGCTCAATGTCATTATCGACGATGAGATCCCGCACGTCAACGTCCTGCCGCAGAATCCGAACAATCCCAAGACCATCTTCGGGTGGGTCGGGACCAACAGCTTCGATTCCTACAAGCAGACCTACTTCGACAACAACGGCGGCGGCTGGCACTATTGCATCTTCGGCCACCAGTACCAACTGAACGGCTCGACCACCGGCAGTTCCGGGCTGGCGGAGGGGCTGGCGGATGACTTTGTGGTCACGCTCGGCAGTTTCTCCAACCAGATCGGCACGCCCTGGGACCGCGCCGGGACTTTCGTGCATGAACTGGGGCACAACCTGGGGCTGTCGCATTCGGGGTCGATGGACGGCGACTCGGTGGGGCCGGGGCAGTTTGTCATTCCTAGCGTCATGAGTTACTACTTCCAGTTGGAGGGGGTGCGCAACAACCTCGAATGCCATGGGCTGACCGTGCCCGGGGTGAACCTCTTCAAGAACCTCGACTACTCCGATGGCCGCATGTGCGCGCTCAACGAGACCGCGCTGAGCGAGACCGCCGGCAACCGGATGATCCAGGTCGACTGGAATTGCGACGGCGCCATTGCCGGCAGCGCCTCGCGTGATCTCGACGGCGCCTACAACAATCCCAATGGCGGCGGCACCTGGTGCGGATTGCCGGCCGGCGACGACATTGTCTTCGACTACAACGAGTGGGCCAACATCGAGGATGCCACCTTCACCGCCAACAAAGCGGCGCTGGAGAATCGTCCCTGCACTCCCTGCATCACCTACGAAGAAGTCATGCGCTACCGCAAGGACATCCAGGATCACTGCCCGCAGCCGACACCGATCAACGAGCCCTGCATCGGCGGCGACATGATCTTCGTTGGGCCGGTCAACATTATTCCGATCGGCACCTGCTCCTTCCCCATTCCCAATGTGACCAGCGCCGTCGACGCCGCCCCGTCGGGCAGCGTAATCTACCTGCGCGCCGGCACCTACACCGAGGCGGGAAGCGGACTGGTGTGGGACAAGAAACTGCTGATGACCAGCGTCGGCGCCGCGTTTGTCAGTTCGGCGACGCTGAAGTCGGCGGACACCGCGGTGGTGGAACCGGCGCTCGCCGAACCCGTTCTCTCACCCGACGAGTAGAGTTCCTACAGCGCCGCCGGCACGCGCTTCTGCTTCATGACCTGCAGAAACCGCCGGAAGGGGGCGTAGTGGCACCCCTGCTTGCACTCCGACTGGTCGCCGAGATTGTGGCAGTGGTTCTCGCAGACCTCGGTGCCGGCCAGGCTCTCGGGGGGCATCTCTTCCTGCAGGAAGGGAGTGAACAATTCGACGGCGACCACGAAGGTCGAGCCGCAGTGCGCAACAAGATGGTTGAAGTAGTAGACGTTGCGTTTGAGTTTCGCGTCGACAAACTGGATTCCGACCGGTTCGACATCAGGGCTTTCGACCAGTTGTTCGAGGGTGAAGGCGACCCCGCAACCGGGGCAGATTTTCGCGGCTTGTTCGCTCATGTTGTCCTTTGCCAGGTGCGCGGCCGCCAGAAGGGCAACCGTCCCCTTAGTTATCGGCCGCGGCCACGGCATTCTCGCCCGCGAAGTACCGAATCCCGTACAAAGTGACTGGCATCGCATGGACGTTCCCGCCCCTAGCCGACATCGCATTGCCCGAGTAGATTTGATCTCGACGAATGTGTCGTCCAATGATGCCCTATCACGCCACAACTGCGGGTATATCTCATTAAGACGTTGATGTACAACGGCTTATATCAGCAAATGAAGCGGATTTGCACGAATACCGTCGAGTACGTTACATGTGTCACAAGATGACGTGGTCAGTATCCACAAGAGACACAAGATATTGTGATTTTTTTGCGATTCGGCGGTTTTTTGTGATTGACACCCACCTTACACCCCGATAATCTGGCCCCGCAATAAGGGACTGCTGGCGGGCTGAGGGCACCCGCCGGAACACTGAATTTCACATTACGAAGACCGTATTAATTAAAGGGGCGAGGGCAACCTGTCGCCGCAAGGGGCTGTTGTCCTCAGGGAGGGTTTGAATGTTCGAGCAAACACCGATGCTGGCCGAAAACGCCGTGCGGGTGCTGGAGCGCCGCTATCTCATTAAGGATGGGGATGGCCGCATTGTCGAGACGCCGACCGAGTTGTTCTGGCGTGTCGCCAATGGGATTGCCGCTGCCGACGCCAACTACGGCGCCAGTGAGGCGGAAGTGAAACGGACCGCCGAGCGGTTCTACCGGGCGATGGCGGCCTGCGAGTTTATGCCGAACTCGCCGACGCTGATGAACGCCGGGCGTCCGTTGGGGCAGTTGTCGGCCTGCTTTGTGCTGCCGGTCGGCGACTCGATGGAAGAGATCTTCGAATCGATCAAGAACGCCGCGCTGATCCACAAGTCCGGCGGCGGGACCGGGTTTGCCTTCTCGCGGTTGCGTCCGCGCAACTCCGTGGTGGCCTCGACCTCTGGTGTCGCCTCCGGGCCGGTGTCGTTCATGAAGGTGTTCAACGCCGCCACCGAGGCGGTCAAGCAGGGGGGGACGCGGCGCGGCGCCAACATGGGCATCCTGCGTGTGGACCATCCCGACATCGAGGAATTCATCGCCTGCAAGGACGACCTCACGCAGGTGACGAACTTCAACATCTCGGTGGCGGTCACCGACGAGTTCATGGAGGCGGTCGAGCGCGGGGCCCCCTACAACCTCTATGACCCGCGCACCCGTCGGCCGTACAGCAAGGATGGCCAGCCGGTGACGCTTGATGCGCGCAAGGTATTCAACTCGATTGTCGAGCATGCCTGGCGCACCGGCGAGCCGGGGGTGGTGTTCATCGACCGGATGAACCAGGGCAACCCGACCCATCGCATCGAGGAGATTGAGGCGACCAACCCCTGCGGCGAGCAGCCGTTGCCGCCCTATGATTCCTGCAACCTCGCTTCCATTAATCTGGGCAGGGTGGTGAAGGAGGAGTTGCCGCACACCTATGACCGGCGTCGTCCGTCTGACGGCATCGATTGGGACAAGCTGACCCAGTTGGTGCACATGGGCGTGCATTTCCTCGACAACGTGATCGACGTCAACAAATACCCGATTCCGGAAATTGCCGAGCAGACCCGTCGCAACCGCCGCATCGGGCTGGGCGTGATGGGCTGGGCTGATATGCTGGCCCGGCTTGGTGTGCGCTACGACTCCGAGGAGGCCTACGAGCTCGGCGACAAAGTGATGAATCACATCCAGTCGGAGGCGCGTCTGCATTCCTCCGATCTGGCCGCCGAGCGCGGCAAGTTTCCGAACTGGGAGGGTTCGATCTATGCCGACGAGGGGATCGCGATGCGCAACTGCACCGTGACCACGGTGGCGCCGACGGGGACGATTTCGATCATCGCCGGCTGCTCCTCGGGCATCGAGCCATTCTATGCGATCTCGTTTGTGCGCAATGTGATGGAGGGCACGCGCCTGGTCGATGTCAATCCGCTGTTCGAGCAGGTGGCCAAGGAGCGCGGCTTCTATTCGCAGGAGCTGATGGAGCGGATCGCCAATGCCAATTCGATCCGCGACTTCGACGAGATTCCCGAGGATGTGAAGGATGTGTTCGTGACTGCGGCCGACATTGCGCCCGAGTCGCACATTCGCATGCAGGCGGTCTTCCAGAAGCACTGCGATTCGGCGGTGTCGAAGACGATCAACATGCCGCAGTTGGCGACGCGCGACGATGTGCAGACGGCGTACTGGCAGGCGTTCCGTTCGCGCTGCAAGGGCGTGACCATCTACCGCGATGGATCCCGTCCCGGGCAGGTGCTGTCCACCGGCGCCACGCCCGAGAAGGCGCGCACGACCGAGCAGGTGGGGGCGTTCACATCGAAGAAGGAGACAAGCGAGGTGGAGCAGATGAAGGGCCTGCTTGGTCCCGAACCGTGCGACATCCAGTCGGTGCCGCCGGCGGTGGCCGCCGAGACAGCGAAGCCGGCCGCCGCGCCGCGCATGGCGCATGGCGCCAGTTACCCCGAGCCCGAGGACCGTCCCGAGACGCTCACCGGGTTCACCGAGAAGATCAAGACCGGATACGGCAACCTCTATATCACCGTCAACATGCACAACGGCCGTCCGTTTGAGGTCTTCGCCTCGATCGGCAAGTCGGGATACTCGACCATGGCCGACACCGAGGCGATCTGCCGGCTGATTTCCCTGGCGCTGCGGTCGGGGATTCCGCTCTTGCAAATTGTGCGCCAATTGCAGGGAATTGGCGGCTCGCAGCCGGTTTTTGAGCGTCGCGGACTCGTTTTTTCCATTCCGGATGCCATCGCCAAGGTGTTGTCGGACCATTTCGTCCACTCCGGCGGCAAGAAAGGCAACGGCCGCGGCGACACGCGCGACATCTCAAAGGAACATTGTCCGGATTGCGGCGGGATGCTGGAGCACGAAGAAGGTTGCGTCCTGTGCCGCGGTTGCGGATATTCCCAGTGTTAGACCGACTGAGACCACTGGGCCGACCGTCCGTGGACAGTCAATTTCCAAACCCCCCGCGCTCCCCCCGCGGGGGGTTTGGTTTTAGGCACACGCCTCGGCGGATCGCCGGACAAAGCTGAAAGATCAACAAAGATCCCACGACCCGGCAAAGAGCGCCGGGTCGTGGGATGACGGTGTTCGGGGCTGGTGTCGTGCGACGTGGTTATGAATGGGGAATCGCAGGGGCAGGTCTGAGACCTGCCCTCTTTGCCAGGTCATTGCCGGCCCGAATCACCGCGCCGCGCGCGAGAAGAGCAGATTCCTCTCCGCCTGCGGCGGATCGGAATGACCATGTGCGCATGGATCGCGTTATCGTGCTGGCGTCGGGCGGGTGGCGTCCGCCGGTTTTCCGAATAGGACAAAGATCCCAATGACTCATTCGCTGCGGGCGAATGAGTCATTGGGATGACGGTCAATTGGATTAGATGAACAGCGGAGCGAGCACGAGCGTGATCGTGGACAGCAGCTTGATCAGCACGTGGATCGAGGGGCCGGCGGTGTCCTTGAAGGGATCGCCGACGGTGTCGCCGACCACGCCGGCCTTATGGGCATCGGAGCCCTTGCCGCCGTACATGCCGGTCTCGATGAATTTCTTGGCGTTGTCCCAGGCGCCGCCGCCGTTGTTGAGCATGGTCGCCATCAGGATGCCGCCGATAGTGCCGACCATCAGCAGGGCCGCGACCGCTTCGGCCGCGATCAGACGGTCGCCCTCGGTGATGAACATGCGGAAGATCAAGCCGACCGCGATCGGCATGCCGACCGCGAGGATGCCGGGCAGGACCATCTGCTTGAGCGCGCCGCGGGTAACAATGTCCACACAACGGCCATAATCCGGCTTCTCGGTGCCCTTCAGTATGCCCGGTTTTTCCTTGAACTGCTGACGGACATCGTTGATGACGTAGTAGGCCGCCTTGCCCACGGCGCGGATCGCCAGCGCCGAGAAGAGGAAGACCAGCATCGCGCCCAAAAGCGCGCCGACAAAGACCGCGGGCTTGGCGATGTCGATGGCGTGGAAGGCGGTGTGGTCGCCGATGTAGTTGCGGATTTCATCCATGTAGGCAGTGAACAGCAGGAAAGCCGCCAGCGCCGCCGAGCCGATCGCATACCCCTTGGTCAATGCCTTGGTGGTATTGCCGACCGCATCCAGGCGGTCGGTTTTGCGGCGGATTTCCTCGGGCTGGTGGCTCATCTCGATGATGCCGCCGGCGTTGTCGGTGATCGGGCCGAAGGTGTCCATCGCCAGGATGTAGGCGGCGGTGGCCAGCATGCCCATGGTCGCCACCGCGGTGCCGAAGAAGCCGCCGTGCGGCAACGCGGCCTCGCCGAGGAAGTAGGAAGCCAGAATCGCCACCGAGATGGTGAGTACCGGCAGCGCGGTGCATTCCAGCGCCACCGCCATGCCGGTGATGATGTTGGTCGCCGGGCCGGTCTGGCAGGCTTCGGCGATTTCCTTCACCGGACGGTACTTGTATTCGGTGTAGTATTGCGTGATCCAGACAAACGCGACCGAGGTGAGCACGCCGATCAAGCCGGAGGCGAAGAAGTACAGCCAGGCGTTCGGGGCCGATTCAATGTGCAGAAGCCAGCGGGTCGAAATGCCGAAGCCGATCATGGCGAGCACCACCGCGATCAGGTAGCCGCGGTTGAGCGCCTTCATCGGGTCTTCCTGCTCGTTGGTCTTGACCATCATGATGCCGATGATCGAGGCGATGATACCGAAGGCGCGGGCGATCAGGGGGAAGAGCATGACGCCGATGGCGCCGGCGGCGAAGACCAGCCCCTGCTTCTCGGCGGCCAGCGCGATGCCGGCACCGAGGATCATCGCGCCGATGTTTTCGGCGGCGGTGGACTCGAAGAGGTCGGCGCCACGGCCGGCGCAGTCGCCGACGTTATCGCCGACTAAGTCGGCGATGACCGCGGGATTGCGCGGGTCATCTTCGGGAATGCCGGCTTCGACCTTGCCGACCAAATCGGCGCCGACGTCGGCGGCCTTGGTGTAGATACCGCCGCCCAACTGGGCAAAGAGCGCGACAAACGAGGCGCCGAACCCATAGCCGACGATCAGAAGCGGAATGCTGGTCAGTTTGACGTCAGTGGTCGCGGCCACCAACCAGTACAGACCGCCGACACCCAACAGACTCATCGCCACCACCAGAAGCCCCGAGACCGCGCCGCCGCGCAGGGCGATACGGAGCGCATCATTGAGCGAACGGGTGGAGGCGGAGGCGGTGCGGATGTTGGAGCGAATCGAAATCCACATGCCGATGAAGCCGGCGATGCCGGAGCAGAGGGCGCCGAGCACAAAGGAGAGCGTGATCCACCAGGCCATGGCCAAACGTGAACCAACCGGATCGAAGTCATGATGGCCGCGGACAAAGCCGTAGAGAATGAAGATGATGGCGGCCAAAAGGATCGAAAGCTTGGCGATGGTGCCATACTGGCGGCGCATGAAGGCTTCGGCGCCCTCCTTGATGGCGTCGGAAATCGCGCGCATCGCCGGTGTCCCGGTGTCGAAACTCAGCACATGCTTCGCCAGCCAGATGACAAAGAGAAGACTCGCCACACTGATGCCGACGATGATGGCCATGTAGCCGTTAATGTCCATGCTGACATCCCCTTACGCGGTTTGAGGTTAACCGTTGACCCTGACTGAAAACCTGCCGGACGTTCTAGGCCGTAAGCGCAGAAGGCGTCTTGATCCGACCGTCAAGCGGGGCAGCGAAGATACTCGCTGGCCATCTCATTGTCAATTCGATTATTGCCGAAATTCCGCCGGGATTTCTGCGTCATTTAACGCACGGATAACACAGCAAATTCCTACCTAACCTAAATTGGGGGTGGCTGAGTTAACGCCGCCAATGACCGCAGACGAGACAATTCCCGCCACGCGATGGTGCCGCCATCTGACGCGGTACCTCAAGGTGGCGCGAGCCGGCATCGACCCTGAAGGAGTCCACCAGGTGCGCGTTGCGACGCGCCGTCTCGACACTTGGCTGTTGCTCGGCGGATGGCGGGTTTACCGCGACGATCTGCGTTGGTTGCGTCGTAAAGCCGCCGCGGTGCGTGATTTGGATGTGCTGCTGTTGCGCAAGAAGCTGCCGCGCCCGTTGCGCGCGACGCTGACGGCGCGCAAACGGGAGCTTCAAGCCGAGTTCAACGTTGCTTGCGATGATCCGCGCCTGTCGGCGTTGATGGTCGGGATCGGCGTCCTGCCGCCGATTCAAGCGGGAGAGATTCGTAAGCCCCTGTGGAAACTCTTCGAGGCGGTCATGGATTGTGGCAGGACCATCGAAAACGACAGCGGCGACATCGATTCGTTCCATCGGCTGCGCCGGGCCCTGCGGCGATTGCGCTACGGAGCGGAATTGGTCGGTGCCTCGACGGCACCGCTGCGGAGATTGCAGGAAGTCTTGGGGAACATCAACGATCTGGCGGTTGCTCTGCGCTGCCTGGACCCGTTTCCGCGCGAAATCGTGCCCGCTCGCTTTCGCGATGGACTGGACGATGAACTGGCCCTGTCGCTGCCGCTGGCGCGGGCGTTGTGGATGGATGAAAAGGATGCCATCAAAAAGATGATGAACTGATGGACTTGTATCTGATACGTCATGCGGAGGCGGAACCCCGCCAGACCGGCCTGCAGGAAGAAGCACGGCCGCTCACCGCTCGCGGTGAGGAGAGTTTTCGCGCTGCGATTTCGGGTCTGAAAGCCATGGGAGTGCGATTCGACCGGCTGGTCTTCAGCCCGTGGTTGCGGGCGGCCGCCACCGCGAACATCCTGACGCCGCTTGTCGAGGGTGAAACGGAGGCGTCGTTGCTTCTGGCCAAGCCGCCGTCGCGCGAGATCCTCAAGCTGCTGACCGGGAGCTCCGTCGCGGCCGTCGGCCACCAGCCTTGGCTCGGTGAGTTAATGGGCTGGTTGTTGTTCAACGACATGTACGCCGGCGCCCGCTTCGAATTCGACAAAGGCGGCGTCGCCGTTTTGCGGGGTGCCCGGCACCCTGGCGGCATGGTCTTGCGAGAGTTTTTCGGCATCGACGATCTGATCCGGATGGCCGGATGAGTGCTTTGGAGCCCGGCGTAAACCATGTCCGGGATCGTCCGACTATACCAATGGACACTGAACTGCGCATCGCGGACGAGCGACTCGGCCGTTTCCGGGAGGAGTCGGCCATTCCCGACATCGATACATCCGACCCGACCATCTATCTCAATCCGGCGCTCAGTTTCCTGGAGTTCAATCGGCGCGTGCTCCACCTGGCGCGGGCAGTCGAGACACCCCTCTTGGAGCGGCTGCGGTTCCTGACGATCTGCAGCACCAATCTGGATGAGTTCTTCGAGATTCGCGTGGCCGGACGCAAGGAGCGCCAGGCCCTGGGCATCTCTCATCCGGAGCCCGATGGTCTGTCTTTGCCGGAAACGCTCAAGCGCATCAGCGAAGTCGCCCATGGATTCGTCCGGGAACAGTACCGCGTCCTGCAGGAGGAGCTCCTGCCCGCTCTGCGGGAGGCGGGGATCCGCGTGTTGCGGCGCGCGTCCTGGGACGACGCGCAGAAACGCTGGGTGCGCGAGTTTTTCGACCGCGAGGTCCTGCCCGTCCTTACACCCAAGGGACTCGATCCCGCCCATCCCTTCCCGCGCATTCTCAACAAGAGTCTCAATTTCATCGTGTCGCTGGAAGGTACGGACGCATTCGGTCGTGGCAGCCGCTTCGCCGTCGTGCAGGTGCCCCGCAGTTTGCCGCGCGTGATTCCCGTGCCGGCAGAGTTCGCCGGGGGCGTTCACGACTTTGTCCTGCTGTCGTCGATCGTGCATGAGCATGTCGAGCAGCTCTTCCCCGGGATGACGATCACAGGCTGCCATCAATTCCGCGTGACGCGCAACAGCGATCTGTGGGTCGACGAGGAAGACATCGAGGATCTCCTCGACGCGCTCAAGGGCGAGCTGGGCAGCCGCAATTATGCCGCCGCGGTTCGGCTCGAACTGGCCGAAAGCTGCCCCGGCGAAATCGCCGACTTCCTGCTGCAGGAGTTCGAACTGACCCGCGACGATCTCTATCAGGTCGACGGTCCGGTGAATCTCAATCGGCTAGCGGCAATCTACGACCAGGTTACGCGCCCCGACTTGAAGTATCCGCCGTTCATCCCGGGCTCAGACTACGATCCCGACAAGGGGCCTGATATCTTCCGCTTGATCAATCAGGGCGACATCCTCCTGCACCATCCCTACCAGAGCTTTCGCCCCGTGGTTGAACTGGTGACGCAGGCCGCGTCCGATCCCGATGTCCTGGCCATCAAGCAGACGCTGTACCGTACCGATGTTCAATCGCAGATGGCCCGCGCGCTCATCGACGCGGCCAAGGCGGGCAAGGATGTTACGGCGGTCGTGGAACTGCGCGCGCGCTTCGAAGAGGCGGCCAACATCGATCTGGCCACCCGACTTCAGGAGGTCGGCGCCAACGTTGTCTATGGCGTCGTGGGTTTCAAGACGCACGCCAAGATGCTCCTGGTGGTTCGGCGCGAGGCCGGCAGACTCCGCTCTTACGTCCATCTCGGCACGGGGAACTACCACGAGAAGACCGCACAACTCTACACGGACTTCGGACTGTTGACGTGCGATCAACAAATCGGCGAAGACGTGCACAAGCTCTTCATGCAACTCACCGGTCTGGGCAAAGTCAACAACATCAGGAAGATCCTTCACGCTCCCTTCACGCTGGAGAAGACGCTGCTGGAATTGATTGACGGCGAAGCCGAGCAGGCGGCCGCGGGACGCCCGGCCCGGATCATCGCGCGCATGAATGCGCTCTCCGACACCCGGGTCATTCGCGCGCTCTACCGCGCTTCGCAGGCGGGCGTGTCGATTGATCTCATCGTGCGCGGCGTCTGCTGCCTGCGTCCCGGCGTTCGCGGCGTCTCGGACAACATCCGTGTGCGTTCCATCGTGGGCCGCTTCCTGGAGCACAGCCGCGTGTTCCACTTCCACGCCGGCGGCCAGGGACTGACCTACTGCTCCAGCGCCGACTGGATGCCGCGCAATCTGTACCGCCGCGTCGAGACTTGCTTTCCCATCGCGGTTCCGGCCCTGCAGGAACGAGTCATCGACGAGGGCCTTATGACTTATCTGGATGACAACTGCGAGGCGTGGATCCTGCAACCCGATGGCGGCTACGAGAAGTGCGAGCCGATCGGGGAGACGCCGCGGGCGGCGCAGCAGATGCTGCTCCGCAAGCACGCCGCTCAACGCATGGTCAACTCAAACCCGACCGTGTGAAGCCGGGCGCGTTCATCCTCGAGGTCCGCCTGGGTGAGCGGGTGGCGGTTCAACCACCCTCGTGGAAACTTCAGTTCCAATCTGTTTTTCCTGACCGACAGTTGGACGCGCGGCACGGCGCGAAGCCGGCGGCCGCGGTGGAGGCACGCCGCGATGCGCAACAGAACACTCAGGCACTTGGCCGTCCAGGCGCGGCCGTCGGACAGGCCGCGGAAATGGGCATCGCTGAGCTTCCGACGGTGCGCCAACAGGAGCGCGGCCAACATCTCCTGGTCCTCGCACGAAAATCCCGGCATGTCGGCGTGCGCCACGATGTACGCGCCGTGCTTGTGGTACCCGTTGTATGAGATCGAAAGCCCGATCTCCAAGAGCCGGCTGGCCCAGGCCAGGAGACGGCGTGACTCATCGGGATCAAGCCCCCAGGCCGGCGCGGCCACGCGGAGAAGCGCCAGGGCCGTGCGCTCGACACGCCCCGCCTGTTCCCAATCGACGTGGTATCGCCCCGCGAACTCGCGGATCGTGGCATTGCGGATGTCCTCATGTCCGATGCGTCCGAGCAGGTCGTAGGCGAGCCCCTCTCGCAGCGCGCCGGTCGAAGTCCGCATCCGCGTAATGCCGAACGCATCGAATGCCGCGTTGAGGATCGCCAGTCCTCCGGGAAACACCGATGCCCTGTCCTCGGAGAGCCCGCGCAACTGCGCCAGCCGGTTGACATGCCCCAAGTCGATCAGGGCTTTGCGCAATCTCGAAAGTCCATCACGCGTAATGCCCAGCCGTGACCAGCCGTTGGCACGGAGAATCGCCTCGGTCGCCAGGATTGTCCCCGACGATCCCACGCACTCCTTCCATTTGAGCGATTTGTAGCGCGACGCCAATGTCTCGAATTCCAGACGGGCGGCGATTTCGGCTCGTTCGATCGATTCGCGACGGATGCGTCCGCCGGGGAAGTGGGCCAGACTGAACGACACGCAGCCCATGTAGAGGCTGTCGGCGGCCAACGGCTCGAAACGGCTTCCCACGATGCACTCGGTCGATCCACCGCCGATGTCGATCACCAGGCGCCGGCCGACGCTTGCGGCGATGCTATGCGCCACACCGAGGTAGATAAGGCGGGCCTCCTCGCGCCCGGAGATGACCTCGATCGGGTGACCAAGCGCCTGCTGCGCGCGGCGAAGAAACGACTTGGCATTGCGCGCGCGACGCAGCGTGTTGGTCCCCACCGCGCGCACGCTCTCGTGCGGGAGGTGAGCCAGTCGCTGGCCAAATTGCGCCAGGCAGTCCAGCGCGCGCACTTGCGCCGCATTCGAGAGATTGCCCTTGGAGTCCAGACCCGCTGCCAGCAGTACCCTTTGCTTGAGACGATCGACGATGTGCAGTCGATTGTCGATGACGCGGGCAACGAACAGATGGAAACTGTTCGAGCCGAGATCGACGGCCGCGACTCTTGTGATGGATCGATTTGCCATTGCTCCGCCGCACGCGCGCGCGAATCCAAAATTGCACGAGGGCCGGTGCTTGGCAATGCAAAACCCCTGCCGCTACACGGCAGGGGTCTCGCCGAACGATGGGGCAATGGGGTTACGGCTTTTCCTTGGGGACCACGGCTTGGACTTCCAACACCAGATCAACATCGTTGCTGACCACCAGGCCGCCGGCGTCGAGGGTCTTGCTCCAGGAAACGCCAAAGTCCTGACGGTTGATCTTGCCGGAGGCGGCAAAACCGAGGCGCTTGCCCATCATCGGGTCATCCATCGCGCCGACCATCTCGACTGTGAGCGTGACCGGCTTGGTGACGCCGCGCATGGTCAGATCACCGGTGACCTCGAAGGACTTGTCGGTCTTGGGCGTGATCGCCGTCGACTTGAAGGTCAGGGTCGGAAACGAATCGACCGCGAAGAAATCGGGGCTCTTCAGGTGCTTGTCGCGGCCCTCGGCCTTGGTGTCGATGCTGGCGGCCTGAATGGTGACCTCGACCGCCGATTTGGCGGGATTGGCCGGGTCGTAATTGATGGTGCCGTTGAAGTCGGAGAAATTCCCCTTCACCCGGCTGAGACCGAGGTGTGTCACGGCAAAGCCGATGTAGGAGTGCGCGCGGTCAAAGACATAGTTCTCGGCCTGGACGGAGACCGCCATGCCCGTGACCATCACAGCGATCAGAGCCAAACGTTTCAACATCGATCCTCCTGCGATTCCGCGTGGTTATTTCCAGAGGCGCGCGCGGCTCGCGCCCCGGTTGTTGGTACCGTGATGTCAGACAGACGGATGCAAGCGATTGTTCCGGCTTGTTTCGAATTCATCGCGCGAAAAGACCGGCAGCGGGGCCATCTCCTCGCCGAAGGTGATCTTACGCGCCACCTGCGCCAGGTGCGCGGCGGTCATCAGATAGGCCCAGGTCGGGACCAGGAGGTTGCCGCAACCGCGCACATGCACGGTCTTGTCGCGGTACTGCTCCCAGTCATGCCGTGCGAAGGCCTCGCGGACGCTCTGCTCGCGCAGGATGCCGCCCTCGGCGAATGATTCGAGGTCAAAGTGCGGCATTGCGCTCCATCAGGCAGAGAAGGACGTGCCGCAGCCGCAGGACTTGGAGGCGTTGGGATTGCTGAACTTGAAGCCGCCCCCCACCAATGCGGTGACATAGTCGATCGTGGTGCCGCGCAGATACAGCGCGCTTTTCAGATCCACCACCACCGGCACACCTTTCACATCAATGACCTTGTCGAACTGTCCCAGCTGATCGTCGAATGCCAGCTGGTACATCAACCCTGAACAGCCGCCTCCCTGCACACCGACCCGCAGGTAATGTCCCTGCATCCCCGCTTCCTGGAGACGGCGCTTCACCTCCGTCACGGCGGTTTCGGTCAGATCGATCATGGGGAGATCTTGGCCGGCAATCGGCAGTTCATGGGCGGCACTCTGTGGCGTTTCGCTCATAACATTGTCCCCAACTTGGAGTTAGTACTTCCAGTTCCGGGTGGCGAATATAACCAAAAATCAACTCGATTGTTCCAGCTATCAGTGAAGCGGAGCTGGAGACGGGGGGCGCTTCGGGGACAGAGTCCTAAGGCGTTCAACGACTTCGACGATGCGGTCGATCACATAATCGACTTCCTCGGATGAGGTGGTACGTCCCAATCCGAAGCGGATCGAGCCCTGCGCCAACTCATCGGGCAGGCCAATCGCCTTGAGCACATGCGATGGCTCCACCTCGGCCGAACTGCACGCCGAGCCGGATGAGAGCGCCACATCCTTGATCGCGGTCAGCACCGCCTCGGCATCGACTCGCTCGAAGGCAAGATTGAGATTGTTGGGCAAACGCGATTCCAGCGATCCGTTGACGCGCACGCCGTCCAGACGCTCCAGCAGCGCGCGCATCAGCCGGTCGCGCAGTCCGGCCTGACGAGCCATCTCGGTCTCACGGTCGGCGGTGACCAATTCGATGGCGCGCGCAAAACCGACAATCAGCGGCACCGGCAGTGTCCCGGAGCGCAGCCCCTGCTCGTGCCCGCCGCCATCGAAGAGCGGCGCCAGTTTGACACGCGGCTTGTAACGGCGGACATACAACACGCCGATTCCCTTGGGGCCATAAATCTTGTGCGCCGACAACGACAGCAGGTCGATGGCATCCGCCTGCACATCCAGCGGGATCCTGCCAAGGGCCTGCGAGGCGTCGGTGTGAAAATAGACTCCGCGCTCGCGGCAGATCTGTCCGATGTCCCGGATCGGTTGAATCGTTCCGATCTCGTTGTTGGCGGTCATAACCGAGACCAGCAGTGTCCGATCGGTGATGGCATCGCGGATGCTCTGCGGATCAACAATCCCCGCGGCGTCGACCGGAATCACCGTGAGTTGGATGCCCTGTTCTTCGAGATGACGCGCCGGGTCGAGGACGGCGTTGTGCTCGATGGCCGAGACAATCAGGTGATCGCGTTTGCCGCTCTGGGCGGCGAAGGCGCCCTTGAGGGCGAGGTTGTCCGATTCCGTGGCGCCGGAGGTGAAAATGATCTCCTTCGGTTCGGCGCCGAGGGTGGCCGCGATCGTGGCGCGCGCCTTCTCGACCGCCTCCTGCGCCTCCCAGCCAAAGGCGTGGGTGACCGAGGCGGCGTTGCCGAAACGCTCAGAGAAATACGGTAGCATCGCCTCCAGCACCCGCGGGTCGACCGGGGTGGTGGCATGGTGATCCATGTAGATGGGCAGGGTCACGCTCATGGGCTGCCTACCAAGTTAACCACACAAAAGAAGTTACGTTAGCGGTCTTCGTCAGTTTGCCGCCGGGGCGCCAAACGGGCTTGATCGGCGGGAAATTGCACGTTAATCTATCGTCAATAGCTCTCCGGCCCGTCCGTCCGGTGTATGACACAAGAAGGAGAACGGCCATGACCGCTGTCGGTTCGATCATTGCACGGGGCATTCCGCTGAAGTGGATTCCGCTGAGCGCCAGCGTTCTGGATGCGGTCAAGATCATGGTCGGGCACGATGTCGGCGCGCTGCCGGTTCTCGATGACAACCGTCTGGTCGGCGTCTTCTCCGAGCGCGACCTGATGAAACGCGTCATCGTCAAGGGGCTGGACCCCTCGCGCACCCGTGTCGCCGATGTGATGAGCCGCGACATCTACGCGACCGACATCGCCGATGATCACTCCGTGGCGATGCGAATCATGGCGGAGCAACGGGTGCGGCATCTGCCGGTCCTGGACCGGGGGCGTCTGGCCGGGTTTCTGTCGATGCGCGATCTGATGCGGGCCGAGCTGGAAGGCAAGGAATTCGAGATCAAGTCGCTGACCGACTACATCTACTACGTTCCCCCCACGCCGGAGTAATCGCACTCCACCCAGTGCAAATAGCGAAGGGGCGCGGTCTGACCGCGCCCCTTGATGTTTTCGCCTCGCTTATCCCGCCGCGGGCGGTGCGGCTGTGGCGCCCTTGTCGCCTCCGCCGGGACGGCGCCGACGGAAGAAGCGGCGACGGTTGCGGCGGCGTTGCTGCTGCAAATCCTTGCCGGCATCATCGCCTGCGGCCTTCGCGTCGCCGGCTTGCGCCGCCGGCTGCGGCTGCTTCGGCGGCTTGGGTTGCTGGGTTTGCTGCTGCGGTTGCGATTGTCCCGAACGGCCGCCGCGTCCACGTCGCCGTCGGCGATCGCTCCGAGCCACGCCGCCTTCCGGTTGCGGAGCCTGCGGCTGCGGCTGTTTCTGCGGTTGCCCCTGACGGCGCTCGCCGCTGCCGCGACTTTCGGGTTGCGCGGTTTGGCGTTGCTGCCCCGGACGCCCCCCCGCCTGTTTCTCCGGCTGCGGGACCTTCTCGCCGGCCTCCTTCAGGTAGGCGGTGAGGAATTCGGGAGAGAGGCCGGGGAGACGGAGCTTCATGTCTTCGAGGAGCGCCTCGAACCCGTCGGTTTCAAACGAGCGGATATACTGGCGGATCGAACCGTAGATCTGCCGCACCCGCCACATCGACTCCGCCCAGGCGATGATCGCCTCGGCCTTGTCGGACATGCGGGTGGAAAATTCGCCGCCGACGCCGGCGATGGCGTCGCGGACATCGCTGGGACGGTAGGTGGACAGACGCAGCAGGTTCATGCCGGCCAGCGCCTGCACCGCGCGCGGCCAGACCTCATCGAATTCCGGAATATCCCCGCCGGTGCGCAGCACCTTCAGCAGGAGCAGTTCGAAATACGCCTGATCGGCGCGCGGCTTCTCGCCGGGGATGTAGTGCCGAAACGGCGACTCGTCCGGCTCGGCCACCGCGACATCGCCGGTCTTGGCGGTCTTCTGACCTTGTTGTTGGACCTTTGCCATGGGGCGCAATATCACCCGTTTCGCTCCGACAATCAACAGGGGAGAGGGCTGCGCACCGAGTCAACGACCGACCGGGATGCGACTTCACCAAGCTATTTAACAGTCAGGGGACGCGAGATCATCCGTCACCCCCGCGAACGCAGGGGTCCTAGCAGGTTGCTGAAAAACCCTTGCTGATGCTGATCGAATTGTTCTATGTGGC
>CAZQIZ010000015.1:0-69790 GCA_964593585.1 uncultured Ignavibacteria bacterium
GTAAGATCAACAACCCAGTCCAAATGCAACACCCATTTTGTTAGAAGGTCTTAGTGTCGTGGCGACGTTTCCGCTGCCATCGTAGGTGAAGGTCGTCATTGACTCATTGACCCACCCGCCAGCCCAGGTCATCGACGTGCTTGTGGCCAGGCGCCCACTGCCGTCATAGGTATCGACCAATCTGTTTTCATTGACCCAGTTGACGCCGTCACCGGTCGACTGTGAGATCGTTTCCGTCAACTTGGCGTCGGAATAGGTGTACGAGGTTCGGGTGGAAGGATTCCACTGGATTCCATCCCACCAAAAGCTCGTGTCCGACTGCGGCAGGTAAGTGACATGCGCCGCAAGCTCGTCGAGAACACGCAGCAACTCCGAAAGATCGGAAGACTGTGTGTGGTGTGCCGCGAGGGAGACGGCGATAAGATGGTGCTGTTCGGGAGTGGTATGCTCTGGTGTAATGAGCGCATGATCGAACTCTGCCGCCCGGCGTTCGAACTCTGATTTGGTCGTTTGCAACCCCGCCACCGCCGCTGACGGGGCGTACAGCGCCAAGACCGCCACAATCAGGGTCCTGCAAAGCAATCGCAAAGCACCCATAAGACGTTCCTCCGAGTTTTGGAAGGCGACCGGTCCACTGCGCCAAACGCCAGAATCGTCAGAAGCATAAGCCGCCTCTCTGGGACTGTCCACAACAAACGCAAACAGGACAAAAATAATATGTTTCGCAGGTATGGGGCTGGGCTTGCGGGCTGGTTCCCACGGACGGTCCGGGCGGGCCCCGGCCGGAATGAAACAAGCCCCGGCCGACGGCCGGGGCTTGTAGGAATCATCACCCTCTTCCCTACTTCAGCAGCACCATCTTGCGCACCTGGGTCTGGCCGCCGATCTCGGCGCGGAAAAAGTAGACGCCGCTGGCGACCGGGCGACCGTTCTGATCACGGCCATCCCAGACCGCATGATACGACCCGGCCGGCTGCCAGGCGTCGATAAGCGTGGCCAGCTTCTGGCCAAGGATGTTGCAGACCGCGATGCGCACCCGGCTGTCGCCTGCGAGCGTGTAGGGAATTGTCGTGCCGAGGTTGAAGGGGTTGGGGTAGTTCTGACCGACGGCGAACGTGGACGGCAGATCCTCCGGCCTCCCGCCGTCAAGGATCCCGGCCACAATGTAGACAATGACCGTGCGCAACTCGTTGACCCATTGCGCGCCGTTCCACTCCTGGTCGATGTCCTCGATCAGATTGCCGTTGCCGTCATACGTGTAGAGCGTGTGGTCGAGCGCCGAGGTCTGGAAGTTGTAGTGCACGCCGCGGTTCGGGCGGTTGCCGGTGTAGTGCGTGGTGTCGGCATCGACCAGCGTCCACGACGCGCCGTTCCAGCTCCACCCCAACTCGAGGATCTGGTTGCCGCTGCCGTCGTAGACCGACGTATCCTTGCTGACGTTGACCGGCCCGGGCAGCGTCTGGTTCAACGACCGGATCTCGCGGTTATTGGCGTCATAGAGGAAGGTCGTCATGCTCGACTTGTTGAACGTGATCGTGTGAATCAGATCGCCGGTGTAGGTGTACTCGGTCAGACTCTGGCGGATCCAGTTCGTGGGCTGCGTGAAATTGATGTAACCGATCGACGAGTCAACCTTCATGCCGGTGAAGTAGGAAACCGAACGGCTGAAGTCCATCCAGGCGAGCGAATCGACATCCCATGCCTGCATGATCGTCTCGGTGAGCAGCGATCCGTTGTAGGTGCTGATGATCTTGACCGAGTTCTCCCAGTGCGCGGGCTGCGGGTCGGTGATCCAGGACTCGACAAGAAGTTCCGTGTTGTACCCGCTGCCGTAGGTGTAGGTTTGCCGGGTATCGTTGACCCAGGCCATGCCGATGTCGTCGTAGTATTCCGACAGCAACTGCTGGATGTCGCCGGAGGAATAGGTGCGCGTCGTGCGCGCCTGCGGCACCCAGGCGTTTCCCACCCAGCCGAACGATGTGTCGGATTGCGGCAGGTAGGTGACGAAGGCCTCGGTCGCGTTGTAGGCGTAGACGAAGTCCTCCGGAGTGGCGGTCTGCAGTTCCGCGACCGCCAGCGTCACCGCCAGCAGGCGGCGCTGATCCAGCGACAACTCCGGCGGCGTGGAGATCGTGTTGTAGTAGTCCACGGCACGATTCAAAAGCGCCGTGGCGGTCTGCGACACGTCGGCGCGAGCTTCACCGCCCGCCGATAACAGGAGCGCGGATGCGATTCCCACAGCCCAAACCCATTCCCGATGCTTCATGCGTCCATCCTCCCGTGAAGAGACTGTGGACAGGTCGCCCGGACGGCGGGGTGCCGTCGCCGGGCTTGACAACGAACAGACATACGCGACCGGAAGCATAGGGTTGCATATGGAATCTGTCCAGATCAAAGACGCGGGATTTCGCCGGCGAATACGAAGTCGGTCTGATTGGAGCAGGATTAAAGATGTTGAATTGAGGGCGATTGCGCCCTGGCCTGCCGCACAGCCAGCGGCAAGGGGTCGGCGCATTGCGAACGGATGTTGCGCGCCAGTCCTTCGGCGCGGGCACGCAGAATCGGCGAATTGGCGAACTCGGCGCGAAAGGCCTCCGGCGAAAGCGATGACCAGCGCGGGCCGGGCGGGCGACGACGCTCGGGCAACGGCGCAAAGGCCGGCTCCGGGCTGGGCCGGGAAAACTTGTTCCACGGACAGACATCCTGGCAGATGTCGCAACCGAAGATCCAGCCGTCAAACTGCGACGACAACTCCTCGGGGATTTCGCCGCGATGCTCGATGGTCCAGTACGAGATGCAGCGGTTGGCGTCGAGGACATACGGCGCCGCGAAGGCCTCGGTGGGACAGGCCTCCAGGCAGCGCGAGCAACTGCCGCAGAAATCGGTGTGCGGCAGATCGGGCGGCAGTTCCGCGGTGGTGATGATCTCGCCGAGAAAAACCCACGAGCCGAAGTCGCGGGTGATCAGGCAGGCGTTCTTGCCGATCCAGCCCAGGCCAGCGCGCTGGGCGATGGCCTTCTCCAAAAGCGGCCCGGTATCGACATAGGTGAGCGAACGGGTCCCGGGCAGGAGTTCCTCCAGTGTCTGCCGCAACGCCTCCAAGCGCTCAGCGACCAGCGTGTGGTAGTCATCCCCCCAGGCATAGCGGGACACCTTGAGCGCGCCGCATTCCTCATCGTGCTGCTCGGGGTGGTAATAGTTGATCGCCACCGAGATGATCGACTGTGCCCCGGGCAGGACCTTCTGCGGGTCGGCGCGACGCTCGGCGTTGCGGGCCATCCACGCCATCGACGCGTGATAGCCGCGCGTGAGCCACTGGAACAGCCGGTCGCGGAGATCGGGCTCGCTATCGGCCCGACTGACGCCAAAGAGCGAAAAGCCCAGCTCGAGGGCGCGGTCATGCAGACGCTGGCGGATGACGGCGGGGTCGGATGAGGACATAGCGCTCCGTCTCCGTCCGGCGGAGACCAATGTGCATTACGTCGGCCGGCGCGGGATTGTGGGCCGGTCCGCAAAGGAAAGCCCCCGTGCGCGGGGGCACACGGGGGCGGGTTGTGGTGTATGGTACATGGCGCCTAGGCGCCGTCTTCTGTGCTGTCGGCATCACAGGCGCGCTCCCACCAGCCGGAGAAGAATCCGCCGCCCCAGCGGGAGTTGCGGTCATGTCCACGGCCATGGCCGCGACCATTGCCGTTGCCATTACCGTTGCCATTGCCGTCGTCGTCATCATCACTGTCATCATCGGTCTTGCTCTGCCAGGTGCCGCTGACCGTTCCGGTGGCCAATCCGACATGCGACATCCAGACTCCCTCATACCAGCCGCCGGTGGAATCGGTGTCGTTGAAACCCCAGGTGCCGCGCAGCAGTCCCTCGAAGTGACCGTGCACCCCGATGGCCTTGCCAAAGAAGACCTTGCTGCCGTCGCCGCGGATGCCGAAGTGTCCCTTCAGGTGACCGCCGAAAGCGCCATCTTCATTCATCCAGCGCCCGAAGAACTCGCCGTTGCGGTGCGAGGGGTTCAGCCGCCAGATACCATCCATCGGTCCCTCGCCGCAAGTGGTCAGCTCCAGACGGCGGGCGTTGATCGCCAGCTCGTTGCCGAGGTTGTCGATCGGAACGATCTCCGCGAGATTTTCCAGTTCGGCCATGCTGAAAGTGCGCGTGTACTGCGGCAGTGTCAGGACCAGTTGGTTCGGGCCGGCGACGGAGTCGTCGTCGACGGGCGGATCAACAACCAGCACCAGCAGACCATCGAAGTGGACGCTGGTCCGCGACACCCACTCCAATAACTGCCGCGATGTGCGCGGGCGGACGATGTAGTCCTGGCCGGGCTCAAAACGAATCACCTGCCGCAGGACGATGCCGCCGTAGTCAATTTCCAGCGAGCCGCTCCAGTCGGTGAGGGTGGTCACCGTCGAGTCGCCTTCCAGTTGCCCCCAGCGCAGCACAAGGGCGTAGACATCGCGCAGACTGTCGAGGGAGTCGAGCGCCACCGCCGGGAAGGCGGGATCATCGACCAACGGATCGGCTCCCATTGCGGCAGCCAGCTCGGCATCGCCAAAGGCAGGCGCCTCATCGGCGGCGCTGTAGCCGCCATATTCGGAGTAGAGGTCATCGCCGGTGGTGGTGCTGTTGCCGCTGTCACCAGAGCAGCCGAAACCGGCCAGACCGATGAGGACCACCAGCGAGAGCAGTGCGAGTTTTGCTTTCATGTAGGAACTCCTCCTTCTTCTCGTCGATTCGACTCCAGCGAACTCAAAACGCTGGGATCATATACTTGCAAGGCAACTGCCAGAGCTGGGGCGTTTATATCTGTTACTTCAATTATCGACCGTAATGCATTAACAATCAAGGAATTCGACAGACAGGGCTGAAGTCGGTCTCAGGCCCAGTGGTGCGGCATGGCGATTCCGGTTGTACCATTCGGTACAGAGTTGTACCGGGCGGCCGGACAGCCGACAGGTACATTGAGGGGGTCATTCTGAAACGGGTCTTCACCAGTCCGTGGCTTGTCATCGCACTGGCCGTCCTGATCCTGGTAGGGATCAATGCCGGCTATCGTGTGATCGTTGCCGATCTGCGTGAGACACTGGACAGCGAACTGGGCCGTCAGTTGGGCGGTCTGGCCGAGACCTTTGCGGCCACGCTGGATGTCGCCGATGTGCGCGACGCGGTCGCGTCGGCGGAAACCTTCGATCCCGATGCCTACATGCGTCTGCGGGCGCGCGCGCTGGAGTTTGCCGACGTCAACCGGCTGGTGACCGCCACGGTTCTCGACAGCAATTGGCAGGATCCATTCGCCGACGCCGCCGATTCGCTGGGGGCGAAAGTGTACTCGCTCTTGGACCGTGATGGCCGCTGGGCCCCGGCGGTCGGATTGACCTGGGTGTCGCAGACATTCCGCTGGGGGGATTCCTACTACCGCAGCGCGGCGGCGCCGGTAGAAGACCCGGTCAGCGGCGAATTCCTCGCCATCGCGCGCATCGAAGTGGACGCGCGCCATTTCGGCGCGCTGGACCGTCTCGATCAGCTGGCTTGGTGGATCCATGGTTTGTCGGCGGCGCTGGCGCTGGCCCTGGTGGCGCTCTTCCTCTGGCAGGCGCGTCTTGCGCGGCGCTGGGAGCGGGAACTTCTGAGGTCGGAGAAGTTGATCGGACTGGGACGTCTGGCGGCCACAATCGCCCACGAGATCAAAAATCCCCTCGGCATCATCAAGGCGACGGCGCAGCGTCTCGAACGCACCGCCGGGCAGAATCTGCCGCCGGAGAAACGAGAGGAACTGCTCAAGTTCATCCCCGAGGAAGTCGACCGTCTCAATCGCATCCTCACCCGCTACCTGCAGATTGCCGCCACCGATCAATCGCACCCGGCCTCCATCGATGTGGGCGGCCAACTCCCCGAGTGGATCAAGAGCATGCCGGAGCGTGACCGTCTGCGGTTGTCACTGGAGACCACGGGGCCGGTATACGCCGATCGTGAGGCGCCCCACCAGGTGACGCTCAACCTGATTCGCAACGCACTGGAGGCCTCGCCCGACGGGGCGGGCATCGAGATCGAGTGGACGCGGAATGGACGGTACGGGCAACTGCGCGTGCGCGACCATGGCCCCGGCATTCCGAGGAAGCTGCGCACGGCGGTCTTCGAGCCGTTCTACACGACGAAGGCGAGCGGCTCGGGCTTGGGACTCTACGCGGTTAAGACGCTGGTGGAGCGCGACGGCGGGCAGGTGGCGATCGAGGATAACCCGGGCGGCGGCGCGGCGGTGATTGTACGCTGGCCGCTGGCATCCACGACAGGCGGCGCGAAGAACTGATCAATCGAAGGAAGGATTGCCGGCATGGCACGCATACTTGTGATCGATGACGAAGAACGAATCGGGCTGCTGTTGTCCGAAACCTTGCGCGATCTGGGGCACGAGGCCTCCTATCTCACCGACGGCCGTGTGGCGCTCGAGCGACTCAAACCCGGCGCCTATGATCTGGTAATCACCGATCTGCGCATGGAGCCGGTGCCGGGGATGGAAATCGTGCGGGCGGCGGCGCAACTGGACGGAACCGATGTCGCGGTGTTGACCGCGCATGGCACGACCGGCGCCGCGGTGGCGGCGATGAAAGCGGGAGCGCTGGACTTCCTCGCCAAGCCGCTGGACCTCGACGAGATGACCCAGTGGGTCGAGCTTTGGGATCGCGGCCGCGGCGGCCGTCTAACGAGCGAACCGCGCGTTACGCCACCCGTGGTGACGGCGCGTGCCGACATGCTGGTGGGCGATTCGGCGCCGCTGCGTGAGATGCGCCGTCTGATCGAATTGGTGGCCCCGCGCGATGCGACCGTGCTCATCCTCGGCGAGTCGGGCACGGGCAAGGAGCTGGTGGCGCGAGCACTGCACGATGCCTCGCCGCGCGCCAAGGGGCAGTTTGTCGCCACCAATTGCGCGGCGCTCACCGAGACGCTGCTGGAGAGCGAACTGTTCGGCCACGAGAAGGGGGCGTTCACCGGCGCCTACAAGCAGCGCATCGGCCGTTTCGAACTGGCCGACAAGGGCACGCTCTTCCTCGATGAAATCGGCGAGGTCTCCCCCGGCTTTCAGTCGAAGTTGCTGCGCGCGCTCGAACAGCGGGAGATCGTGCGCGTCGGTTCGGCGACGCCGATCAAAGTTGATGCGCGGGTGATCGTCGCCACCAACAAGGACCTGGCGCGCCAGGTGGCCGAAGGACGATTCCGCGAAGACCTGTACTTCCGCTTGAATGTCTTCCCGATTCACGTGCCGCCGCTGCGCGAGCGGCTCGATGACATCGAAGCGCTGGCGTTGCACTTCCTACGATTGCAGGGATATCAAAAACCGAAGCTGGCGCGCGCGGTGGTCGACCGCTTGCGCCAGCACTCCTGGCCGGGGAATGTGCGCGAATTGAAGAATGTGATCGAACGGGCGGTGATCCTCGCCAACGGCGGGCCGCTGGCAGTCGAGCATCTCGGACCGCTCACTCCGCCTCGGGGCAATCACGAACCATCGCCGGCGATGCCGGCCGAGCATGGCCTCGAGGATGTGGAGAAGCGGTTGGTCGAAGAGGCATTGAAGGCCGCCGGCGGCAACAAGAGCGAAGCGGCGCGCCGCCTGAAAATCACCCGCCGGGTACTTTACGCGAAACTGCGCCGGTACGGACTTGAGTAGTGGACGAATTGGACCAATCGGTCCAATTGAGACAGTACCACGAACGGAGGCGTTTAAGCAATTTATGCATGGTCGCATAGAACGCTTTGTATTTCAACGCGATAGAATCGCGCCTCCCACGCAGCCTGTTCGGCACCGAATTTGGTGTCTTCTAGGTGGCCATGTGCCGGAAGGAACAGTGAACGAAATGAATCGCATTCAACATCGCGCCAGTGGTGCCGGACCCCATCGTCCGGCCATTCTCCCGTTGCTCCTCCTGTTGGCGGCGCTTGGAGCGCTTGTCCTCATCTGCCTACCGGCGTCGGCTTCGGCGCAGACACGCGAGGAAGCGGCCATCGAGATCGAACGGACCGACGAGGTGCTCGCCAAGGCACAAGACTTGCTTGATGAAACTGGCGCGCCACGTGGACGCGGCAATCTGGAACTGGCGGTCCGACTGCAGGATCAGGCGAAGACCTTCTTTGCCACCGGCAACTACCGCATGGCGGTGCGTCTGACGACGGAAGCGCGCGACCGCGCACTGGACGCGCTGGCGGGTGTTCGCCGCGCCGAGGACAACGAAGAGGCGGTCGAGCGTGAGTTGGAGCGCACCGATCAGGTCCTGGAACAGGCGCGCGATCAAGTCGGAGGAGGATTGCTGGCGATCCGTCGACTGGAACAGGCGCTTTCGACTCAGGCCCGCGCCTGGGAGATGTTCCGCAACCGGCGGCTGCGTCCGGCACTGAAGCTGACGCTGGAGGCGCGTGACGCGGCGGGGCGTCTGGCCCTGCGCGGCCGCTTCGGACCGGGCGGTCCCAACCTCGACAGCCGGGTCGAACGGCAGCTGGATCGTCTCGGACTGGCCATCGATCGGGTCGCCGACCGGATCGCCCCCGACAATGAGCAGGGGCAGACGGAAGTGAACGCGGCACGCTCCGCTTATGGCGCGGCGCAGACCGCCTTTAACGAAGGGAAATTCCTTCTGGCCGATCAGAACCTCCGCCTCACCCGCCAGGCCTTGATGCGGGCGGTGCAGACGGTCGAGGAAGATCTCGATGATGAAGACATCGCCGCGCTGATCAACGACGCCCGCCGTCGCTGGGAGAATCTGGGCGAGGAGGTCGACGCCGCCGGCGAGGCGCGTTGGCGCGACTGGCATGCGCAGGCCGGCAACGATTTGAACGAAGCCGAACGGGCCCTGCAGACCGGCGACCTGCGCAAGGCGGTGGTCCAGACCCGCGCGGCCATGAGTATGATGGACCGGATCGCCGACGAGTTGACGCCATAGCGCTCAGGCGATCGGGACAATGACGGCAGAGGCGCGACATCGCGCCTCTGCCGTGCTTTTGCGCGGCCAACTGTGGGCCGCGCCGAATGCGGTTAACGTTTGTCCACTCACTTCCGGGAAGCGACATTTACACGCGTGGCGGGCACGACGACCAATGCGGGCAGGTGGCGGCGTATCACTCTCGGCGCACTGGCGATGGCGACCTTCGCGGTCGCCGCCACCACCGCGGCCTGGGCACAGGAGCGCCACTGGCTGCTGGCGCCGGGTGTCGGGCATGACCGTTTCGAGCAATCATTCTTCCTTGAGGACACGCTGGACATCGATCCCGACTCGCTCAAGACACTGGAACGCACCATCGAGGACTTGAAGGAATCGTATCTCTCGCTGGAAACCGCCTACCAACGGGGCGCGACCGTGATCAGCAACACCCTCTACGCCACCGACGCCGCCTGGCGCAATATCGCCGCGGCGCGCACACGCCGGCGGCAGCGGCAGTGGGCGGTTGATGCCAACGCCCGCTTGGAATGGAAGGGCGACGATGACCGCGACACGATCTCAGCGGGTTATCTGTTTGGCCAGGCATCGGTGGGGCCGCGGTATACGCTGAACGAGCGGTGGACTGTTCTGGCACGCGGCGACTGGGAAGGGACGACCTATGACGAACGCTCGACATGGGGGTTGGACTACACTCGTTGGCGGGGACGGGCCGGGATACGGTACAGCGGCGAGTTGCTGGAGGCGATCGACCTGACAGCCGGACTCACCAGCCGCCGGGTTCCCGACTCAAGCCGTCTGGCCTATGAGGAGGCCTGGATCACCGCGGAGGCGTCGTACTGGGAATGGGGACCGGCCCTCTGGACCCTGGCGGTGTCTCACCGGGCGCGGGAGTATGACACCGACGGCACCGAACGCGACCACAGCCGCACCGAAGTCGAATTGTCGGCGCGCGGCCAATTCGGCGAGCGTTGGCGCGCCGAGGCGCAAGTCGATTGGGAGTATTGGAATTACAGGCAGGATTTGGAAACTTACTTTGACTTCACTGCCGGCGAAGTGGAACTGGAAGCGCGACGTGCGTTGGGACACTGGACTGTGGGGGCACAAGCGAGGTCCCGTTGGGAGGGCGCCTTCAGCGAAGAGTTTGAGGACGACGATTTCACCGACTGGGCGTTCGGACCGGTGGTCGGCTGGCAGCCCTCCGGGATGATCTGGATCGACGCCGGGGGACGCTGGGGCCGTCGGTATTACAGTGATCGCTCGCTGATTTACGACGATTACGATTTCGCTGAGGTGGACCTGAGCGTTGACGCCTCGGTCGGCGATCACTTCACGCTCAGTCTGTCGGCCGACTACGAGACGAAAGTCCACGACAACCCGTCGCGCGACACTGATTATACGTATGGGGCGCTGGCCATACGCTTCCCCTTCCGATTGTGACGGTTGTCGCAAACGGACAAATTCTGCGTTGGCCGAGAAAAAAGGTATTGCGTCCTGAGGGATCGTAGGTAACTTGTCCGCAGAATAAAGGAGCAAGCCGGAGGGAAGGGCAGTCACAGCACCGGACCAGTTGCGAATCTGAACGCATACAAGCTTCCACACCCCTCTGGGGTGAGCCGCTAAAAATCCCGCCTAATACCTGGGGTGATGGGCCCGGACCTTGGTCCGGGCCTCATTATTGAGGGTCCAGAACATCCAAGCGCCCAGCGAGGTTCACACGGATGATGAGCCGCCCGATTTTGCCTGTCGCCATCGGTCTGTCGATCTTGAGTCTGATCCCCGTTGCCCAAGCCACGCCGCGGCTGGCGGCGCAATACGGTCAGGACTGTCAATTGTGCCATGCCAATCCGTCCGGCGGCGGCCTGCGCAACTCGTATGTGACCGACTTCATCGGCCCCGCCGAATTGCCGCTGCGTCCTCTGCCCGCGCACGAGAGCGCGCGCTGGCCGAAGGCGCGTCTGAACGACTTTGTCACCGTCGGGACCGACCTGCGTCTGCTCTATCTGGCCAGCGACAATGCCCGCACGGCGGTCGGCGAACTGGACAACTCGTTTTTCCAGATGCAGGCGGATTTCTATGTCGCCATCGAGCCCGATCCGCAGTTTCTCCTGTATCTCGATCGCGGCACCGGCAGCGACTATGAAGTTTTTGCGCTGGCGCGTCTGTTGCCGGCGCATGGGTATGTCAAGGGCGGGCGGTTTGTCCCTGACCTGGGCTGGCGGTGGGACGATCACAATCGTTACACGCGCGAACGTCTTGATCTCGACTACCCCGGCGCCACCGAGACCGGGATCGAAGTCGGTCTCTCCCCCGGTCCGCTGACGCTGACCGGCGGAGTGTTCAACGGGAACGGCAATGCCCAGCTCGACGACAACTCGCAGAAGATGTATGTCGGCAAGGCGCTGGCACGTTGGCGCATGGGCACAGTCCAGGCCGCCTTTGGCGGGTCGACCCGCTGGAACTCCGGTCCCCAGGTCAAGGAGCGACTCTGGGGAATCCAGGGGCAGGCGAGTTGGCGACAGTTCGCCTATCTCGCCGATCTCTTCGGCCGACGGACGGCGTCGGATGCGGACAGCGGCCGTCGCGGACGCACCTGGTCCTGGGTCATGTCACAAGAACTGGACTTTCGGCCGCGCCAGGGGCTGGATCTGTATGTCGGTTACGATTTCCTCGATCCTGATCTGGATCACGAAAATGGAACGCAATACCGCATCAGCGTCGGATCGCGGATCTACCTGCGGCATTTCTTCAAAGTTGAGCCGTTGGTGCGCTTCGAGCGGGAGACGACCCCGCGCTCTGTGACCGATGACGCACGGGTGGAGATTCTCTTCCATGCTTTCTATTAAGATTAGCGGTGAGCGGCTGGCAGCGGCGGCGGCGCTGGTGCTTGTCGTGATGGCCGGATGCGCCGATTTCGGAACGGGCATCCCGACCGTCGGAAACGGCGGCGGCCAGGACGGCGACACCGCCACGGTCTCGTTTGCGGCCGATGTGCTGCCGATCTTTGCCGCCAATTGCGGCGGGGCCTTCTGCCACAACCCCTGCGGCGCCAACAACGGCGGCGGGCTCTGCCTGCAAAGCCACGCGACTCTCATGCAGGGAGGGGTGGTGATTCCCGGCGACAGCGCTGGCAGCACGCTGGTGCAGCGTCTCGACGGCCGTCTGACGCCGCGCATGCCCTATGGCCGTGCGCCGCTGGCCGACACCCTGATTCAACTCGTTCGCATCTGGATCGCCGAAGGCGCGCTGGACAACTAAGATCGTCTATCAAAATGAACTAGAGGACTCGTCACCGCCGCGTCCCTCGACTTCGCTCGGGATTTTCGAAAAGCGGGGGTCCAGAACCGTCGCAGCCACGGCTGGATTCCCGCGTCCGCGGGAATGACGGACAGGGGGTAGAACTTGCAGGTGACTGTCACGGTCTCATCCTGTTGGAGATTCTAAGACTTCCGGTCGCGTTACGGTTCAACTTGATTTGGCGAAACGCGCCACGGCCTGCTTCTCGTGTTTGCCGACCAGATCGGTGACGCGTACGGTAAGCAGGTAGTCGCCGCTGGGCAGATCGCCGATGTCGAGGGTGGCGGTGTGCACAACTTCGCGGGTAGAACCGGAGAGGACGCCGGTGCCCGGCCGCCCGGTCTTGAAGTCTCCATCCAGCGCGGAGATTTCGTAGTCGATCTGATACCGCGTCTGGCCGCGTTCATCCAAAAGCAGGTGATAGACTTCGAAGTAGAAGGCCAGCGGCTGGTCGGGCAGGTACACCCGCGAAGGCAGCGGCATCACCATCTGCTGGTTTTTGACAAATGGTGAACCGGGCTCGTAGATGGACCAGACAAACGACGCCAGTTCGATGTCGGAGATCTCCTGGATTTCGGGGCTGATGTACTCCGGCAGGCGCAGTGGCTTTAGATAGGTGCCCGACTTGCCGGTGTTTTCGTCCTCGATGGTGGCGGCGACGGTGTAGCGTCCTGGGGGCAGTTCGAGGACTTTTTGCTCGATGACCAGTTGGTTGGTCAGTCCCTGACGACCCGCCTGCCGTGCAATGATGCCGACTTCGCTGTAGACTTCCTCTTCGCGGTCATCGCGCACCAAGAGGGTGCGTCGGATGCTGATGCTGGTGGAATCGGGGCCGCGTCCCAGTTGCGCCAGCGGGTAGCCGAGGTTGATGTCCAGACGCCAGCTTCCCGGCTGGCCGCGAAAGCGGACGACATCGAGCGCGTAGTCGATCAGATTTCGGCCATACTCATGGTAGTAGATCGCCGGCTGCAGGTCGATGGCGCGCAGACGGGCGGAGTGGAAATCTCCCGCCGACTGGCGGCGGAACAACGGATCGGTCACCGGCGCCAGCTCGAAGAAGCCGAAGCCGCGCTTGTCTTCGAACTGAAAGGTCTCGTTCCAGCGATTATAGGACCAGACTTCGACGGCGGCGTTGGCCTCGTTCAGCGGCGAGTCGAAAAAGTCATCCGCGCCGCCGCCCGGCGGCTCGCTGCCGTCGCCGTCGACACCGGCCTGACGGACAATGCGTTCATCCGGCTGACCGTAGCGGATGTACACCTCGCCGCGGTCATCCCACGGCCGTCCTCCCTTGCCGGGGCTGCCAAACAAATAGATGGCATGATAGACCCGACGGTCGTGTTCATCACGGAATTCGTTTTCCGGCGTGGTGGGGGTCGGATCATGGGAGGTCCAGAAGCGACGCAGCCAGTCGGCCGAGGCGAGGGTGTCCTCGATGGTGACATACTCGCCGAACTCTTCGGCGCCGAGCAGGGCGCGCAACGCCGCTTCCTCTTCCCGCTCCGTCAGCGGGGCGCGTTCGCCGTTGGACTGCAGCGGCGCGGCGCAGGCGGCGGCCAGCGCCGCCAGGGCGGCAGCGACAAACAGGCGAAGAACCGCCCGCGGGGGGCAAAACAGAGAGTATTGTCCGGCAACCGCACGCATCGATACTGACACTAAGATACGCGCCCGGACCGTGTTTTAGCGCCGGGATTGTGCGGACGGCTTGCGGAAATCGTTCGGGCCGATATCTTCTCCTGCGGCAGCATCATGAGCACACCTCCGACCGGCTGGCGCGGCAGACTCCACGAACTCCTGGAGCACTTCGGCCTGTATGCGCCCGCCGACGCCGAGCGCGATCCGGAGTTCCGCGATGAAATCCGGCGGGCGACCCGTCTCGGCCTGTTGCTGGCCGGCGGCCTGGCGATTGTCGGCCCGGCTTTCTCAACAATCGTCTTCCATCTGCTGATGGGCTACGATTTCGAACTGACCGGGGGCGAGCACGTCCAGATGGCCCACTGGGACGAGTTCATCGTCATGGGGCTGGGCGCGTTGACGCTGACCATTTACCGACTTCGATTAGTCTGCGAGCATGGACGGTTCATGCTGATCTTTTTCAACATTCTGATGAACGGCGCGATGGTCGGTGAGGCCATTATCTCGATGCGGGTGGTGCATGCGCCGGACATCGCGATCCCGTTCACACTCCTGATGCTGGTGGCGGTGGGCACGGTGCCGATGCGGGCGGGGCACATCCTGCTGGCGGCGCTGGGGCTCTTTGTCTCCGATGCGTTGGTGCTCTGGCTGTTGCCGCCGATGACCGCCCGCGCCGCCATCGCCTTCCCCGCCGAGGCGATTGTGCTCATGCTGTTGGTCACGCTGTTTGCATGCCTGATCGTGGCGCAGCGGTACGCCAGCCGTTGGCGGCAGTATGTCGCCCGGCGCGAGGAGCGGGCGATGCGCGAGAAGGCGACGCAATCGGAACAACGCTACCGTTCGCTGTTTGAGAACTCGCTGGACGGCATCTTCGTGGTCGACAACGCCACCCGCACCTTCGTGATGGTCAATCCCACCTTTGCCGCGCTCTTGGGCCTGCCGGCCGAGGAGCTGCGCGGAAAGCCGGCGATGGACTTCATCCATCCGGAGGACCGGGACGAGTGCATGTTCCGCTACGACTGCATCGCCCGCCAGGGGGAGACGGTCGGCATGTTCACCTTCCGGGCGATCAGTCCGAAACTGGCCGAGCCGCGCATCTGTGAAGTGTCACTGCACCGGCTGTTCGACAAGTCCGTCACGGTGGCGTCTTTGCGCGATGTCACACGGCGGGTCCAGGCCGAGACGCAGTTGCGCGCCTATGCCGCCGAGCTGGAGCAGACCAATCTGGCGTTGCGCGACGCGCAGGTGCAACTAATTCAATCGGAGAAAATGGCGGCGCTCGGCCATCTGGTCGCCGGGGTGGCGCATGAAATCAACACGCCGCTGGGGTCGATCAATTCGAACGCCGACTTGACCCGTCGGGCGCTGGACATCATCGACGAATACCTGCGCGATACCTCCACAACGCCGGGGACGCCGCTGCCCGGTCGGGTGCGTCAGGCGATGGACATCCTCTTGGAGGCCAATGCCACCATCCTGACCGCCACCCAGCGGATTGTCGCCATTGTGCGCTCCCTGCGCAATTTCGCCCGTCTGGACGAGGCCGAACTGAAGGAAGTCGACATCCATGAGGGCATCGAGTCGACGCTGACTCTGACTTACCACGAATTCAAAAACCGCATTACGGTGGTCCGCGACTTCGGCGAACTGCCGCGGGTCTGGTGTTATCCCAACCAACTCAACCAGGTGTTCATGAACATCCTGGTCAACGCCATCCATGCCATTCCGGAGAAGGGGACGATCACGATCCGTACACGCCACGCCGACGGCATGGTGACGGTCGCCTTCACCGACACGGGCATCGGGATCGCCCGCGAGCATCTCAAGCGGATTTTCGATCCCGGTTTCACCACCAAGGGGGTCGGGGTCGGCACCGGATTGGGACTTTCCATTGTCTACAAGATCGTGACCGCGCATCGGGGGAAGGTCGATGTGACCAGCGAACTGGGTCGGGGGAGCACCTTCACCGTTACCCTGCCGGTAGCCGGCCCGGCCGAGAGCCGCCAGGACGGCGTCCCGCGGGACTCCTTCACCAGCCGCTGACCGCGCCGGCGCCATCCCGCAAAAGAAAAGCCCCGGTGTGGAGCCGGGGCTTTCGATTTTGGTGCCGAAGGCGGGATTTGAACCCGCACGCCCGTAAGGGCACTGCGCCCTGAACACAGCGTGTCTGCCAGTTCCACCACTTCGGCAGCGGCGGGAGTATCGCCAATTGCCGTCCGGCAATCAAGCGTCAGTTTTGCGGAATCGCGGTCAGTTGGTAGCGGGCGATCCGGTTGTTCTTGGTGTCGGCGATCAGCACCATATCGTCGTAGCAGGCAATCCCGCAGGGGTCAAAAAGACCAAGATCATCGGCGCTTTTCCGGCCGAAGGTGAGGACATACTTCCCGTCCTTGTCAAACATCATCACCACTCCGTGGGCCCGGTGCAGGACGAAGACATTTCCCTGCTCGTCGACCGCCAGGTACTTGGTGTCCACCAGCGGCATCCGGAAGACATCCTGTCCCGAATCGGGCAGCGCCGGCAAATACTCCGGGAGAGCCAGATACTGGACGCCGTAAATGCCCGGATACTGGGCCACAAAAAGCCGGCGCTGGTCACGGACAATGCCGAAGGCGACGCCGGTCGGGTTGTAAACGTCACCGAAGGCCCCGCCGGAATCGATCACGGGGTAGAGAATCCCCTGCGGCGTCGGTTCGAGAAAATCGCCGAGCATGACATAGATGCGGCCGGCGGCGACGGCGTAGAACACGCTCTTATTGGCATCCAGCGACGAGGTAATGGATTCGAAGCGAGGCACATCCCAGTAGCAGATGGGCGGGGCATTGGGTTGCGTTACGCAACGATAAGTGGAGTCGAGATCGGCAAAGGGCGCAAAGTCGCCGCCGGAGGCGCGTCGCAGCCAGATCTGCGGGGTGCTGTTGACCGCCGCCAGCGAGAAGGCGCGATCCTGCGCCACCGCGTGCGGTTGGGGAATCGGATACGACTCGATAAATTCGCCGTTGGGAGTCAGACGCACGATGCGGTCGTTGCCGGTATCGCAGATGTAGATGGTGCGGTCGTAGCCGACCGTGACGCCGAAGGGACGGACAAACGGGATGCCGTCGGCTTCGGTCCAATACGGCAGCACCGGAGCCATGGTGGTGTCGGTCAAACGGCCCCCATCATCGTCGCGCACATCGGTCGGCAGCGACAGTTTTTCGCCGCAGGACAGAAGGCCGATACCGAGCAGACACAGGATGATGATGGGCCGCATTACCAGCTCCAGCGGATGCCGAATTGCCAGTGCACCGGGTTGTCGAACCGCGATGGGTCCTCCCAGATCGGCAGTTCATATCCGACCGGCGCGGTTTCGAAGAAGTTGTCCCCCACCGGGACCGGATCCTCGGCGCGGTACACCTCGCCGGTGACGGGATTGATCAGCGCCACGTTTTCATGATTGAACAGATTGGTGACTGATACCAACAGACTCAGACGGCTCTTTCCCACCGGGAAGTGCTTCGCAACGGACAAATCGAGCGAGCGCCAATGGGGGCCGACCGCCGAGTTCGGCTCGCCGTCGCGCAGATAGTGAATGTCGCCGTCTGCGTCGGTCGAGTCGCGATAAGGCGTATAGCGTTTCCCCGCCTCGGCCCAGAGACCGATATGGAAATCCCAATTGCCGCCAATCCCGATGCCGAACAGACGCGGCGAGTCATCCGGGCCATAAGTCCAGTCGAAGGTCGATGCAAACCGCCATGGTTTGTCCCAATCGAAGGCGATTTCCTGGTAAAGCACGGTGCCATCGCGGCTGATCCGTCCACGGAAGACATCCTCCGGCGAAGAATGCTCGCCGCGGATGCGGGCAAAGGCGGCGGAGAGATTGGTGCGAAAGGTGTTCCCGCGTCGTCCATCAAGGGTCAGCTCAATGCCGCGCGACTGAGCGATGTCGCGGTTGGCGTAGGCGTACCAGTAATCCTCCGGGTGGTCAGGGTCGGGAATGACCGCGACCGCGGCGATGTAATCGCGAACGTCGCGTTGGTAGACGCTGGCGGTGAGTCCCCAGTCCGGGGTGTAGAGCCACTTGATCCCGCCTTCGATGGCGATGGTCTTTTCGGTTTCCAGCGCGGGATTGCCGAGCAGCTGGTAGGACGACGGCGAGCGGCTGCGCAGTTTGGCGTAGATGTGGCGCGGGTTCGGACGTTGCGCCAGCCGGTCGTAGGAGACAAACAGCGACATCGACGGCCCCAGGGCATGGGCGACGCCGATGCGCGGCATCACCCAGGCACGGGCGCGTCCGCCGAACAGTTCGATGGTCTCATCCAGATACTTCTCCCGCATGCGCGCGGTGATGTTGGGCAGCGTGGTATCGCCCATCAGTTGATCCAGGTACGCGCCGGGCCACCAGAGTTCGCCGCGCAAACCGATGTTGAGCACCGTGCCTTGGATATTGGCCTCGATTTGCGCCCAGGCGGAGGCCGAGGTCGGCGAGACACGATAATGGTCGGTGTTCAGGCCGCCCAGCCCGAGCCAGGGACGGAAGATGTCGATCACCTGCAGCGTCTGCGGCGCGACTTCAGCGCCGGTCTGCAGCGAGACCGAAGGACTGAAGCGAAAATCGGCATCGGCGCGGGCGGTATAGGTCTCCGAGTAATGATCGTGCCAGAGATCGCCGTCGCCGACATCGTAGAAACCATCGCCGGCGTGCACGGTGTAGTACTGCGATCCCGGGGTGCTGTCGATGCGGATCGGGCCGGTGTCCTGCGGCGGGACATAGTCGGAGGGCGCCTTGCCGTTGACATCGCCATGCAGACGGGCGAAGACACGCGCCAGACTGAGCTCCACTCCGGTGCGCTGGCCGGGGCGGATGCTCCAACGCAGAATCTGGGAATTGGACTCGCGGGTGAAGGTCGTCGCGTTCTCAAGCAGGCGGGCATAGACGAACGGCCAGCCGTAACTGAACGTGGCGGTGCGCAAGCGCGTGTCCAGCGAGGCGGCATCCTGATCGATATTGGTCTCGGCGGTGAACAGCGCCGAGACACGGTGCACGGGATTGAGCCGCCAGGAGAGTTTGGCGAGGGCGTGGTAGCGATTGTCGGAGCGCGGTGCCCAGCGGGTGCCGCCGGCCACTGAGGAATTCGGCTGACCAGCGCCCAGATAGGTGTCGGTCAGATCGCCGCTGACCGAGAGCACAAACCCCGGCGCAAACCGGGGATCGGATGCGGCGGTCGGCAGACCCAGCGCCCGCAGCGGGCCGGAGAGCGTCAGCGCCGTCCGATCGGTGTTCCAGTCGCCCATGGACTGCGGTGAGAATCGGTCGGTTGAGTATTCCACCTGCCCGCGCAATGTGGGTGTGGGTTCGATGGTTTCCACCAGCACTGCCCCGGCGGCGGCGCTGGTAAGATCGGCGGAGAGCCCGCCAGTCACCACGGTCACCGCTTCGACGGCGGATGTCGGCGGACGTACCGCCATGCCCTGCCGCAGGAAAGGATCGGCGACCGAGACACCATCGACGCGGTAGTCGGTCTCATACGTGCGCGCGCCGCGGATGTGAATCTCACGATCCACCTGTGTCACGCCCGGCTGGCGCAGGACCAGCTCGGTCAGCGCCAGCGGCGCAATATCGAGATCCTGACGCTCCACCGTGCGGCGGGTGGAGGGCGCGGCGACGGCAATCGGCGGACGACGTCCGATGACGATAATCTCCTCGCCCAGAGGCAGGACGGTCGGGATAAGAGAGATCGTCAGGGCAGTAGTGTCCTCGGCGCCGATCCAGAGGTCGTTCTGGCGCCACTGCACATAGCCGACCACACTGGCCTCGATCTGGTAGTATCCCGCTTTGAGACTGTCGAGTCGGAAGCGGCCATTATCGTCGGCGATGACGCCGCGTCCCAGCAACGGAATGTAGATGGTCGCGCCGGGCAGAGTCGCGCCGGAGGTTGAGTCGATCACGACACCACGGACCGACCCGTCGGCCGCCCGCAGCGAGACCGGCGCGGCCAGGATGACCAGTAAGCCGATGGCGGGCAGGAGCGCGGGTGACAGATGAAACGGTCTCATGGTCGGGTCGACAATGGGCCGAAGGTACCTGCTCTACCCGTCAGAGATCACAATATTCCCCGGACCGCGAGACAGCCGGGGTGAATCAGTATTTGAACGCGGGGTCGTAACCCTCTTAATTGCCGAAAGATGAGCGAGACCAAACCAGCGCCGGCCATCAAGGTCATCACCTCGAACCGCCAAGCGAGATTTCGTTACGAAATTCTCAGCACCGTGGAAGCGGGACTGGTGTTGACCGGAACCGAGGTCAAGTCGCTGCGCGACGGCAAGTGCAACCTCAAGGAAGGGTATGCGCGCATCGACAAGGACGAGGCATGGCTGATCGGGGTGCACATTCCGGAGTATACCGAGGGGAACCGATTCAACCATGAACCGACGCGGACGCGCAAATTGCTGCTATCGCGGCGGCAGATCCGTCAGTTGGGGGAGGCGACCCAGCAGGAGGGGCTGACGCTGGTCCCGTTGCGTGTGTATTTCAAGGGAAAGCACGCGAAAGTGGAAATCGGCGTCGGGCGCGGGAAAAAGTTGTATGACAAACGGGCGGCGATCGCCAAACGCGAGAGCGATCTGCGCCTGCGGCAGGAGCGGCACCGGAGACGGTAGGGACGATGAAGGATCGGCCAATCGGCGTCTTTGATTCGGGCGTGGGGGGACTGACGGTCCTCGATGCGATCGCGCGCGCCTACCCGGCGGAGCCCTTGGTGTACTTCGGCGACACCGGACGGTATCCATATGGAGTGCGTTCAAAGGCGGTGATCGTCGAGTTCTCGCGGCAGATTGCCGGATTCCTCGAGCGGCAGGGATGCAAGTTCATCGTCATTGCCTGCAACACCGCCTCATCGCTGGCCCTGCGCGAAGTGGCCGAGCAGGCGGCGGTCGAGGTGATCGGGGTGATCGAGCCCGGCGCTCAGGCGGCGGTTGCGGCCAGCCGGTCGGGACGGATCGGCGTGATCGGGACCGAGGCCACAGTGGCCTCGGGGGCCTACACTGAAGCGATCCACGCCATCGCGCCGCAGGCGCAGGTGATCGCGCGCGCCTGTCCCCTGTTTGTCGCGCTGGCGGAGGAAGGGTATGCCGGCAAACCGGCGACGCGTCTGATCGCCGAGGAATATCTGGCGCCGTTCCGTGACGATGGCATCGACACGCTGGTACTTGGCTGCACCCACTACCCCCTGTTGGCGGCGGATATTGCCGAGGTAATGGGTTCCGCCGTAACACTCGTCGATTCGGCCACGGCGGTGGCGCATGCGGTCGCCGACCGTCTGCGGCAACGCAACCACCATCGCGAGACCGAGCAGACGGCCGAGACGCGGTATTATGTCTCGGATACGCCGGGACGGTTCCAGCGGGTGGGGCGTCGGTTTCTTGGACGCGCAGTCGAGCCGGTCGAAGTGGTCGATCTGGAAACTCTGCACGCGCTCACGGTGACGCCCGTGAAGGGCTGACCCCTCGAACAACCCATGACCCGCATTGTCATCGCCTCGAACAACCCGCACAAGGTGGCGGAGATTCGCGCCATTCTCGAGGGTCTCCCTTATCAAATCCTCAGCGCCGCGGATTTTGCGGACTTCCCCGATCCGGAAGAGCATGGGGCCACATTGGAGGAGAATGCCCGGATCAAGGCGGTGGCAGTGCAGCGGGCGACGGGGCTTTGGGCGTTGGCCGATGATTCCGGGTTGGAGGTGGAGGCGCTCGACGGCGCCCCCGGGGTGATCTCAGCGCGGTTTGCCGGGCCGGGGTGCAGCTTTGCCGACAACAACCGCAAGTTGCTGGAGTTGATGCGCGATCTGCCCGAGCCGGAGCGCGGAGCGCGTTTCCGATGTGTGGCGGCGCTGGCCATGACGGCCGACGAGGTTGTCATCTTTTCCGGCGAAGTCCATGGGATCATTACCCGCGCGCCGCGCGGTGAGGGCGGGTTCGGCTACGATCCGGTCTTCTATGTCCCCGAACTGGGCTGCACCTTTGCGGAGGCCTCGCCGGAGGAGAAGAACCGTCTGTCGCACCGCGGACGCGCCTTCCGGCAGGTGGCCGACTACCTGCGCCGTGCGCTCGGCTGACGATTCTGGGGACTGTCGGGACTTCGACTTTTAGCGTATTTTAGGGACTCACTCGGGGCGTAGCGCAGCCTGGTAGCGCGCTTGGTTTGGGACCAAGATGTCGGAGGTTCAAATCCTCTCGCCCCGATTGGCTTTTGCGGGCCCGCCCGGGCTCGTTGCCCCCGTAGCTCATTTGGAAGAGCAGCAGCCTTCTAAGCTGTTGGTAGCAGGTTCGAATCCTGCCGGGGGTACCATTCCGATCGGAATCGCGTCATCGTAACTGGCTGCGGTCAAAAGCAGATTCCTCACTGCGTTCGGAATGACAAGGGGCGGGCTGATTCAGCCCTCGATCTGCCCGCAATTCTGACATTTGCCGCAAATCCGGTCTGGACGAATGTCGCGGTGTGTCCCTTCGTTCCGGCACAACGGCGGGGTGTGTGATGATTGATCGGATCGCGCGATACTTCGAATTCGCCGAACGCGGCGCGACGTGGCGCGAGGAGTTGGTTGGCGGACTGGTCACGTTTCTGACCATGGGCTACATCATCTTCGTGCAGCCGGCGGTGCTGGCGCAGGCGGGGATGGACTTTGGCGCGGTGCTTGCGGCGACCTGCACTTCGGCGGCGCTGGCGACCACGCTCATAGCAGTCTGGGCAAAGTACCCGATTGCCGCCGCGCCGGGCATGGGCGAGAATTTCTACTTCGTCTTCGGAGTGGTGATGGCCATGGGCATGGCCTGGCCGGAGGCGATGGCGGCGGTCTTCTACGCCGGGTTGATTTTCATTGTGCTCTCGCTCGGACCGATTCGCAAGGCGGTGCTGGATGCCATTCCCGACAGTCTGAAATCGGCCACCGGGATCGGGGTTGGACTCTTTATCGCCTTCATCGGATTAGCCGATGCCGGGATTGTGGAACGCAATCCGGCCGCCTTTGTGCAGCTGGGCGATCTCGGCCAGCCGCCGGTCCTGCTGGCTCTGGCAGGGCTGCTCATTACGATCGTGCTCATGTCGCGCGGCGTCCGGGGGGCGATCTTCTGGGGGCTGCTGGCCACTGCGCTGGGCGGGATCGCCACGGGGCTGATTCATGTCGAGGGGATTGTCTCGACGCCGCCGTCGCTGGCGCCGACGTTTGCGCAGTTGGATTGGACACCGACACTGTCGGCGCATTTTTTCACCGCGCTGTTTGTCTTCCTGTTCATGGCGGTCTTCGACGCCACCGGCACGCTGGCGGCGGTCGGGCAGCGGGCGGGGTTCATCAAGAAAGACGGCGAGTTTCCACGGGTGACACGGGCCTTCGCCGCCGACGCGGTGGGCGGCACCGCCGGCGCGGTGTTCGGCACCACCACAGTCACCGCCTACATCGAATCGGCCTCGGGGATCATGGCCGGAGCGAAGACGGGAGTCGCCGGGCTGGTGGTGGCGGCGTTGTTTCTTCTGTCACTTTTCTTTGCGCCGCTGGTCAAGGCGATCGCTGGCGGTGTGGCAACACCCGGCGGCGAGATCCTCAAGCCGATTACGGCGCCGGCGTTGATCGTAGTCGGCGCGATGATGGCGCAGTTGGCCAAGAATATCCGTTGGGATGACATCACCGAGGCGATTCCTGCCTTTCTGCTGGCCATCGGGATCCCGCTGACGTACTCCATCAACGACGGACTGTCCTTCGGCTTTGTCTCGTATCCGCTGGTGAAGCTGGCGGCGGGGCGCCGTCGCGAGGTGCATCCGGCCCTCTATGCCCTGGCGGCGCTGGTGGTCATCCGTTACATCGTGGCATGAACTCGCGCGCCGTCGCAGTGGACTTTGCCGAAGCAATTCTGTAGATTGCGCGCCGCTACGGTGGGTGTAGCTCAGTTGGTTAGAGCACCAGGTTGTGGCCCTGGTGGCCGTGGGTTCAAGTCCCATCACCCACCCTCATTTCAGATTCGGCTGTCGCAATAGACTCCAGCGCATCGCACCCGGGAAGTGGCGACAACGCCGAGATCGCATCGGCGTCCGTGAGGTGGCCGCACCCTCACATTGCATGGAAACATGCAATTCGCTGCCAGGCGGTGGATCGCGGCCACCCTGCGGGCGCCGTCGTAAGCGTTACGACAACAATGAATTAGGTAGATATTCTCAAGCACAGGATCAGACGACGGCACCAAACTAACTTTATCCCCATGACCGCCGATTGCGTATAATGGAGCACGATGGGCATGACCGGTCATCGACAGATCATTGCATGGGCGTTGGCCGTGGTGTTTGCGGCCTCCACCGGTTCTCCCGGCCTGCTCCTGCACAATTGCCGCCAGTTCGGCACCAAGTCGACGCAGTTGTGCGCCTGCTGCATCGGTGATACCGCTCCGGAACGCGGCTGCTGTGCCAAATCGGAGGAGGTTGCGCCTCCCCATTGCTCCGCCGATTCACCGCAAGCGGACGCATCGGTCGCGTCGGGTTGTTGCTTTGTCAGCTACGAGCACCCGCTGTCCTTCCATGGACAAGCCAACAGCATATTCAAGATCGACCACTCACCGTCGAATGCCGGTTTGTTGCCGGCCATTGCGATTGTGCCGGCGATCGTCACGGCGACTCCCTCGATTGATCGCGACGGTGTTGCCCGGCATTCCTCCGATCCGCCTCTCTTTCTCCTGACGCACTCATTCCGTTGTTAAGCAAACGGCACGATTGACCGCCGCCGGCTCATCCGGGCCGGCGTCTTATGCCGTTTGGCGCGCGCCCGCTGCGGGCGTGTTACGAAACACGGGATGGGTGACTGATGAAGAACATTGGCATTTGGATGGCCGCCGTGCTGGCCATGGTGGCGCCATCGGGATTGCAGGCGCAATCTCCCCCCACTGACACGTTGTCGCTCGATCAGGTTGTCCGCGAGGTGCTCCGTCACAATGACGGCCTCAAGGCGGCCGCCTTCATGGAAGAGGCGGCGCGCCGTCAGGTCGGACCGGCCGGGGCTTGGGATGACCCGATGCTCATGCTGGGCATCGAAAACCTGCCGCCGTCGTTTCGCTTCGACGAGGAAATGATGACGATGAAGGCGGTCGGCCTGTCGCAGCGCATCCCCTACGCCGGGGAAAGGGGTCTGCAGGCCAAAGCACAACGCGCCGAGGCCGAGGCGACCGGCGAGGACCGTCGGCAAAAGACGCTCGACCTGGTGGCCGCCGCCAAGACGGCCTATGCCGAACTCTACTACCATCAGCGACTGATCGACGATCTGGAACGTCAGCGCGAACTGGCCGAGCAGATCGCCACCAGCGTGCGCTCGCGGCTGGAGGCCAACCTGGCCGGGCAGGATGAGTTGAACGCGGCTCTGGCCACGATGTGGCGTCTGGAGGCGGAGATCCTGACCCATCACAACGACGCCCACACGGCGCACCATCGTCTGGACGCATTGCGCGGGGTGGTCTCGCCTGCCGACATGCCGGCGGTGGTCCCGCCGGCCTGGAGTGCGCTGCCCGACACCTTCCAGGTCTGGCTGGATTCGGCGCGTGCCCATTACGCCCCGTTGCGCGCGCTGGCGCGACGCGCCGAGCGGTATCGCTTGAGCGCCCGCGCTTCGCGCCGCATGAGCTGGCCCATGCTGGAGTTGTCGGCGGAATATGGCATCCGTGACGATCTGCGTCTGCCGGGCGGCGAGAGGATGGCCCAGGACGATATGTGGAGTTTCGGCGCGACTTTCTCGCTGCCGGTCTTCCGCGGCCGCAAGGAGCGCCAGATGGCGCTGTCGATGACCGCAATGCAGCAGCAGATGGAGGCGGAGGCGGCGCAATTGGCCAAGGATGTCGACGCCGAATTGCGCGCGCTGCACATGCGCGCCGAGCACTTCCAGGAGGCGGGAACGCTCTACCGTGAACGGATCATCCCCGCCGATGAGGATGCGTTCCGTACGGCGCTGGCCGGTTACGCCGCCGGACGCACCTCGCTGCCGGACCTGCTCAACTATGCCGCGGCGATCTTCGCCGACCGGCGTGTGCTCACCGAATTGGAGTTGGCGTACGCAACGGCGTTAATCGAGGCGGAACGTTACACCGCCGATCCCGGCCGCTATGTCTCGCTGGCCGACAACGGAAACGAGGAAACACGATGAACCCCCATGACGATCTCGAGCTGGAACCGATGCCGGAGGGTGTCGAGGAGGCGCCGCCGCTGACCCGCACGATGGCGGTGGTCCGCTGGATTCTCTTCGGCGGGATGTGCCTGTTTGCCGCGGTGATGGTGCTGGGATACTTCGGCGTCACGCCCTGGGCCTCCGACGGCGCCGGCACGCAGCAATACCACTGCCCGATGCACCCCACCTACATCAGCAATCAACCCGGCGACTGCCCGATCTGTGGCATGAGTCTGGTGCCGATCAGCGGCGCCGCGGGCGCCTCGGACGACATGTCCATGGACGGCGACGACGCCTGGATGCGCGAGACGAAAGCGCATCATGGACAGTATGGTTGCCCGATGGACCCGGAGGTGGTCTCCGACACGGCGGGGCGATGCCCGGTCTGCCGCATGTTCCTGGTTCAGGTGGATACCACCAAACTGGCGGCGGCAGCGGCCAAGGAATCGGATGTGCCCGGGCTGGTGCCGGTGATGCTGGCGCCGCAACGGCTGCAACTGATCGGCCTGAAAACCGCGCCGACGTCACGTCGGGTAATCAGCGACGGGGTCCGTTTGGCGGGGTACGTCACGCCGGACGAGACCACGCTCGCCGAGGTGCAGCTGCGGACCTCGGGGTGGGTGCAGGAATTGTACGTCAATGAGACCGGACAGCGCGTTGAGAAGGGCGCGCCGCTGCTTTCGATCTACAGCCCCGAACTGTATCAGGCCTGGCAGGATTATCAGGTGGCGCGTCGCGCCGAGCAAATCACCTCCGACACGCTGATGAAGGCGATCAAGCGCGAGGTGACCGAGGCGGCCGAGCGGCGGCTGCGGTTTCTCGGCTTAAGCGAACTGGAAATCGGCCAGGGCGCCACAAACGGATCGTTGCTGGTGCTGCGCAGTCCGTTCACCGGCCATGTCCTCGACAAACCGGTGCAGGCCGGGCAGTATGTCGGTCCCGGGCAGACGCTGCTGGCCATCGCCGATCTGCGGCGGGTCTGGATCATCGCCGAGGCGTATGAGCGCGACCTTGGCCGCGTCCGCACGGGCGACTCGGCCCAGGTGACCTTCAACGGCGAGTCGTTTGCCGGGACGGTGTCGTTTGTGTACCCGACGCTGTCGCCGGAGACACGCACGGTGCGTGTGCGAATCGAAGTCGCCAACCCCGGGCTGCGGCTGCGTCCGGGGATGTACGCCGATGTGCGGATTGCCGGCGGCGGCGAACCGGCGCTGGCCGTGCCCGCGGATGCGCTGCTCGACGGCGGGCAGACGCAGTATGTCTTTGTCGTGCACGAAGGCACGCATTTTGTGCCCCGTCGGGTCACGGTCGGGCGGCGCGGCGACGATTTCATCGAGATTCGCCAGGGACTGTCCGACGGGGACATCGTGGTCACCAGCGCCAACTTCCTGATCGACTCGGAGTCGCGTCTGCAGGCGGCGATCTCCGGCATGGGGACAGTCGATTCGGCCACCGCGCCACCGGCGCACCAGCATTAGCAGAAAGGACTGACCATCATGGTCCGCTCGCTGATTGAATTCTGTGCGCGCAACAAGACGGTGGTGATCATTGCCACGATCTTCGCCTGTCTGGGCGCGTGGTATTCGCTGCACAACATTCCCCTCGACGCCATCCCCGACCTGTCGGATGTGCAGGTCATCTTGTGGACCGAGTGGATGGGACGCAGCCCCGATCTGGTCGAAGACCAGGTGACTTATCCGATTGTGACCTCGCTTCTGGCGGCTCCCAAAGTGACCGCGGTCCGCGGGTACTCGATGTTCGGGATGTCGTTTGTCTATGTTCTCTTCGAGGACGGCACCGACATCTACTGGGCGCGCAGCCGGGTGTTGGAGTACCTCAAGCAGATCGAAGGGTCCCTCCCGGAGGGGGTCTCGCCGCAGATCGGCCCCGACGCCAGTTCGGTCGGTTGGGTGTTCCAGTATGCGCTGGTCGACACCAGCGGGCGCCACGATCTGGCGGAGATGCGGACCTTCCAGGACTTCACGCTCAAGTACGCGCTGTCGACGGTGCCCGGGGTAGCCGAGGTCGCCTCGATCGGCGGCTATCAGAAACAGTACCAGGTCGAAGTCGACCCCGATCGCTTGCGCGCCTACAATCTCACCATCGGCGATGTCGCGCGCGCCATCCGCGCCAGCAACAACGATGTCGGCGGCCGTGTGGTCGAGATGTCAGGGCGCGAGTATTACATCCGCGGACTGGGCTACATCGAGGACCTCGAGGCGCTGCGCCAGGTCGGACTGGGAGTCTCCCCGACCGGCACGCCGATCCGGGTGGCCGATGTGGCGCGGGTGACCTACGGGCCGGACATCCGGCGCGGGGTCGGCGACTTCGACGGCATCGGCGAAGCGGTCGGCGGGATTGTGGTGATGCGCTATGGCGAAAACGCGCTCGATGTCATCGCCCGTATCAAGGCCAAGATCGCCGAAATGGCCCCGTCGTTTCCGCCCGGCGTCGAGCTGAAGGCCGTCTATGATCGCAGCGGCCTGATCAACCGCTCGATCCAGACGCTGAAGACCACGCTGATCGAGGAAGGCATCGCGGTCGCGGTCGTCATCATCGTCTTCCTGCTGCACTTCGGCAGTTCGCTGGTGCCGATCATCACGATTCCGATCGTGGTGGGGCTGGCGTTCATCCCGATGTATCTGTTGGGCATCGGCTCGAACATCATGAGTCTGGCGGGGATCGCGATCGCCATCGGCGACCTGGTCGACGGCAGCATCGTGATGGTGGAAAACGCCCACAAGAAACTCGAGCGCGCCACCGCGCGCACCGACCGTCGACGCGTCCTCATCGAAGCGGCCAAGGAGGTCGGGCCGTCGGTGTTCTACGCGCTTCTGATCATCACCGTGGCCTTCCTGCCGATCTTCGCGCTCACCGGCCAGGCGGGGCGGCTGTTTCACCCGCTGGCGTTCACGAAGACCTTCGTCATGTTCTTCGGGGCGTTGATCGCCATCACACTGGTGCCGGCGCTGATAGTGTTGTTTGTGCGCGGGCGGATTCATCATGAGCGCGAGCATCCGGTCTCTCGGTTTCTGATCCGTCTCTACAAGCCGTTTGTCTACGTCGCGCTGCGCAATCCGAAGACGACCATCGCCATCGGCGTGGCGGCGATCATCTCGGCCGTCCCGATGATCCCGCAGATCGGCTCGGAGTTCATGCCGCCGCTCAACGAGGGCGACATCCTCTACATGCCAACCACCTTCCCGAACATCTCGGTGGAGGAGGCGAAGAATTACATGCAGTTCCAGGACCGGGTGATCCGGTCGTTTCCCGAGGTGGTCTCTGTTTACGGCAAGGCGGGGCGCGCTGAGACCCCGACCGACCCGGCGCCGCTGTCGATGCTGGAAACCGTGGTGCAGTTGAAGCCGCGCGAGGAGTGGCGCACAATCGAGGTCGAACGCTGGTACTCGCGTTCGGCGCCGGAGTTCATCAAGCCGGCGCTGCGGCTCATCTGGCCGGAGACACGCACCATCACCTGGGAGGAGCTGGTCGCCGAGTTCGACAAGGCGATGAACATGCCGGGATGGACCAACGCCTGGACGATGCCGATCAAAACCCGCATCGATATGCTCTCCACCGGCATTCGCACGCCGATCGGGGTGAAGATCTTCGGCGATGACCTGGCCGAAATCGAGCGCATCGGACAGGAACTGGAGCAGACCCTCTCCCCCATCCCGGCGACGCGCAGCGTCTTTTCCGAGCGCAACACGGGCGGATACTTTGTCGACATCGTGCCCGACCGTACGGCGGTCGCACGTTATGGCCTCACCATGCGCGATGTGCAGGATGTGATCGAGGCGGCGATCGGCGGCATGCCGATCGAGGTGACGGTCGAGGGACGGGCGCGGTTTTCGGTGAATGTGCGCTATCCGCGCGACCTGAGGCAGAATGTCGAGCGGCTCAAGGAGGTGCTGGTGCCATTGCCGACGGCGACAGGCGCGCGGGCGTCGGGGATGGACGGGATGAGCGCGGTTCCCGAAGCGGAACCGCCACTTCTGGCGTCGCTGGACCTTGAAGGAATCTACAACCCGTGGGCGAAACCGTCGTTGCAGATGGGCGGCATGAGCGGCGGAGGCTCTTCGTCCGGAAGCGGCGCGTCCGGGCCCGCCAACATGAGCATGCCCACACCGGGATCCTGGACACCGTCCGCCTCCCCTGCGCCGAGCGGCGCCGGGTACCGGTTCGAACTGCCGGCGGGACGCGCGCACATTCCCCTCGGTCAGATCGCCGATGTTCGGATCGCGGCCGGACCGCCGATGATCAAAAACGAGGCGGGCATGCTGGTCGGGTATGTCTTTGTCGACATCGATCAGAGTCAACGCGACATCGGCGGGTATGTGCAGGACGCCAAAAAGGCGGTCGCGGAAAAGGTCACGATTCCCGCCGGGTACTACCTCAAGTGGACCGGGCAGTATGAACTGCTCGAGGCGATGGCGCGGCGCATGCAGATTGTCGTGCCGGTCACACTGCTTTTGATCATCATCCTGCTCTACCTGAACTTCCGCAACTTCACCGAAACATTGATCGTGCTCGCGTCGGTGCCGTTTGCGTTGGTCGGGTCGATCTTGCTTATGTACGCGCTCGACTACAACTTTTCGACCGCCACCTGGGTGGGGATCATCGCGCTGGTGGGGATTGCGACCGAGACGGGGATTGTGATGATCCTCTACCTCGATCAGGCGTACGAGCGCCGCAAGGCGGCGGGGAAAATCCGCGACCTCAACGACATCATCTGGGCGCACATGGAAGGCACGGTGATGCGGGTGCGTCCCAAACTGATGACGGTGATGGTCAACATCATCGGACTGGCGCCGGTGCTTTGGGCGACCGGGACCGGCTCGGATGTGATGCGCCGAATCGCCGCGCCGCTGGTCGGCGGGCTGATCACGTCGACGTTCCTGACGCTGGAGGTGATTCCTGTGGTATACACCTACTGGCGGCTCTGGCAGATCAAACACGAAAACAGCAAATAGGGCCTGTCGGCCCATCGGAGAGGAGCAAGAAATGAAGACACGAATTCTGGCAATGGCAACGGTCGGGGCATTGGGTGTTCTGGCCGGGGCGACATTTGCGTCCGCGCAGTGCGGCGGCATGCATTCCGGCGGGCACTCGGGGCATCAGACGGCCGAGGCGGAGAAACCGAAGGTCATCGTTTACCCCATCGACTACTGCATTGTGTCCGGCGAGAAGCTGGGCGACATGGGCGATCCGGTGCGGTATGTGCACGAGGGACGGACGGTGTATTTCTGCTGCAAGGGATGCATCAAGAAATTCGAGGCCGATCCGGCCAAGTATCTGGCCGTGCTCGATGCCGCCGCGAAGCCGAAATCGCTGGACTGGTGCGTCGTGACCGGAGACAAACTCGGCGAGATGGGCAAACCCGTGCCCTACGAATACAAGGACCGGGAACTGACCTTCTGCTGCAAGAGCTGTATCAAGGAGTTTGAAAAGGACCCCAAGGCATACCTCGCACGCCTCGATTCAGCGCTGGCGGGCCAAATCACGCGGCCCTCTGATTCCGTGGCGACCGAATCGGGCCATCACCACGGCGACCAGGATTAGCTCTTGCTCTCACGGCCCCGTCCCCCCTTCATGGGGGGACGGGGAGATGAGATCCGCATGCAGAAGATGAACCGAACCCAACGGATTTTGACGGGGCTGGGAGTGGCCGTCTTTCTCGCAGCCCTGGCCGTCAGCGACAACGAAGCGCAAAACAACCAGGAAGGCGGTCGGACCGCGGAGATTGAGGCGGCCTACCGGCAGATTGCAGTCGGGTATGAGGCCCTGAAACCGATCTTCCGCGAGGGGTGCTTTGACTGCCACAGCGACAAGACCGATTTCCCCTGGTACCATTCGCTGCCGGTCATCGGCGGCTGGATGGACAAGCATGTGGCCGAGGCGCGCGAGGAGCTGGATTTCAGCCAGGGCTTCCCCTTCGCCGGCCGGCGCCGGCAGCCGGACCAGTTGCTGAAGATCAAGCGCGAGATCGAATCGGGGGCGATGCCTCTGCGTTCCTACCGCCTCATGCACTGGGGCACGGCGCCCAACGACGCGGAGAAGGACTCAATCTTCACCTGGATTGACAACAGTCTGCGCCTGCTGGCCAAGCGCGGGCAGTTTCCATTCAATAAGCGGGAGAATGTGCCGGAGGAGAAGTGATTTCACGCAGGTGGCCTGCCTCTTTGTCCGCCGTCGCGGGAGTTTCTGGGCCCCCGCTTTCGCGGGGGCGACCAGCCGGTGGAGTCACGCGTATGGAGCGGTGGGCGTATGCAATACGCCCCTACCGCCGATTTGCATAAGCGCTGATAATGCGACACGATCATTCAGACTAACTGTCGGCCGCGTCGTCATTCCAAGGGCATTGCTCCGGAGGCGAAGCCGGAGGGGCGATACCCTTGGAATCTTTGTCAGATTGTCCCGACGGGGCCGGGGCGAACACGAGGTTCGCCCCTACGGGGGCGGGCCCATGTTTCCTGCGATAGGGATTGTCGGAAATCGCTCTAACGAGCGGGTGTGCCGATCAACGTGTTGGGAGTGGCGTCGGTGATGCGGACATCGCAGAAGTCGCCGACACGCCGTGTCGGGTCGGCAAAGACGACGATGGTGTTGGCGTCGGTGCGGGCGCGCCATTCGGCAGCGTTCTTGCGGCTCTCGCCCTCGATGAGCACACGGACGGTGCGTCCGATCATGCGACGATGCTTCGCACGCGAGATGTCTTTCTGCAGTTCGACCAGACGAGTGACACGTTCGGATTTGACCGCGTCGGGGAGGTCATCCTCCCACAGCTTGGCGGCGATCGTGCCGACGCGCTGCGAGTATTTGAAGATGAAGGCCGAGTCGAATTCAATCTCCCGGACCATCCGCTCGGTCGCGGCGAATTCCTCATCGGTCTCGCCGCAGAACCCGCAGATCAGGTCGGTGGACAGGGCGACATCGGGGATGATGGTCCGGATCCGATCGACCAGGCGGCAAAACTCATCGGGCGTGTAGCCGCGGTTCATCTTCTTGAGGATGCGCTCGGAGCCGGCCTGCAGCGGCAGATGGATCTGCTTGCAGATGTGCGGGTGCTCGGCGATGGCGTGCAGCAGCGGCTCGGGAAAGTCCTTCGGGTGCGGCGAGGTGAAGCGCACCCGCGCGATGCCCGGCACGTCGGCGACGCGGCGCATCAGGGCGGCGAAGTCGGCCTCGGGATGGGCATACGAGTTGACATTCTGCCCGAGCAAGGTGACCTGCCGGTAGCCGGCGTCGGCGAGACGGCGGGTCTCCTCGACGATCCCGCGCGGATCGCGCGAGCGTTCCCGGCCGCGGGTGTACGGGACCACGCAGAAGGTGCAGAAGTTGTCGCAACCGCGCATGATGGCGATCCAGGCGTTGACCCCCTCGATGCGGGTCGGCGCGATGTCCTCATAGGTTTCATATTCCGAGAGGTCGATGGCGGTGGAGCGCTCGCGCAGCCCGCGCGCGCGTTCGATCAACTCCGGCAATTGACGGTAGGCGTCGGGCCCGCAGATGAAATCGACCACCGGGAACCGCAGGAGGATCTCTTCCTTGAGGTTTTGCGCCATGCAGCCGAGGATGCCGACGCTCAGCCAGGGTCGGGTCCGCTTCTCCTGCTTCAGTTCGCCGAGACGCGCATAGATGCGGGTGTGGGCGGTTTCGCGGATGGCGCAGGTGTTGAACAGGATGACATCGGCCCGTTGCTCGTCGGCGGTGAAGGCAAAGCCGCGACCCTGCAGAAGCGAGCCGACCAGTTCGGAATCGTACTCGTTCATCTGGCAGCCGAACGTCTGCAGGCAGACGAGCGTGTGGGCATCCGGCGACGCCGCGCCGCGCAGGTGTGTGCGCGGCGCGGAATCGACGCAGGATGCGGGAATGGCCGAGGTGTCAGGCATGAGGCAATGAATTGGTCCTATCGGTCCAATAGGACCAATAATTATTAAAGATCTTCCAGGCGCAGTTGGGTGTCGGCGTTGCGCCAGGCCGTCTGGAACTGCAGCTCGATGAGCTGGGCGTTTTCCGTGTCGCCCTGGGCCTTGAGCGCCTCGCGCAGACCGAAAAGCGCGCGGCCGCTGCGCTTGTGCTTCTGCAACTCATCGCGAAAGACCTGCTCGGCCTCCACGGCCCGTCCCAGTTTCAGCAGGTAGGCGCCGAGAGTCTCGCGCACGGGAATATACCATCCTTCGGGCTCATCGTAGGCCAGATTGTCTTCGGCGATGACAGCCCGTTGCAGCAGGACGACCGCCGAATCGGTCTTGCCTTCGGCGTCCAGAAGCCGGGCGGTGAGGACATCATCGGTGATCGTAAAGACATACTGGGCGCTGTTCCAGAAGCCGATGAGGTTCTCCGGCGGCACCGCCGCCGCCGCGGTGCGGTAGGCCTTGAATTCCTTCTTGGCGTCCTTGAGCCGCGCGCTTTCGACCAGGGCAGTCGCGCGGGCATAGTGCCACAGCGCGGTGATGGTCTTCAGCGACGGATCGGGCTTGGGCAACGCCAGGATTTCGCTCCAGCGGTTGAAGCGCACATAGCACAGAAGCGAGGTCAGGTACACGCCCTCCAGCAGCGGCACATCCTTGATGTACTCGCTGACGCTATTTTCGAGCCGCTGGGCGTTGGCCAACGAGGCCTCGTACTTGCCCTCCATCTGCTGGGCCACCGAGAGAAAATGCACGTTGTGGTGGTAGTACATGAGGCCGTACATGTTCCCCTTGGGCGCGGTGGCGAGGTACTTCTCGTCGATGGCGGCGCCGTCGGCGTTGCTCTTGGCGGACCGGGCGTAGTCGCCGGTGCGTGAATAGATGTGCGCCGGCATGTGGACCAGGTGCCCGGCATTGGGGGCCAGCGTATCCAGCCGTGTGCACGCGCTCAGGGCGCGCTCGGGATCGGTTGAGGCCTCAACGCAGTGGATGTAGTAGTGATTGGCGCCGGTGTGACCGGGATCGCGCTGGAGGACCCGTTCGAGCGTGGCCACTAATTCGAGGGTGCCCGGCTCGGGGGTGCCGTCGTTTGTCCAGAGTTTCCAGGGCCGCAGGTTCATGCCCGACTCGACAAACATGACGGCGGCATGGAGGTCATCGGGGTAGGCCTGCATCAGATCGCGCATCGCCCGGTTGTAGGCCGAATCCAGCGGCGCGCGTGGGGAGGCCACATCGGCGGCGTAGCGCTTGGCCATCGCATCGATGTAGGCCTGCTCGCGCGGGGAGGCGTGCTGTTTGAGCGCCACCGCCTTCTGGATCGCCTCCCAGCACAGGGCCAGGTGGGTCGAATCGGCCGGCAGATTGTAGTTGGGGCCGAGGGCATAGGCCACGCCCCAGTGCGCCATCGCCAGATTCGGGTCGAGGGCCGCCGCCTGACGGAAGTTGCGCGCCGCCTCGTCGTGGTTGAAGGCGTAGAGATAGGCCACTCCCTGGTCGAAGTAACACTGCGCCTCTTTGTTGTCGGTGGTCACCGGCATGTGGATCAGGCCCAGTCCCTGCGCCAATTTCGGCGGGTCGGCAAAGAGCGCCTCACGGGCGCGTGTGCAAGTTTCGCAGGCCGTGGCAAGGTTGGCCGAGATCGCGATGATCGCAACGGTCGCGATCGCCATCACCGCACGTCCCCGTTGTCGCTTCGTCACGGTCATCTCCTCCCTGTGAGAATGTCTGAGAAAAACGCTCCTGTTTGCGGCACAATTTAGCGGCGAAACCGCTCGCAGACAATCAATTCGTGGGGCAGACGGCGCCGAGGCAGTGGTCATCGGCCAATTCGGTTACGCGCACAGCCAGCAGTTGGTTATCCGCAGCCTGGCCGGGTGGCAGCCCGACCCGCAGGTAATTGCCGGAGAAGCCCTTGCGGAGGCCGTCGGCGTCGACGGTCTCAAAGAGCACATCCACAGTCTGTCCGAGGTGCTCACGGAAGAATGCCCGCTTCTTCTCCCCTGCCAGCGCGTGCATGGCCGCCGAACGCTCGCGGATGGTCTCGGGACGGCACTTGTCTGGATACGAATTGGCGGCGGTCCGGAGACGGTCGGAATACGAGAAGATGTGCAGGTACGAAAACGGCATCTCCGCCACGAAGCGGCGCGAGTTCTCGAAGCGGACGTCGGTTTCACCGGGAAAGCCGACCATGATATCGGCGCCGAGGCCCAGATCGGGCATCCGGGACTTGACCCGCTCGACGAAGCGGGCGTAGTCGGCGGCGGTGTAGACCCGCTTCATGCGCGCCAGCACTTCATCGTCGCCGGATTGCAGAGGCAGATGCAGGTGACGGCAGGCCCTGTCGCTGGTGGCCATCCAATCGAGCAACTCATCGCTCACCGTCGATGGCTCGATGGAGGAAATGCGCACTCGTTCCACGCCGGGAATGTCGGACAGACGCCAGGCGATGTCGGCGATGGTGTACTCCTCGAAGTGGTAGGTACCGACGTTGACCCCGGTGACCACCAACTCCTTGTGGCCGCGACGGACCAGCTCATGGCCTTCGGCGATGATGTCGCCGAGACGGCGCGAGCGCGCCTGCCCGCGGATACGCGGCAGAATGCAGAAGGCGCAGCAGAAATCGCAGCCATCCTGAATCTTGATGTTGGCGCGGGTCTGATGCGGATAGTACCCAACCAAGGGAAACTCAAGCGCATCCGCCTCCACCCGCCGATTCACCACAACCCAGGGCCCCTCGCCCCAAGGACGTAGCAGCGGCTCTCGAGCCGCGTCGCCCGTCACGCCCAACGAAGGCGGCTCGGCCCTCACGCTTCGCTCAGGACAAGCAGGAGCCTCGCCCTCCCGAACCTGCTCCACCAACATCGCTAATTCGTATTTGCGGTCATTGCCGACAATCAGGTCAACCGCATCGATCCGGGCGACCGCTTCGGGCTCGGCCTGAACATAGCACCCAACGGCGCAGACAATCGCCGCGGGATTGCGGCGGCGAACCTTGCGGATCTCCTGGCGGCAGCGGGCATCGGCATGATCGGTGACCGAACAGGTGTGTATGACGGCGACATCGGCGGGCTGGCCGTGCTCGACCACGCGATACCCCCGCTGACGGAACCGTTCGGCCATCATCGCGGTCTCGGCCTGATTGAGACGGCATCCGAGCGTATAGAAGGACACTTTGCGAGGCGAGTCCAACGAGGACACAGAGGGAGTCCCGGCGACGGACGGCATGCGATGGGCGGAATCGGGCATTACACGTCCATGGGCGTGAGGAACTGTCCCTCAACCAGCCGCCCCATGCGCCGGCGGGTGATGGTGGTGCCTTCGGGCCAGCCATCGCAGAGCGATTCGACCATTTCGCGCGGCTTGACCGAGCGTCCTTCGCGCGAGACCAGCGTCAGGTACCAGTGCGTGGCGCCGTTGTCGCTGTCGAAGCGCCACTGGTCGACGAATTCGGCGGCGTTGATCCGCTTGCGACGATCCTTCATGACTCGTTCGATCATCCAGCCGCCGTTGGATAGACGATGCTCGAGGTCGGCGATCAGTTTATCCAGACCGCCGGTGCGGGCGATGAGCGTCTTGGTCTCAAAGGAGACGGCGTACTCGAAGCGATCGGTCAACTTTTCAATCGACGGCGCGCCATCGGGCAGAGGCACTACCGCGCGCACGACGAACCCTTCATGCAGGGTGGCGTTGAGGGCGGCCGCCAATTGTTCGGGAGTCCACGGCTCGGTCAGCTCGACGTCGAAGTACTCGTTCTCCCCGGCCACACCGACCGGCAGGGCCGGACCGAAGGCCAGTTTGGGATGCGGGTGGAATCCGCCGGAGAAGGCAATCGGCCACTTGGCGCGACGTCCGGCGCGATCAATCAGACGGCCGACTTCCAGATGCGACAGATAGCGCGACAGCCCGAGCTTGCCATAGCAGACTCGATAGCGGTACAGCGGGCCGGGGGTCGGCTCGAACGGCTGCGCGGCCGCCTCATAGTCGCGATCGCGGAGATTGGAATCGCTTTCCTGAAATTCGCCGACCTCGCGCGGCACCACCGTGGGCAGACGTTCGCGACCATAGCGGTCAAGCATCGCCTCTTTCTCGATCACGATCTGATCGGCGGACAGTCCCGCCTGTTCGCGTTCGATGGCGATGGCCTTCAGATCGCAATCGACGCCGCAATCATAACAGACCAACTTGACCGTGCCATCCTTGTGCCGCGGCGGGTTGTGCCGCTTGGGCAAGTACGGCTTCTCGCAGGGATGCAGGAAGCGCGAGGCCAGCCCGGCCTTCAGGTCTTTGAGCAGGAATTCCTTCGAAACGCGCGAGTCGATGTGGTCCCAGATCAATTCCGCTTCGGTCGGCAGCGCCGGAAGGAATTGGTTGGGGTCCAGCCCGGTCGCACGGAACGATTCATTCCAATGCTCTTCACGGAAGTAATCGCTCCACTCGTCGAAGCGGGCGCCGCGACGCCAGGCGGCTTCGATGATCTGTCCCAAGCGGCGGTCGCCGCGGGAGAAGACCGCCTCGAGGCGCGACAGACGCACCTCGTGTGTCTTCAAGTCGATGCCCTTGAACTTGCGCAGACGGTCCTGCAACAGGCGCTGTTTGCGCATCAAATTGGCGGGGTCATCGAAGGGCACACATTGGAACGTCGAGTGGGCCTTCGGCACCAGCGAGGAGACCGAAACGACCACGGTGATCCCGCGCGGGCCGACCCGTTTGCCAATCTGGTGGACCCGGATGGCGGTCTCGGCGATGCCGATGACATCCTCGTCGGTCTCGGTGGGCAGGCCGATCATGAAGTAGAGTTTCAGCCGGGTCCAGCCGTTGGAAAAGGCGATCTCGGCGGCGGTGTCGATGTTGGCGTCGGTGACGCCCTTGTTGATGACATCGCGCATGCGCTGGGTGCCGGCTTCGGGCGCGATGGTGAAGCCGGTCTTGCGCACCTTGGCGATTTCGCGCGCGATTTCCTCGGTGACACCGTAAACGCGCAGCGACGAGACCGACATCGCCGAACGGCGGATCTGCAATTCCGCCATCACCGCCTTGGCCAGGGGCGTGATGCAGGAGTAGTCGGCGGTCGACAGCGCGGTCAGCGAGGCCTCCTCGAAACCGGTTCGGTCGATGCCGTTGACGATGGTATTGACGATCGACTCGGGGGAGCGCTCGCGCACCGGACGGTAGATGATTCCGGCCTGGCAGAAACGGCAACCCTCGGTGCAGCCGCGGGCGATCTCGACCGCGACGCGGTCGTGGACGATGTCCCCCTGCGGCACGAGGATGTCGGCCGGGAAGGGATAGCGATTGACATCATCGACCAAGGCCTTGCGCACCGGAAACGGGGCGCCTTCGGTCGGGCAGACATGGACGAAGCCGGTGGCGTCATCGACGCGGGTGCGGTAGAGCGCCGGCGCGTAGAGGCCTGTAATCGCATTGGCGAGTTGCGCGATGCGCCCGGCGCGGGGGACACCCTGCGCCTTCAGTTCGGCGTTGCGCAGGAGGACATCGCGGAAGGCCTCCTCCCCATCGCCGATCAGAAAGATGTCGACGAAGTCGCTCATCGGCTCCGGATTGAAGACCACCGGTCCTCCGGCCATCACGATCGGATCATCGTCGCCGCGCTCCCAACGGTGCAGCGGAATGCCGCCCAGCTCGAGCATGGTCAGCACATTGGTGTGCGACATCTCCGATTGCAGCGAGAAGCCCACGATGTCGAAGCGCCAGAGCGGTGTGCGGGTCTCGACGGAAAACAGCGGCACACCGTGGTCGCGCAGACGCGCCTCCATGTCCGGGAAGGGGCAGTAGGCGCGCTCGACATAGATGCGCGCATCATTGTTCAGGTGGGCATAGAGGATGCGCAGCCCCAGGTGCGACATCCCGATTTCGTACGAATCGGGAAACGCCAGACAGGCGCGCGCGGAGACCGCGGCCGGATCCTTCGTGACGCGGTGCAGTTCGCCGCCGATGTAGCGTCCCGGCTTCTGGACCGTGTCCAACAGGCGGGCCAACAGCCGATCATCGATGGTGATGTCCGGTCTCATCATCATCCCGCGGCAGACACGCTTGCCTGCCTTCCTCCGGGTTTAGTCGAGTTGGCCGATGACGTAGCGTTCGTACTCCCGCAGATACGTCAGCGTCTTCAAATCGCGCATGCGGTCGAGAAAGACCACGCCGTTGAGGTGATCGACTTCATGCTGGTAGACCACCGCCGGAAATCCCTCGACCTCGCGGTCGATCGGCTTGCCGGCGCGGTCATGGCCGCGCAGACGGATCTTGCGGATGCGCGGGACCCGTCCGCGAAAATCGGGAATCGACAGACAGCCCTCGTAGTAGGCGATTTCCTCGTCGGTCAGAAAGGTGATCTCGGGATTGAAAACGGCGCTGCGCTCCGCCAGGACCCGTCCCTCGTGCTCGGGATCGGGGATTTCCTCGGTCACCAGCAGACGGACCGACTGATGCACCTGCGGGGCGGCCAGACCGACACCGACGTATTCGACCATGGTGTCGAACATGTCGTCGACCAACTGCTGCATTTCCGCGGACTTGATGCGGTCAATCGCGACCGGATCGGCGACCCGGCGCAGGATGGGATGACCCAGTTTGGCGACTTTGAGGATGGCCATGGCGTTGTCTGCTCGTTATGCCCGTAACCCTCCGGAAGTTAAGAAGTTCCGGGCCCGGAGTAAACCCCAATATCCGACTGTTTTGGGCATAACATTCTGACACGGACGGTGACGAAAAGTCAACCAAGCCAGTTTGACGCACTCGCTTGTGGCACAATTCAATAAACGGACAAATCCCGCCTTGTTTGGGGGTGGTTTTTGACAGCGGGGCCCCAATTCGCGCCGTAGGTTGTGCGAGTGCGCGTCCGCATGTTACGAGACGCCAACAAGGGGCTTGCATGAGTGTTGCACAACCAACTTCCAGCACCAAACCGCGGCCACGGATGACCCCGGAACCTCCGCCCCGCCGGCCGCAGGTCTACAAGACGATTGACGGCAACGAGGCGGCGGCCTACACCGCCTACCGTTTAAGCGAAGTGATTGCGATCTATCCGATCACCCCGTCCTCGCCGATGGGCGAGCTGTCCGACGCGTGGTCCTCGGCGATCGAGCCGAACATCTGGGGCGCGATCCCCAGCGTGGTCGAGATGCAGAGCGAAGGGGGCGCGTCGGGGGCCGTCCACGGGGCGTTGGCCACCGGGGCGCTGACGACGACGTTTACCTCGTCGCAGGGTCTTTTGCTGATGATCCCGAACATGTTCAAGATCGCCGGCGAGTTGACACCGACGGTGTTCCATGTGGCGGCGCGGGCGGTGGCGGCGCATGCCCTGTCGATTTTCGGCGACCATTCCGACGTGATGGCGGCGCGCTCGACCGGGTTTGCGCTTTTGGCATCGGCCTCCGTGCAGGAGGCCCATGATTTCCCGCTGATCGCACAGGCGGCCACGCTCGAATCGCGGGTGCCGTTTGTCCACTTCTTTGACGGATTCCGCACCTCGCACGAAGTGCAGAAGATCGCGCTCCTCGACAAGGAGATCATGCGTGCCATGATCGACGAGGAGCTGGTGTTCGCGCATCGCCGTCGCGGCCTCTCCCCGGATCATCCGGTGCTGCGCGGGTCGGCGCAGAATCCCGATGTCTTCTTCCAGGCGCGCGAAACGGTAAATCCGTTCTACGCGGCGGCGCCGGCCATCGTCCAGAAGCAGATGGACCGTTTCGCCGAGCTGACCGGGCGCCGCTACAATCTGTTCGACTACTTCGGCGCGCCCGACGCCGAGCGGGTGATCGTCATCATGGGCTCGGGCGCCGACACGGCGCGCGAGACGGTCGACGATCTGGTCGCGCGCGGCGAATCGGTCGGCGTGGTGGTTTGCCGCCTCTACCGGCCGTTCGACAACGCCGCGTTCCTGGCGGCGCTGCCGGCTTCGGCCAAGTCGATCTCGGTGCTGGACCGCACCAAAGAACCGGGCGCCACCGGCGAGCCGTTCTACTGCGATGTGGTCACCGCCATCCGCGAGAACGAGGAAGAACCCTCGCGCCGCCTGAGGCACACGCCCCGCATCCGCGGCGGCCGCTACGGGTTGTCGTCGAAGGAATTCACCCCGGCGATGGTCAAGGGCGTCTTCGACGATCTGAAGAAGGACCTGCCGAAAAACCACTTCACCATCGGCATCAAGGACGATGTCTCGCTCACCAGCCTCGACTACGATCCGCTCTTCCGCACCACGCACAAGAACCGATTTGCGGCGGTGTTCTATGGGTTGGGGTCCGACGGCACGGTGGGCGCCAACAAGAACTCGATTAAGATCATCGGCGAGGGCACGGACAATTACGCGCAGGGGTATTTCGTCTACGACTCGAAGAAGGCCGGATCGGTGACGGTCTCGCACCTGCGTTTCGGCCCGGACCCGATCCGTTCGGCCTACCTGGTCAACGAGGCGCAGTTTGTCGGTTGCCATCAGTTTGTCTTCCTCGAGAAGTACCCGGTGCTGGAACTGGCGGCCCCGGGAGCGACCTTCCTGCTCAACAGCCACTATGGCCCCAACGAAGTCTGGGATCATCTGCCGCGGACGATCCAGGAGGAGATGATCGCCAAGAAGTTGAAGTTCTGGGTGATCGACGGCTACTCGGTGGCCAAGGAAGCGGGGATGGGCGGGCGCATCAATTCGGTGATGCAGACCTGCTTTTTTGCGATTTCGGGCATCTTCCCGCGCGAGGAGGCGATCGCGCGCATCAAGGCAGCGATCCAGTCGACCTACGGCGTCAAGGGCAAGGAAATCGTGGAGATGAACTGGCGGGCGGTCGACCAGACGCTGGCCAAGCTGTACGAGGTCAAGGTGCCCGACAAGGTGACCAGCCGGATCGAGTTGCCGCCGGTGGTGCCCGATCACGCGCCGGAGTTTGTGCGCAAGGTCACCGCGCCGATGATCGCCGGACGCGGCGACGATCTGCCCGTCTCGGCGATGCCGTGCGACGGGACCTTCCCGCTGGCCACCGCCAAGTGGGAGAAGCGCAACATCGCGCAGGAGATCCCGGTCTGGGACGGCGATATCTGCATCGCCTGCGGCAAGTGCGCGATGGTCTGCCCGCATTCGGTGATTCGCATCAAGGTGTACGACCCGAAGTATCTGCAGAACGCGCCGCCGACCTTTAAGTCGATCGACGCCAAGGACCGCGAGTGGGCGGGCATGAAGTACACGATCCAGGTCGCGCCCGAGGATTGCACCGGCTGCGGCGTGTGCGTCGACATCTGCCCGGCCAAGAACAAGTCGGAGACGCGCCTCAAAGCGCTGAACATGGCGCCGCAACCGCCGTTGCGCGAGCCGGAACGCGCCAACTGGGACTACTTCCTCACCATTCCGGAGCTGGACCGCAAGCTGGTCAAGCAAAGCAGCGTGCGGCAGTCGCAAGTGCTGGAGCCGCTGTTTGAGTTCTCCGGAGCGTGCGCGGGCTGCGGCGAGACGCCGTATCTGCACCTGCTGACGCAGTTGTTCGGCGATCGTGCCATCATCGCCAACGCGACGGGGTGCTCGTCGATCTATGGCGGCAACCTGCCGACGACGCCGTACACGGTTAACGCCGAAGGCCGGGGCCCGGCCTGGTCAAACTCGCTGTTTGAGGACAACGCCGAGTTCGGCATGGGCTTCCGACTGACCATCGACCAGCAGCGGCAGGCCGCCTGCGATCTGCTGGAGGCGATGGAATCCACCCTGGGCGCCGAGTTGGTGAGCGCGCTGGTCACGGCCGAGCAGAAGGACGAGGCCGACATCTTCGAGCAGCGCGAGCGGGTCGAAATCCTCAAACGCAAACTGGCGGAGATCGACACGCCGGAGGCGCGCCGTCTGCTGTCCCTGGCCGACATGCTGGTGAAAAAGAGCGTCTGGATTGTCGGCGGCGACGGCTGGGCCTATGACATCGGCTACGGCGGCCTCGATCATGTGCTGGCTTCGGGACGCAACGTCAACATCCTGGTGCTGGACACCGAGGTCTACTCGAACACCGGCGGGCAGATGTCGAAATCGACGCCGCGCGCGGCGGTGGCCAAGTTCGCCGCGGCCGGCAAGCCGGGACCGAAGAAGGACCTGGCGCTGATGGCCGCCACCTACGGCAACGTCTATGTCGCGCGGGTCGCCATGGGGGCCAAGGACGAGCACACGCTCAAGGCCTTCCTCGAGGCGGAATCCTACGACGGCCCCTCGATCATCATCGCCTACAGCCACTGCATCGCGCACGGCATCGACATGATGCGCGGCATGCAGAACCAGAAGGCGGCGGTGGCCTCGGGTCATTGGCCGCTGTTCCGCCATGATCCGCGCCGCGCCGAGCAGGGGCTCAATCCCTTCGTGCTCGACTCGGGGGCGCCGAAGATGAAGATCGAGGATTACCTGCGCATGGAGAACCGCTACCAGATGCTGACCAAGAGTCATCCGGAGCGCTCCAAGGAACTCTGGAAGAACGCCCAGAAGGACGTCAACGAGCGCTGGGAAAAGCATCAGCGCCTGGCATCCGGCGGCGACCACGAGCCGAAAACCGACGGGGGCGTGTAGCGATGGACCTGAGCACAACATACATGGGCATGACGCTGGCCAATCCGCTGGTGGCCTCGGCGTCGCCGCTGTCGGAAGAAATCGACAACATCAAGCGCCTCGAGGATGCCGGCGCCGCCGCGGTGGTGCTCTATTCGCTGTTTGAGGAACAACTCTCCCGCGAGCAGATGGCGCTCTATCACCACCTGTCGCAGGGCACCGAGAGTTTCGCCGAGGCGGTGACCTACTTTCCCGAGCCCCCCGAGTTTCACGTCGGACCGGAAAAGTACCTCGAGCACATCCGCCGGGCCAAGCAGGCGGTGAAGATTCCGGTGATCGCCAGTCTCAATGGCTGCACCAACGGCGGTTGGACCGAATTCGCGCGCCTGATGCAACAGGCCGGAGCCGACGCCATCGAACTGAACATCTACACCTTGCCCACCGATCTGGAGCGCACCGGAGCCGAAGTGGAGCAGGACTGCCTCGACACGGTCCGGGCGGTCAAGTCGTCGGTGGGCATCCCGGTGGCGGTGAAGCTGTCGCCGTTCTACAGCTCGATGGCCAACATGGCGCGGCGGCTGGATGACGCCGGGGCCGACGGGCTGGTGCTGTTCAATCGCTTCTACCAGCCGGACATCGACCTGGAGACGCTCGACGTTCACCCGAATGTCCTGCTCAGCCAGCCGCAGGCGTTGCGTCTGCCGCTGCGCTGGATCGCGATCCTCCACGGCCGTGTGCGCGCCAGTCTGGCCGCGACCAGCGGCGTGCATAACGCCGGCGATTCGTTGAAACTGCTGATGGCCGGCGCCAACGCCACGATGATGTGCTCGGTCCTGCTGAAGCGCGGCATCGGACACTTGTCGCTGGTGCTCGAGGAAATGCGTCATTGGCTGAAGGAACACGAGTACTCCTCGGTACGTCAGTTGCAGGGGTCGATGAGCCACCTGCACACGCAGGACCCGTCGTCGTACGAGCGTGTGCAGTACATGCGCGCCCTGCACAGCGTGCCGGTGCCGGATTAGGACGACCGAAGACCCAGGGCCCGTCGGGAGCGCCAACGCTTCGGACGGGCCCGATTTTTTTATGGCTTGACGGCCCGGTCAGGGATGGCGATTATAGGCGGCTGTGATTCGCCTCGAAAGGCGAGTCGTTGAGCCGTCCCTGTCGTCCAGCCCGGCCTAGGACACCGCCCTTTCACGGCGGCGACACGGGTTCGAATCCCGTCAGGGACGCTTTCCTTTTCAGGCCCGAAACGCATCCGGCCCCGATTCGATGATGACATCGAACCGGGGCCGGACTCTATTCGGGGTCGGTCCGGCCGTTGCCGCCCGACGGCTGACTACTGTGCGGTCAGACTGGCATAGAGACGCTTGGCGTCGGTCATCCAGGGCACTTCCCAGTCGGCATTCCCCCAGAAGACCATCAGCCGCTGCAGCGCCTCAATGGCGTCCTTGTTGCGCCCCAATTTGACGAGGGCATCGGCCTGCAGTTGCAGGCCCCGCAGGTAGGGCGCGCCGATCCAGTTTACCTCGGACTCCTCGCGCAGTTGAACCAGTTCGCGCAGGGCTTCGTCGTAGCGTCCCATCCCGATCAGGGCTTCGGCGATATTGGCGCGCCAGAGGGTGGTGTCGTTGCCGTAGCGGCGGCTGCGCAGGAAGTGATCGTAGGCGGCCTTGTAATCGCGCATCTCGATGGCCAGGCACCCCTCGATGCCAGCGGCTTCGCCCAACAGGTCGAGGCTGTCGAGCCGTCCGCCCCACTCGGCGCGCACTTTCTGGATCAACTGACGGGCTTCGTCGCCGCGCTGCAGCTTGCAGAGGGCATAGGCCTGCAGGAGATCTCCCTGCGGGCTGATCGTGTCGATCTGCGCGACGCGGCGGAATTCCTCCAGCGCCTCGGCGGGACGACCGCCATCGAGGTAGACCCACCCCAGGTTGTTGCGGGCGCCGGCCTCCTGATCGCGCAGATCGGCGGCCTCGGCCATGGTGGCGGCCTTGCGGAGCACATTGACCGCCTCGTTGAACCGTCCCCAGGTCTTGTGGACAGAGGCGACGCTGCGCAGCGCCAGTTGGCGGGTCAGCTGATTGTCGCTGGCCAGAGTCTTGGAATACCAGGTGATGGCGCTGTCGGGCTCGCCCTGCAGGACGAAGATGCGGGCGATTTCGCGGTAGCCATTGCGCTTTTCCGGGTCGACATCAATGGCGCGCTGGTACCAGACCCGCGCCGAATCAAGCCGTCCCTGCGCCAATTGCACATCGCCGAGAATTTCCAGCGGAATCACGTCGTGTGGGCGCACCTCGCGATAATGCGTGGCGACCTCGGTGGCGGCGGCGTAGTCCTTCTTCCTCAAATACGCTTGCGCCAGCCCCAGGAGCGCATACGGGTAGTCGGGATCCAGCTCGAGGGCGCGGCGGCAGTAGAGGATCGTCGTGTCGGCCTCGTTGCGGATGCCGCCGGCGGCGAAATTCGCCACCCAGAAGAAGGCCTCTTTGTGGGTGGGGCACTCGACGGTCGAGCGCTTGAGCGTCCGCAGCGCCGCTTCGTAGTCGCGTTTCTCGCCGATCTCCACGGCCAGCGCCTGGACCAGCAGCCGCTCGCAGGTGGGCACGCGGTCGATGTAGCGTCGCGCCACGGCCATCGCCGCAAAGCCCTCCTCGGAACGGCCATCGGAGAAGTAGGCGATGGCCTTGCGCAGGTAGGCCAAGGCAAAGGCCGAATCGAGTTCGGTGGCGCGGTCGAAGTGCGGGTGGGCCGCATCCCAGTCCAGCGCGTGGTAGAATTCCATCCCCCGCAGATACTCGCGGTAGGCCTCGGGGTTGTTGGTGGTGGCATCGGACACCGGGATGTCGCCGGCCAGCGCCTGCGTCTCGGAGAGTCCGATGCGGCGCTTGATGCGCAGCGAAAGGTCATCGACCATGGCAAACAGATCGTCGCCGTCGACCCGCTCCGAGCCGACCACGTCGCCGCTGGCGACATCGATGATCTGGGCGGTGATAATCGAGCGGCCGCCCAGTTTGGAGAGCGCGCCGGTCAAAAGCCTGGTCGCCCCGGCCTTCTTGGCGATGTCGATGGCGTCGCTTTTGGCGATCCGTCCGCTGCCGTCATCGAACTCATGCTTGGCCAGGTCATAGAGACGCTGGCTGGAGACCACTTTGACGAACTCGGAGGCCGACAGATCGGTGGTGAGCAGGTCGGCGATGATGTCGCCTTGGCGGTCGCTGTCGCGGGGATCGCTCAGGTTTTCGAAATTGAGCACCGCGACAGTGTTCTCGTTGGCGACCGCTTCGCCGCGCTGGGGACGGGAGCCATCGTCGCTGTCCAGCGCGAAGAGGATGCCCATCATAATGGCGGCCACGCCGGCGATCCCCCAGAGGAGGCGGCGGCGACGCCCGCGGCGGTAGACCGGCAATTGTCCGGACGAGATGCGCGAGATTTCCATCGCGCGCGCCACGGCGCGCAGATCGGCTTCGACCGCGCCGCTGTCCGGGTAGCGCTCATCGCGTTTCTTGGACAGACAACGCTCGATCACCGCGATGATCGGATCGGGAATCTCCGGATCGAGGGTCTTGAGCGGCGCGGGCTGCTCATGGACGATGCAGTAGAGCGCCGCCGCGGCGTGCTCGGCGGCGAAAGCCATCTTGCCGCCGAACATCTCGTAGAGCAAAACACCCAGCGAGAAGACATCGGAGCGGGCGTCGATTTCCATCCCCTGCGCCTGCTCGGGGGACATGTAGCCGACGGTGCCGACAGTGGCGCCGCGGTTGGTCAGGCCGGAGGATTCGCGCAACTTGGCCAGGCCGAAGTCGGTCAGACGGGCGCGGTCATCCTTGCCGATCAGGACATTCTCGGGCTTGATGTCGCGATGAATGATGCCATGGGTATGGGCGGCGCCGAGGGCCGAAGCCAGCTGGATGCCATAACGGATGGCCTGCTCGCGCGAGAGGCGACCGCGGGCCATCTTTGCCTTGAGCGTCTCGCCATCGACGTAGGCCATGGCGATGAACGGCTGGCCATCGTAATCGTTGATCTCGTAGATGGTCAGGATATTCGGGTGGTCGATCGAGGAGGCCGAGGTGGCCTCCAGCTCGAGCCGGCGGCGGCGTTCGGGGTCGGTGGCAAACTCACGCGGCAGGAACTTGAGGGCGACTTTGCGGCCGAGCTTGGTGTCGGTGGCCAGGAAGACCTCGCCCATGCCGCCCGCCCCCAACCGGGCGATCACCTGGTAATGACGGATTGTCTGGTCAATCATCGAGGAGAATCACTCGTTCCGGCGCGCGATTGTCAACACGTACCTCGGGGCTGCTTTTTGACTGTCGAATTCCGGCTCCCCGACTAAATTGTACTGGATTGGGCGCGCGAATGTTGCGCCTTTGTCCTCCCCCATGACCGATCCGACCACATTCACCCTGCGCGTGGAGAAGGTGTCGAAATCCTTCGGACGGCGAATCATCTGCCGCGCGGTCGAGCTGGAGCTGGCCGCCGACGAGAGCATCGCGGTGGTCGGGCCGAACGGCTCGGGCAAATCGACCTTTGTGAAGATGCTGGCCGGGCTGGTCCGTCCCGATCGGGGACGGGTCAGCCATCATCGCGACGGACGCGAAATCAAGCCGGAGCATTGGCATCGTCATCTGGGGATGGTCTCGCCGGAGCTGGCGCTCTACGAGGAATTGAGCGGGTATGAGAATCTGGCGTTTGCCGCCGCGGTTCTCGGATTGCATGCCGATCGGGCGCACCTCGACACGTTGCTGGAGGAAGTCGGCCTCAGCGGTCGTGGCGCGGATCTGGTCGGAACCTATTCCTCGGGGATGAAGCACCGCCTCAAATTCGCCGCCGCCTTCCTGAAGGAACCAGCGTTGCTGCTTTTGGATGAACCGACGGTGATGCTGGATGAGGACGGCGCGGCGCGTGTCTGGGCGGCGCTGGCGCGCCGTCGGGCCGCGGTGGTGATCGCCACCAACGATCCCGATGAGGCGCGACGCGCCCAGCGGCAGGTGACCATGGGGGCGGCCGGTGCATAAGGCCTGGGCGGTCCTGGTCAAGGATGTGCGCGCCGAGTACCGGACACGGTATGCGGTCAACGCGCTCTTCTTGTTTGCCCTGGTGACGCTCACGGCGCTGTCGTTTGCCACCGGCGGCGCCGCGCTCTCCCCGCTACTGGCCGCGGTGTTCTACTGGGTCATCCTCTTCTTTTCGGTCTTTTCGTCGCTGGCGCAGACCTTCGTCAAGGAGGCGGAGACCAAGACCGAGTTCTTCCTGAAGCTGAACGCGCCGGACGACGCGGTGTTCTTCGGCAAGTGGACCTTCAACCTGATCCTCGTGTTTCTGCTGAATGTGATCCTGACGCCGCTGTTTGTGATCATGCTCAATATCACACTGGCGCAGTGGGGTGTCTGGCTTGTGACCTTGTGCCTGGGCGGGATCGGGCTGGTGTCGACCACCACCTTGCTGGGGGCATTGATTGCCGCCGCGAATGTGCGCGGAGCGCTCTTTTCGGTGCTGGCGTTCCCGGTGTTGTTGCCGCTTTTGGTCACCGCGATCCGGGTCTCGGAAACCTGCTTTGGCGGCGGCACGGAGCTGGCCCAAGTCGACGCGTTTCTGGTGCTGGGATCGTACGCGGTGGTCTCGACCACAGCGGCATGGCTGCTTTTCCCCTTCGTCTGGCGGGATTAAGCGGGTGTCAAAAAGTCTGAGCGAATCGGTTTGGTTTTGGACCGTACGGAAGCGACGCTGTATAATCAGCCGGCATGGGACGGGAGGCGTAGGGTGCTTTTGGTGCGCATAGGGGCGATCGTCCTGATCACGGCGGTGACGGTGCTGGCGTTTGTGACCGGTCCGCCGCTGGCGGCGATGCAATCGGGTGGCGAGGCCTCGCGTTTGTTTTACTTCCATGTGCCGATCGCGCAAGTGTCGTTTCTGTCATTCATGGTGGCGGCGGTCTACGCGATTATCTACCTGCGCAAACGCCGTCCCGACCATGACCGCGCGGCGGCTACGGGGGCGGAAATCGGCCTGATCTTTTCGATTGTCGCGCTGGTGACCGGGGCGCTCTGGGCCAAGCAGGCTTGGGGGGCATACTGGAACTGGGACCCGCGGCAACTATTCCTGTTTGCGCTGGTGCTCTTTTATGGGGCGTTCTTCGCCCTGCGGCAGGCGACCACCAATCCCGATACCAAGCGGCGGGTCTCGGCGGTGTATCTGATATTCGGCGGGGCGATCTCGCCGTTTCTGTTCTTTGTCTTGCCGCGTCTGTACCGCTCGCTGCACGAGGACGCCAACCAGGTGGTGGTGGCGGCGGGGTCGCAATCGACCATGTCCCCGCAGGTTGCAAGCATTTTCGGCGCCTCGACGCTGGGTTTCCTGCTGCTCTATGTCTGGATGTTCAAATTGGGTGTGGCCGCCGCGCGTATTGAGGACGGCCCGGATGCGGATGGGGAGTGACAAATGAACGCGAACACAACGGCCGTGGTCGGGGTTCTCATCGTCTGGGCGGGGATCGTCTGGTATCTGGTACGAATTGACCGTCGGATTAAACGCGGAGCGCGAATCGATGAATAAACGGTACATCGTGGGAATCGGGATCATCGTGATCTGCGGGGTAGTGGGGTTTTCCGCCTTCCGCGGGTCGCTGACACCCTATGTCAGTTTCGCCGAGGCGCGGCAACTGGATCGTAATTGTCAGGTCATGGGGACCATCGATAAGGAGAATGTTCGTTACGACCACGCCGCCGGGACTCTGCATTTCAACATCATCGACGAGCAGGGGCACTCATTGCCGGTGGCTTACAAGGGCGTGACACCGGGGAATTTCGACCAGGCCAACTCGGTGGTTTGCCAGGGGCAGTTTGTGGCGGGGACATTCGAGGCCAACAACTTGCTGGTCAAATGTCCCTCGAAGTACCAAGGCATGGAAGCGGCCGGCGAACAAAACCCGCACGAAGCCAAGCCGACCAACGACGGCGTCTAAATTCCTCCACGATTGATCTTACTTGGGCCGCCCCGGGGCGGCCTTTTTGTTTCCAGTTGGCGCACAAGGATTTCGGCAAAATGCCGATACAGAAATGGGGTATCCGGCTCCGATGCCGGACGTGGACCCCGACGAGGTTGCTGCGCCCGATGGCTGATCGAAATCCGCACGTTCATACCAGCGCCTCCAAGCGCACTGCGCCAACACCGCACCGTGCGGACGCAGCCGCCCTACTGGGCCAGATCCGCGAGTTGCGCCGCGAAGTCTTCGATCTGAACGCGCTGTTTGAATTGGCGCGTCAGTTCCATGAAGTCTGGGATGTGAATGCGCTGCTGGACGGCATCCTGCTGGTGGCAATCGAGCATACTCGCGCGGGCGCTGCGGCGGTGGTGACAACGGAGTCGGACCGGAAGGAACGATTGTCACGGTGGCGCTCGAAGGGATGGGACGCATCGGAGGAGCCGGACTGGACGGTTGATCCCAACGCCGGATGGGTGCGACGACTGCGCGAACACCGTCATCCGATGGCATTGTCCGCCCTGCGCGCGCAGTGCCCGGATGCCGCAGTCCAATTGGACGCCTTCCGTCGCGCCGGATGCCTGGTGCTGGCGCCGATGGTCCGTCGCGACCAGGTGCGCGGCCTGCTCTACCTTTCCGGACGCGTCGATGGCGCGACATTCACTCCGGGAGACCTGGCCTTTCTGGATCTGCTGATGGATCAGTTTGCCGTCTCGCTGGACAACGCCGATCTCGCCGAGCGCGAACGCGAGACGCACGAACAACTGCTGCTCGCGCGCCAGCAACTGGCCTCGGCCGAAAAACTGGCGGCGCTGGGGCAGATGGCGGCGACCATCGCCCACGAAGTGCGCAATCCCACCGGCATCATCCGCAACTACCTCGCGCTGATTCGTCCGGCGCTGACCGAGCACCGCGCCGAATTGGAACACCTCGACATCATCAGCGAAGAACTGGCGCGCGTGGAAGCGTTCGTGCAGAACCTGCTGGGGGCGTTCCACCCGCATCGGTCCGAGGCGGCGGCCCTGTCGCTGCCGGGACAGTTGGAGCAGGTGACATCGTTTTTCCGGCCGCGCCTCGCCAGCCGCGGGATTGAGGTGGTCAACCGCCTCGACGGATCGGTTCCGCCGGTCTGCGCCGAGCCGGAGCCGTTGCGCCAGGTCCTGATCAATTTGCTGCTGAATGCCATCGACGCCATGCCCGGTGGCGGTACGATCACCTTCACGTCGGAGTGGACGGCGGAGACGGTGGAGTTGGCGATCGCCGATACGGGCAGCGGCATTCCGACCGAGCTTCTCGATGAGATTTTCAATCCCTTCGTAACCTCCAAACCGCAGGGCGAGGGGAGCGGGCTGGGGCTTTCGATTTGCCGCAGTCTCCTGGAGCGGTTCGGCGCGCATATCTCGGCGCGCAACCAGACCCCGCCGGAACACGGCGCGGTGTTCACCATCCGGTTGCGACGCGCCGGCGACGCGGCTTGCCAGTCTGTGGATATCACCCGACAACTCTTTCCCCATGAGGTCCGACGGTGAACGAACTGGGAGTGATGGCGACGACGCCGCGCACGACGGGGCAGCCGACGGTCGGCCGCATCCTGATCGTCGACGATGAAACCCGCATGACCGATTCGCTCTGCGCTCTTTTGGCGCGCGCGGGACATTCAACGGCGGGGGCCTACGACGCCGAAGGCGCCGAACGTCTGCTCGGCCAGGACGATTTCGATGTGGTGCTTACCGACCTGCGTCTGCCCGGACCCAGCGGGCTGGCGGTGCTGAAGGCGGCGCATGCCATCGACCCGGAGCGGCCGGTGATCATCATGACCGCGTATGCGACGCTGGAGGCGGCGGTCGCCGCCATCGGCGAGGGCGCCTATGATTTCCTGATCAAGCCGGTGGACCAGCACGAGCTGGAATTGACGATCGCCCGGGCGCTGGACCGCCGCCGTCTGCAGAAGGCAACGCTGCAACTGGTGGACGAGCTGCGCACATCCAACGAGAAATTGTCGCACCGGGTGGCCGAACTCGACGCCCTGCACGACGTTTCGCTGGCGCTGTCGACCACCGCGGAATTGCCGAAATTGTTCGGCGCGATCCTGCAGCGCGCGACCACGGTGGTCGGAGCCAAGCATGGCTCGGTCATGCTGCTTGAGATGTCGGGGCATTTGCGCATCATGGCGGTTCATGGCAAGGGGTCGAGTCAACTCGAGAACACGGCGATTCCCGCCGGCGATTCGATCGCCGGATGGGTGGCGATGCACGGCGAGCCGCTGTTGATCGAGGATGTCGAATCCGACCCGCGGTTTGCCCACCGCAACCGTCCGCAATTTGAGACCAAATCGCTGATGTGCGCGCCGCTGCGCACGCCGAACGGCACGTTGGGTGTGATCTGCCTGTCGGACCGCCATGACGGCGCCAGCTTTTCGCATGAGGATTTGAAGCTGCTGTCGACCGTGGCCACGCAGGCGGCGATCGCCATCGAGGACTCGCAGAACTTCCAGACGGTGCGCCGCCAACTGCGCGAGGCCACCGCGTTGCACCAATTGTCGGAGCAGCTGACGGAAGTGGAACGCACCGACCAGATGGTGCTGGCGGTGTTCGCCTGTCTTGATCAATTGGTGGTCTGCGATTCGCTGCAATGGTGGTTGTGGGATTCGGTCAGCCAGTCGCTGCGGTTGTACGCCGACACGACGCAGGCGCACCTGCCGGATGTCGACAACGCGCTCGCGGCGGCGTTGCCGATCTCGGCGGTGGCCGACGACACCCAGCGCGAAGCGGCCATCCGTCGGGCGCTCTGGACCGACACCGGCGCCGGCAGCGAAATCCTGACCGCGGCTGTCCGCTCGGTGGATCAGCCGCTGGGCGTCTTCGCGGTGATCCGCCGGCAGGACCGTCCCTTCGACGAAAACGAGCGGCGTCTTCTGAAACTGGTCAGCGGCCAGGCGGAGCGCATCTTCGACCGCCAGCGCGCCCTGATCAACGCCTCGCGTCTGGTCACCATGGGCAAGATGATCTCGGAGATTTCGCATGACCTGCGCAAGCCGCTGACGAACATCCGCGGCAGTCTCCAGGTCCTGCGCGGACGGATGGCTGCCGACACGCACACCGGCGCGATTCTCAAATCGACCGAGGAGGAAGTGGTCCGGCTGGCGGCGCTGGTGACCGAGCTGGTGGATTTCTCAAACCCCACCCGCTACCGGACCGACCGCCGCGACCTGCGCCCGATCATCTTCCGCGCGGTGGGGCTGGTCGAACAGTTCGCCAAAAAGCACGACATCGAAGTCGAAGTGCGGATTCCCTCGGTGCTCAGACCGGTCTTCTGCGACGAGAACCAGATTACCGAGGCGCTGCTCAACATCCTGATGAACGCGGTCGAAGCGATGGGCAAGGGCGGAACGCTTACGGTCACCGCCACCGCGGAACCGGTCTTCCCCTCCGGCGAGGAGCAGGTCCACATCACCGTCGCCGACACCGGCCCGGGCATGGGCCAGGCCGAACTGGCGCGTTGCTTCGAGCGGTACTTCACCACCAAGTCGACCGGCACCGGGCTGGGGCTGGCGATTGTCCAGCGGATCATCCAGGCGCACGACGGCACCATAACGGCGGAAAGCAGCCCCGGCCAGAGGACGCAATTCCACATCCGCATGCCGGTACGGTGACGCGATTTGCCACTTTCCGGTAAGGAATTGCCTGTCAGCAGCCGATATACCCAATAGCGCAACGCCTTGCCCATCCGGGCCGGGGATGGCGCGCAAACGAAAGGGCTGTCGCATGTTGGACCCGATCAAGGTGCTGGTCATAGATGACGATCCCAAGGTGCCGTGGATCCTTTCCGAGCGTCTCTCACAGGATTTCAAAGTGGTCTCGGCCGCGGATGGCTTTGAGGGCATCCAATTGGCGGCACAAGAGAAGCCCGACGTCATCCTGCTGGATGTGAAGATGCCGGGGATGGACGGGCTCCAGGTGCTGGAACGGCTGCGTCCGGCCAAGCTGGAATCCGAGGTCATCATGCTTTCGGGGCATGGCGAATCGGAGACGGTGGCCACCGCCTTCCGTCTCGGGGCGGCCGAGTTCATCAACAAACCGTTCGACCCTACCGAGGTCGAATTGCACATGAAGAAGGTGCTCGAGTCGCGGGCGCTGCGGCGCGAGAACGCCAAGTTGCAGCGCGCGTTGCACGAGCGTTTCCGCACGCTGATCGGCGATTCGCCGGCGATGCAGCAGGTGAAAAACATCCTCGAGGAGATCGCCGACAGCGAGCTGACTGTGCTCATTCGCGGCGAAAGCGGCACCGGCAAGGAAGTGGTGGCGCGTCTTTTGCACGACGAATCGGCGCGGGCGCGCGCGCCCTTCACCAAGGTCAACTGCGCCGCGATCCCGCGCGATCTGCTCGAGGCCGAACTGTTCGGCTACGAGCGCGGTGCGTTCACCGGCGCCCACCGCACCAAGCCGGGGCGGTTCGAGGCGGCCAACAAGGGCACGATCTTCCTCGACGAAATCGGCGAAATGCCGCTGGAGTTGCAGTCGAAACTGCTGCAGGTGTTGGAGCAGCAGGAGTTTGTGCGCGTCGGCGGACTGAACACGATCAAGGTCGATGTCCGCATTGTCTGCGCCACCAACCGCGACCTGGAAGCCGCCATCGCCAACGGGATCATGCGCGAAGATTTGTACTACCGGCTCAACGAGATGACAATCACCCTCCCGTCGCTGCGCGAGCGCGCGGAGGACATCCCGCTTCTGATCCAGCATTTCATCGAGAAGTACACCGCCGCATACAACCGGACCTTCAACGGCCTCTCCCCCGCCGCGATGCAGAAGGTGATGCTCTATCCGTGGCCGGGCAACGTGCGCCAGTTGGAGAATCTGATCAAGCAGGTGGTGGTGCGCAACGACGAGGGAGCGATCGACGAACTGGTTAACCGGCCGTTCGCGCAACGTCCCGGGCAGTCCCCGATCTATGCCTCTCCCGCGCCGCGGGTGACGACGCCGGCCGCCGAGGAGGCGGGGTATTCGCTGAAGCGGCGGGTCGACGCGGTGATCGCGCGCGAGGAGCGCGATTTGATCGCCGAGGTCCTGCGCAAGACCAACTGGAACCGGCGCAAGGCCGCCGATGTCCTCGAAATTTCCTACCGTTCGCTTTTGTACAAGATCAAGGAGTACGGCCTGTCAAAGACGGAGCTGTAGGCCGCGACATTGCAGGGATGCAAAGCGGGCGCGCCAATCGGCGCGCCCGTTGTCATTAGTGCGGGCTCGGACGCCAGAGGCGTTGCAGGAGAGCGCGGATGCGCTCGCGCTGCGTCCCGATGGTCACGGCCGAGTCGGCGGCGCGCACGTTTCGGTCGATCAAGTGGACCGCGTCGCGGATGTCGATATCGCCGTCACGATTGACATCGTCGGAAACCTTCGCCGCCAGTCCGGACACATGGGGCAAGGCGCCGATATCGTTGCGCGAGCCGTCGGGATCGTTGTACCGCGGATCGGGGTGGCCGGCATCGACGCACGGCGAGCCGTCGGCCAGACGGAAGTCGCCGTTTTCGGGGTCGACGAAGCGTGGGTCGGCGTAGACGCTGCCGGGACCGGGCGTGACATCGCGGTAGTCCTTTGCATTACCAAACGCGCAATTGTAATCGGTGATGGCGGTGACATTGGCTGAGGCGTGCTGGTAGATCCCGACGTGCGGCGCGCCAACGACAATGTTGTTGTACACGGCGACAATGTCCCAGCGTACGTAGATGCCGAAACCGCGTCCGACTTCGATTGTATTGTTGGTGATTTCGCCGTCACTGCGCGTCAGGTAGAAGTCCCCTGCGCTGCGCCCACTGTGGCTGACATTGCGGGTGATGATGGCCCGGACGCAGTTGTCGAGCCAGACCGCGGCATGACTCTGCGATTCGATGCCGGTGTTGCGGAAAGTGTTTCTCTCCAGCAGCGGATCGGTGCAACCGTACAGCGTGACGGCCCCGATGTTGCCATCAAAGACGTTGCCGATCAGACGCGGGCGCGCAGTTGTCCCGGTCACTGCGAACGTCTCCGATCCGGTGATGGTGAATCCCGACAAGACACTGACCCGATTTTCTCGCGGGAAGGAAACGGTCGCCACTGCTACGTCAAGCGGTCGGAGAATGGTCTGTTCGGGCCCGACCAGCGACACCACCGCGACTCCGCGTCCTCGGAAGTTGAGATTCTCGGTGTAGTCGCCCATCTCCACCCAAATCGTGTCGCCTGTGGCCATCGCGTCGATGCCATCCTGGATGGTCGGCTGGTCGACCGGGACGGTGATCGATCCGCTGGTGGTGGTGAACGGTATCGGCGGCGCCCAAGCCGTGGCTTCGACATCATCGGAGAGGCGCGCGCTCCACCAATACTCCCGGCCCAGCGTCAATTCGGCAAGCGTGTCAGATGAGACGACGGCCGCGCCGAGGAGGCGATGGGTGGAGCCGACAACGATGATCGACAGGTCAGGTGTCTCCGCCACCACAAACTCGCAAGTCAGCGAATCGCCATCGGGGTCGGCATCGACAGCGACGCGCAGTTGCAGCATGCGAGGATTGACCGAAGTGTTGGCAGTTGGAAACGCCGCTTGCGGCGGAACCGGCAGGCCATTGGTGCGAAATCCCTCGTAGGCCCATGCCCCCCAGTCTTCCGCGCCACGGGCGCGGATGCGGACGACATAGTCCTGCGCGTCGGCCAGGGGAGGTCCGGCGTAGATCAAGGATGAATCGCAGGTGGCAATGACGCTCGTTGCCCAGGTTTCCGCCGTCGTCCAGTCGTTGTCGGTCCCCATTTCCACTTCGATGGCCTGTTGTCCGCCGGCGTCAAAGCCGATCAGGTCCCAGACGTAGTGTGGAGAATTTTCGGTCAACCGCCAACGGTTGGGACCATCCACGCTCAGATTCACCACCGCCGCATGCGGAGTCCGCGGTCGCGTAAACGCACCGACATCATTGCGGGTCCCATCGGTATCGGTGAATTCCGCATCGGGGTCGCCGTTGTCGACACAGAGCGAGCGTTCCTGCAAATGGTAGTCGCCGGAGGCCGGATCCACATAATACGGATCGACGGCGAAATCGTGCGCCCCGCGCGGGGTCTTCCGAGAGTACCGATTGTCGTAGTTGATGCCATTCTTCCAGAAGCAATTGTAGTCGGCCGGGTTGAAGCGTCCGGCAACGGCGGGCTGTGAATGATGCGAGAAGATGTTATTCCGAAGTTCAGAGACATCGTTGTCAGAAACGACTCCGGATTCGTTGCGATCGGATGGAGAGCATCTCCCGAATCCGGCCTTGGCCATCGACCGCTGTTGCAAAGGTCATGAACTCGGGGTAGTTCCCGGCCTTGGCCACCAGAGAATCGCTGTCGGGGTCGACGGCGGTGATGGTGACGACGGTGTCGCGATTGGCCGTGATGTACACCGTGTCGGGTGGATTGACAAAGCGCGGATGGTGGTTACGATGGGGGTTGAAGTTGACGTTGACAGTCATCGCAAAGGTGTCGGTGGCGCGCCGGTCATCCGCGATGAGGCGGACCTGATGCTGCCCGGTATCGCCGATGGCTGGTGCGATGACCAGTTCGAATTGCCCGTCGCCAAGATCGGTCAGGAGCGTGGAGGTCGTGCTCTGGTCTGTGATCGCGACGTCGTCGCCGTCCTCATCGCTGACCGAGAGCGCGACGATGAAATATCCGGCTTCGAGGAGTGCGATGGTCGAAAACCCCGGGTCGGACCAGACGGGCGCATGATTGGGAGGCGCGAGAGTGACACGCACCGGCAGCCAAAGCGTGTCGGCGAAAACAGCGTCGGCGGCAACCAGCATACCGATGTACTGGCCGGCATTGCCGATGTGCGTAATAACGACCAGATCATACAGTCCCGGACCGGCTGGTGCGATGTGGGCTTCGATAAGACTGAAGCGAGTGACCGTCAGACTGTCGCCGTCGGGGTCTTCCACAGACAGATGCACGACGTCGGTTTCGCCTTCCATCAGGACGAGTGTGTCGATGCCGGGGTCGCCCCACTCCGGCGGGCCGTTGACGCGGGTGACGGTCAGATGCAGCGTGGCGGTATCGGCGGAGCTGGAATCATCGACGGCGATCAACCGGATGAAAAACTCCCCATCGACGTTGCGGGCGGGCGTGATCATCAGGGCCGCGCGGCCATCGAAAGATGCGGCTTGGCGGACAAAGTCGGGGAGCCCCAGCGCGTAGATGATGAGCGCGCCCCCTTCCGGATCGACGGCGACAAACTCGACATAGGCAGTGTCGCCGCCGCGCATGGCCAGGGAGTCGACGGTCTCAACCCAGATTGGGCGGGCGTTGATCGGCGGCAGCGGCGGGATCATGACATCCAACCGCTTGCCGCTGTCGGTCGCCCAAGTCGCGCCGCCGCAGGCAAGAAGCAGTATCAGTGAGGGCAGAACGCGTCGGCAGAAGGGGGCCGGATGACAGGCGCCTTGCATGGTCCCTCCGGCAATGATGGAGGCGAATAGCGGCCATCCATCACCCGTACGATACGACGCCGACGACGCATGTCAACGCGATAACGGCGCCGGCCTTGCGAGCCGGCGCCGTATTATGACAGGAAATCAGGAGAAGAATAATCGGGCAAGCGCCTCAATAAATGATGTCGCCGAGACGGTTCCAGCGCACACGCGAGGCGAAATGGCTGATGTTGTAGAGAAACGCCTTGCCGATTGAGCCAAGGTTGGTCCAGGACCATTCGGGGGCGTTGGGATCGGTCCCCCAGGACCAGTGAATCACCATCGCCTTGCCCTGGACCAGATTGCGCGGCACCACACCCCAGAATCGGGAATCGTAGGAGTTGTCGCGGTTGTCGCCGAGCATGAAGTAGGTGCCGGGCGGGACGGTGAACGGTCCGAAGTTGTCGCGGGCGCTGCGTCCGGCCGGCTCCACCGCCTCGCCGGAGGTGAATTTCCCGTCGGCGGGCAGCGGCACAAACTCGCCGTCGACATAGACACGTTTGTTGCGAATCTCGACGGTCTGCCCGCCCTTGGCGATGCAACGCTTGATGTAATTGACCGAGGGATCATTGGGGAACTTGAAGATGACCACATCCCCCGGCTCGGGGTCGCGGATGGCCGGCAGACGGTAATCCAACAGCGGAAGGCGCGAGCCGTAGATGAACTTGTTGGCCAACAGGAAGTCGCCAACCAGGAGGGTGTCCTCCATCGAGCTGGACGGAATCTTGTAGGCCTCGACGATCGAGGTCTTGATGACGATGGCGAGGATGAAGGCGACGCCGAGGTTCTTGGTGTACTCCCAGAGCACATGCCCGAAGCCGCTGGGCCGTGGGTCGGGTTTCGGTTTTTCCTTGTGTCCGAACAGTGCCACGTTCGTCTCCCCGCTGGAGTTGGTCGCCTAGAATCCGTTGTGTTTCTTCATACGTTGCCCGCGCCGGAAAGTTCGGCGTCTCCCCTACCCGCCGAAGAGGCGCAGGACATCGTGGTAGGTCACGGTCACGATCAAAAGCAAAAGCAACCCCATGCCCACCTGCTGGGCGATGGCGCGCTGCTTGATGGTCAGAGGCCGTCCCTTGAGCTTCTCGATCAGCAGGAACACCAGGTGGCCGCCATCGAGAATCGGCACCGGCAGCACGTTGAGGATGGCGAGATTGACCGAGAGGACGGCCATGAACGTCATGAGCATGTTCAGCCCTTCGCGCGCCACCTCGCCGGCCATCTTGGCGATGCCCACCGGACCGGAGACCATCTTGATCGACACGGCGCCGGAGAACAGGCCGCCGAGGAACTTCACCATGGCGCCGCAGATGTTGAATGTCTGGACGGTGCCGGCGCCCAGCGAGGCGAACAACCCCATGGGCTCATTGATGAATCCCATCCCAATGCCGATACGTCCGACCAGACTGTCGGCGCCGTCGGCGGTCTTGAGTGTGTCGACCCGGGTGACCAGTGGCGCGGAGAAGATGTCATCGCCGCGTTTCCAGAGCACTTCGACGCCCTGCGCCGGACGCTGGCCGACATACTCGGCCATCTCCTGAAAGGTTTTCACCGGCTGGTGGTCGATGGCGACGATCTCGTCATCGGTCATGATCCCGACCTTCGCGGCGGGCGAATCGGGCAGGACCGCCCCCACCACCACGCGGTCGGGATTGGCGACCGGCTTGCCATAGAAGAAAAACACCGCAGAGAAAAGCAGAATGGCGGCCACAAAGTTCATCAACGGCCCGGCGATGATTACCGCGGCGCGGGCGGCAATGCTCTTCGACATGAATTCACGCGGATCGCCGGTGACTTCGCTTTCCTCGGGGTTCTCGCCGGCCATTTTCACATAGCCGCCGAGCGGAACCCAGGAAATGCAGTACTCCGTCTCCCCCTTGGTGAAACCGATCATTTTGGGCGGGAAACCCAGCGAGAAGCGTTCGACGCGGATCCCGGCCCATTTAGCGACCAGGAAATGCCCGAGCTCGTGCACAAAGATGAGAACTCCCAGAACCAGCAGCGTGGCGAAAAACGTGGTCAAATTGTCCTCGTCCGATCAGGTTAATGGGTCATGACACGTCCGCCTGTTGTCCCGGCCAATTCTTCGGCCCGGCGACGTGCCCAGCGGTCGGCTTCCTCAATGTCGCCGATCGTTGGGTTCGGGACAACGACGTGTTCGGAGAGCACCCTCTCCACCAGCGGAATTATACGGGTAAACGGCAGTCTTTCCTCAAGAAAAGCGGCGACGGCAACTTCATCGGCGGCATTGAGTACCGCCCCGCCGGCGGGGCCGATTCGCCAGGCGGCGCGCGCCAACTCCAACGCGGGGTAGCGCTCCGGCTCGGGCTCAAAGAACTCGAGCGGTTGACGCTGCGCGGGCTGATAGCGCGGGACATCGGGTGTGGCCGGGGGACGCTCCGGGCCGAAGAGCGCATAGGTGATCGGCAGCGTCATGTCGGGGATCCCCATTTGCGCCACCACCGAGCCGTCCTGGAATTCCACCATCGAGTGCACGATCGACTGGGGATGAATGACGACATCGACCCGCTCCGGCGGCAGGTCGAAAAGCCACGACGCCTCGATGATCTCGAATCCCTTGTTCATCATGGTGGCCGAATCGATGGTGATGCGCGGTCCCATGCTCCAAGTTGGGTGCGCCAGCGCCTCGGCGGGAGTGATCCGTTCGTAGGTGGCCAGCGGCCGGGTGCGAAACGGGCCGCCCGAGGCGGTCAGAATCAGCCGGCGGACTTCACTGCGCGCTCCTGCCTGCAAACACTGCCAGATGGCGGAGTGTTCCGAATCGATCGGCACAATCGCCGCGTGATGGCGATGGGCTTCGGGCATGACCACCGCGCCGGCAGCCACCAGAGTCTCCTTGTTGGCCAGCGCGATGCGTTTGCCGGCCGTGATCGCGGCCAGAGTCGGACGGACCCCGGCAAAGCCGACGGCGGCAATCACCGCGACATCGGCGGTGGGCCAGGCGGCGGCCTCGCAGATGGCCTGATCCCCCGCACGGACCCCCGGCGGCAGATCGCCCGCGTATTGGCTGATGGCGGCGATTTCGGGGCGGTAGCGCGCCATTTGCTCGCTCAACCGGGCCAGGTTGCGGCCGGTGGACAGCCCGACGACGCGGAGACGGTCGGGGTAGCGGTCGACGACGCGCAGTGTGCTCTCGCCGATGGAGCCGGTGGACCCCACCAGTGTCAATGCCAGCCGGTTATTCACGGGGTCCAAGATAATGCCGCCGCAGCGGTTTGGGTATCGTCAGATACCGTCGCCGCAAACGGGAATTGACCGCTGCGCGTCGCGGACGCAGATTCCCGCAACGCATGGATTCCGGGTCGACGATGTTCAACTCGCGGGGACGGCTGGTGGTGCTGGCCGCGGGGCTTTTGCTGGCGGGGTTTCTCGGCATCATGCTGGCCAGCCAGAGCGTTGACGAGCCGCGGCGACCATCGGAGGCGACGGAAGCGGGAGGGTTGCGACCGGGGACGATTCTGCCCGACATCGCAGTCACGGCCACTGATGGGATGGAGACCGGGCTTCTGGCCTTCGCCCGTGACGGCGACCTGATCGTGCTTTTGCTCTCGGCCGATTGCGGGCCTTGCGATTCCGTCGTTGCGATCTGGAGCCGGGAGCCGAAACTGCCCGGCTTGCCGCGCGTGGTCGGCGTTTATAGCGACAAACTGGATCGGGTGCGCAGCCACACGCGATACCTGGCCGCCAACATCCCCCTGCTCTGCGACACCGCCCAAGTCCTCATCAGCCGCTATGCGATGATGTCTTATCCCATCGCCATCGGCGTGCAGCGCGGCGGTCGCATTGCCTACATCCGCCATGGTCTTGCAGGCGACTTCGACCCCGCGGCGGCCGCCGAGGCGCTGCGGCAGACCCGTTAACGCGACAAAAAAGCCCCGCCCGCTTTCGCGGACGGGGCCGTAATGCTTGTGCGCGTGATTACGCCTTCGGTTTCACATAGGCCTTGGTGATACGGACCGGGGTGAGAGGACGTTCGCGTTGCGCCGGGGTCTTGGCGATCTTCTGCACCACATCCATCCCTTCGATCACCTCGCCGAAGGCGGTGTACTTGCCGTCGAGACTGGCGACGCGTCCGAGACAGATGAAGAACTGCGAGCCGGCGGAGTTAAGAAACTCGGGACGCTCCGGCTCGCCCGGCTTGGCGAGCGGGTCGACTTTGCGCGCCATCGAAAGGATCCCCTCGTCGTGCTTGATGGTTGTGGAGAACTCGGCCGGCAGCGTGTATCCGGGGCCGCCGGTGCCCGCGCCGGTGGGGTCACCGGCCTGGATCACGAAACCGGGAACCACGCGATGGAAAAGCAGGGAATCGTAGAAACCGCTGTTGATCAAGTAGACAAAGCTCTGGCAGTGCTTCATGGCAACATCGGGCCAAAGTTCGATCGTGATGTTGCCCATCGAGGTCTCAAGGACCACGATCGGCTTTTCTTCGGCATCGAACGCGACCTCCTTGTAGGGCGCCGTGGGATCGACAGGTTTGGCGGGCGCGGCGGCGACGGTGGTATCTGGCGGCGCCCCAGGCACGGTGTCAGCGGGAGTCGTGGTGACGGCGGCCGTGTCGCCGCCCGGCACGCTCACGGCGCCGGCGGGCGGAGTCGGCGTGGTCGTATCGACCACCACCGGCGTGTCGGTGGGTCTGGCGGCCGGCAGGGAGTCGGTCTTGGCCGTATCGTTGCGCATCTGCGCGGCACGGACGCGGGCGGCGACATTGTCGGCGGCCCGTCGCGCCGAATCGGCCTCGGCTTCCATCGCCTTACGCGCCTCGTCCTGCTTGATGCTGTCGGCCACCGGATCGCTTTGCGCCTGTGCCGCATACGGCGTCGATCCGACGACGACCGCGGCCATGATGCCCAGAAGGGTCAACCACGTGCAACTACGCTTGGTGAGTCTCATTCGTTCGGTCTCCTCTGCCCTGCCCCGATGCAACGGGGCCAATCAAGCCCGTTGGCGCGCCGGCGGCAACACCTTTCTACCCCGAGCGTCGCGCCCGGCCGACGTACATCGCTTTGGCGATGACATATTGTCGGCCGCGCTCAAGCAAAAGGCCGTCCCTGCGGTCCAGGGACGGCCCTTTGAGAATATAAGCGGACAGCCGATTAACCCTTCGGCTCCATGTAGACCTTGGTCATCAACACGGGGGTCACCGGACGGTCGCCGGCCCCGGTCTTGACCTTGCCGATCGCCTCGACCACTTCGAGACCCTCGACCACCTTGCCGAAGATCGTGTACTGCTTGTCGAGGTTCTTGGTGCGCTCGCGCGAGAGGCAGATGAAGAACTGCGAGCCCGCCGAGTTCGGATCGGGGGTGCGGGCCATCGAGAGAATGCCCAGATCGTGCTTGAGCGTATCGGAAAATTCGGCCGGAACGGTGTAGCCGGGGCCGCCCATGCCGGTGCCCTGCGGGTCGCCGCCCTGGATCACGAAACCGGGGATGATGCGGTGGAACGACACCGAATCGTAGTAGTTCTTGCCGACGAGATAGACAAAGCTCTGGCAGTGCTTGGGCGCGACATCGGGCCACAGTTCGAGGACCATCTTGCCCATGGTGGTTTCGACGACGACACGCGGCTTTTCGCCCTTGGCGAATGTGATGTGCTTGTACGGCGCTGCGGGATCCACCGCCACCTCCGGTTTGGGTTTGACCTCGCGCGATTCGGCGGGGGCCGGCTTGTTGTCCTGGGCGGCGGCCGGGCCGGCCAGGAGCGTCAGGGACGCCAACGACAGCGTGGCGACGGAACAGACCAGCGTCGACCAGCGATGCGAACCTCTCATGGACAATCCTCCTTGGGTTTTCTTCGGAAATCGGGGGCCGTCAAATCACGGCACGGCGGTTATACCCCGCAGGCATCGTATGGTTCGGTCCGCGGCGCCCCTTAGTGCGAACGGACCGGGGCCTCATCGACGATGCGCAGGCGATTCTTCGCGCGGCGGAAGGCGGCGGTGGCGCGGTCGATGTCCCACGCCTGGTCGCCGTGCGCCGCGTCATGGAGTCGTTTCTGCGCGCGCTCGAGCGCGGCCTGCGCGCGCTGGCGGTCGATGGCGCTGGCCAGTTCGGCGGCATCGGCCAGAATCGTGGCGCGGTTGCCGGCCACTTCGATGAAGCCACCGGAAACCGCCATGATGCGCTCATTGCCGTTGGCCATGACGATGGTGAGTTTCCCCGGAACCAACGGCGAAATCAGCGGCGCATGGTGAGCCATCACGCCCAAATACCCCTTGGCGCCGGGCACAATGATCGAGGTGACCGTCTCTTCCAAGACGGTCTCCTCCGGGGTGACAATCGACAGGTGAAAGGATGCCATTATGATAGGTCCAACAGGACGAATCGGTCCTATTGAGCGTTAGGCCGCCTCCGACTTCATCTTTTCGGCCTGTTCCAGCGCCTCTTCGATCGAGCCGACCATGTAGAAGGCCTGCTCGGGGACATCGTCGTGCTTACCGGAGACCAGTTCCTCAAAGCCGCGGATCGTATCCTCGAGCTTCACATACCGGCCGGTGCGTCCGGTGAACGCCTCGGCGACGAAGAACGGCTGCGAGAGGAAGCGCTGGATGCGGCGGGCGCGCGAGACGATCAACTTGTCGTCCTCGGAGAGTTCCTCCATGCCGAGGATGGCGATGATGTCCTGCAGGTCCTTGTAGCGCTGGAGAATATTCTGCACGGCGCGGGCGACGCGGTAGTGGCGCTCGCCGACGATGTGCGGATCGAGAATGCGCGAGGTCGAATCGAGCGGGTCGACCGCCGGGTAGATGCCCAGCTCGGCGATCTGGCGCGATAGCACGGTGGTCGCGTCGAGGTGCGTGAACGCGGTCGCCGGCGCCGGGTCGGTCAGGTCGTCGGCGGGCACATAGATCGCCTGCACCGAGGTGATCGAGCCGGCTTTGGTCGAGGTGATGCGCTCCTGCAAAGCGCCCATTTCGGTGGAGAGCGTCGGCTGGTAACCCACCGCCGAGGGCATGCGTCCCAGCAGCGCCGAAACCTCCGAACCCGCCTGGGTGAAGCGGAAGATGTTGTCGATGAAGATGAGCACATCCTGGTGCGCTTCATCGCGGAAGTACTCGGCCATAGTCAGGCCGGTTAAGCCGACGCGCAGACGCGCGCCCGGCGGCTCGTTCATCTGGCCGAAGACCATCACCGTCTTCTTGATCACGCCCGACTCGGTCATTTCGCGGTAGAGGTCGTTGCCCTCGCGGGTGCGCTCGCCCACGCCGCAGAAGACCGAATAGCCGCCATGCTCGGTGGCGATGTTGCTGATGAGCTCCTGAATGATGACGGTTTTGCCGACGCCGGCGCCGCCGAAGAGACCGACCTTGCCGCCCTTGGAATAGGGTTCGAGCAGGTCGATGACTTTGATGCCGGTCTCAAGGATTTCGGTCTCGGTGGACTGGTCGGCCAGCGACGGGGCGGGACGGTGGATCGGATCGCGGCGCACATTGGGCGGCAGCGGCCCCTTGCCGTCGATCGGCGTCCCCAACAGATTGAAGATGCGTCCGAGGCACTGCTCGCCGACCGGGACGGCGATCGGGCGGCCGGTGTCGAGCGCCTTCATGCCGCGCACGAGGCCGTCGGTGGAGGCCAGCGCCACGCAGCGGACGATGTTGTCGCCGATATGCAGCGCCGCCTCGAGCGTCAGATCGATGCCGCGCTCCTTGTCGACCACGGTGATTGCGTTCAACAGGTTGGGCAGATGGTCGGAATGAAATTCACAGTCGACCGTGGGTCCGATGACCTGAACAACCTTGCCCCAGTTTTCGCCTGCCATGCGTTGATCCTCTCTATCCCTTCGCGTGCGTTCCGAAAGAGCAGGCTCGGCGGGAGCCTCGCCCTCCACAAGAGCAACGAATTACTTGATTGCCTCGGCGCCGCCGACGATGTCGAGCAGCTCCTTGGTGATGGCGCCCTGGCGCGCCTTGTTAAATTGCAACGTCAGCGAATCGATCATCTCGCCGGCCGATTTGGTCGCGGCGCCCATCGCCAGCATCCGGGCGGCGTGCTCGGAGGCAAACGACTCCGAAAGCGCGGTCTGGATGACGGTGGACGCGTAACGCGGCATGAGGTCGGAGAAGATGGCGACCGGATCGGGCTCAAAGATGTAATCGGCCACGGTTGTCACGGATTGGTCGCCGGGCACAATCGGCAGAAACGGCGCGACGGTGACTTCGCTGCGCGCGGTCGAAATAAACCGGGCGTAGATCAGCTGGATCGCATCGGTCTGGCCGGTGACAAAGCGCTGGGTCAGGTCGTTGGTGATCTGCTTGACCCGCGCCAGATCCATGTTGCCGCCAAAGTCCAGATGCGCGGCGATAACCGGAGTGGAGCGCTTCTTGAACCAATCGTTGCCCCGCTTGCCGATGCAGACCAACTCGGCGGTCCCCGGCTCGTGGCGGCGCAGCACCTGCGAGGCGCGGCGGATCAAATTGGCGTTGAACGATCCGCAGAGACCGCGGTCGGCGGTGACGAGCACATACGTTGTCTTCTTAACCGGACGGGCGGCGAAGTAGGGATGCAGCATGCCGCCGCCGGGCTGGACCGCCGCGCGCGAGAGGTTGGCCAGGATCAGCTCCAGCCTATCGGCATAGGGACGCGCCCTCTCGGCGCGTGTCTGCGCCTTGCGCAGCTTGGCGGCCGAGACCATCTCCATGGCCTTGGTGATCTGCTTGGTCGAGTTGACCGAGCGAATCCGGCGTTTGATGTCGCGCAACGATGGCATGTTACATATCCAACCAGTTCGTAGAAGCGGCTCTTGAGCCGCGTCACTTCATCCACCAAGCGGCGGGCAATGCCCGTCCTACATCTTCCAATCCCACGGCGGGCCAACCCCGCCCGACCCTCCCGAGCGCGGCCGTTACGGCTTGAAGATGCTGCGGAACTTGACGCAGGCATCTTTCAATTTGGCCTCGAGGTCGTCGGACAACGCACCCTTGGTCTTGATGGTGTGGCCGACGTCGGGGTACTCCTTCTTCATGAAGGCCAAAAATCCGCTTTCGTATTTCTTTACTGCGGCCACGGGGATTTCGTCGAGATATCCCTTCCCCGCCGCCCAGATCACGATCACCTGATCCTCGACCGGCATCGGGACATACTGCCCCTGCTTGAGCAGCTCGACCATGCGCTCGCCGCGGGTCAACTGGCGGCGGGTGACCTCGTCGAGGTCGGAGCCGAACTGCGCGAAGGCGGCCAGGGCACGGTACTGCGCCAGGTCGAGACGCAGCGAGCCGGCCACTTTCTTCATCGCCTTGGTCTGGGCGTTGCCGCCCACGCGCGACACGGAGATACCGACGTTGATCGCGGGGCGCACGCCGGAGTAGAAGAGGTCACCTTCGAGGAATATCTGCCCGTCGGTGATGGAAATCACGTTGGTCGGAATGTAGGCGGTCACGTCGCCGGCCTGGGTCTCGATGATCGGCAACGCGGTGAGCGATCCCCCGCCCTTCTCATCCGACAACTTGGCGGCGCGTTCCAGGAGACGCGAATGCAGGTAGAAGACGTCGCCCGGATAGGCCTCGCGTCCCGGCGGGCGGCGCAGAAGCAGCGACAATTGGCGATAGGCGACCGCATGTTTGGAGAGGTCATCGTAGACGCAGAGCACATGCTTGCCCTGGACCATCAAGTGCTCGCCCATGGTCACGCCGGCGTAGGGGGCGATGAACTGCAGCGGCGCCGGGTCGGTCGCCGAGGCGACGACCACGGTGGTGTAGTCCATGGCGCCATGCTTGCGGAAGGTCTCAACCACCTGCGCGACGGTGGAGGCCTTCTGGCCGACGGCGACGTAGATGCAGAAGATATCGGTGTCGCGCTGATTGATGATGGTGTCGACGGCGACGGCGGTCTTGCCGGTCTGGCGGTCGCCGATGATCAGCTCGCGCTGGCCGCG